>JAFDZU010000100.1:0-14804 GCA_018266765.1 Bacteroidota bacterium
TGAAATTCTGCGTAAGGTGAGTTACAACTATATAAATATCACTCTCTATGCAACGGGGTTTTTCTCACGGTGTAATGGATGAGTAATAAATAAGAGAAAAAAGAACCCCGCAGAACTGGAATTCTGCGAGGCACATAGACCGAACAAGCCCTAATTAATTGACATGACTTGTTCAGGCACTACAAAAATAAACTTTCTTGAAAGAATGTTATGAAAAAATTTATTATCCTATTTGTTGTGCTCCTATCATTTGGAGCAGTGAATACTTTTGCACAATGCCCACCTGATAGTTTGCCGGGAGCAAGCCCATATATGGGAGCTTGGGTAAAAGATAGTTGTGTTACCATCAAAGTTCCAAAAACGAGTAATCCTTCTGATTCATGTGATTGGAATGTTTGTTATTGCTATCGTGTTGGTGGTCTAACAGCACCTTTTGTTGAGGTCTATGTATATGCTTCTGCGTATGTAGATACTTGCAATCCATTTAATGTAACTGAAGATGCAAATCTAATTCTTGGAAAAGAAATACTAAAAAAGAATCCCAGAAACCATTATTGGCCATGCCCTCCTTGTGACGAAGGTAGTGGAGCACCTAATCGAAGGATAATTGTAACCGGTTGCAGGACTAAACTATTTCCATACCCGTCCTGCAATGCAGGATGCTGTTTCTATTGTGCCTATGATTATGAATTTTGTTGTGATGAAGATGGAACCAAGCATTTAACACTTGTTAATTCAACAACAGTAGGAACTGGAGTTTGTCCATCGAATTGTGAGATAGGTCCTTGTGGACCAGGGTAGTCTTTTTTATTTATCAATTATCGAGAGAGAAATAGTTTTCTCTCTCGATTCTTTTCTCATTAATTCTAAGGAACTACACAAATGAAACGATTACTTCTTCTTCTAACGATTGCTTATACTCTTATAACACTTTCGGCTAATGCACAAGCTCCAATCATCTTCCAAAACCTAAATGCTATCAACCGTGATGTTCAATATATTAGCGATTCTACGCTTGTAATTGTCGGCGACCACGGAAAAATTATTCGCACTGACAATGGTGGTAAATCATGGAAATGGCAAGAATGTTATCGTAGGGCTAATCTTAAAAAACTGCATTTCCTAAATCCCCAATCCGGCTTTATTGTTGGTGACAGTGGTCTTATACTTCATACGAACAGTTATGGTAAATTTTGGGAATTTTCTTACCTTCCCACACAATGGTTAGGAGGAGTATTTGCTGTTTCCGAGTCGGTAGCGATAGCTGTTGGAGCTAAAGGTAGTATCTTTCGTTCTGCCGACGCAGGAAAAACGTGGAATCAAGTTTATGCTGATACTTCCATTTATTTTAATGATGTCCAATTTACCAACCAACTCTTTGGAACGGTTGTAGGATCAGACGGTGTAATGCTAAGAACACTTGATGGCGGACAAACATGGAAGCAAATCTATAGTGAGCCATTATTGGATATTACGCGAGTAAAATTTGTTAATCAACGTTATGGATACGTATCCGGTGGTAGTATCCGATATGCGACTACTGATACGTCGTTGTATTATTCATTACGAATAATGCGAACTACCGACGGTGGAACAACATGGAATTTGCAAGGCGACACTTCCTCTACAGACTTGCTCTTCGGACTTGCCGCACAGGACACCATCAATGCTACTGTCTGTGGCATTGGAAGCCGTATCTTCCATACGAATAATTCAGGAGCGGTTTGGAAACGCGATACTTTGGATTTCTCTGCATTCGTTACAGAATTATCTCGTCCGACTCGGCTCTATCTGTGTGGGGTTTCATTCCTTGATTCTGAGCATGGTGTACTTGTTGGGAACGATAATATTATCGCATTCACAACTAATAAATCTGACACATGGGTACTGCATTCGTATGCAAAAATCACCACATTTATTGATGGAGATAGATTTGTTTATGATATAAAATTCAATGACAACGACAATGCGGTTATTCTAATGGGTGCAGGTAATATATCTCAGACTTCTGATGGAGGAGTTACTTCTATGCGGCGTTTCCCCCTCATAACCGACAACATAATATCAATACGTGCTTTTTGGGCAGGTGTACACTTCTCTTCACCAACTAATGTAATAGCGATTGGTCTTGACGCTGAAGGTAAATCATTTGGAAAATTAACAGTCCGTTCTACTGATGCAGGAAAAACATGGGTGCGTACAGATGAACTACATGCATTCACTATGAGCTTTCCTTCGCCTCTTCGGGGGTATTTGGGTGTATCCGGTACTAAAAAAATAAAAGTTACTTCTGACGGAGGAGCAACATGGGAAGCATTGGAGTATCCCGGCTGGACGGCAAAAACCCATCCATTCCTTACCGATGATTTAGGATTTGTTTCCTCTTCACAAAGTAAAAATACTGATGATACTTTAAAGTATCCTTCGGGAACATATTCTCTTACTAAAATTTACCGCACCTCCGACGGTGGGGCATCCTTTAACGAGGTATTTGCCGATAGTTCATCAGGGTATGTAAACAGTGTTTGTGCAAGAGATGACAATACTATATTTGCTGTAGGACGTTTGAATGGTCAGATAGCTCGTAGTGATGATAAGGGGCTAACATGGACGTTGACTCCAAGTCCTCAAGGAAGTGAAATAAATAAAATTTACTTTCAGAATAGCCGCATAGGTTTTATGATTGATGTAACCAACAATCTTATGATGACAACTAACGGAGGAGAAACTTGGAAGATATATCCGATACCTTATTTTCAGTCTTACGAAGGTGAACCTATTTTGGGCTATTATGATTATATAATAAAAGGTAATAATGACTCTACATTTTATTTATCGGGAATAAATCGTTTTGTGCGGTGCATTATTCCACGTGAAATTCTTAATGATGTCGAAGAGCCAAAACTATCCGAAGGAACATTTAACCCTTATTTCTACATTCAAACCCAACCGATTCCTGCTGCAAATTCTATGGAAGTAAAACTCTTCGGTTTGTATAGTGTAAAGAATCAGCCACTTTCTGTAAAAGTCTTTAATATGCTTGGCGTGGAAGTAGGCGATTTTTCGCGTGAGGCGAACGCAGGGAACAACGGTTCATATTCCACATTCAATGCTGATGTAAGCAAACTTGGGGGTGGCGTGTATGTTCTTCAGTATTCGGCTGGTGGCTATTCAAAGTCGGGATTGTTTGTAGTGGCACGGTGAAGCATAGGTTTAGCTGTCACACTATTTCATAACTTTATATTTATTAGGTGGTTGAAAGTCAGTTTTAAAAACTACTTTCACAGAATTAGGTCATGGAACGCATTATACAAGTCATTGAGCGGAGCCGAAATGACCTGTTACGCATTCCAATATTGCCTGTCGAGCGAACGGTATTGAATTGCTTCACTTACGTGTTGTGGCGCAATATTCGGGCTTTGTTCGAGGTCTGCAATCGTTCGTGCAACTTTCAAGATTCGGTCGAATGCACGAGCAGAAAGTCCGAGTTTGGTCATTGCAATTTTGACAAGTGCCTCACCTGCTTCATCAAGTTTGCAAAAAGTGCGGATGTCTTTCGAGGACATATCGGCATTTTTATAAACCGCCGCCGCGCCGGTTCTTCCCGAAAATCGTTCTGCTTGAATCTCTCGCGCTTTCACTACACGATTGCGTACAATTTCGGAACTTTCACCCACACGAGTTGATGACAATTCCTGATATTTCACCGTCGGAACTTCGCAATGAATATCAATTCTATCCAACAGCGGTCCCGATATTTTAGCCATATATTTTTGAATAGAAGGCGGAGTGCAGGTGCATTGCTGATTCGGATTGCCAAAATGCCCGCACGGACATGGATTCATCGAACATATAAGCATGAAATTCGCGGGAAATTCTACGGTCATTTTCGTCCGAGAAATTGTAATTCGTTTATCTTCGAGCGGTTGGCGAAGCACTTCGAGTACGTTTCGGGCAAATTCGGGCAATTCATCCAAAAACAAAACACCATGATGCGAAAGCGAAATCTCACCGGCACGGACTACGCCGATTCCACCGCCAACAAGTGCGGCATCAGAAATCGTATGGTGCGGCGCACGAAACGGACGAGCAGTAACAAGTGCAATTCCCGACGGAAGCAAACCCGCAACAGAATGAATCTTGGTTGTTTCGAGTGCCTCACCGAGAGTGAGAGGCGGAAGTATAGACGGCAACCGTTTGGCGAGCATAGTTTTACCACTGCCGGGCGGGCCAATCATAATAATATTATGTCCTCCGGCGGCGGCAACTTCCATCGCACGTTTGACGTTTTCCTGTCCTTTTACGTCCGAAAGGTCGGTTATGTGATGGCTTTCAGCTGCAAATAATGCTTTAATATCAACAATATGCGGCGCAATAGCAATCGCACCTGTGAGTAATTCAACCGTTTGAGCCAGTGAATCTACGGGAATTGCAGAAATTCCTGCCACAAGTCCGGCTTCGCCAACATTTGCCGTTGGTAAAATAATACGTTCAAAACCTTTTTTCTGTGCGGCAAGTGCAATTGGCAATGCTCCATGAATCGGACGAAGTGAGCCGTCGAGAGCGAGTTCACCCAGAATTACCGTTTTTTCGAGGTGCGACGATTCGATAATTCCCATTGCTGAGAGAATTCCGATAGCGATCGGCAAATCAAACGCACTTCCTTCTTTGCGAATATCAGCGGGAGCGAGATTAACGGTGATTTTTTTATTGGGATAGACATATCCGGAGTTTTTAATTGCGGCAGAAACCCTTTCACGAGATTCACGAACGGCAGAATCGGGCAATCCGACCATCAGAAAAACAGGCAAAGCGTTTTCGAGATGAGTTTCAATTTCTACTTCGAAAGCATTAATTCCAAAAACGGAAAACGATGACAGGCGAGAATACATAATTTAAAAAAAAGTTGTGCTGAAAAAACAAACGAATAGATAAAAATGTTGTATCTATGGCAAATTTAACAAAAAAGTGAGCAGTTTTTAGCGCGTTTTTTGGAAATTACTTGGTCACGTTTTCAGTATTGGCGAAATTTGCTGTTATTATCCTATCTTTTATAGTAAAAAATTAAATTATGAGTTCGATTTATACTGCCTTTTTTCAGAGAATTGTTCTGCTCTTATTTCCCTTCCTTGTTACTTCAGCTTTTGCCCAAACTCCCATTCAAACATCTATGATTGATGGTCTTCGGAGCAAAGATATGCGCTATATTGCTCTGACGAATCTGACCATTGTTCCTGCTCCCGGCAAACGTATTGACAATGGTACGGTCATTATTCGTAATGACAGAATTGAAGCAGTTGGTGCGGGATTAGCCGTTCCAAAAGGTGCAACAGTTCGTGATTGTAAAGGTCTGTGGCTTTACGCCGGATTTATCGAACCATATACCGATGCAGGAATGAGCGTTGCAAAAAAAGGTGGACCTGCTTTCCCATCAGCAAATGATGAAGATGAATTTGATAAACCACTTCCGCCTTCACGTGGAGCACGATATTGGAATGAAGCGATTAAGCCGGAAATGCGAGCCGCTGAGTCGGTAAATCTTGACGATAAAACTGCAGAGGAATTCCGTAAAATAGGTTTTACTGCCGCACAATCAAACTCTTCAGACGGTATTATGCGAGGAATGTCAACTCTTGTGCTGATGAAAGCGGGCGTTGCAAATGATATTATACTTCAAGCCGATGTTGCCGAATGGATGTCTTTCCGAAAAGGAAGTTCGCGCAATGCTTATCCAAGTGCAATGATGGGTAGTATCGCTTTAATTCGTCAGGCATTTATGGATGCAGATTGGTATGCCAAAGCACAAAAAGCATACGCATCTAACCCCAAACAAAAAATGCCGGAAATTAATCTTTCGCTTGCCGGACTCGCAGGTGTTATCGAAAATAAAACGCCAATTATTTTTGAGACCAATAACGAACATACGCTCGAACGTGCCGCTAAAATCGCAAAAGAATTTAACGTTAATTTTATGTATCTCGGAAGCGGCTTGGAATATAGAAGATTAGAAAAGATTGCCTCACTCAATCCTACTATTATTCTTCCACTGACGTTTCCCGACGTGCCGGATGTTTCTACTCCAGAAAGTGCAAGCGATGTATCGCTTTCGGAACTCAAGTTTTGGGATGCCGCGCCGCGTAACCCCGCTGCTGTAGATTCCGTTAATATTCGTTTTTGCTTTACTGCTAATGGACTAAAAGATAAAAAGGATTTTTGGAAAAATATTCGTAAGTCAATAGAATACGGACTCTCGCCCGAAAAAGCTCTCGCGGCAATTACAACAGTTCCTGCTGAAATTTGCGGTGCAAGTCAAACGCTCGGAACGATTGAACAAGGGAAATTTGCTAATCTTGTTCTTGCGGATGGTGATATGTTTGAGACAGGTGCTATTCGTTCGGTTTTTGTGGCAGGTGATGAATTTGTATCCACTCGTCCGGCTGAAGTTGATGTTCGCGGAACATGGAAATTTGCCTCTGACGCAATTGCACCACTTGTATTCAAAATAAGTGGTAAAGCAGAAAGTCCACGAGTTGAAGGCATGAAAGATTCAATGAGATTACAAGTAAAATTTTCTAATGTAGGAAAAAATTGCTCATTTAGTTTCGATACTGACTCACTCGGATATGAAGGAGTAGCACGTTTTTCAGGATATATGGACTCACTTCAGGCCCGTGGTAAGGGCTGGCTTCCAAATGGTAAAGAAATATTATGGTCAGCTCGGCGCGATAGTGCTTATATTCAGAAAAATGAACCTCCGAAGAAAAAATCATTACCGCCGGCGTTAGCAGTATTATCTCCTGATGAACCATTTGGATTTGAGAAAATCCCTGAGCAACAATCGGTTCTCTTGAAAAATGCAACAATTTGGACATGTGCCAAATCTGGTATTATGAAAGAATCTGATATATTTATTTCAGGCGGAAAAATTGCCGCTATCGGCAAGGACTTGAGTAATACAGCAGATATAACAATAGATGCAACCGGCAAAGACATTACTCCCGGAATAATTGACGAGCACTCACATATTGCAATTGAGGGAGGCGTAAACGAAGGCACTCACGCAGTAACTGCCGAAGTACGAATAGGCGATGTATTAGAGCCGGATGATATTTCGATTTACAGACAGCTTGCAGGTGGAGTAACAAGTTCGCATCTTCTTCATGGCTCTGCAAATCCAATCGGGGGTCAGCTTCAACTCATCAAATTGCGTTGGGGCGCGGATGCCGATGAATTAAAATTTGAGAATTTTAAGGGTACAATCAAATTTGCGCTCGGGGAAAACGTTAAACAATCTAATTGGGGTGATAGAGCCGTTACGCGCTACCCTCAAACTCGGATGGGTGTAGAAGAAATTATGCGTGATGGTTTTCAAGCGGCACTCGAATACGAGAAACAGATGAAAGAAGGAATAAAGGGCAGTACAATCCCGCCACGCCGCGATATTCAACTCGAAACATTGTTGGAAATTATTCGCGGAAAACGATTCATTCATTGTCATTCCTACGTGCAGAGTGAAATTCTTATGCTTATCCGACTTGCCGAAGAATTTGGATTTAAAATTAATACGTTTACGCATATCTTAGAGGGATATAAAGTAGCAAAAGAAATGGCTCAGCACGGAGCAGGCGGCTCCAGCTTTTCGGATTGGTGGGATTATAAATTTGAAGTGTATGATGCTATTCCACAAAATGCTGCTATAATGCACGAACAAGGTGTTGTGGTTGCAATTAATTCCGATGATGGTGAGATGGCACGCCGTCTCAATCAAGAAGCAGGGAAATCAGTAAAATATGGCGGTGTTTCCGAAGAAGAAGCACTTAAATTTGTAACTCTAAATCCTGCTAAACTATTATACGTAGATGACCGTGTCGGTTCGCTCGAAGTAGGCAAGGATGCTGATATTGTTCTCTGGAATGGCAATCCGCTCTCGAATTTTTCACGAGTAGAGCAAACATACGTGGACGGACGTAAGTATTTCGACCGCACTACCGATGAACAAATGCGTAAGCGTGATGAAAGTTTCCGAATTATTCTCGAGCAAAGAGCAATTGAAGCCGCCGCACAAGGCGAACTTATGAGAATTAAAGCTATGAAATTACCAAAAAAAGAATATCATTGTGATGATATGGAAGACGAAATGAAGGGGAATTATTCGGAAGAGTAACTATTTATTAACGCTAAGAAAACAATTAATGTCTATAAAAAGAATGTTCAGCAGTATATTTTCAGTTATCATTTCATTATTTATCAGTTCGCCTATGACATCAGAGCCGTATAACGGAGAATCTTTTTATGATTTTACGATGAAAACAATTGACGGGAAAGAAATATCATTAGACCAATATAAAGGTAAAGTCGTTTTAGTCGTTAATGTAGCTTCATTTTGCGGATATACTAAACAATATACCGGATTAGAACAATTGTATAAAAAATATAAAGATAATGGCTTGGTAATAATCGGGTTTCCTGCCAATAATTTTGGGGCACAAGAGCCGGGCTCGGATGCAGAAATTAAAGAATTTTGTTCGTCAAAATATAATGTTACTTTTCAAATGTTTGCGAAAATTTCTGTCAAGGGTGAAGACAAACATCCACTCTATAAATTCCTTACAAGTGGAGAAGGAAACGCCGAACTTGCAGGTGAAGTAGCGTGGAATTTCGAGAAATTTTTGATAAATAAAAATGGTAAAATAGTTAGCCGCTATAAACGCAATATCGAACCAATGTCGGACGAAATTGTAACTGCTGTCGAGCATGAACTTGATAAATAGATTTTTTTAAATATATAATAACCCCATAAAATTATAGATGAATACATATCACGCAACAATTACAATAACGCTTCGCAAGGGAATTTTGGATGTTCAAGGTAAAACAGTCGAACATGCACTTCATGCTACGGATTTTCCGATGATTTCACATCTGCGTATCGGTAAATATGTCGAATTAACTGTCGAGGCAGAGAATAAAACGACAGCTCATTCGCTCGTCGAAGATGCTTGTAGAAAGTTAATAGCAAATCCTATTATGGAAGATTTTTCAATTTCACTCAATGAACTTCAGGTGGAGAACGTATGAAGTACGGAATAGTACGATTTCCCGGCTCAAACTGTGACCACGATGCTTTTTATACAGCTTCTCAAAACGGTACTGCTGAATATCTGTGGCATAAAGACACTACAATTCCCAAAGGAATAGATTGCATCATTCTTCCGGGTGGATTTTCGTATGGTGACTATTTGCGGTGTGGAGCAATTGCGAGATTTTCTCCAATTATGCGCGAAGTTGTAACCTTTGCAAATCGAGGAGGTTTAGTTATCGGAATTTGCAATGGATTTCAGATTCTTACCGAAGCAGGATTATTGCCGGGAGTATTGCTTCGTAATAGTTCATTAAACTTTGTGTGCAGAGATGTGTTTCTGAGTGTTGCCAATAATACTACTCCATTTACTTCTGCTCTCAAGCCGAACCAAATAGTACGGATTCCTGTAGCGCATGGTGATGGAAATTATTACGCAGACAACGAGACTATTGCAAAGCTCGAAACGAATAATCAAGTTGTATTTCGTTATTCAGACGCAGAAGGTCGGCTCACAGAAGCAGCAAATCCTAACGGCTCAATTAATAATATTGCCGGAATTATCAACGAACGTGGGAATGTACTTGGCATGATGCCACATCCCGAGCGGTATTCAGATGATTTGCTTGGTTGCTCGGACGGCAAAGCAGTATTTCAATCATTAGAATTATTCGACAAATCAAATTCTGCCAAAATGGTAGAACCAACATCATATTAAATTTTGAGGAGCAAACTATGTTTGGACTTGGAACACCTGAAATACTCATTATTGCCTTAGCAATTTTGTTGTTTTTTGGAGCAAAAAAAATCCCTGAACTCATGAAAGGGCTTGGTTCTGGAATTAAAGAATTTAAAAAAGCCGCTTCGGTAGAAGAAGATAAAGAAGAAAAAAAGAAAGAGGCATAATAAAGATGGATAAAGCATATTTTCGTCGTCAATTTGACTATGATGCATGGGCAAATGCACTCACAGTATTATCTCTTGAGCAAGTTGAAGGAAGTGTGGCGGAACCTCCCCTTGCTCTTATGAGTCATATATTTGCAACACAACGAATTTGGTTGATGCGGCTTATCGGAGAAACAACACCTCCAAAGACTACGGATGTATTTCCTCAGTATTCAGTAGATGAATGTGGTGAGCAATGTGTAGAATTTATTGATTTTTGGAAAGAATTTTTTAAAGATCTTTCTCCGAAGGAATTATACGCAAATGTTCGGTATAAAAACACAAAAGGTGAAGAATTTACAAATACGGTTTGTGATATTCTTACACATATAACTGTCCATTCGGCGTATCATCGCGGACAAATTGCAACTGCACTCCGAGAGGCGGGACATACACCGGCTGTAACTGATTTTATAGCGTATGCTCGAAGAAAATAACTGAGTAACGGTTTAAGTAATTAGAAGTCCATTTTTTTAGAATCAATTCTGAATGTAGTATGTTTGATGTAGGCGGAGGAGAGCTTCTCCTTATATTTTTAGCAGTACTATTACTGTTTGGACCTAAGAAAATCCCCGAAGTTATGCGTTCGGTCGGGAAAGGATTGCGTCAATTCCGTGATGCCCAAGAAGGTCTCAAACAACAAATGCGTGACCTCTCGGCTGATGTTGAGAAAATGACTAATATCGAAGAGCAGACTATTCGCATAACGCCTAAAAAAGTCGAACAAACACAGCAAGATATAGTCTCGCCAACTCAAATATCGATGGATGTAGAAGCACAATTTCCTATTACTGATGAAGTTGATGAAGTACAAATTTCCGAAGAAGTTCCTGTTATTATTCCCAAACTTGCTGAGTCTACGGTTCCAAGAAAAAAAGCTACTACCAAACTTGTGTTCGATGATACTGCCTTTGAAAACGGTGATACCAAACAATTGTAAGCCATATATTTTCCATTCTTATTAGTTTTACTTTAGTATTTTAATTCCGTATGATATCTTACTCGACATTCCGCATAGCCGCACAAAATGGAACTATAACCACCACCGACAGCACTCGCCAAGTCGTCTCTGAAATTGAAAAACAAAAGCATCTTAATGCATTCCTTACTGTTTGCGAAAGCGAAGCTCTTGCTCAAGCTGCAACTTCAGACAAACATTTTGCAACGGGGTCGCCACGTTTGCTCGAAGGAATGGTCATTGCACTCAAAGATAATATTTCTACCAAAGGAATTCGCACGACATGCGCTTCAAAAATGCTGGAAAATTTTGTACCTGTCTATAACGCAACGGTAGTAGATAGAATGAATGCTCACGGAGGAATCATTGTCGGTAAAACAAATCTAGATGAATTTGCAATGGGTTCGTCAAACGAAAATTCAGCATTCGGTGCGGTGGAGCACCCTTTGGGGGATAATCTTGTACCGGGAGGTTCATCAGGTGGCTCGACGGTTGCTGTTGCCGCCGGACTTGTTCATGTGGCGCTTGGTTCGGATACAGGCGGCTCTGTGCGCCAACCTGCGGCACTTTGTGGAGTTGTAGGGTTCAAGCCGACATATGGCAGAATTTCCCGTTACGGTTTGGTTGCATTTGCTTCTTCATTAGACCAAATAGGAATTTTAGCATCCGATGTTTCAACAACTGCACGTTTTTTTGATGCTATCAGCGGAATTGACGAACGAGATTCAACCACAGCCGAGCTTCCTGCAACACAATCGCTTGCTATGATTGAGCAACCGTTGTTAAGATCGTTTACTGTAGCTGTATTGCCCGATAGTGAACTTGCAGGTTGCGATGCTGATGTATTGAAAGTCTATTATTCTCGGCTTGAAATTCTTCGCCAAAATGGTGCTACGATTATTCCTGCTGAGATTCCGGGTAGTACGGCGTGGATTCCGACTTATTATATCCTTGCAACAGCCGAGGCATCTTCTAATCTTGCACGGTTTGACGGTGTGCGCTATGGCTTTAGGGCGACAGTCGGTGATGATGATGAAGATGCAATGATAGTTCGCAGTCGAACTCAAGGTTTTGGCGCAGAAGTAAAACGGCGTATTATGCTCGGCACCTATGTACTGTCATCAGGATATTACGACGCATATTACCGTAAAGCACAGAAGGCACGGCGGTTAGTTTTAAATGGATATAATGATGTCTTTACAAAAGCAGATATACTATTTCTGCCGACAACACCAACTCCTGCATTCAAACGAGGAGAAAAAACTGCCGACCCCGTGGCAATGTATCTTTCTGATTATTTTACTGTTTCGGCGAATTTAGCGGGTATTCCTGCAATATCAATTCCGGCAGGAACATCATCCGAAGGATTGCCTATCGGAATGCAATTGCAAGCAAAAAGTTTTGATGATGAGCGTTTGCTATATTTTGCCCATCACTTTTATCAATTATTTAATTAAAATGTATGAATGTACTATCTGAAGAAATTATAGAAGCAACTTGGGTGAGGCTGTCTGAATTAACAATTGAAGAATTAGACGAACTTGTTGGTCAATTATCCGAGCAACAACCGGATTTATTTGAATATCTTACTTCTAATCCCGAAGATTTCACCGAAAATGACAGTAGTTTTACTCTGTTTATGGGATTATTGATTTGGCTTACATTAGGGCAGGGCGGTTCTGAGCTTCCAAGTGTTGCTTGGGAAACAATAGAAGAGCAAGAGGAAAATAATTATAAAATTATGGCAGAGATGGCAGAATTGATGATTGAATCCGAAGTAGAAGCTATCGCCAAAATATCTACTTTTTATACAGATCATCATCAAGAAATGCTGTTTGGATATATTGCGGCTATCCTTTCACCGGATGAAGAAGAAGATATGATGGATGAAGAAGATGGTATGGCTATTTCCGACTCAAGCCGTGGACCAATTTTCTTGATGCTCAAAACTACACTCGATTGCTTGGATTCGTGATAGATTTATGTCGTTATTGACTTAGTAGTTTATCTACATCAAAATTAAAACCTCACCTTTCCAAGGAAAAGTGAGGTTTTTTATTGCAAATTACTTCATAGCAATTATTTCTTTTTCTTGAACATTTCGAGCATTCTGTCTGTTACCACAAATCCACCCACGACATTCAATGTGCCGAGCACCACTGCTAAAAATCCAAGTACAAGTGCAAGTATATTATGGCTTTCTGCATGTCCCATCACGATAATTGCGCCGATAATAACCACACCGTGAATGGCATTCGCGCCTGACATCAGCGGAGTATGCAACACAGCAGGTACTTTGGAAATCACTTCAATTCCCACAAAAATCGAAAGAATAATTATATATATCATCTCGATATGTGTGCTGAGAGAACTAAAAATTTCTGTCATAGGGTTTCCTTCGTAAAAGAGAATAATGTTGAGTTATTTTTTTTGTGTTCCTTGTTTGATAAAATCTACAAACTCAGCTTCATTTTTAGTAAATGCTTGAGTTCCTAATATGTTGTCATTAGGACTAACAATTGCATACAATGGAAGTTCTATTGAATTAAACCGTGTCATCATCATGTTCTTATTCCACTTGTCAGCTTCTGATCTACGGTCGGTATAAAGTCGAACACGAACTAAATCACTCATCAATGAGTTTACCGAGGGCTTAGGGAATATATTAGTTTCCATCCATCTGCAATTCGTACAAAACACACCTGTAAAGTCTATAAAGATAGGTTTATTTACTCGTTTTGCTTCTGCAAGGGCGGTATTATAATCTGAAAACCATTGTTCGGTTTGTTGTGTTTCAGGTTTCGAGCCACCAATTGCCGCTGCTGATACTGTTGGTGCTTCTCCACCACCAATAATCAGTTCATAATCCGGTGAAGGCAAGAATGCTTCGAGAGTTCCAAGTGATTTTCCCCCAAAGAGTCCGGTCATTAAATAAATGGTAATAGACGTAAATAATATCGCCCATACAACACGAAACGCACTCACATTCGACACGGGCGAATCTAATTTCAGGCGATACAATCCAAGAATATAAATTGTAACCAATGCACTACATCCTATCCAAATTGCAAGGAACATTTCACGCGGGAGAATGCCCCATTTCCACGCCATTTCAAAATTACTGATAAATTTCATTGCCGCCGCAATTTCCAAAAATCCCATCACAACTTTCATGTTGTTCATCCAGCCGCCGGCTTTGGGTAATTTAGATAACCGTGATGGAAATAATGCAAGTAAGAAAAATGGAATGGCAAATGTTGTCGAAAAGCCCAACATCCCAATAATCGGATAAAACCACTCGCCGTCTGCCGCAGAAATTAGTGCCGAGCCGACAAATGGAACTGTACACGTAAAACTTGTAAGCGAAAATGTGAGTCCCATCAGCAGAACACTTGTAACACCGCTACCCGAAGAAGCAACATTCAATTTATTAAGAATTTTGGTAGGAATTTGAATCTCAAATGCGCCGAATAAATTCATTGCAAATACCAAAAATACAAGTGCTATCAGCATATTTACCCACGGATTTGCCGCAAAATCCGAAATACCCGATGCACCAAGAGCAACAGCAAGAATAATTCCCAATGCCGTGAATGTTCCAATAATTCCAAGTGCATACACTATCGAATCGCGCAATCCTTTGGACTTCTCTTTTTCGGAACGTTTAGTAAAGAACGAAACAGTAATCGGCACCATCGGGAATACACACGGAGTCAGGAGCGCACCAGCACCGGCAAAGATGGCAAACCATAAAAACGACCAAACACCTTTCTTTTTTTCATTCAAAATCTGCTTTTGAGATTCTGTTGTAACGGTATTTGT
>JAFDZU010000100.1:14838-17428 GCA_018266765.1 Bacteroidota bacterium
TGATGTTTGATTTTGTTTGCGTGCGGCTATGCAAAGGTCGCAGTTGCAGTCGCACGAATGGTCATAACATTCATGTGTTTTATCTTTTGATGCAGTTGTCACAGTAGTGGCAGAAGTGTTTTGTTCTTCCGGTTCGGTTGCTCCGCCGATAGCTTCAGCGGTGATAATAATTTTTATCGGAAAGAGTTTGTCTAAATTTGTACAAATACCTTCATCCGTACAGACTTGTATATTTACTTCGATTGAATCATTATACGAACCAACTTTTAAATTCTTCTTTGCAATTACGGGAATTTGGAAGGTGACTTTACCGTGATATTCACCGATTTTTACTTCAAATGTGGAATCATACCCAATTTCAGATTTAGGTGCGATGACTTTCCCGATTTTAAAATAAACTGATTTTCTCGAACTAATTAATAATGCTTGCGGCCCCATTCCCATCGGTGATTTTTTATTACGCTCTTCTTGCTGTAAATCATATCCATGCCAGCCCTTATCAATAGTTATTGAAAGTGGTACCATTACAGTATCACCGGCGCGGAGTCTGAGTTCTTTGGGAGTTTTTTCCGATAGCGAAAATTTGGCGCGTTCGACTATTTCCGAAATAGCATTCGAACCGATAAGAAAAACTGCAAGGAAGGTAACTATGATAACCGAGTATTTTTTCATGGTAATTCTCTTAGAATAATCAATACATTGATGTTGTCATGCAAAATTTACTTTATAATTTCAATTGGAATAGAAACAAGATTTTCTTCGGGAGTCATGCAGTTTTTGCCGTCGCACATTTGAAAGTAAATACTGATTGTGGATTTGTATTTCCCCAAAATTGCTGATTTATCGGCAGTTATCGGCAAAATAAATTTCAAAGTACCATGTAATGATTCAACATCCATTTCGAAGCCATCGTCGTATTCTACTATTGGTTTCGGTGATTGTACTGCACCAAGAGTAAAGTATTTGGTTGAATCTTTAAGTGTTATCTCGGTTGCTTGCGGGCCGATGCCATCATTGTTTATTTTGGGAATAATTCCGTAGATATGCCAAGTTTTCGGAACTTTAACAGATAATTTTGCATTGACAGTTGCACCTTGTTTTATCCGAACCTTCGCGGCGGAAAGCTTTAGAGTCGGTTTCTTCGGCTCACCGGCAGAGGCACTAATCGTAAATAGAACAGCCATAAAGAGAATGCTAAGAATTTTCATTTCATATATAAATAAAGAGTTAGAAAAAAGTATTCTTTATCACATTGAGCATGTCATTTCGGAGAATACTTCAAACAGCCACTGCAAAATACCAATTACTGCAATTATTCTACAGCAAATCTACGAAATAGCGGATAATTATTTCAGCATCTTCAATAGGATTCTGCGAATACATCTTACCTTCGAGCTGTGCACGCAGTCCACCTTGCAACCGCTTGGCGGCAAATATTACTTCATCAGGAAACTCACTTCCGCCAGCAAGATGTTCTAATGCAAGGCGCGAATTCCATTGATTGCTATCACTATTATTATTGCTTCCCTGCACAGCAACGATTACCGCACGACGCGCACAAACCCGTGCTTTCCCGTCGTTTGATTCTGCCAGTGCCGCTCGTGCAGTAGCCATTTCTCGTTCAATTAATTTGATTGCTTCGGGAGTCATAGTCAATAATGTTGCTGATAAATTAATCGAAACATAGAACAGTAGATTTGTGCCTCTCTTTACTTGGCGAAAAAGGAGCAATTTTATTTTCTATTCAATGTGTTTATTCTTTGCGAGTTCGATACCAGTTCAGCGCAACGTGCTCCATGTCTTGAATGAAATCATGTTTGGCAGAACTATAATCCAAGCTGCTCGCCCATTCTTGGAGAGCAAGGTTCTGCTTGAAATTTCCGTATCGGTCACGTTCATTAGGATGAAGCCGCAAATAATTACGAAACGCAAGATGACGTTCCCAAAACTCCGAATCCACCACGACCGAATGAACATGAACAAGCGGCTGATAACCTGCGAGCCACATATTGGGCGTTTCCGTATCAACTTCGGGAATATATGGCAACACCTCCGACCTATACCGCACAAAATACCGACGATACGGCATTACATCCTCGTATTTAGAAACGTATGAATAGCCGATTGACTGCATGAACGGAATAATTGAATTCAACTCTTCAAGCGTGGTAAGCCCAAGCATACAATCAATTATCGGTTTCGCGCACAAACCGCGAACAGATGTACTGCCTATATGCTGAATAAGTGGCGCAAAGCTCTGAAGTGCGACGAGAATATCCGTAGATTCACGAGCATAATCCTGTTCCCAATCTGAATTATAGGGTTCTACAATTATTTTCATAGGTTTTTTAAGAGGCAAATTACCACACTCTTGTCAAATAGCTTCAATACTATTTTTCTCGTAGTGGTGATGTGCTTGCAAGACCGACACAGAGTGGACTTCAAAGATTACTCTGTGCATAAAAATACCTGATGAATATCCTCGTAACTATCATAATCTTTCTTCCATAAAAATACTTCTTGGAAATGTCGAATATTCTGTATAATGTTGCACCCGAATACTTTAACATTACCTGATTTCGCTGTCGTC
>JAFDZU010000101.1:0-13989 GCA_018266765.1 Bacteroidota bacterium
CACAATGCTTTTATGCAAGCACATCGGAGGGTTTATGTGAGCAACCCTCGACAAATCAAGAGCATAACTGATTATGTTGATAATTCTGCTGGATTGCCTCTTGTTCTGACCGGTGAATCCGGCTGTGGTAAAAGTGCACTCATGGCTAATTGGGCTTCGGAATATTCCTCTGAAAATCCTAAAGCTTTTATCATTATTCATAATATCGGGATTACTTCCACCGGCAACGACCATCTTGATTTTATATGGCGAGTTTGTTCGGAAATAAAACAACGCTATTCTTTGCCCGATGAAATTCCTGCTACTGCCGAGCAGCTCGAAGCAAAATTTCCGATTTGGCTGGCACGCGCCCGCGGTGAACGGCTGATTATTCTTATAGACGCACTTGACAAACTCAATGGTGCACCTGAACAACTGCGTTGGTTGCCTGAATATCTACCACCACATGTCCGGCTTGTTATATCTGCTGTCGAGAGCCAGGAGCTCGAAATTCTTCGTACACGAAAATGGCAAGAATATAAACTGTTACCACTTACTAAATTAGAACGTGAATCATTGGTTACCCAATTTTTAGCTAGTTTTGGTAAATCCCTTTCTTTACCCCAACGCCTTACCATTGCGTCAGATACAAAATCTTCTAATCCTCTTTTTTTACGAACTCTCCTTGAAGAATTACGAGTTTTTGGATTTTTTGAACAATTAGACCAACAAATCAATCTCTATCTTGCCGCCAGTGATATTCCTGATTTATTCCAAAAAGTATTGGAGCGACTTGAATTTGATTTTGGAGTAGAATTAGTGCGAGATGTTGCTGAATCGTTATGGGCTGCACGGCGTGGACTTTCTGAAACCGAACTTTTAGAAATTACTAACTCACGAAGAATGGAGTTGTCTGCTTTGCTTGTTGCACTTGATCATCATCTTTTACGGCGAGCTGGGCTTTTAAGCTTTTTCCATCATTATCTGCGCGAAGCAATTGCACAGCGGTATCTTTCTACCGAAATTTCACGTAAAAAAGCACACCTCCGCCTTGCCGAATACTTCGCTTTAATCGATGATCCCCAACGAAAAACAGAAGAGTTACCATGGCAATTACTTCAAGCCGATGAAAAGCAAATGCTCGTGAAAACTCTTGCCAAAATTCCGATGTTTCTTGCTCTTCATACAGATAAAAAACGCCATGAACTACTCGGGTATTGGCTTTCAGTTGGCAATGAATTTCAGATGCTGGACGAATATCGTGACCAAATTGCAAACTATGAACATGAACTTAATAATCCTATTGAATTTGCCTCAGTCCTCGGTGAATTAGGTGAATTCTTTAGGTTAAGCGGAGATTATGAAAGTGCTGAATCCTTCTTGCGTCGTTCTCTTACTTTGCGTGATAAACATCTTGGAACAATCGTTCAAGAAACCTTAGATTCACTTAATCGGCTCGGCTCACTTTTGGTTGAAAAAGGGAATTATTCAGATGCCGAATCGCTACTGCGTACTGCGCTGTTGATTGCTGAAAATATGTATGGAACTTACCACCCTGTAGTGGCTGGAAACCTTAATGAAATGGGTATGGTTCATTTTGCAAAAGGGAACTTTAGCGAGGCAGCACCGTTTTTACTTCGTGCCTTGAATATTCGCTCAATGGTTTTGGGACGTAATCACCCGCTTGTAGCTCAAAGTTGGAATAATATGGGTTCTCTTCATCTTCGTCAAGGTGACCTTGATACAGCAGAAGAACAGTGCTCACGTGCAGTTGAAATTCAGAAAATTACAATCGGTGAGGGGCATCCTGATTCTGCCTCGGCACTCGGAAATCTCGCGATGATTTACCGATTAAAAACCATGTACGAACGAGCTGAAAAAATGTACCTCGAACTCCTCGAAATGTGGGAAACCACACTTGGCAGTAATCATCCTGAAACTGCAGCTTCGCTTCATGATTTAGGTGAGCTCCTCTACGAAAAAGGAGATTATATTCAAGCAGAAGAAACACTTCGCCGCGCTCTTGTCATCCGCGAACGAACACTTGGTTCTGAACATCCCGCTACGGCAAATACTCTTCAAGTTCTTGCAGAATTATATTCAAGAATTGAAAGATTCGACGATGCAGAGCATTATTTTCGTCGAGCAATTGCTACTCTTCAAATGTCATTGGGAATGGAACATCCTGAAACTGCGCAATGCCTTCATTCTTTTGCCGAATTTCTTGTCGAAAAAGGTGACATTAGTGCTGCAGTAACTCCAATATATCAAGCATATTCCATTCGACTTCGATTGAACGGGGCAGAACATCTCGATACCGTTAAATCTCAACAGCTTTTTGAAGCAGTTACCGACGGGATGAAATAATGTAGGTTAGTGCATTATTACTACCGAATGATGCTGAAAAGACCATAACCATTATCCAATCATTCAGTTTCAGCTCGTTGTTTTTCAATTTGTAATATGTTGTTTTGAATATCTTTCATGATGCTGTTTGCCCACCAGCTTGCATAAAAATTAAACGTTGTTGTTAATGTAAAATTACTGGACAAGTGTAGTCGGTAGGTTGTTTCATTGAGTTTTTCTAATTCATACGTTCCGTTTAGTACATCAAAATATTTTCCACCTACCACAAGGTGTTCGTCCATAGTAGTAAGTGGTATTTCGTGCGGATGTGCTTTGATAGAAAATGACATTTTCTTTTTGTCTATATATTCAGTAACGGTCTCGTGAAAAACAAGTCCATTGGTAAAAATTGCCTCTCGATATGCACCAACACCTTCAAAATTAAGTTCTGCTTTGACAGGTCTTGGAAAGTTCAATAGGTTTGTAAGCCAACCTTTATCTTGTTCTTCGCTGATTTCTCGTACTCGTGTCACATTACTCCAGATTTTATCGGCAGGAGCTTTTATATCGATGTATGTGTATGCCTTGTAAGGTGTTGAGTTGGCTCCAATATACTGTTCAATCGGTGAAACAAATAGTGGTAACAGCGTCAGAATCGAAATGTAAAGTTTATTATCACTTTTTTTGAGTTTGAAATATCCGCCGATAAGTCCGCCGATAGACGCGGCTATTAAGAATATGGGAAGTATCATTAATAAACAAGGCCAACCTTCGACTGCTAATACGAGAGTTATCAGTACAAATGCAAAAATTGGAATCCACGGCGTAAAAACTCTGTATGGAATTTTCTTGACATTTTCTTCTTTTGAGAAATAAACTGTCAGCGCGCCAACAATCGAAGGCAACAAAAAAAGGAATGTTACCGACATCATCGTGAAAATTTTTTCCCAAGTAGTTGCGCCAAAGAAAAGTCTCAATAGTATAGCATAACCTGTAGGAATTGCAATTATTTTCAACGTTGTTATTAGATTTTGTTTGGTCATAAATATTCTATATGCTGAAAAAAAAATAAAGAAATTATTGTTGTCTTTTTGTGGCTTAAAAAGTTATGTAATCTTTATCACTATTCCGATAGTTATATTGTTAACACTGAACTCTTCAGAAAAATCAATGTGAAAATCAGAAGTATTACAAAACATATTACTTTAAAGATTACCATTTGTCTGTTATTGAGTTACCTAATAATTGCCATAAACCTATGGTAGCAGTCCATGATTATAAGCATAAATATTCATTTGTATGAACACTAGTAAATTATCATAAATCTACTTAAATTGTTTGCTTTATATCGTATGTATATTTTTCAGTATTGCAAATGTACGTTTTTTTTTATACGGTTTACGCATCAAATTGCTTGTTATAAAACATTTTTAAGAAAACGATTGTTTTCTGTTGTTTTAATGCGTTTTCTTTTGATAGGTATTTCATAACAATCGTGATAGCAGTATATTCTCCTAAATCATTGCAGTCGGCTAAAAACTCCAATCCCAGTACAAACTTTGTATAAAATAGGTTGATATTTTCAATTTCTATAACTCCTAAATTGATACTATAACGGTATATCAGCAATTTTGACACTGATACCCTCATAATTTTCTTTCTACTTCAACTATATCGGAAGCAAAGTGTTAGCTTTTCTTCGTATTTTTGTTGGAGTATTAGCATTGAGCAATCATATTAATTTCTTAAAAGTAGAAGTTCTAACCTAATAATCGTTTATTTAATGGAAAGTACTAACACAGAAAAATCTTCGTATTCATCTCTGCGACCGTGGAAGCGTTATACGATTGTACTATCCTTATTTTTTATTTCAGTTGTATTGCTGTTAGTTCTTGCAGATAAAGTGATTGTCCCGATGATAGTCCATTCTAATTCTACAGTAAAAGTTCCGAATGTCGTGGGAATTTCTGTTGCCGAAGCGCGGTCAATTCTCCAGCAACATCATCTTTCAGTACAAGGAATCCGGGAGGTTTCTACCGATAAAGCACCCAATGGCATCGTCATTAACCAACTTCCATATTCAGATGCCGAGGTAAAAGAAGAACGCCGCATTTACCTGACCGTCAGCAAAGGCAAAGAAACGATTCGCGCACCCCAACTCAGTGGCAAAACTCTGCGAGATGTGCGAATTTCACTTATGCGGCTCGGCCTCCAACTCGGTACGGTCAACTATGATTTTAGTGAAACGGTTGCACCTGATTTGGTTGTTGCCCAAAGTGTTCCCGCGGGAAGTGAAACTCAATACAATGAAATCATAAGTGTGATAATTAGTCGCGGTTCCGAGTCTCAAATTACCGTTCCTACACTCGTGTACGGAACACTCGACGAAGCGCGTGAAAAGCTCTTGGAAGCAGGACTTACCTTAGGGAAAGTTACGTATGTAAGTGATGCCACGTATATTGGCGAAACGATAATTTCTCAAGAGCCGGAGCCGGCTGTTATTGTGTCGAAAAATACTTCGGTGAATGTTTCGGTTGCAAAATAAATTGTTCACACTCTCTAGTTTAGAATTATGATACTTTATGTTGTTTCAGTGGTAGTACCAAAAAATCGAGCAGACGAATGGGAAGCATGGATGACTAAAAAGCATATTGCAGATGTGGTTGCTACCGGCAAATTTAAATCGGCAAGATTGCTAAGAGTACTGATACCTGAAAGCACTTCGCATATTCATTTTTCAGTGCAATATTTGGCTGAGACAATAGAGCAGTATGATGATTATAGAATTTACTTTGCACCTAAACTTCAAGCTGATCATACTGCTATTTTTGGAACAAGTGTTACCGCCTCACGAGAGGTATTGGAAGAGATAAAAGTGTGGTGAATTGTTAGTAATATTGACCATCCATGAATCTTTTTTGAGTTAATTTCGTTGTTTTTTTCGGTAGATACTATCATCATTTTGTTAATTCAATTTAGTAGTGTATTTTCGACTTCGATTATTGCGACTTACCCATTTTCTATATATTAGGTTTTGCTATGAAACGCTTCATTACGCTTACTTTTTTTGTTGCTACTATTATCATTGCCTTTGCCGGATGTGCCTCACTCAATGATCATGAAGGCGAACCCCCAACTGCTCAAGATGCACCTGCTCCTTCTGGATATAAACCAATTTTTGTAAAACAATCCGTTCCAATTGCAAATGCAAGTGGTAGTGCAGGTATTTATGTAGGAGCTGTTGATGCTCGTGAACCTAATAAAGTAAAAGTGTATGCTCACATTATAGATAGTAACGGTGCATACCTTACAGGGGCAACTTCTACCAAATGGTGGTGCGGTGCCACAGACGAATTCGATGGTAAAGAGCGAAAATTGAAAGTCAATATCCGCGAAGCAACGATTAACGACCAAGAACCACATGCCATTGCGCTTGTCATGGATCATAGCGGTTCGATGGGCGAAGACCGTGCTCTTGCAATTCAAAATGCTGCTGAAAAGATTATTAATACAAAAAAATCGGAAGATGCTGTTACACTTATAAAATACGATGGTAAAGTTGGTGTAGAAGTTCCACTTACGAGTAATGCGAATGAACTTCGCTCTCGCTTGCAAAAAACCGGATTACAAGGATATGGGGGTTATACCGCAATACTTGACGGAATTGTGGGCGGAATAAACCAAATAGCACCGGCGCAAGGGTATCGTCGTAAAGCAGTTGTAGTATTTACCGATGGTCAGGATAATAAATCAAAAATTACCAAAGATTCTGTGATTGCACTCGCAAAACAAAAAAATGTAATGATTTGTGCATTAGATTTTGGCTATGGAGTTAATGGAAATTTTCTGTCTGATCTTGCCAAAGCAACGGGCGGTTCGTATAATAGAATTTATAATACAGATGATTTTGATGATGCTTTCGAGGATGTCTATCGCAGGTTGAGAAATTATTATGTACTTGAATTTAATCCGGTTGATTATGGTGTTCATAATGTTAAATTAAAAGTATGCACCTCGAAAGACAGTGCCAAAACTGAAATTAGTTTCGACAATACTCCCGACATCGGCTCGATTGCTGTACTCAACGTTTATTTTGACTCGGATAAATCTGACCTAAAATCAGAATCAAAAGCCGCTATTGATAATATTTCTACACTCATGAAAATTTTTCCGGCAATGGAAATTGAAGTGCGCGGACATACAGATTCAACCAACAAAACCAAAGATAAAGATCATAATATAAAACTCTCTCAAAAACGAGCAGATGCCGTAAAAAGTGAGCTCATTAAACGTGGGTATGCCGCAGAGAGAATTACTTCCGTAGGGTTCGGTGATACCCGTCCTGTTGCTGATAATAAAAGTGAAGACGGACGTGCCCAAAATCGCAGAACTGAGTTTATTATTACCAAAAGATAGAAGTATTCTATTCCCCTGCCGCTTTCAATTGGCTCATTGTGCATAAGGCACGCATTTCTATTCCAGCATTTGCAAGTGCTTCACGTCCTCCCTGTTCGCGGTCAATAACGCATATACAGCAGAGAATGTTCGCCCCGGCATCACGCAAATCCTTCGCGCTGATAACGACTTGTCCACCACTTGTAATCACATCTTCAACAATAACTATCGGTTTTCCGTTTATGTCTGCACCTTCCGAAACTTTGTTCGTTCCGTAACCTTTGGCTTGTTTTCGGACGAATGCCGCCGGAAGTCCGGTTGCAAGTGAAAGAGCAGTTGCAATTGGAATTCCTCCCATTTCCAATCCGGCAAGAACTTCTACATTTTCGGGTAAGAGTGATTTCAAATGCTCGGCAATTGCTGAAAGCAGCGCAGGGCGACTTTCAAACAAATATTTATCAAAGTATTCATTACTAACTTTGCCGGAACGCAAGGTAAATGTTCCGGTGAGATGCGATACTTCAAAGATTGCTTTGGATAATTCTTGATGTGTCATTTTTCTTGATTGTTGTAATTAGATGTTTCAATTAAGCGTTATACATTTTCATTTTTTCGGCGTGAATCAATTGCCATTATTTCTTTGTAATCGAGTAATCTCTGCATGAGTTTTGGATCTTGAACGCTGAGAATTTGCACAGCAAGAATACCGGCATTTTTCCCGCCGCCGATTGCAACGGTAGCCACAGGAACACCCGGCGGCATTTGCACAATTGAAAGCAAGGAATCTTTTCCGTTGAGAGCTTTGGATTGAATCGGAACACCAATGACGGGCAACGGACTAAATGCGGCAATCATTCCCGGAAGATGCGCCGCACCGCCTGCACCGGCTATAATTACTTTAATACCGCGTTTGTGTGCATTCAAGCCATATTCTGCCATGTCCGACGGCGTGCGATGCGCCGAAACGATACGTATTTCGTAAGGAATTGAAAATTCTTCGCAGATTGTCGCCGCCTCGCGCATTGTGGGCAAATCAGAATCACTGCCCATTATAATTCCTACAAGTATTTGCTTATTCATAATGATATACTAAAATTGATGAACATTATTCTGTTGACTACTCCGAAAGTACTGCTTCTCGTTTGATAATTCCCCATAATTGGTCGCGTCCGTCGCCTTTCACCGATGAATAAGGCAGTACATCCACACAAAAATCGCAATATTGAACCGCAGATGCAACCTGTTCTTTGCGCTCATTGCGAAGTTTAGGAGAGATTTTATCACATTTTGTGAGAATTACAACAAACTTTCTGCCTTGATTTTCGAGCCATTCGATAAGAGCGAGGTCGCTGTCCATCGGGTCGTGGCGGCTGTCTATCAAAACGCAAACGAGCGCAAGTTGCGGACGTTTCTCTAAATATGTGTAATTAAATTGCGACCATTCATTACGTTTATCCCGTGAAATAACTGCATAACCGAAGCCGGGTAAATCAACAAAAATCCAACGTTGTTCTATCCCAAAAAAATTAATTTGTTGGGTTTTTCCGGGAGTAGAACTTATATGTGCAAGGTTCTTACGTGAAACTATACTATTAAGTAATGACGACTTGCCCACGTTTGATCTGCCGATAAAAGCTACTTCGGGTAATGGAGATTCGGGAAATTGCTGTTCTTGAGTTGCCCCAATCAAAAAAACAGCTTCAAATATTTTCATCATATAATTTGGGAAGTAAAATCAGTCCGGCAAAAAAGCAAAACGCCGACTTCAATACTCAAGTCAGGCGTTTTGTTCGATACAAAAATAATAAATTCTCTGCGTTTTTACTGCAAAACAACAAACGGCTCAGTATGAACTATGCTACCGACTCTAAAAGTGCAATAATACATTCCTGCTCCGATTGTGCTATTCCACCCAAAAGAATGGTCGCCTGCCTGCTCCTGTAATGACCAATTTCCGATTTCTCGACCGAGTACATCAGTGATGGTTATCTGAATATTTGACGGCTGTGTAAGTGTATAATTGATAGAAAGTTCGCCGTAACTTGGATTGGAAACAATCCTAAATCTCGGCTCAACTCCTGCTTGGGGTTCTTCGGCAGAATTTGTACCCGTAATGGTGATATAACTTTTCTTTGTCATGCCGTCCACTGCTTTTCCGTTTTGAAAAGCAGTAAGTGTTACGGTAAATGTTCCTGCTTTTGTGAATGTATGCTTAGGAGTGCGTTCGGAGGAAGTTGTGCCATCGCCGAACGTCCAAAAGTAGTCGTATGTATTATTTGCTGGAAGCGTTGTATTAGCAAATGTAATAGTATCTTTTGTCTTTATATTAGAGCGATTAAGTACAGCAGCATCAAAGTCAACTTTTACGGAAACCTTGAGTGAATCGGGCACATTCCATACGGTAAAATATCCATATTTATCGCCTGTAGCAATATGTTGCCCGTCGGGTGCAACAGCAAGAGCAGTAAAAACAGTTGGTTGTTTTGGATAGATGTATTCATACGAGTTAGAATTAAGATTATAAATACCGATAGTAGAATCCGCCCTCAACGCAAAGACATGAATTCCGTCAGGGTGGTATGCAAAAACAGAAGGCAAATCAACAGTTTTAATAAGGACACTGTCATAGATATTCCAAAGTCCTGTATTGGTGAGGAGGTGATATTTATCGGGTGAGAAGTGCATCGAGGTGGCTGTTGTCGGGATTTTACGGTAAGTGCTATCGTTATTTATATCTTTGACAAGAATATTTGCAGTTTTTGAAAAATATTCTTGACGTAAAGAAATATAAAACATATTATCTGGTGAAATTAAAGCAAAAGAATTTGATGTTGATGCATTGTACGGAGCACTAATAGAAATATCTGGAGCATGGTAAATATTATAATATCGTGATTTATTAGTAGAAAAATTATAAAGTAATACATTACCGAAACTAATATATATCAGTGAAGGATCTATTGTGTTCTTATTAGTTGATACAGTCGCATTAACTCCTATAATAAACCAATCTTGATTTTCGGAAAAATCATTAGTTAAGAAAGAATTTTGAAATCCCGCATATTGGAATTCACCGGTTATAGTTATACCGCCACGCCCTATATCCCAATTTACTCTGAGATTAAGCGAGTCGGAAGTAAAACGCCAATCAAACATGTAGTTAGCATAATTAGCAATTGATTTATAAACGTAAACGGGAGAATTATTGGCAATTGAATAGCTTCCCACTATTCCTGATTTACTATCCTTTGTAAAAGCAACAGAGTAAACAGGTTGTCCGATTTTTTTAGAATACAATTGTTTTCCATCGGTAATATCCCAAACTCGCGAATATGAGTCATCACTTCCAGAGATAATACTTAGCCCATTCGATGAGAAAGCAAGAGAGTTGATTTGTTTATAATGAAAGTGATTTATCCACGCCGCACCATTTGGGATAATTTGATTAATAACTATAACCGTTTTTACTATACTATCTTTCCGACCAAGCGTATCTTGCACAGTTAATTTGACTGTAAAACTACCCGTTTGAAAAAACTGATGTTGTTGGTTGAATTCAGTAGAAGTAATACCGTCGCTGAATTGCCAAGTGAAAGTAGTACCGCTTCTTATTGGAGCTGTGGTATTGGTGAAATTTACAAAATTGCCCACATAAACGGTATCCTTTGGAGTAGTAAACCCTGCCTTTGGAGAAGGGAAATTTACAACGACATTTTTGGTGACAGTACTTGTTCCACCAAGCGTATCCCAAACACTAAGAGTTACTGAAAATATACCTGCCTGTGTGAATTTATGGATAGGATAAATTTCACTTGTAGTTTTACTGCCGTCACCAAAATTCCATCCAAAATACGTTCCTCTTTTCATTGGAAATGTTTTATTGGTAAAGGCAATTGAATCAAATATCGGAATAGAATCTTTCGACATTGTAAAATCGGCAGTCAGAGTGGCTTTTTGCAAAGTATCCGGTATTTTCCAAAGCGTTACTCTGTTATTGGAAGCAGTAGCAAATGCTGTTCGAGTAGCATTTGTTTGAATTATATTTTCGGTAAGTGAATCTCCTTGATAGACTTTTTCCCATGTGTCCTTTTCAATATTGGAAATTGCTGCAACTCCTCCTGCAGACTTGAACGCCAACATGTGATTATCATCAGGAAGAAAAACGAAACCCGTTTTATTTAAAGTACGGAAATCACTTGTAGGAGGAATATTCATTAAACTATTTCCGTTTAGTAGGAAATCATCATCAGAGGAAATTATGAAGTAAGGTAAAAGCTTAGGATAATGGTAAGATTTTAATTTCGAACTAAAACTACCAAAATTTGATTCAGCAGAGGAAGTATAGATAGTTGGTCCACCGGCACCTCCGGCGTAATGAATGATATACTCATGTGAGAGATTAGTAAGAAGATAAAAACCTGAGGATGAAAAATGTAAATTTGAAGACTGTGATAAAATATTACTGTATTTATTGTTAGTTGTTTTTATTAATTCGGGTTTGTCCGCTATTTTAAAAGAAAATGGAGTAACATAAGTACTATCTTCAGTCTTAAAAATATATACTTCATTATCTGATCCCTTGTCAGGTCCCAGGTAAAAACTGTAGCTTGTTAAAACAGCAATATATTTACCGTCTAATGAATAATCTATTTGAAAATCAACATTATAATATGAATTTAATGAACCTTTTAATCTGGTTGCATTCATATTTATATCATTCAGTTTCTCTCCCGAAAAAACATCCCAATTACGAAGAAATCCACTTTGAGTTAATAAAAACAATCTCTCCCCATTTTTACCGAAAAAAATATCTGTTCTTAACATATCCTTCGGCTTTGAAAATGTCTTGATTGAATCTCCGGTATTATAATCCAAAATTATAATTTCATCACCTTTGAGTGCGGCTACATATTTCCCTTCGGCAATGGCAATCGAACTGATTGGAATAGTATCTTTGGTGAGCGTTTTCTGCCAGAGAATATCCTTGTTCTGTGCAGAAGCAACACTGCTCATTATTAGCAACCCAAAGAGTATCAATAGTTTTCGTGAAGTTATCATAATAATACCTGATTGAAAAGTATGAGGGAATCTGTTCTTTGTTTCATTGAATAAGTGTTAAACTGACCAACTGTAAAATTGTTCCATTCGAATAGAAATTACTGACGTTAAATCTATTGTTTTAACTAATTGACAGAAAGATTGGAGAAGTAAAAACAGAGTGATTCAAGTTCAAGTTTTTAGGAAACGAATACCGATGCAGTTCAACTATAAACTTTCCGTATTTTTGTTCTTTTGGTTTTAAGCCAAATAAAGTGATAGTCTAATATTGAAAAAAATTTATGAAAAATGTATTGATAGTTGCATATTATTTTCCGCCGTCGGGCGGGCCGGGTGTTCAACGGGTTTTGAAGCATGTGCAATATCTGCCTGAATTTGGGTGGAATCCAATTGTACTGACAGTTTCCAACGGAGAATTTCCTGCTCGTGATGAATCGCTCTTGGCAAAAATTCCCACGGGAACGATCGTCGAACGCACGCATATCTACGAACCCTACGACATTTACCGCCTCGTTACCGGCAAGAAAAAAGGAACACCGATTGATGTAAATACTATCAAAAAAGATGACCAAAAGCGAACTTTTAAAGAAAATATAGCTGAATTAATTCGTGCTACGTTGTTTATTCCCGATGCAAGAATCGGCTGGCTTCCTACGGCTGTAAAAGCAGGAATGGAAATCATAAATAAGCATAATATTGAAGCAATCTACAGTTCGTCGCCGCCTTATACATGTTCGTTGATTGCACGTAATTTAAAACGTAAAACGGGCTTGCCTTGGGTGGCAGGATTTCGTGACCCGTGGACAGATTTTCTGACCACTCCAAAACGTTGGTTTCTCCCGAAAATGATTGACCGCCGTTTAGAGCGCAGTGTATTTACCGAAGCAGATGCTGTAGAAAGTGCTTGGGAAGGAATCACTTCCGATGCTTTGGGTAAGTATCCCGACCTTCCCCCTGAGAAATTCCACTATGTACCAAATGGATTTGATGCCGCTGATTTCCCCGAAACGCAGGCAGTTCGTACTGATAAATTTACGGTGACTTACACCGGCTCGATGTACGGACGGCGCACTCCTGCAAGTTTTTTTGCAGCATTGGAATTGCTTATCAATCGAGGAGTTGTTGCGGCAGATTCGATTCATCTTCGTTTTGTGGGACGGTTTGGAGCAGAAATCGAAGAAATGTTTGCAAAAGCATCATTTCGGGATGCAATTGAAGTGATATCCTATGTTACCCACGAAGAAAGTGTGCGTTATCTCCAACGATCCGATGTTCTGCTTATGGTAGTGGACGAAGCCAAAGAAAGCAAGGAAATAGTTCCCGGGAAAGTGTTTGAATATATAGGAGTTCAGAAACCGATTATTGCTCTTGCTCCTACCGATGGAGCAGTAGCGGCGCATCTCCGCGAGACACGGTGCGGACAAATAGCAGACCAATCGGACATCGAAGGTTGCGCCGCAATAATTGCAGATTTTTATCAACAATGGCAGACAAACGAGTGGACGTTTACGCCAAATCACGCTGAAGTACGCAAATACGAACGCCGCGAAGGTGCGCGAACACTTTCTGAATTATTGGGTAAATAATTTGAAGTGAAGTATTTGAAGAGATAGGTGTCAAAGGCATGATGAAAACATATTTTTTAGAGAAAGCAAAACAATGAACATTGAAGAACTACAAGCACTGCTTACACAAGCAGAAGAACAGAACAACAGCGGCAACTACGACGAAGCAGAACTGCTCGCAAACAAGGTGCTGGAAGAACTCGACAGCGCAACTGCCTCGGCAGAAGTGTCGTTGAGCGAAGTTGAAACGCTCCGCGCTAACGCCATCCTCTCCCTTGGCACTACCTCATGGCGACGTGGAAACTATGCCACCACACTCGAATACGCCCGGCAAACACTTGCCCTTGCCGAGGAACATTCCCTTGCCGAAGTAAAAGCCAAGTGTGATAATCTCTTCGGGAATGTGTACCTGAATCTCTCGGACTATGCCCGCGCATTGGAATACTACGGCAAAGCCCTTGCCGCGCACGAAGAACTCGGGGATAAAGCAGGAGCCGCACGAGTAACGGGCAACATCGGGAGTGTGTACAATTCTCTCTCGGACTACCCCCGCGCATTGGAATACATGGTCAAAGCCCTTGCCGCGCACGAAGAACTCGGGGACAAAACAAGAGTCGCAATCGTAACGGGCAACATCGGGAATGTG
>JAFDZU010000101.1:14115-14239 GCA_018266765.1 Bacteroidota bacterium
CGCATTGGAATACTTCGTCAAAGCACTCGCCGCGCACCAAGAACTCGGTGAGAAGTCGGGTGTTGCGCACGTTACAGGGAACATCGGGAATGTGTATGCCAATCTTGGCGACTATACCAAGGCA
>JAFDZU010000102.1:0-14417 GCA_018266765.1 Bacteroidota bacterium
TTGAAATTCTGCGTAAGGTGAGTATATTAGTAGAAATTGATGAAGTTGTAGTTTCGAAAATTAACACCAAATTCCCTAAAGGCGTATTCAGAAAATTTGGCAAGGCATATTTCGAAATATAGAAACTCCCACCAGATTGGTTGTTGCATCCAACCTTCTTTATAATTCCACCAACTTTCTCATTAAACCATTGGTAAAAAACTGACTAACTATGATAATAGTACGTTAATTATAATCCTACTTGGCTTGTGCAATTATGATTATTCCGTAAATTGCCAATTACCTGTATTCAATTTTTATTAAGCATAAATGACTTCCTCTCTCATAAATCTCGAATCTTTACTTGAACTCAGCGCACGACTCAACGAATCAAGCGACGAAGATTTTATCCTTAATTCGGCATTACTCACATTAATGGGTAAACTTCGCATAGTGCGTGCGAGCATTTTACTTCCTAATTCCGAGCAAACTGAATTTACAGTTATCCTTGCAAAAGGTCGCACTTCCATTTCGTCATTAGAATATTTTGAAGTGAAAGTATTCCGAGAGCTTGCAAATGCAGGCGGAGAAGGAGTTCTTCGAGAAAATAAGTATCATTTTGTAATGCCGCTGTGTCATCAAAATAATTTGCTAGCGGTTATTTGTCTTGGAAAGCCGTTTGGATTAGAATTCTCGGACGAAGAACAACATTATGCTTCACTGGTGAGCGTTGTAGCGGCAAATGCACTTCAAAATGCACGTTCAATTCAATCGCTTCTCCGTTCCAAAACTCAAATAGAACAACGCAACCAGCTTGTTACGGCTATGTTTGAGATGAGTCGTGAATTTAGTACACTTCTATCTCGTGAGCAAATAATCAAGTTGTTTTCTTACCGTTTGATGGGACAAACGATGGTGAGCAGATTCTCAATGTTTATTCTCAAAGATGGGGTTTTTGAACAAATTATTCATCGTCTGAATGTAGATATTCCGCAAGAATATCTGTGGGAGTTTGCAGGAATACAACAGTCGAACATTACTCAATATATCCCATCAAGTGATGAGATTAAAGAATTTACAACTAAAAATAATATTAATGTCGTTTCCCAAATGATGATTCAAGGCGAAGTAAAGGGTGTACTTGTTGTCGGCAAAAAACTTCATGGCGGATTGTTTCTCAGAGATGATATTTCATTTATCGAAGCTCTTGGCAATACAGCATTATCGGCACTTGAAAATGCCAGATTATTCCAAGAAGAAATTAATAAAAAGCGGCTTGAAACCGAGATAAATTTAGCTCATGAGATACAGATGAAATTATTACCTGCAAACATTCCTCATTTTGAAGGATATGACCTTGCTGCAGTCAGTATTTCATCGAAGCAAGTTGGGGGGGATTACTATGATTTTATACGACTTTCGGAAGTTGAAATGTTGGTTGCGATTGCCGATGTTTCGGGTAAAGGAATGCCTGCTTCGCTTTTAATGGCGAATGTACAGGCGGCATTGCGTGCACTCGCTCCTCTACGGCTTGAATTACCCGAACTAACGGAGCGCATTAATTCTATTGTGTATCAAAATACAGGCGCAGATAAATTCATAACCTTTTTCTGTGGAATAATTAACAATGAAGACTCAACGTTCCGATATGTAAACGCCGGACATAATCCACCGATACTTTTGCGCAAAGATAATTCAATCATAGAATTGAGAGAAGGCGGAATAATTTTAGGAATTTTAGATTTTACACCTCCTTATAAGCAAGGGAAGATTACATTTGAAAATGACGATGTGTTATTGCTCTATACTGATGGAGTTTCTGAAGCAATGAACCTACAAAATGTAGAGTTCTCCGAGGAAAGTACTGCAATGACGTTACGTGAATTCAAATCAGAGTCAGCAAATGAGATAGTTAAAAATTTCATCAAAACTGTACAAAGTCATGCAGGAGATGCACCACAGTCAGATGATATTACTCTTGCAGTGGTCAAGAGATGTTGATGCAATAGCATTAATTTTATTTGGTGAGAATAGCAAAATTCAGATAAACTAAATATAGTTATGAAAGAATGATTCGTATAAAATCTAACAAGCCGAAGATTGTTTAATTCTTTAATTTAGAAGGATATAACCAAGTGATATTTCGTAAAAGGTGAATTTTTATGCTTCAAGAGTCGAAAGATATTGGTAATTTTGTATAAAATTGACAAAAAAAGTTCACTTTTTATACTGATTTTAACAGATTATTTTACATTTTAGGTGTTGTATGAAATTATTTACCTCCCGATTAATGGATATGTTGCCGGAGCTTCGAGCCGACCGAGCAACTTTATTAAAAGAACATGGCGACCAACAAATTGCGACTGTTGCTATCGAACAAGTGCTCGGTGGAATGAGAGCTGTACCTTCTTTATTATGTGATACTTCATCAGTTTCAGCCGATGAAGGACTCAGAATTCGTAATATTCCAATTCTCGAACTCACAAACGCTACCCCGGAAGATATTTTCTTCCTTCTTTGTACAGGTGCAAAACCAAATGCAGACGAGCATGATGAAATTAAACATGAATTTGCCAAAAAAGCGAAAGTTCCCGATTATATTTGGGATGTATTAAATGCAATGCCAAAGGACTCACATCCTATGGTAATGCTCAGTGTAGGAGTGATGGCACTCGAACGTGAGTCTAAATATCGCAAAGTGTATGAAGATGGTGGTTCTAAAGATGAATTATGGCAAGCCGCGGCTGAAGATTCGATTACACTTTTGAGTGGAATTTCGACTATTGCCGCAGGAATCTATCGCATTCGATTTGACAAAGGTGCTCCGATTGCACCCAAAGACGGACTTGATTGGAGCTCAAATTTTGCTCACATGCTCGGCGTATCAGATAACGAAAGTTTCCGCGATTTAATCAGACTGTATCTTGTTCTCCATAGTGACCACGAAGGCGGTAACGTAAGTGCGATGACTTCTCATGTGGTCAGTTCTGCTCTTTCGGATGTGTTTTATTCCGTAAGTGCAGGATTAAACGGTCTTGCCGGCCCGCTTCACGGACTTGCCAATCAAGAATGTTTGCGATTTATTTTGGAATTACAACAAGAATTCAACGGTGTTCCGACTGATGATCAACTTCGTGAATATGTATGGAAACGATTAGACAGCGGACAGGTAATTCCCGGATATGGTCATGCAGTTCTGCGTGTTACAGACCCACGGTTTACGGCGTTCCATCAGTTTGCCGAACAGCATAATTTACACAATGAAACGATTCAAATTATGCAAAAATTATTCAAAATTGTTCCTGAAGTTCTTACAGAGCAAGGCAAAGCTAAAAATCCATGGCCAAATGTTGATGCCGCATCCGGCTCACTTTTGTATCATTATGGATTGAAAGAATTTGAATTTTATACGGTAATGTTTGGTGTTTCTAGAGCGATGGGAATTTGTTCGCAGATTCTATTCCATCGTATGTTTGGTTCGCCGATTGTCCGTCCAAAATCAATGACGCTTGCCGAAATCAAGAAATTAGCAGGAATGTAATGATATTCCCAAACTTTTAGTGTATGAAAAAGCTCCATATCTGAAGGTATGGAGCTTCTTTTTCATCTTAGAGTTGATGTGTGAACCCTACTGGACTCGAACCAGTGACCTTTACCATGTCAAGGTAACGCTCTAACCAACTGAGCTAAGGATTCATTTCTGAAATTGGAGTGCGAAAATAAGGCGAAACTCGCCAATTAACAAATAGTATTTTTATTTCAATCCAACGATTACGTCTTAAAATCAATCTGTATTGTTTCACATTTTTTCAAATTATATGCTTATTTGGTTAATACTTGGCTTGGGCGCATTGTCGCTTTTGGTGGCATTTATGTACTCGCGGATGGTTAGCTCTGTTTCGATTGAAAAAGGTGCTGAATCTCCGCAAGAAGTAGCAAAGCTCACAGAAATTTCGGATGCAATTGCAGAAGGTGCAATGGCATTTTTAAAGCGTGAATATCGTATTCTCGCACTGTTTATGGTAATATTTGCGGTTATTATTGCTCTCACGGTGAATGATCCGCATACAAGCATAGCAACGGGATTGTATTCGGCTGTCAGTTTCATGATTGGTGCTGGAATATCGGTTGCGGCGGGATATATCGGGATGAAAATTGCAACTAAAGGTAATGTTCGAACCGCAGCAGCGGCACGTATCTCTCTTGCCGAATCCTTCGGAATTGCTTTCAAGTCGGGGGTTGTGATGGGATTTGGCCTTACAGGACTTGCGATTCTCGGAATGCTATTTGTGTATATGGGATTAGATATGCTCTTGCCCGGAATTGAAACACATATTCTCATGGAAATTCTCTCAGGTTTTGCTCTCGGTGGTTCATCCGTTGCTTTGTTTGCTCGTGTTGGTGGTGGTATTTATACCAAAGCGGCAGACGTTGGTGCTGACCTTGTGGGTAAAGTAGAAGCCGGAATTCCTGAAGATGATCCGCGTAATCCTGCGGTTATCGCTGATAATGTTGGCGATAACGTGGGTGATATTGCCGGAATGGGAGCAGATTTATTTGGTTCGGTAGCCGAAAGCACTTGTGCCGCAATGGTTATTGGTGCGGCGGCATTTACGCTTTTGCCGGCTGAAACTCGCCTTTCTGCATTGTTATTCCCGTTATTTGTCAGCGGAATTGGAATTATTGCAAGTTTGATTTCTCTATTCTTTATCAGACCAAAAACAGAAGAAAAAGTAGAAGGAGCGTTGAAAACTGCACTTGTATTATCAACTCTTTTGATGCTTGTTGGATTGTATTACCCTACAATGAAGATGATTCCTGAATCATTTATGATAGGAACAAAAGAATATCATAATAGTGGTGTATTTATCTGTCTTGCGGCCGGATTAATTTCCGGTTTGATCATCGGACTTATTACTGAATACTTCACTTCACACCGATTCAAACCGGTACAAGAAGTTGCAGATGCTTCCAAAACAGGTGCGGCAACTAATATTATCTACGGTCTATCTTTAGGGTATAATAGTAGTGTTCTGCCCATGCTTTTGATGGCAATTACAGTGGTTATTGGTTTTTCATTTGCAGGAATGTATGGTATTGCAATGGCGGCTATCGGTATGCTCGGTACTATTGCCGTTGGTTTAACAATTGACGCTTATGGGCCGGTTTCAGATAATGCAGGTGGAATAGCCGAAATGGCCGGAATGGGAAAAGACATTCGCAAACGCACAGACGCATTGGATGCGGCAGGAAATACAACTGCGGCTATCGGAAAAGGTTTTGCAATCGGCTCGGCGGCACTTACTTCGCTTGCATTGACAGCGGCATTTTTGACTCGTGCTAATTTACCTGAAATTAACATGCTTAATCCTGAAGTTATGGCTGGGCTATTTGTCGGTGCATCACTTCCGTTTGCATTTTCGGCAATGACAATGCGCGCTGTGGGTAAAGCCGCATTTGAAATGATAGAAGAAGTTCGTCGGCAGTTCCGAACAATTCCGGGATTATTACAAGGCACAGCGCGTGCTGATTATGCAACATGCGTGGATATTTCTACCAAAGCATCTCTTCGTCAGATGGTAGCTCCCGGAATATTAGTAATTGCATCTCCGCTTGTAGTAGGGTTTTTATTTGGCGTGCAGATGCTTGCAGGAATGCTTATTGGTGCGTTAATCGTTGGTGTTATGCTTGCAATTTCAATGGCAAATTCGGGTGGTGCATGGGATAATGCAAAGAAATATATTGAAACAGGAAAACTTGGCGGTAAAGGGTCGGACACACACAAAGCGGCAGTTGTTGGTGATACTGTTGGCGATCCATTCAAGGATACTTCCGGGCCGGCTCTCAATATCTTGATTAAACTTATGGCAATTATCTCGCTTGTATTTGTACCATTCTTTATGAATCATGGTGGCTGGCTTACAAAAATGATGAAGTAAGTTTGTCTGAGTATATATAGAGAGTATCAAAAAGCCGCTTCCCGAAAGGAGAGCGGTTTTTTTTTGTTTATTAACAATCCGCATAAAAGATGTTGTATTCTAGAATTATCGTATTTCTATACTTCCATATGTAAATTCTTTCAGATTATTTTTATTTTAAAACGAATTAACAAAAATATGACAAAAGTCATGTTTTGATACCCGATGTAACAGTATATTTGAAACAAATTATAAAAGATATTTATATCCTTTGAATTAACTTTTTCTTTTAATCATTTATATCTATATACTTATGTTATCTAAATCACAAGCAAGGGCATTCTTCTTTGGAGGTACAATTATTACATTTGTTATCTTCTTGGGATTATCCTGGGATTCATTGAGCAATGAAGTTCCCAAAAAAACGCATGTAGAAAATTTAACTCCCCAAGTAGTTCACGGAAAGCATATTTGGGAAAAAAACAACTGTATGGGATGTCATACTATCTTAGGAGAAGGTGCGTATTATGCACCTGAACTAACAAAGGTTTATGAACGAAGGGGAGAAGGGTATATCAAAGCTGCATTGATGAGTCCGGTTCCGTGGGCACCTCGTGGCAGGAAAATGGTTAAGTATGCACTGTCAGAGCAAGATGCAAATGATGTTGTGGCTTTCTTTAAATGGATAGGAGAAACTGATTTGAATGGTTTCCCTCCAAAACCCGATTTGAAATAATAATTTAATCATTAACTATTTTAATACTATGAAATACAAATCACAACAAGTTGCATACTGGTTTTTTGCTTTGTCAATGCTTTTATTATCCCTTCAAATAATCTATGGTTTTATAATGGCATTTGCACACATGGGGTTTGATAATCTCCATGAAATAATACCATTTAACACAGCAAGAGCTGTTCATACTAATCTCCTTGTGGTATGGTTGCTTTCGGGGTTTATGGGGGCGGCATATTATATCATTCCCGAAGAAGCAGAGCATGAATTAGTAAATGTAAAATTAGCGTATATTCAATTAATTACTTTGGCGTTAGTTGGTGTCGTAGCGATTGTGGGATTCCATTTTATTATTGGGAAGGTCGTAAATTCTTAGAGATTCCAAGACCTCTTGACTGGTTGGTTGTTGTTAATGTACTTACTTTCTTAGGTCTAATTTTGGCAACTCTCTTCAAAGGAAAAAAGAGAACAACGACTTCTTTAGTATTATCAATGGGATTAGTGTTTGCGGCATTACTGTATTTACCCGGAATGATTTGGTTCGATAATCAAACGATGGATTCATTCTTCCGCTGGTGGGTAGTGCATCTCTGGGTAGAAGGAGTTTGGGAATTAATTATGGGTGGTATCCTTGCTTTCTTGCTTATTAAAATTACAGGTGTTGATAGAGAAGTTATTGAAAAATGGTTGTATGTTATTGTAGGTCTGACTTTTATTTCCGGTATTTTAGGAACAGGCCATCATTATTATTATATAGGAGTTGGTAAAGTTTGGTTAATAATCGGTGGGATTTTCTCTGCACTTGAGCCATTAGCATTTTTAGGAATGGCATTATTCGCACTTGCAATGTATCGAAAAGGCGAGAAAAAACATCCCAATAAAATGGCTCTGAATTGGACATTAGGGACTGCTATTGTTTCATTTGTCGGAGCCGGTTTACTTGGAATGGCACATACGCTTCCACAAGTAAATATGTACACACACGGTACTTTAGTAACAGCAATGCATGGACATTTGGCATTTTGGGGAGCGTACGGAATGATTGTCTTATCAATTATTAGCTATACTATGCCCAATATGACGGGACGAAAACTCTATGAAACAACAACCGGAGCATTGGCTTTTTGGCTTTCAAATATCGGAATTCTTGGTATGACAGTTGCTTTTGGAGTTGCCGGAGTTGCTCAAGTGTATCTTGAACGAAAAGTTGGTATGGATTTCGGTGATGTTCAAAAAGAAATTCAAGTTCATTTCTTCGTATTGATTTGCTGTGCAACTATGTTCACAACTGGTATTATTTGCTATATTTATGAATTTATTAAATATGGTAGGCCAACAGACGAAGCATTAGAACTGACAACATAATTGAAATCCAAATTTATTCTTCATAGAACAATTTGAAAGACGTTGTGAAATGTTTTACAACGTCTTTCTTATTCTATTTATTCACAATACTACTTGTTACTTTATACTCTAAATTAATGGAATTTAATAATATAGCTCCGTATTATAAATCAACCGGCAAAGAAGAAGATGTTTTCAAACATGCCTATCAAAATCAACTGCCACTGCTTATTAAAGGGCCAACAGGAACAGGAAAATCGAGATTTGTCGAATATATGGCTTTCATTCTCGAAAAAAAACTAATAACTATTAGTTGCCACGAAGAAACTTCATCTACTGATTTAATCGGCAGATATATAATTAAAGGTGCTGAAACACTATGGGTGGACGGGCCGCTTACCACTGCTGTCAAAGAAGGAGCGATAATTTATTTAGATGAAATTGCCGAAGCAAGGCCTGATGTAATTGTTGCTATTCATTCACTTACTGACCATCGCAGAGAATTATACATAGATAAGCTCGGTATTATCATTAAAGCACATTCTGATTTTATGTTGGTTGCATCGTTTAATCCGGGCTATCAGAGAGGATTTAAAGAGCTTAAACCTTCAACACGTCAAAGATTTATTGCACTTACTTTTAATTATCCCGAACCGAAATTTGAAGTTGAAATTCTTGTTAACGAAACGAATATTGAAACGGAAGATGCCAAAAAATTAGTAGCAATTGGTAATAAAATTCGAAATCTTACTGAATTAGGTTTAACAGAAACTGTTTCGACTCGGCTGTTGGTAGATGCCGGTAAACTTATTCATACAGGACTGCCAAAACGCTTATCGGTAAAAGTTGCAGTTGTAGAACCACTGACGGATGAACCCCAAATAATCGAAGCACTGACAGATTTGTGTAACCTTATGATATAACCTATGCCATTCGATGAATATCTATATTCCAAAGTATCCAATTATTTCAAAAAAAACAGGAAACAATCGGCTGAAGAAATCGCACGAACTGTAGAATTAGATAAAATAAAGGAAAAGCTCACCATTATAGCACGAGCAAATACCGGAAAAGCTATTGATATTTTTCATGCCGAACGAGAAGGCGGATATAGAAACAACTCTTTTTTTCTGCCATCCACTTTCTCGCTGTTTGATACCAAAGAAGAAAACGACAGATTCTATGTTTTCCGCGTTTTATATCTATCTATCCAACAAAAACTTAACCTCAACTGGTTTAATTCAGGTGATTATACGCTTCAGTTATCGCAACTCAAATCGAAAGAAACTGCACCAATTGTACTTCAAGAATTGTTCAATGAATTTCCGATAACAGAGCAGTGGCATGGAGATTTTATAAATGCATTTACCAATAAAAAGTCGGATTCTACACCTCAAACCGATACAACATGGCTCTATGGTAAATGGATGCTCAATACTCAGGAATCTGACAATTTGATAGAATCTGAAATTAATCAAGACACAATAAAAAAAGCAAAAGAAGAATCAATTCTCACTACGTTAAAAGCTCGTGCTATTGAAGAAGTTATAAGTATTGAAGTAGATAAAAAACAACAAGAAGATTATGTGCTTACACACAATTTTGAAAAAGTTGATACAGCCGAAGAATTTGACGGAATATGGAGAGATTTTGACGGTGATGATGATTTGAAAGAACACGAAGAAGCGTTGGATGAGCTAAAAATGAAATATACCGTTCGTGTAGATGATACCGCACATTCAGTATATCAAGCAGATTTTATTGAGAATACAACTATTTCAGAGAGTAAAGATTCTGAACCCTCGGGCTATCATGTTCTCTATGACGAATGGGATTATTCTCACAGCAGATACAAAAGGGATTTTTGTAAAGTATATCCTTCGGCTTTTAGTAAATCGGATGTAACATATTATAATTCAACAATTTCTAAAAATGCAGTGACGCTTGTCGGTCTGCGTAAAATGCTCGCAAATGTCAATAATAAATTGCAACAGCAACGCCGGCAACTTCAAGGAAATGAATTTGATATTGATGCCATTACCGATTTATTTGTTGATGTTCACTCAAGGCATACACCGTCCGAAAATATCTATATTTCTAACCGAAAAATTGAAAAAGATATTTCGATTCTGTTATTATTAGATGTCAGTTTATCGAGCGACGGATATGCTGACGGAAATAGAATCATTGATGTTGAAAAACAAGTTTCTATTTTATTCGGTGAAATTCTCAATGAATTCAATGTTGATTTTGCTATTTGTAGTTTTTATTCAAAAACCAGAAACTATTCAAACTTCATAACACTTAAATCATTTGACGATAACTGGAATTCTGCGAAATATAAAATAGGAGCAGTAGAACCCGATGGATTCACCAGAATTGGTGCGGCTTTGCGGCATTCGGGAACTTTGCTTCAAAAACGCCAAACTAAGAATAAATGGGTGATTTTATTATCCGACGGAAAGCCAAATGATTTTGATAAATATGAAGGGAAATACGGAGTTAATGACGTGAAACAAGCTCTTCGAGAATTAAAACAACAACAAATTAATGCCTATGCCTTGGCAATCGAAGCTCAAGCAAAATATTACCTTCCACAAATGTTCGGTCAGAACCATTACCAAATATTCACAACACCCGTAGAACTTTTGCAGTCTATGGTTAAACTGTATGAAAAGATTAAGCATTCAACTTGATTCAAATTCCGGTGTAATACAACCGACCTTCTTTGGAACTTCATATTTGGCATTATGTTGGAAGTTAGTTTTAAAAATGGATTCTACTGAAATAATATTTTATTGATAAATATCTTTTCGGTGTCCGAGAGTTATAATATCCAAAATAAATTCAATATCAAAAATGTGGTAAATGATGCGGTAGTTACCAGTTCTAATTCTATAACCGTCTCTGCCTTTCTGTTTTTTATAACCTTTCGGGCGAGGGTTTACTTCCAATCCGGCAATGGCTTCGAAAATAGATTCAGCAATAGTATCCGAAAGTTTATCTAATTGCTTTTGTGTTTTTTAGATAATACAGCGGTATAGTTAGGCATTCTTTATTCTTCTATTTTTTATGTAATCAGATAATAAAATGCGTTCGCCGGTATCTTCTTTTTTTGCTTCATCATAGAGTTTGATGTCTTCTAACTCTACCAGCTCTTCCATAATGGTATCAAACTCTTTCGCTGGGAGAATTACTAAAGTATTTTTACAATTGGCATCTTTAATATATTGCGGATGTAATGTTTCATCGTTGTTTTGTGGAGTTGTTTGAATATTGTGTTTACAGAGCAAAATTAGTTAAATAGAAAAATATACACAATAGAAATATGGATAAATTACACTATACTCACTCAAAAAGGAAGCCCTACAATCACTGCTTCAATTATCGTATCATCGCCAGACTGCACCATAACCACCGACTGCGGATGAGCGTGCTCACCACGAATATACCCAAGTGCAATCCATCCAAATTCAGGTGATAAACAACTGCTTGTAATTTTCCCGACGGTAGTATTCTCTACTCGAATTTCTCCGCCAACCGGAATCTGAACCTTGGAAGTGAAACCCATAACACGCTGTTTTACTTTATTATAGCTGTCAATTCGTGCGATGACTTCTTGTCCGATATAACACCCTTTTTTGAAGTTAACCAAATGGAGCAGTCCTGCTTCGAGAGGGTTGTATGCGTCGGTTAATTCAGCACCGAAAACTCCCATTCCTGCTTCTATGCGGAGTAGTTCGTATTCTTCATCGGTAAGAATAGGAACTTCGGATGATAGCTCATTGATTTTACCCTTGATCATATCATTTTGCGAAGCAGAAAACAGCAGTAAAAATGAAAAATCATTCGTTGCGGGCTGTCTGAGCAGAAGCGCAGATTCCCCAAAAACAGTAACCATTCGCCAATGACTCATCGGAATATCCAATAGTGTTTCGCCGGATAATTCTTGAATGAGACTTGCGGCTTCAGGTCCGAGTATTTCAACGGCGCAATATTCACTTGTTGCCGTTGCAACCTTGCAGTTGTCCATAATTGTGTATTTCCTCAGCCACGCAACTACGTTCGATTCATTATTCTGCGAGCATAGTAACAAAGCACCCTCATTATTCACTACTACGGTCAGAATATCAACGATGCGTCCTTTGTCGGATGTTAGAACTGTACGAATACCTTGATTTGGGAGTAATTTTGTAAGTTCATTTGTGGAAAGTCGGTTTAATAAATCTAAGGTGTCCGCGCCACGAGTGCGAATAATTCCTTGGTGTGGAAAAGCGAAAGCAACTGATTGTTTTGCTGATGAATATCCGAGCTTGTTTTTGTCTGAAATTTGTGTCGTTGGCATATCTTTTCGAAAAAATTAGGTAATTTAGTTTTTTAACATTTATGTATTAATACTATTCTATAATGAATCTGCAATCTACTAAAATTCGACTTCATACTATCATTCTCATTATTTTGGGAATGGTAGCGAGTGTATCGAACTTCTCAAACGCACAAACCCACACTTATCGTGTATTTTTTAAAGATAAAGGTAAGGAAACATTCACCGAGAATTCAGCAATTTATAAAAATACGCTTGCTCTTCATAGTGCTCGTTGCCTCGAACGTCGTGGGAAAGTTCTTTCGCCTAATAATCTAATTTCTCTCGAAGATGCACCGTTGTATCAGCCCTATTTGAATGGTATTAGTAGCTTTCAGGCAGACATTCTTCTCAAGTTAAGATGGAATAATTATGCTGTTGTTCGCTGTGATTCTCTGACGGCAGATTCGATTGCTCTGTTGCCATTTGTCAAAAAAGTAAAAAGAACCTCAACGAAACTTCAAGCACTTTCTGTAAATAATGTACTTGCTCAAACTCAATATTTGATTCAAACACCAATTTCGGGTTCGATACTTGATGCAACGGTAAATTGCGGAATACTTCGGTATGGTAAATCTTTCAACCAAGCGCAAATGATAGGTATTCCCGAACTTCATTCAATGGGAATTTTAGGAAATGGAACACTGACAGGTTTTCTTGACACAGGTTTTCGATGGAAATTCCATGAATCTACCAAAAATGCAAATGTTTTAAGTGAATATGACTTTATAAATCGAGATTCCGTAACGGGAAATGAAGGCGGAGACGTTGGCTCGCAAGATAATCACGGTTCGATTGTGTTTTCGACTGTGTGTGGATTTCAGCAAGATTCTTTAATAGGATTCGCACCACAGGCACAATTCCTTCTCGCAAAAACAGAAGATATTCCCACAGAACAGCATCTTGAAGAAGATAATTATGCTGCAGCAGTTGAATGGGTTGAAGCGCAAGGTGGAGATATTATCAGTTCGTCGCTCGGTTATTCTAATTTTAATCAACCCGGTGAAGAAAACTATGTATTTTCGGATTTTGACGGAAAAACCACTATAACTGCAATTGCTGTTAATAATGCAGTTCGTCGTGGTGTTGTTTGTCTTGCGGCGGCAGGGAATGAAGGGATTCGTAACGATAGCACCCCAAAAATTACTCTTCTTACTCCGGCAGACGCTGATAGTATTATTGCAGTTGCCGCAGTTGCCCAAGATGGAGTTACTCCGGCAACATTTACATCCCGAGGCCCACGTGGCGATGGTAAAATCAAACCGGATATTGCAACTCAAGGTGTTCAAGTAGTTTGTTCGTCGGTGAGTGATTCCCTTGCTCTCGGAGCGGCAAATGGAACTTCACTTGCTACTCCGTTGATGGCTGGGGCTACAACGCTGTTCCTTTCTGTTTTTCCTGAACTTCGCCCGTGGGAAATTAAGAAATATCTCTTTGAAACGGCTTCAAATGCTGAGATGAAAAATGATACCTTGGGGTATGGTGTAGCAAATTTACCTGCCGCAATGCTCAAAGCAGGAACAATTATCTCAAATGCAGTTCCGACCTATCCTGTGAATGACAGACAACGAGTTGTGGTGTTTATTCGTAGCACCACTCCAATACTTATGGCGAAGATTACTGTTCAGTTTTCCCGTGAAACATTTGATTATACATTGTATCCTACCGGAAAACCATATCAGTATGTTGCAGAATTTCCAATCTCACGTTTTGAGGGCAAAGATGCGCAAGCATTTGTAACGGTAGATGATGGAAAAAGTAGCAGAAGAATGCCGTATAAAACCACTTCGACATTTACAATTAGTCCAAATTCAGTTGTTTTTCCATGTGGAATTGATCCTGACGCTCTGCCGTATTCACCTGATTTGCTTTCATCGGTGGAGACAATTCCTAACTTTGTGGAGACAAGTCACGACGAGGTTTCAATTCAAATGCTTCTCAAAGTGGAAGGTGATATAAGTATTAAGATTTATAATACGGTAGGGCAATTAGTCTATGGAATTGATTCTCCTTCACGTTCTCGGGGCTTGAATATACTCACGTTGACGATTGCTAATTTCCCGATAGGTACTTATTT
>JAFDZU010000102.1:14449-15918 GCA_018266765.1 Bacteroidota bacterium
TTTTATGAAATGATTTTATGAAATGATTGTATGATTTATTGAAAAATAGTCATGATTATGTAGCTTATAAAAAGCTATAGGTTGTAGCTTATGCATTAAGATAGAGGATAATATAAATGAAATCTAAAAAAGAGTTGTCGCTACAACAGCGTGACGAACAACTCGAAACATTACAAGTTCGTTTTGAGAAAAACATGAACCGTCATAAAGGGTTAGATTGGGCTACCGTACAAGCAAAACTTGAAGTTAATCCAGAAAAACTATGGTCGCTCAGTGAAATGGAAAGAACCGGCGGTGAACCGGATGTTGTAGGGTATGATAAAAAGACAGACGAATACATTTTTTATGATTGTTCTTTGGAAAGTCCTAAAGGTCGTCGAAGTCTGTGTTACGACCGTAAAGCATTAGATGATAGGAAAGAATTTAAACCGGAAAATAACGCTATTGATTTGGCAACTGCCATGGGAATTGAACTTCTAACAGAAGAACAATATAGAGAATTGCAGAAACTTGGAAAATTTGATATGAAAACATCGAGTTGGTTGAAAACACCTTCTGATATTAGAAAACTCGGTGGTGCTATCTTTGCTGATTTCCGCTATGATAATGTGTTTGTATATCACAACGGTGCACAATCGTATTATGCGGGAAGGGCTTTCCGTGGCTCACTTAGGGTTTAGGTATTTGATATTATGAGATAGGTAACTCATCATCACACATAAATTATTACTTTATTTAAAATTCTCAACCTCAAAATGAATAAACTAAAAAAGATGTTCGTATATAGTATAAGTTTTTGTATAATTTTGACATACACAGTTTGTTCGGCACAGTCTCCATCCGGAACAAAGGGTAGTTGGCTCATGTTTTTTAATCAAAGTAGAATTCATGATAATTGGAGTATTCACACAGAATTTCAATATCGCAGTTTTGAAATTACACCAAATACCGAACAGCTAATGCTACGAGGAGGGGTAAATTATCACATAAACAACAGTGCTTTTGCAAGTATTGGATATGCGTATATCCCAAATTTTGCTTTTGATAAGGAAGTAAATCCGGGAGTTCAGGTTTCAGAAAATCGAACTTGGCAACAATTTCAGATGCGAAATTCTATTGATAGAGTTACGTTTGAGCATCGGTACAGATTGGAACAGAGGTGGTTACAGTCAGCAAGTACTTCTCGTTACCTCAATAGAATTCGGTATTTACTAAGAATGAATATTCCTCTCAATACGAAAGAGGTTGAAAAAGGCACATTGTTTCTTAGTTTCTATGATGAACTTTTTATTCATGTATCGGATACTCCATTCGACCGCAATAGATTATACGGAGCATTAGGATACCAATTCTTACCCAATGCCAATGTCCAACTTGGCTATATGGCTCAAACCGTCGGCTCAATTACAAAAGAATACCTGCAATTGGCTATGTTCCATAACTTAGATTTTAGATGAGTAAATTTATTT
>JAFDZU010000103.1 GCA_018266765.1 Bacteroidota bacterium
ATTATAAGTAATTGCAAACCAAAATGCCCAAATGTATATATTCCAAATGAATCATTAAGTGCTATAAAATTAAAAAAGATAACACCTAAAATGTCTGATAAACTACTCTCATAAATAATAAATTCTTTGTTGAATCTGTTTAGATTTCTAACGCTGGGAATAGCGATTGCACTGCTGATAACACAAAACGGGATTGCGTTTGTCAAACTGTCTTTGAGATTGTAATTACCAATATATTTGAACAAAAACGCTAATGATAACGCCATAATTATCATTGGAACTAATGCACCAAAAAAAGATTTTTTAATTAACTCTACTTTTGATATATTCAGTTCAAGTTCTAATGAACCTTCAAGAACTATAAGTATTAATCCAATTGTTCCAAAAACAGGTAAAATCGAAGTAAATGGTGGCAGTTGGATATCAAGAAATACAGTGATTTGTCGTAAAATCCATCCCAAAAGCAGTAAAAGTATGACCGAAGGTATTTTGGTCTTTGATGACGTTAAATCAAAAACGTAAGCAATGAGTAAAAGAGTACAAAAAGTTATGATAATTGTTGTTGCCATAAGTAATTTCAGTTACTTGTTAAATTGATATAATTGTAATAATTGTAAAAACTTATAGTACTCTATTAGAAATAATACTCAAAATAAAGTAAACTATCCTCCACCAGCTCCTTTAAATTTATCTTCATCGAACCAGAACAAAAAATTAAAAGAAGTTAGTGAACCATAACAACGAGTTATGTAACTTTGGAATTTAATTTTTTCGCCTTCTGAAAGAGTTTTATCGGAATTAATTTGTTGTTCCAATACGCGAAGATTATCTCGCACCATTATAATTTTGCTTAAAAAGCGGTCAATAGGCATTTCATTTTCTTTTAAAGAGTGGTCTGCCGGAATAAATTTAATAGTTCCACCTTTCCATTTAGGTGCTTGTTCTCCGGAGGTTCGCTTGTCCATTTCTTTTACAATTTCTTGTGCTAGTTCTCGAATTTCATGATAATCCATAGTTTTTTGTAATTTTGAATGACTAACAATTTATAATAATATTAATACTCTGATGACAATTTAGGAAACCTTTCGTTAACATTCAAACCTAACTGTAAAATTTTATGAATTTTGAGCAAAACAATGATTTGCCGTCAATCTTAGAACGTCTATTTTCTCTCCATCGTTTTGGGATTAAACCCGGACTCGAACGTACTTTATCACTTTTAGAACTTCTTGATAATCCTCATAAAAAATTTCCATCTATCCATGTTGCAGGAACTAACGGAAAAGGTTCAACGTGTTCAATGCTTGCATCCATTCTCACTGAGGCAGGTTATCGCACAGGACTTTACACATCTCCTCATATTCGCAATTTTAACGAAAGAATAAGAATTAACGGAGAGCCGATTTCTGATGAAGATATAGCAAAATTTGCTCTTCCTTTACTTGGTGAATCAGAAAAAGCTCCTACAACATTTTTTGAAATTACTACAGTAATGGCATTTTCTTATTTTGCCGAACAACAGGTGGATATTGCCATCATCGAAACTGGGCTTGGTGGTAGGTTAGACAGCACAAATGTTCTAGCGCCAATTGTTAGTATCATTACATCTATTGATCTCGACCATGTACAATATTTAGGGTTTACTCTCGAATCAGTCACTCGTGAGAAAGCTGCTATAATTAAACACAATACACCGGCAATCGTAGCAGAACCTCGTATTATCCTGCGTCCAATTTTTAATTATAGAGCTAAAGAAGTAAATGCCCCAATCTGTTTTGTACATGATAATTACACTTCAAATCTAATTTCTTGGAATAAAGATTTTTCTATGAATGTTACTATTCATACTCCAATAGGAACATTAGAAAATATTAAATGTTCAATAGCCGGAACGCATCAAGTCAATAACATTTATGCAGTGCTTTCTGCTCTTGATTCCATCAAGAATACTTTTCCTGTCAGTGAAGAATCCATTCGACTAGGTCTTGAGTTCATTGGGAAAAACACCGGACTTTCTGCAAGAATTCAGCTTTTACGAGTAAATCCCCCACTTGTTATTGATGTTGGTCATAATCCTGCAGGATTATTAAAGTTTATTGAAACATTAGGATTATGCGGATATTCTAATGAAAAGTGGAATATAATATTTGGTGTTATGGCAGATAAGAATGTTGAAGAAATGCTAAAAATTTTAAAACCAATTACCGCTCATCTCTTCGCAACTTCTCCAAAGTACGAACGAGCATTATCTGCTAAAGATCTTAGTGAAAAAGCACAATCAATAGGAATTACTAATATTCTAGTTTTTAATTCTGTTTCAACGGCTGTAACCGCAGCAATCGAAACTAATAAACCCACAATTATAGTTGGTTCATTTTATCTTGCTGATGAAGCAATCGGTGAGCTATCGAATTATTCTTTTGGCTTATTAAAAAAATGATGGTATATTCGCAACTCAGAAATGCAGAAGTGGCGGAACCGGCAGACGCGCTGGACTCAAAATCCAGTGGGCTCAACACCCGTGTGGGTTCGACTCCCACCTTCTGTACTCTTGTAAATCCGAACCCGCTTTACTGTAAGTAGGTTCGGTTTTTTTTTTTACTTTGAAGATTTGTAAATGGATTTTAAAGATACTATACGGTCAATTTTAAATATTCTCCATCTTGATTTAAACAAAGGTTTAGAATATGATAGACTTACAAGAGTAATTATGAAACTAGTAATTACTCCTGAATCAAACTGTATTGATGTTGGATGTCACAATGGCGAGATGTTGAATCACATGGTAATATTCTCTCCACAAGGCAAACATTTTGCCTTTGAACCTATACCGCATTTATTTGAATATCTTAAAAAAAGGTTTTCTAAATCAGCTACCATTTTTCCCTACGCACTCTCAGACCAACAAGGAAAAGCCACATTTCAATTCGTTAGAAATGCACCTGCTTATAGTGGTTTACAAAAACGGAAGTATGAAGTTGATGAGCCGGATATTCAAGAGCTTGAAGTCGAGATGATGAAATTGGATGATTGCATTCCACTTGGGTTGCCGATTCAATTTATTAAAATCGATGTAGAAGGTGGTGAACTTGGCGTGTTAAAAGGAGCGAAAAGAATAATACAAGAATCAAAACCAGTTATTCTATTTGAAAGCGGATTAGGCGCAAGTGATTTTTACGGAACTACTTCCGAAGATATTTTTAATTTGTTTTCAATTGATTTTTCAATGAATATTTTCCTCTTAAAAACTTGGATTAGAGGTGAATCATCACTTACTAAAGCAGAGTTTAACCATTACTTCACTACCAATAAAGAATACTACTTTATTGCCTGCCCTCAATAAATTTTTTCAGTACTGTCATTAAATTTAGCTTTATGTTAAAGCGTAGCTCGTGGCAAAGCAAAAATTATTTTTTTGATTAGATTGATATTGTTTTTAATAAAGCAATCTAATGTTCAATATTGTCAATTAGAGTAAGAGGTAAATGCTATATACACATCTTTTAAAGCAATCTTCAAGCAGTGCCATTTGATCAAAACATACCGGGTACTAGTGTTTAGAATCATTTCGGACTTAATGGGCTTAGTTCTAATAGTTTGAAGCAGTAAAACACATGAGTAACACAAACAAGCCCTCATGAATTGAGTATCCATGAGGGCTTTAATGACATTTTGTATGGATGTTTAGCTTACCGAACTACTGGAGCAGTATCCGAAGAAATCTTTCCAGAAAGCACTTCCATTTGAGCCGATAATGCATCGAGACGTTTTTGTAATTCCGCATTTTGCTTGAGCGCGTCTTGATTTTGTTTTGCCAATTCTTTCACAGCATTGACAAGCATATAGGTCATGCCGCTGTTATCAACTTTGAGGTATTCGATGCCATCTTTGGTAAATGTATTCACCATGTAGGGAGCTACTTGTTGTAGCTCCTGAGCTATTACTCCGATATATTCGGGTTTGGAATCAAAACCGGAAGTTGTATTGTAGTGATAGGTCACGGGATTGATTTTAAGTACATCAGACAAGCCGGAAGAATAGTGCTGTACGTCCTGTTTGAGACGTGCATCGGAGAATGTGCCCCAGCTGCCTCCACCGGGTTTGTCGGCGGTGCCGTTAACGGATAATTTTGACGTTGGAGCCGTAGTCCCGATTCCTACATTACCACTATTCCACAGAATAGTTATATCATCTGCTTGAGCTGTTCTGCTTATTTGCAAGGCACCACTTCCTGCTCCGATTTGCCATTGACTTGAATTCGTTGTGTTACCGAATAGCAGTTTGCCAACTCCACCACTACCACCTGTGCCTCTTAGTAGTAAATCTCCCAGAAATTGAGCAGAAGTTCCGTTTGCTGCAGTAACTTCTAATGGGTACGATGGAGTAGTTACCCCGATACCTACATTGCCGTTAGCACTAATCGTCATTTGTGGATTGGTCGATATGGCTGAAATACCGTTAGCTTCATTCGTAAAGAACCTGATATCGCCATTATTAGTAACTAATCGAATATAGTTGCCTGCTACCCGCGAGTATAACCCGAGATCTGTTACGCTTAATGAAGAGCCGCCGCGCTGAATGACACCGTTGGTAACATTGATTCTACCATTCACATCCAGCTCATGAATAGGGGTGCTTGTTCCAATACCTACATTGCCGTTAGCGCTAATCGTCATTTGTGGATTGGTACTTATGGCAGAAATACCGTTAGCTTCATTCGTAAAGAATCTGATATCGCCATTATTAGTAACCAAGCGGATATAGTTGCCTGCTCCACGAGAGTATAACCCCAGATCTGTTACGCTGCTTAATGAAGAGCCGCCGCGCTGAATGACACCGTTGGTAACATTGATTCTACCATTCACATCCAGCGTTTGAATAGGTATGTCGGTACCAATGCCAACATTACCCGTTCCAAGTACGCGGATTTGCTCAACATTATTTGTTTTAATCACTAACGGTTGATTATCGCTTGTGCCGAGATAATTAGTCAAAGGGTTGATTGCAGCATTCCCCGTCAGCGACCAACCACTTATTGTACTCGGAGCCCATTCTGTGCCACTCCATACAAGTGCTTGTCCTACTGTGGGTACTTTAATTGATAAAGCACGTCCTTGTAATTTTGTTACCATCGGATTCGGATAGGTGCTGCCTAAGTCTCCTGAGGCCCCTCCGATTGGAGGTAAAGCAGTTGGAAGTACTCCTGCGGCTAGTTTGGCAAGAGTGATTGCTCCATTTGCAACCGTTGGATTCGGATAGGTTCCTGATAAATCTCCACCTGCTGCTCCACTGGGTGATAAAGTTGTTGGAAGTACACCTGCGGCAAGCTTCGCAAGAGTGATTGCGCCATTTGCTACGGTAGGATTCGGATAAGTTCCTGATAAATCTCCTCCTGCTGCTCCGCTTGGTGGTAAAGTTGATGGAAGTACACCTGCAGCAAGTTTTGCTGCCGTAATTGTTCCATTGGCTACGTTGATGGTTGCTATCGGTCCATTAGCATTCGTCATTTGAAGTGTACCATCGGTATTCTGAATACCTTGTATCCCCGTTCCACCGGCACCGCCCGTTGAAGATATGGTGACTGTATCTCCGGTTTTATTGATCGTAGTTCCACCGCCACCTTTTAATACAAGACTTCCACCTTGACCATTGATACTTCGTACAACGCCTGTTGCTGTCGGCGAAAGTGCACTGGCTGTTCCGGCTGTAGCCGATGAATTTGCCATCATGGCAAACGGTACACTGAGTAATTGACTCGTAGCGCTGATGGTGTAGTTCGTTCCACCTGAGGGGTCGGTCTCTGTTTTGATAAAAAACGGACCTTTTGACCAGTCAATTGCCGCAAAAGTTCCATTGGTAACAGTGCCTCCACCAATTTCAATAGAAGCCAAACCATTAGCATTCGTAGTGGGGTTATGAGTCTCAGAATAGATAGAACTACCTGTACTTGAGGTTTGTAAAATACTGATTCGTATTCCAACTGCTTTACCTGCTACGAGAGCATTTGATGCGTTTCGGACTACTGCTTGATAGCTCATTTTATTGGGTGCCTGAGCAAACACATTAACGGAAAGAAGAATTCCAGCGAAGAGTATAAAGATTTTTTTCATATTAGTTCTTTTTGATAATTGTGAATGATTTGATTATTTCTTTGTTATTAAATACTTGTAAAATATACATACCCGATGCCATAGATTCTAGGGTTATTGATGATATTTGATTATTTATTTTTTCTGTTAGAAGCATTTGTCCACTTACATCAAAAAGCTGATAGGATAAATTTTTCATACTTTGGTTTTCTACGTTGAGTTGAACAATTGATTGAGAAGGATTCGGATAGACACTCATCGATAAGCAGACATCCGGATTCTCTTCCACATCAACCGTAAAAAACTCAAACGGCTGCTGCACACCTAAACTTGAAGAACCTGTAGCATCTGAACCGTATGTATAGACAATTTGTCCTACAGAATAACTGGAGTTTCCTCCATTTCCAAATGCATCACCGCCGGAGGTAAGTACATCTGTCTGCGCATTCATAGCCGTAATACTCACACCAAAGGTGAGCAGAAAAACTACAACTGATTTTCTCATAAAACCTCTAAATAATGATAAAAAAAATAATAAACAATGACAATATCATATATTGATATATCATTGACTAACTAATTCAAAACTACGATGTTTCGGGCTTCTGTAAAATAGTTGAATTCAATGATTTTTTGTCATTAAAAGCTCATTGTAGTGCAATAATGTTGATAAAGTAGGTGGTAATACCGGAAGGTAGTTCGAAGTGATGCTCTATATTACTAAAATGGTGAGGGTAGTAATAGAATGTGGAAAAATTTAATGAATAGAAAAGTATAATCTTGGACGATAATGTTACTTTACTCACCTTACGCAGAATTTC
>JAFDZU010000104.1 GCA_018266765.1 Bacteroidota bacterium
ATTTATTTTATATCCAAACGGAAATGGATTGCGTACTTAAGAAGAATTTTTCTAAGTTTGTACTATAGATTTTTGAATTATACCCAAGTAAAATTGATTTGTAAGAATTAATTGATGTAAATCGTTCAAAATATGAAAGTTTCATTTTAAATTCTTGCAAGCTATTTCTGAACGAATATTAATCAAATAAAGCGAAAGTTTAAATGTTATTATTTTGAACTATTAATTTCCCAACATTTTAGATATAAGTATGTTAGACGTTAAACAGGCAGTTAAAAAAGCTTCAGAGTATTTTAGTGAATTTTATCCTGAAATCGAACAAAAGCAACTAGAAGAAATCGAAAAATCTGAAGACGGAAAATATTGGTTAATCACTTTGAGCTACCCACTTTCGGAGTATTACAAACCATCGGTTGTGGAATTGATGACTTTAAATGGAAAGAAACAACAATACAAATCTTTCAAAGTAGATGCTTCCACTGGTGAGGTGATTTCAATGAAAATTAGGTCGGTATAATGGATGAACTTTACTTTATACTAAGTAAATACAAACCAAATGGTTTATTGATTGACACTAATCTTTTGTTATTACTTTTAGTAGGATGTTACGACATTAACAGTATCAATAATCACAAAAGATTGAGCGGGTTTAGGGTAGAAGATTTTAATTTGCTCGTTAGCTTAATAGATTTGTTAAAACTGAGGTTAATTACCACGCCTCATATTCTTACCGAAATAACTAACCTTTCTGATTCTTTTAATACTCGAACAAATAAGGATTTCTACATGAAATTTCCATTTCTTTTAAAGAATATGGAAGAGCAAACTGAGGAGAGTATTGTAATAATTGAAAAAAATATGAGGTGCTTTACAACTATGGGTTTATCCGATAGTGTAATTTATGAACTATCCCAAAAGAATTATTTAATTATGACAGTAGATTTAGAGCTATACTCTTTTATTTCAACGCAATCACTTCCTGCCTTTAACTTTAATCATCTACGTGCAAGTATGTTGTAATATGTAAATATTTGATTCAATCTAAGTTAAAATGTGTTGAAGAAATTCACTTCTTCAAAAATGCCTTCAATGCCTTGCCTGAAATATAGCGAAGCCCAAGACGAATCCAGCAATAGCATATATCGCTTATTATCCGCCATTACCATAATTGATAGTAAGGTTGTATAACTCGTTGTAATTTCTTTCTTGTATCAGTTTTGTTATTAGTTTTCTATTGCTACTGAAAAACTGTATAGATTTAAGGTGATCTTCTTTTTCCCAATAAATTCTATCATGAATTTGGTCAAGATTATGGATATAGATTTTTAAATCCCAAAGCCAATCCGTAAGGAAATCTTCAAATTTTTTACCGCGTTTAGAAGTATTTATTAAATTAGCTAAATCCTTTCTATAATAGTCTTTCTTTTGATTCAATCTATCTGATGTACAGTATAAGAGTGCAATTGTTAAATTATCTAATATGTCTTCAGAATTAATTAAATCAGAAATGTAACCACTGACTTTCTTTGAATGTAGCCATTCTAATTCAAATAAAGCACTTACTGAAAGAAAAGGATCTTTAAATTTTAAAGTTGATTCATAGAAGTTCTCGATAATATATGAATTCTTTTTTATGGAGAATTTACCAACATTATAAATAATACTAGCTCTTATTCTTATATTTGGATAATTAATAATTTCGTTCAATTTATCAAAAAAACCAGACTGAAAAAGGTGTTTTACATAGAGTTTTTTTTCTTCTTTCAATAAATCAGAAGCTATGGCAAAGTCCCTTGCAAATGTTATTGTAAAATCAAAAAATTCAGGATCTTTTGTTTGTAAAAGTTCTGTTAATCTTAGAGTTAAAACATCGTATTCATATTCTATTATTATGTATCTTAATTTGCAATCAAAATTGTAATTAAAAATAATTGACTCTAATGTATTCAATGTTAATGTAGTCATAAGATTAAGACTATCAGAAAATTACGTTTATAGTATTCAATGTAGAAGTGTATTTCTCTGTCTCGTTAATTTATTATATTCGATAACTTATATCATGCAATCTAGTATGATAATGATAAATGATTGTAATAATAACTGCGCATGCGGTATTATAATTGTAAATCATAACTTATCACTTCTTCAAAAACGCTTTCAATGCCTTGCCTGTTAGTGATTGCTTGGATTTTATAATCGCTTCTGGTGTACCTGAAGCTACCAAGTATCCTCCTCGTTCGCCTGCTTCCGGGCCGAGGTCAATGACATAATCAGCCGAGGCAATAACATGAAGATTATGCTCAATGATAACAACGGAATGACCATTTGCTATTAATTGGCGGAAGCAAGTAAGTAGTTTAGAAATATCATGTAGATGAAGTCCGGTTGTCGGTTCGTCGAAAATAAACAGCATTCTCGACGATGAATCAGCATCGAGATACGTTGCTAATTTGACACGTTGTGCCTCTCCGCCCGAAAGCATCGAACTTGATTGACCTAAGCGAATATATCCCAACCCAACATCAGAAAGAACTTTGAGTTTACTCGTTATTTTTTTGATACCCGAGAAAAATTCGAGTGCTTCATCTACGGTCATAGCAAGCACATCAACAATGTTTTTTCCACGAAATAGAATTTGGCGGGCTTCACGTTTGTAGCGAGTTCCTTTGCAAGATTCACACTCAAGTCTAATATCCGGTAAAAACTGCATTTCTACAGTTACATTTCCGTCACCTTCGCACACTTCACATCTGCCGCCCGGTACATTAAATGAGAAATGACCTGACCACCAGCCCATTTGTTTTGCCGCCTGCGTCGCAGCGAATACTTCTCGAATTCCATCGAATGCTTTTGTATAAGTAACCGGAGTAGAGCGGGAGGATTGTCCGATTGCGGATTGGTCTATCATTTCGAGGTTGTCCAGATACTGACTACCATCGATACCCTCACATGCTCCGACTACACTTGTGTGTCCAAATTTTAATTTACGGAGATTTCCATAAAGAACATCATGAATAAGTGTGCTTTTTCCTGAACCTGACACACCCGTTACCACAGTCAAACATCCAAGTGGAATTTCTATAGTATCTCCTTTGAGATTACGCTCTACAGGTGAATGAATCGTAATCTTGTGTCCGTTCCCTTTGCTTCTCATTGTAGGGAAATCAATGGTTCTTTTTCCGGTTATATAATCTGCTGTCAGAGAATTTTTGGCACTTGAAATATCTTGTGAACTTCCCTGAAATACAACTACACCACCAAGTTCACCGGCAAGTGGACCCATATCAATAATATAATCAGCATTATTCATTATTTCTAAATCATGCTCTACTACTACTACGGTATTGCCAATATTACGTAGTTTTTTAAGAAGATTTACGAGCCGCTCTGTATCGCGTGGGTGCAATCCAATACTTGGTTCATCAAGCACATACAGCGTTCCGACAAGTGACGAACCAAGCGAAGTTGCAAGATTTATCCGCTGAGATTCACCGCCGGAAAGAGTGTGAGCAAGTCGGTCGATCGTAAGATAGCCAAGCCCTATATCTACAAGTAAATCCAATCGCCAGCGAATTTCTCGAAGAACTTGGGAAATGATAGCAGTCTCATGCTCAGAAAAAGTAATTGTCTTGAATAATTGCTGTGCTTCTTCAAGTGTCATTTTGACAATTTCTGGAATGTTAATTCCTTTAATATAAACAGCTTGAGCAGAACGTCGAATTCTCGAACCATTACAACGTGAACAGGTTGTATATCCTCGGTAGCGGCTCGCTAACACTCGGTAATTCATTTTATAGGATTGTTCGTCGAGCATCTTGAAAAAAGCATTTATACCACCGAACCCTTGGGAATCACCATTCCAAAGGATACTCATTTGAGATTTGGTTAACACTGCGACCGGTTTGGTAATCGGAATGTTGTTTCGTTCTGCGGCTAAGAGCATTTCGTCGTGTAAGTGCATAAAACCTTGAGTTTTTAGAACACTAATCGCTCCGCTACGCAGCGATTTTGTTTTATCCGGAATAACTAAATCTTCGTCAATTCCTATACTTCGTCCAAATCCTTGACAGTGCGGACATGCACCAAACGGACTGTTAAAAGAGAAAAGCCGCGGTTCGGGTTCTTGGTAAGTTATTTGACAATAAGGACATTCATATACTTTACTAAAATAATAGTCCTTCTCTGAGGTTAGATTTTTAACAATAATTTTTCCTTTACCCATAGAAAAGGCGAGTTCGAGTGAATCGGAAAGCCGAGTTGAAGTTTCGGCATCTTTTTGATATATCATACGGTCACCGATGAAAAAGACATTTTCTTCTGGTGTTCCTTTGGGAAGTTTTTCTTCTTGCAGGTCAATTATTGTAGTAGAATTCTTGAGCATTAATCGAGAAAACCCTTGTTTTACAAGTTCATCTGTTTGATGTTTGATAGTTGCATCATTTTGAACAAGAGGGAAGAGGATATAGATTCGATCGCCGATGTTAAATTGTTCGTGAAGAGTAGCAGCCGTTGATTGTGGTGTATCTTTTTTTACTTCTCGTCCACATTTGCATATAGTTTTGCCAATTCTGCCATAAAGCAAACGGAGATAATCATAGAGTTCTGTTGTAGTTCCAACAGTCGAACGTGGATTTCGTTTGAAACCGCGTTGTTCAATTGCAATAGCAGGAGGTAGTCCGGTAATTGAATCTACATCCGGCTTGGTCATTCGTTCCATAAATTGACGTGCATACGCCGAAAGCGACTCTGTAAAACGACGCTGACCTTCGGCATACAGTGTGTCAAAAGCAAGTGATGACTTGCCCGAACCACTTACTCCGGTAATGACAGTAAAAGAATTACGAGGAATATCAACAGAGATGTTTTTGAGAGTATGAACGCGTGCATTCTTAATGGAAATTATTTTGGTCTTTGCAGTTTCTGTAGTGGTTTTGTTTGGAATTATATTGCCTGATGGTTTTTTTTTAGTTTTTATTTTCATGGAATTACAGAGTTTACTTAATAAATTACTTAAAGTAGATTAATGTTGTTTACTTTAAGTAATTGAAGAGAAGTTATTAATATGAGTTGACGTATAGTATTATGGAATATTACCGTTTATCATTTTGAATATTTATTAAATTAGTTATGCGAGAATCACATAATTAGATCGTAATTTTAAAGAAATTGAATAACAATTTGTGTGAAAACCTGATTGATCTATATGGATAATTTTTTGAATATCCGTTCGGGAATACTACGAATAATGAGCATAATCCACAACCAAAACCACGGTAAATATACGACATCTTTACCGTGAATAATTGCTGTGTAAATATTTTTGGCAATTAATTCTGGCTTTGCAAAAAGTATATTATGGGGTATATCAGCAGTCATAGGAGTATCAACGAATCCGGGTTTAATAGTGAGAACATTCACATTTGATTTTGAAAGCCGATTACGTAAACCTTGTAAGAAAATACTAAGTCCACCTTTTGCGGCTCCGTAAATGTAGTTACCGGCTCTTCCTCTTTCGCCGGCTACAGAAGAAAGAAGAGCAATAGTTCCACTCTTTTTCTGTTCAAAATATCCGGCAAATGTTAGTATATATCCGACTGCACTATTGAAATTAACAGTAAGTTCTTCAAGTGCATATAGTGTATCATTGTTTGCTCGGTCTTGGTCGGTCAGCGAACCATGAGCTACATACAGCAAGTCAATTTCACCCAATAAACTAATGGACTGTTGGAATATTTGTTCGTAACCTGTGGGATTGGTAGCATCCATTATGATAGTAAAAACACTTTTTGCACCTCGGCTTTGTAAATCTCCTGCACATGATGCCAGACGATTTTGGTTGCGACCAGCAAGTACAAAAGATGCCCCTTCTTTTGCAAAAAGCAATGCAGTTTGATGAGCAATAGATGATGTAGCTCCAATTATTACGATGTTCTTAAATTTCATGTGGTTGTAGTAACTCGTTTCCAAAAATCTGATGTAAAACTAGGGTCAATGTATTGTGAGAATTCTTTGTATCTCGGAAAATACGTTATGAAACTCTCGTGGGTCATGCGTGCGTCTTTTGCAGGATAAACTGCTCCCCCACATTCACGAACAATAGTGTCTAAGTATCCTAATAATTTAAGAGTTCGCTCGCCATTAAACCTAAAATCTAATGCGAGTGTTATTCCCGGTCTTGGAAATGACATCATTCCTTCGGCAGGAATGTCACCAAATGTCTTCAGCACAGCAAGGAACGAGCCTTCGCGAGCACTTGCTATTTTACGGAGAATTTCAGTTAGTATTTTACTCCCATTTTCAAAGGGAATTACCATTTGATATTGCAAAAAACCACGTTTGCCATACATTTTATTCCAATCAAGAATTTTATCAAGTGGATAAAAAAATGTATCAAAATTTATTTCATTTCTTTGGATTTTTGGGATTTGTTTGTTGAAGTATAAGAAGTTAAAAGTTTTAATTGTCAAGCTATTAAGTAATGTACTTGGAGCTTCCATCGAAAAGGATATATGATTGTCTTTCCACTTAAAGTCATTTCCTTTGGTTTCTTTATGATTTCCTTGTGTGAAAATTCCACGTCCGAGTTTTCTTCCCGATGAAGCACAATCAATCCATGCAACCGAATATTCAAACTTGATGTCAGATTCAAATGATAGTTCAAGGAATTCATCAATTGTT
>JAFDZU010000105.1 GCA_018266765.1 Bacteroidota bacterium
GGAACAGCTCGACCGTGCAGACCACGCTCATTTTGATACTTCTGCCCCTGAATTACAAAATATTTTTGCTGAATTAGACAATGCATGCCGTCATTTTGCGCGGTTTGACAGTACACAGTTGCTTTCAGTCGTTGACTCGGCGGCTAAAGTTCGACTGAACTTTCTCTGCCGACCTCGCACGACTCTTAAATGGTTTGTGTTTCGAGGCGCACCCACAAAAACTGTCTATGAAATTATGTTGCGCCTTGCATATTTCGATGACTATTCGTATCTCTTGAACGGATTTCACGAATGGGCACAAAAAACATATTCAAAGCATCCGGCAATGGATTTACTTTCGGTGGTTGAATTCGAGAAAATCATGGAAACAATTGACAATGATTTTATTCTGGATTTATCACCACATCAATTTGTGGATATGCTTGTGCCGCTCTTTGAATTTTTTCACTTGGGTGAAGAATTTACACCTCAACTCACAATCCCAACCGAAGCACTCATTGTTTTTCTGGATGACAAAGGCGTAGAACTGATTGCCCACGAAATCGAGCGACTTCTGTATAATAACGATATGGAACATATTTCTCAAGAGCGATTTTTGGATATAGTCTCCGATATTATCAATCAAATTGAAGAGCAAGAATCTGTTCCGTCCAAGCCATCCGATTCTCAAGTCATAACCGACGAAATAATTGACGATACTGCAACAATTACCACTGAGACAAACGAAGATATTCCGCAAATAATTGAACATGAAATTGATACCGAAAGCAATGAATTAAATGTTGAAATTCCCACAGAAATTTCGGAAGTTCAATATGATATTCCAAGTGAATTTTTAGAAATTGACCACGAAGTAATAGCTGAGTTTAGTAAATCTCAAGATGAAAATTCAATAAATGTCGAAGTTGAATTACCCTCTGAAATTGAAGAAGTTGAAGCGTTCAATTTTATTGAAACTGACCAAGATATTGTCACAGAAATCGAAGATGAAACTCCTGCGGTCGCTTTAATAATTGAAGAAGAAGTGATTGAACAAGTCATAGAGACAGATGATGAACATACTTCTTTTGAAACCGAAGAATTTTATAATGATACATCAACTGAAATTTCAGGAAAAGTAGCCGAACCTGCTGAATTTATTGAAATTGACTATGATATTCTCACAGAAATCGAAGATGAAATTCCTGCTGTTATTTTAGTAACCGATGAACAGGCGATTGCTGACATTACCGACGTTGAAAATGAAATTTCGACTACATCCGATGAAAAAGCACCGCAAGAAATTGACGGTATTAGTTTGGTTGAAAACGAGATAAATCAACCTGATATTCCAAACGAAGTTTTTTACTGTCAAAAAGAAACTACAGAGGATAATGATGGATTGACAAATCAACCCGAGGTAGAAGAAGAAGCAGAGGTAATTTTGGAAGAATTACCCGTAATTGAAACAACTGTTCAAGAAATAACTCATGCTATTCCATCGGTGATACAGTATATGGACGACAGACAACGAGCAGAATATATAAAAAAAATATGCTCGAAAGACGAACAACTATTTGCTCAATTAGTTGAAGAAATTGATGGCTCAGAATCATGGAGAGAAGCAGCTCAAGTTATTGACAAATTTTTCCTTAAACATAAAACAGATCACCGAAGTGCAGTTGCAATAAGTTTCCGCACAATTGTCCAAAAACGATATTCAGGAATATAATATGAATTTTATAGATACAGCGGCAGTTGATATAAGCTCGGGTAAAGGCGGCAAAGGGCACGTTAGTTTTCGACGCGAAAAATTCGTGGCTAACGGTGGCCCCGACGGTGGAAATGGCGGAAAGGGCGGAAATGTAATTGTTCGCGGTGATGTTCAGCTCGCAACCTTATTGGATTTTCGTTATCATCGAAATTATCACGCCGAAGACGGCAATCCGGGCGAGAAATATAATTGTACCGGTCGCAGTGGCAAGGATTTAGTTATCAAATTGCCCGTGGGAACGGTAGTTCACGATACTGCAAGCGGTAAAATACTTGCCGATATTGATGCTGATGGTAAAGAAATTATTATCGCTCGCGGAGGACGCGGAGGACGTGGAAATGCTGAGTTTATGACTTCTATAAATCAAGCTCCCCGCCATTTCGAGCCCGGCGAACCGGCAGAAGAATTATCTATTGTTCTTGAATTGAAAATACTTGCTGACGTTGGAATTGTTGGTTTCCCGAATGCCGGAAAATCAACTCTTATTTCTGTTATCTCAGCCGCTAAACCTAAGATTGCAGATTATCCTTTTACAACCCTTATTCCTAATCTCGGGATGGTACGTCTTGCTGACGGAAAATCCTATACAGTTGCAGATATTCCCGGTTTAATCGAAGGTGCACATGAAGGGCGTGGCTTAGGAATTCAATTTCTACGGCATATTGAGCGGACACGGCTTTTGGTGTTTTTGATAGACGGAGCAAGCGAAGACATTAAAAAAGATTACAAAGTGCTTTGTAACGAATTGAAAAAATACAGCCCTGATATGCTCAAAAAACCTCAAATCGTTTGCATCAGTAAAATTGATACCGTTCTTGAATCAGACCGTAAGAATTGGAAACGAATGAAATTTGCAGGGGCTTCTCCAATGCCAATTTCATCAGCCACAGGCGATAATATTGATACTCTTAAATGGCAAATATGGGAAGTTCTTCAGCAGGGGAAATAATGTTGTATTTGTTGTAAAACGGTATTTGTCAGATTACAAAGAAACGAAGAACTGTTTTGTTTGACATACAAAAACAGATTAAAAAGTATCATATTTACCAACAGCTAAGGCTCTGTCATTCTGAACGGAGTGAAGAATCGAAACGTGCTAATTTGTCGTGCTATTCGATTAATTCAAGTGGCGATTCTTTACACGAAGCCGTGTTCAGAATGACACACTTCCTAATATCTACATCCGTATTTTAATCCGCTTTTTAGAGATTTTTTAATGCTTCGCGTTTGCTGAGCGGCGCAAGTGCATGATTGCCGACAAATGACTTTACGAATTCAGGATTTGTATATCCATATTGCCGTAATGACCATCCAATCGCTTTTTGAATAAAAAATTCTTTTGATTCTTTATGCGTCAGAATTACCTTCGTCAGAAGTTCGATATCCGTTTTGTCTTTGTAGAATAATTGAAAAATAATGGCTGTTCTATTGAGCCAAAGATTATCGCTACTATTCCAATTATCAATAATTATAGGTAATTCGCTATTCCATTTCAAAAAATATTTCCCGACGAGATGCGAAGCAATAAAATCTACTGAATCCCACCAAGATTTTGTTACAATCAAGTTTTCAAACAGGCGAATTGACGTATTTTCTTGCCATAATTTCTCTGTTTTTTCAGCGTATTCCATACCAACATACTGGAACTCTCGTTGAGGTTTATTCCAAAGTATATCGGTAATTGTTTCCACATTATCGGCTGTGGAAACCTTTAGGAGTTCCTTGATTAGCGGCTTAAGAATCATTGCCCGAATCGGCTTTTGAATCCCATAATACGGAAATAAATTCCGCATATATTTCGCCATTTTTTCGGCTTGTGCGAGATTTGAATTCTGCTCGAACTCTGCTGTTATATGTTCAATTATTTCGAGATACTGCATTCTTTGAAATTACTTGACAATCATTATCGGAGTTTGAACGCGCTTACTTCCTGCCGTAAGAACTATCGAATACGAACCTATTGGCAGGTCGGAAGTTTCGATAGTTGAGGAATAATCACCCGCCGAAAGTTCACCCAATTCCATAAGCCGCACCTCGCGTCCAAGCATATCAAATAATTGCAATCGAGCACGGTTATTATTAACTGTTGAATACGAAAGATGAAGTGCTTCACTCGCAGGATTTGGCTGTGCTAATAGGGTTAATGATGGTACAATTACACCTTCGTTAACTCCTCCAATAAATAGAATTGCCCGCAATATTATTGAAAGCGTTTGAGCATTAGGATCACTCGATTTAATTTGAAGAGTAGATTCGAATGTATACTGCCCAGAGCTGAGTTTATCTGTAAATTTTACTGCGACAGTTTTCTTAGCTCCCGGCTCAATGGTAGTTCCGCTGATATTTGAAACAACAGAGAAATATGAGTCCTTATTGTCAATAAAGGATACCTCAGAAATTGTATAAGGAATATTCCCAACATTAGTCAATTCTACCTCTTTCTCCTTTGAGGAGGCGACAATTCCGAAATCTATTGTATCCACAGCCGAAAGTTTGGCAAGCGGTGTAAAGGTAGATGATTCTAACCATGTAATCGCCTTATCAAGCATGGTATTACGACTTGTTGTATTTTGGATGATCGCCGGATTAAACCCCATATAAATCATCCTTGCGTTCGATGCTTGATAGCGAACTGCGGCTATCGTATCACCAATAGCAAGAAACGGCGTAACCCCCGATTTCGTTGGTTTGACAAGGGAAAGTTTGTAGAGCGGATATGTTCCGGTAATAGAGCACGACTCACTAAATCCATCCGAAATTGCATCGCCTGTATATCCTGTGAGTGTGAACGGGTTAATCCGCGACGTTCCGGTAAATGTTAGACCGAAAGTATCGAGCATCGGTCTTACTCCGTTAAAATATGCTTCATACGAATTTCGCTGACCGCTGATGAGCATAGAAATTCCACGATTCATCATTGATGTGATATATGCAAAGTCTTTTATGTCCACTACTCCGCTGTCAGCTTCATTCCAGAGCATTCGTCGCAAGTTTGGAAATAACGAGTAATATCGTTGAACATGCTGAGGAGAAATTTCAGCATAATTTTTCTTGGTAGAACGGGCTGTAATTGCCGAAGCAAACGGCTCGTTTTTCTTTGCGGGATTATCAATCACTATAAAGCCGTCTGTTTCTTTTGCTACTATCGTAATTGGAATAGCACTAAGAGTGTTTCCGCCTTCTTCTTTGAAACTTACATCGACTGCACCCGAACCGGTGGAAGTGCCGCGCGTCAGTTTCACATTAATTTCTTTTGTTTTCCCAGGTTCGACTGTAAAGTCCGGTGAATAACTATCAACTGTCATATTCCAGTCAGATGGAGTGCGTGAAGCTTTGGTAATTGACAGTCCTGTATATTTCATTGGAGCTGCACCCACATTTCCTATCACAATTTTTGTTTCGGCCGATTCATTCGGATTCGCAGCCAAAAACACCGGCTCGACCGACGGCGTAAAACTAAGTGTAGTATTGACCATCGAACCAACCTGACCGGTAACAGTCGTTGCACCTTGAATGATTTCACCGGTAGCATTGTTTTGGAGGAACGCAACTATCGTAAGTTCATCGAATTTCCAAATATCACCTTTTTTGGCTGTATAAGTAAAATTATAGGTTTTTGTTTCTCCTGCTGAAAGTGATACTTGCGTTCCATTTGTATCCGGTAATATTTTAAGCATCGCATCCGAGAATTCATTGACACCATTCCAATGCTCTAATGTTTCGGTATAATCATCCGGCAAGAGTGGGAGTTTATCAAGAATAATATCGTGGGCTGTTACAATGGTTTGAAGTGTATAGTTATTAAGCGCAATATCGGATGTGACAGTAACACCAACTTTTACATTATTTGCGTCAGTTTTATCGTGTGTTATCGCTATTTTAACAGGATATGGCTGTGCTTGATCGAGTTTTACGGCATTAATTACATCGGTACTAATCTGAGGACTTACATCATAATGACCATTCACACGAGCGGCCGGTAGTGGAGGATTACTACCATAATAATAACGGCTTCGAACATCATTTTCAGTTTTATTAGCGGCATAAAACGGGTCACCGGGAGTTGGGTAAAATAAATGATACCGTACAGCAATCACACCGTTCGAGAGTTTAACAATCGGCTTCAGAACAATTTCAGCATTCACGCATGGAGTACAGGTTGCGCTGGTATATTCTTCAATGACAACCATGCGTTGAGTAGCGGATTGTGCAGATACCTGCAACGTATATCCGAGCATCAGTACAGCACAGACAAAAGCAGTAGCAAGATGGTACATTGTTTTCATGACTATTTTCCTTATAACTATAAAAGATGAAATGATTGCATTAGAATACCATTGGCAGGAGAAAAGATACAGAGCATAAGCCAAATATCTCACCACCAAAATCTACAACAAAATTACAAAGCATATCCCTCTTAAAAAAGAGGAATTACGTAATCAGTAGTTTTTATGTTGTATCCCGGCATAATTGAGTTAGCTATTTATCGTGATTAATGTTGTGAGCAAGGAAGTTTGTTTCTCTGTTTTCGTGAGAATAATTGTTTTCGCTAAACTGCCTGCTATCCGACGATTGCACTTCTATACATTTCTACCAAATCCGCAAATGAAATTCTATTCGATGCTCGTGCCGACGGTGAATACGCAATAACTATTTGAATTATTGTATTGTTATACATGATTTCAGTTCTGATTGGTTTCTTTCCTTTGGGGAATGTATGGGTGATATTCTTGGTGTTCAGATACTCGGAAAGCCAACGCTTTGCACTTACTTTTCCGCTACTGCTTGTGCAAATCATCATGGAAATATCAGGATTTTCATCTAAGATTGTAAGAATATCCATGTATTCTACTATTGCAAGATTTTCGTCGAGCGAACTATTCTCACTACGCTGTATCGTCCTGCCCATATCAGTAATTGCAACGCCTAATGTCCTCAATATTTCTTTTCTTTCGATAATGGCTTCCTCATCGGAAAAGTGTTTCAACGGAGTGCCTGCAATCTGCGCCATCATTCTCCAGAACAAGTTTGCTGTATTCGGATAAAAGAAATCATACTTCCAATTGCGTTTGGTGGGCGGGAATGTACCCACGATAAGTGTTCTGCTGTTCTCGGGTGCGAACCAATTCCAAGGGTGGGTTTCTTGATGTTGCATGCTTATTGTCTGTTTTTTTAGTTACCTAAATTATCTACACTTTTTGTTAGTAACAATTATATCTAAACTTTCTCCAAAAGTTCTATTCTATTGCCAAATGGGTCAATAAACGAGAATCTCTTGCAACCTTCTATTTGAATATCTTCTTTAATCATTACACCATTAGCAATAAGATAGCTTTTGGCATCGTTCAAATTTTCTACTTCAAATGCAGGATGACGTTTTGATGTGTTTGTTTCATTCTCACTTCCAATATGAAGTTGAATATCTGCAATTTCAAACCAAAGACCTCCGTTTACGAGTAATTCTTTGGGTTTAGGAATTTCAGTCAGACCAATAATTCCCGCATAGAAGTTGCGAGCTTCTTGTTCTTTACCGATTGGAATACAGATTTGAATATGGTCAAGTCGTTTAAAGTGGAGCATGAGTATTCTATTTTTCTATAAATGAATTCTATTATGATTTTTGGATTAGATATCTCTGTTTCAAGAATTGTAATCTCATTTTCATAAGATTTTGACTTAGAATTTTACAGTTTATTTATTTAGCAAATCTACCCATAAATTTCCAGACATAAAAAACGATTCTTCCACCGACTAAAGTTGGCGGTAATTTCGATAATCAAAGATTTAAAAGAAATTCTAAACTACTCAGAATTAAATAAATAAAAATTGCATCATAAAGAAAAGAAAATCCTCATTACTGCGTTATGAATCTCAATCTGATTCTCTATTTCATTTTAATTACTCACCTTACGCAGAATTTCA
>JAFDZU010000106.1 GCA_018266765.1 Bacteroidota bacterium
TGTCACGACGATTGTATGAATTCCATCGGCTACAGGCTTCGATGTGCTGTCGGTTATTACGCCTTGTACCGTGAAATTACGTGGCATCTGGGCAGATGCCGTCTGAAGACTCGCTACAAGCAATATGCTTGCAAAAAACATCAGTAAAGATTTCATCATAAATCCTCTAAATAAAAAGTAAAAACAACTGAAAATCTAGTAAATAATTAACATCTACTTTAAATGAAAATTTTTCGAATGAACTAATTTTGGTAGTTCACTGTTTCGCAAAGTTACAAATTCAATCGTAATTTATCGGCATTTTCTTTGCCAAATATATAGCTTTAACAAAAAAAAATAACATAAAAATAAATCAGTTCGACACCGATTTATTTCACAATCATTCTAATTACAATATATTTAAGAATATTACAGCTTTATTAATTTCCTGAATAAACATACTTCTCTCCTGATGGAAATAGGGTAACTAATCGAAAATCATCAAACCCTGAATTGTCAATAAAAGTAAATTGACGGTTATTACTGTATGTCCATCGTGTATATGCTCTTCCGTCTGCACCGCGTGGCTGTCTTTCTATCGAAGTTGGAGCACCCAAAATTATATATACCATTCCCATATCGGTCAGCCAACCTTCGGTATAGCTTCGGTAGTTTTTATTAGCAAATTCAATTCTTCCGTAATATTCCTCAAATGCTTCATTTCGTTCAGTGGTTGGAGTGGGGTCTAATTTTTTCCAAAATTCTTCAAATCTTTGACGTTTTTCTTCGGGATTGGATGCGTCACGAATATTATCCAATTCTGATTGGGAAGCCACATAGCGAAGTTGCCGAATAGATTTCTCCAAATCTTTCAAGACAAAACCCGATATTGTGCGCTCTATCGTAATCGAACGCTCTGCAACAGCTGAATAATCTTGTTTTGAATAATTTACAGGTGCTGATGTTCGTAATGCAATGATTTTTAGAGTATATGTTCCCGAGGCAAGGTTTGAAGTAGAAGAAATCTTTAAGAACTGCTGTTCGGAAAAATTACGAATAGATTTTCGTACTCGTGGACTTTTAAGAATTACGGAGGATTCCTTTCCACCGGTTATTTCGTAAACAAAATCTGCAGAGTCAACCCCGAGTTCGCTGTAAGTCTCAAAAAAAACAAAGAATCCGTCTGAAAGCCGTCCGACGTTATCCGAAAGATGAGGAGTGATAGTATATTTTCCACCATTTTCCTCAATAGAACTTACGAGCAATAAACCACTCATTGAAAATGTAAATCGCTGGAAATTCAGAACAGTAATTTCACGCTTTTTAAGGAATTCTTTTTTTGCTCCATTACCGTCTAAGATCAAGGCCTCAATTGTATATTTACCGGGCTTGAGCGATAGAATTGTTTGGGTATAATCAAAACTTCCACTTGCACCGCGAGCATTTTCATAGCTTTTCTCTACAATATTTCTATTGAACTTTTCTTGCTGAATTTCCTTTCCTGTGGAATCACGAACTGTTATAACACCCTGATATTCAGCCCTATACAGTGCACCGCTTCTCATAAATTGTAACGGCTGATATGGCACAACTATGTACACATCTACTCGTGCAGCAGTATCGGCTGCCCCGCGAAAACAAACTGCATCTAAAAAAATTGTATTGCCTTCTTGTAATGAAAAATTACTTGTCTGCTGAGCTTTTCCATTGTAAATTACTCCCAAAAGCATGCACATTACTACCATAATTTTAGTCATAAAATTCCTTATTTATTGATCCATCATACGTTATAATTCCATTAATTATTCCTAATTACTTTTAATGATTGCTCGACTCATTATCAATATTTAGGAATTTCACACATTACATTTGAAGATTTACAATCTTAGTCTTTCCAATACTCGATTATCCCTCCACCAACCACATCATTCCCTTCATAGAGAACCACGGACTGTCCGGGTGTTATTGCTCTGCGAGGTTCCTCGAAATGAATCTCTAATTTACCGTCTTGATTAATAAAACACTCGCCTATTTCTCCGTCATCTTTATACCGTATTTTTGTGATAAAACGTGTTGCTTTTTTTAAAGTATCATATTTAATTAAATTAATTGAATGTGCTACCAATCCCTTATGAAGTAAATGCTCGTCTGTCCCTACTTCTATTATATTTGTTTCGGGGATGACATTCAGCACATACAGCGGTTCAGGATGTGAAATTCCAAGTCCTTTTCGCTGTCCGATTGTATAAAAAGGAAAACCATCATGCTTAGCAAGCGGTTTGCCGTCGAGCATAATATCACCTTTAGTTTCACTTTGAATATTTGGTACATTATCTCGTAAAAAACGGCGATAATCATTATCAGGTATAAAACAAATTTCATACGATTCCGGCTTGGATTCTAAACCCAAACCAAACCGTTCAGCTTCAGCGCGACTTCGTTCTTTTGTAAATCCTGTCAGAGGAAACATAGTCCGAGAAAGTGACTCTTGACTCAACCCCCAAAGTGCATACGATTGGTCTTTGCGGTTTTCCATCTCACGAGAAAGCACATACCGCTCATTCTCAAATCGAATTCCTGCGTAATGTCCTGTTGCAATCCACTTTGCTCCCAAAGCATTCGCTTTTTTAATCATTTCACCCCATTTTATCGTTCGATTACATGCCACACAGGGATTTGGAGTATTTCCTGCTCGATAATCCTCAATAAAATAATCTATGACTTCATGCTTAAAACGTTCTGTAAAATCAACTACATAATGTGGAATTCCAAGTTTCATACATACTCGGCGAGCATCGTTAATTCCATCGAGTGAACAGCAAGTTGAATCATTCCCCACATTCCCGCCTACGTCTTCGTATTTATAGGTTTTTATGGTAATTCCAATTACATCATATCCTTGCTCGACGAGCAAAGCCGCCGCAACCGATGAATCAACACCACCAGACATTCCAATAATAACACGATTAGGATTGAGTTGCATAGTTGTTTTTACTTTTTATAATTAAATTTTATTTGTCAATATCTTTACTAAGTCTTAGCTTCAAGAACTAAGTTTTCTTCTATTTTTTTCGTTCATTCAGAATAGTAATTAGCCATTCGAGCATTTCTGTATAATAGTTTGTAGGAAGATTTTTAAGCACAAGTCGGGCAGATTCAAGTCGAATTTCAATTTCGTTCTGTGCATCATCAAATACACCAAGCTCACTCATCATCATTTTCATCTGTTCTATATATTCTCCGCCAAGCCCTTTTTCATCATAAAAATGCTTTAATAATGTCCGGTGCTCCTCTGAAGTTACTTTTTCAGTTGCACGAATTATTAAGTAAGTCTTCTTCCCTTCTACAATGTCTTGTCCGATAAACTTACCGAGTTCATGCTGTTCAGCGGTAAGATCAAGTAAGTCATCTTGGATTTGGAAGGCAATTCCAAGTTGCCGTGCATATTGTTTCAGTGCATCATTTTGCTCAATAGTTCCATTGCCTACAAGCCCACCGATTGCGGCAGACATTTCCAACAATCGTGCTGTCTTACGCTCAATCATATGGATATATTCATCCATTAAAACAGAATCCCGATGCTGAAAATCGAGGTCAACTGCTTGTCCCTCACAAACTTCTATTAAACCGTGAGTGAATGCCGAGAGTATTTCGGCAAATTGCGGCATCGAACGTGCAGAGTTGATAATCAAATTGTATGCAATACCAAGCATTACGTCTCCGCTTAGAATAGCGGCTGATTCATTCCAACGCTTATGAATAGTTTCACGTCCACGACGAATCGGGGATTTATCCATAATATCATCGTGAACGAGCGTAAAATTATGGAGAATTTCCATCGCCGAACCGCATTCCAAAGCATCATTTGGATTATTGCCGACAGATCCTGCAGCAACCATCGTCAAAATAGGGCGTAAACGTTTTCCACCGCCTTCGAATAAATACGTAATCGGATGATACAGTGAATTAGGGAGCCGTGAAATAAATACAGAACGCAGGGTTTGTTCTATTTGTGAATGGAATTCACCGAATGTTTTTGTAAAATTAGCTGCAGTAGAAGAAATTTGCATAAAATATTGAAGATGAATACGTCGTTTCGATTGTTAGTACGTCTCTTAAAATAATTTTAGTACAATAGACACGTATATTGAAATAAAAGTTTGTCACGCAAAATTTATCCACTCAATTTATGGAATTACCGTATGGAAAACAAAGAATTTTATGATGTTCTGACCAAAAAGAATGCCGTATTGAACGGTCATTATTTAATGGAGGATGGCTCGCATACCGATACTTCATTTCGAATTAATAAAGCATTGCAGTTTCCCCCTACGAACCGAAAATTTGCGTATGAAATAGTAAAACATTTTTGGGATATGGATGTTCAACTCGTTGTTGCTGTAAGAATTGGAGCAATACTTTTTGCAAGCGAGATAGCTCGTCAACTCGAAGCCAGAGTAATCTTCACCGAAGGATTATGGACTAATGAAGATGTAAAAATATATCCTGATTTAGAAATTCATTCGGGTGACAGGATTTTGATTGTTGACGATATTCTATCCGATGAACTTAGTCATTTACGTTCAATTTCCCGTAAAATTCTCACTGCTGATGCCAGATTAATCGGTGTCGGTTCCGTTATTGATTCTACCGGCAAACACAATGTTTTGAATGTACGCCAAATTAGTGTACTTCAACTTTTACCAAATAATTGGAGCGTGGATAAATGTCCCTTATGTCATGCCGGTGTACCGTTCGAGGAATTTCCGGTTCGCCCTTAAATAATTACCCTAAAAAAAGGAAAAGCAAGCCGAAATTCGACTTGCTTCTACTTTGAGTGACCCTAATGGTATCCTTACAAATTTAGATTTTTTGGAATTTAGTTGCTACCACTTTTCCATACATATCACGAGCTTTTATATAATATACGCCCGATGGTAATTCGTGTATATTAACAGTAATTTCGGTATTGTTTGCATTGTTCATTTCCATTACTTTCGTTCCTAAAGCCGAAAATATTTGGAGTGAATTCAAGGCAGACTCTGCTGAAATTGTCAGTGTTTCCGTAGCAGGATTTGGAGAAATTCCCACAGAATACATCGCCTGTTCCTCTACCGAATTTGGCGACTGAACAAAGAAAGTAACAGTATCAACAACAGATGGATTTGCAGTCTCAAAAACTCCAAGTTGAACTGTCACATTTTTACTCATTTCCCCCTGAATTGCAAAAATATCAAATATAAAAAAAGCTGCTTCTCCTTTGGCTAATGCGCCAAATTCTGCCAAGGTTTTAAAGGCACTATAACATTGAGCATTATCACAAATAGTATATTCCCAATCAAATGGTAATTCACTTTTAATTAGTTTCCATGATAACTTTAACTCACTATTAGTGAGATTATTAATATTCATGTGCATTTCTAATGTTGATTTTCCGTCCCAACTTGAAGAAATGGTTTTTGAAGGAGTGAAACTATATTTTTGTGCAGATGCAAATTGGGTCGAACCGATAAAGAGCATTATTCCTGCCATAAGACCGGCGATGGTATATAATTTATTCATGGAGAACTCCATTAAAATAATGAAACGTTGATATATAAAGGCAAAAATAAGAACAATGCCCTTTTGTTACAAGGATTTTTTATAATAAATGACAGATAATTATTCAGCGGATGCTGATGTTCGTCCGTGACATTGCTTATATTTTTTACCACTACCACAATAACAGAGGTCATTTCTACCGATTTTGGGTTCGTCACGATGAACTGTCTTAACAGGATTTGCTCTTGGTTCATCTTCACCTTCATTTGTGTGGTACATTGGGGTTGAAGTTGGACGTGAGAATCTCAGTGAAGGAGAATTAGTTACTGTTACTGAAGATAATTGAGGTAATCCTCCATTATCGGTTTTACGCTGATTTTGCCCCGAACGGCGTTGCTGTTGCTGGTCGTCTGCCACTTGAAATTGTGGGAAGAACTTGAATGCAAAATTAACAGCATCCTTCTGAATATCTCTAATTAACTGCTGAAACACTCGAACTGCTTCACCTTTATATTCCAAAAGAGGGTCTTTTTGTCCATATGCACGTAAGTGAATACCTTCTTTGAGGTCATCCATTACTACAAGATGCTCACGCCATTTTTCATCAATTGTTTGCAGAAGAGCCACTCTCTCTATATGAGTTGTGAATTCTACACCGAGTTTTTCTTCTTTACGAGTGTAAAATTCTTTGGCGGCTTCGAGGATTCTATCGGCGCATTCTTCAATTTTTAAATCTCTAAATTCATTTTTATCAATTGCTACTTCGCAGAGAAGAGTCGTTCTTACAGAATCTTTAAGTGCTTCGAGATTTCCTTCATCGTGGAAATTCTCATACCATTCATACGCAAGATTTTCTACATAACTGAACAGTTCACCTTTCATTCGTTCGCCTTTGAGAACCTGACGGCGCAACGTATAAATTGCTTCACGCTGTTGGTTCATCACATTATCATATTCGAGCAAACGCTTACGAATTCCAAAGTTGTTTTCTTCAACTTTCTTTTGTGCATTTTCGACTGATTTAGTAACAAGTCCGGCTTGAATCGGCTCGCCTTCGGGTACTTTTAGTCGTTGCATCACACCCGAAATTCTTGCGCCTCCGAATAAACGCATCAAATCATCCTCTAATGATATAAAGAATTGCGACGACCCAGGGTCGCCTTGCCGTCCGGCACGACCACGTAATTGACGGTCAATTCTTCGTGCCTCGTGGCGTTCTGTTCCTACAATTGCAAGACCGCCTGCTTTTCGTACTTCGGGGTCAAGTTTGATGTCAGTTCCCCGCCCTGCCATATTAGTAGCAATCGTAACATTCCCTTTTTTTCCGGCTTGTAAGATGATTTCAGCTTCACGTTGGTGTTGCTTTGCGTTTAACACGTTATGCGCTATATTCGCACGCCGAAGCATCTTACTTAATATCTCAGATACTTCCACATTTGTTGTTCCCACCAAAACTGAACGACCTTCGGTTACCAATCGCTGAACTTCGCTTACAACTGCATTATATTTTTCACGTTTTGTACGGTAAATAAAATCATCCATATCATCACGTATTATAGTTCTATTAGTTGGAATTACCACAACGTCCAAATTATATATCTTTTCAAATTCAGCAGCTTCAGTCTCGGCAGTACCTGTCATACCTGCAAGTTTTTTGTACAAGCGGAAATAGTTTTGAAGAGTAACAGTAGCAAGAGTTTGCGTATCTTTTTCGACAGTAACACCTTCTTTGGTTTCAATTGCCTGATGAAGACCGTCTGAATAGCGGCGACCTTCCAAAATACGTCCGGTAAATTCATCCACAATTTTTATTTTTCCGTCATCTACTACATATTCTACGTCACGCTCATAGAGTGAATACGCCCGAAGAATCTGCGAAATTGTGTGAATTGTATCACTTCGCTCTGAATAAAGGCGCATCGCTTCATCTTTAAGATTCTGACGTTCTTCGGTGGAGAGTTCGCGGTTTCCTTCGATAACACTTAATTCAGCCGTAATATCAGGAATAACAAACATTTCGGTATCGCCGCCAATTCCTGCAAGCAGTTCACGACCTTTTTCCGTAATGTCAATCTGATGATTGCGCTCGTCTATTGTGTAATATAATTCTTCATCAATTTCCGACATTTTCGTTCCTTGATCACGCAAAAATTCCAATTCTGTTTCGCGCATCAATTTTTGATATTCTGGTTCTTGAAGGATTTTGGTTAGACGTTTTTGTTTTGGTGTGCCACGGAATGTACGGAGAATTGCAACTCCTGCGGCAACTCTATCTTCTTTTTTATCAGATTTTAAAAGTCGTTCTGCATCTGAAATTATAGAATTGGTCAGTTTGGATTGTGCTTCTACTAAACGTCTAACACGCGGGTTCATTTGGTCGAATCGTTGGTCGGCTGTGTGTCCTACTGCACCCGATATAATCAACGGAGTACGCGCTTCGTCCACCAACACAGAATCCACCTCATCCACAATTGCAAAGAAATGTGGACGTTGAACCATTTCCGCCACATCTGTTACCATGTTGTCGCGTAGATAATCAAAACCGAATTCATTATTTGTACCGTAGGTAATATCCTTCATATATAATTCTTTACGTTCATCCGGTGTTTGTTGCGATTGAATTGCACCGACATTGATTCCCAAGAAATCAAATACTGGCTTCATCCATTCGCAGTCACGTTTTGCAAGATAATCATTCACCGTAACAAGATGAACGCCTCGTCCTGTGAGCGCATTAAGATACATCGGAGAAACAGCCACGAGAGTTTTTCCCTCTCCGGTTGCCATTTCGGAAATCTTACCTTGATGAATCACAATACCGCCGATAAGCTGAACATCATACGGAATCATTTCCCACTGAACACTTTGATTTACAACATCATACGTATGTTTGCGTTCGGTCAAACGGCGACATACTTCTTTGACCACAGCAAATGCCTGCGGTAATAATTCATCTAATGCCTCGGATATTGCAGAATATTCTTCTGTTTGAATTGCCGATAAACGATTATAGATTTCTTCATGTTCCTCGTGTGTAAGTACTTCGGTGAGGAGTTTTTGCTGGAGTTCGGTGGTTTCCTGCGTTAATTCTGCAATTTGCTCGGTGATAAATTGTTTGAATTCATCTGTTTTTGCGCGGAGTTCTTGGTCGGTAAGTCCTGATAATTTTTCATATTCAAGATTAATTTCATCTACTATCGGGCGAAGTAATTTTACATCCTTTTCATGCTTCGTACCGAATATTTTTTTCAAGAGGTTTATCATAATTCTACTGTAACTATAAAACGAAAAGTGTGAGTAATTTGATGCCATTCAGTTTTCCGAAGTGCTTTTGACGTGCAAAAAGCAATTGTATTTCTTCGGATGGCTTTCTTTCAAAATTACTGCTATTTGCCCATTGAAAAAAATAACTCCAAAAAGTAACTTAAAAATATTGTACCTGCCTTTGTTTTACTAAAACAAATCCCTGACTGGATTCCACTTTCCAATCATGGATTTATACTCCAATTTAAGTTAAATTAACTTGATTAGAGTCTATTTTAAACATTTATTTTTCTATGGTAATCTTATCGAAATCCATAGTTTCATCAGATTGGTTATTACAATAAACTCCGTATGTTCCATTGGAATAATCGGATACATTTATACTAATAAAGTTCTTACCCTGATTTAATGTTCCAGACCACACACGTCCAATTTTTTGACCGCTTACCGTATAAATGTCGAGAGTTACATTTGGAATTTCCTTGTAGGCAGTAATAGAAATCTCAGTGTTTCCGGCTGTCGGGTTTGGCCGAACCAACTGAATTTCAGCACTCTTCAGTTTACAAAGGTTACCTACACATATTATACCATTCTTCGACTGTGGGGCCGAAGATTGTTCAGAAGCATTTTTTGAGAAACCGCTGTTTTTTTCTGTGTAGTAAACTCTTCCGTTTGCTTCGATATGTTTATCATAATATCTGTCACTAAAAATTTGTGCTATTGAATCTGTGCCCAAGTTTAATCCTAAACTCTCGCTTGGCAAATGTCCTGTTGCTGCTTTTACACTGTCAAAATAAGACAAAATCCCTGCAAAATATTGCTGATGCAATTGTTTATATTGCAAATTCGAGAGTCCAATTCCCTGAATAGTATCAAATTCAAAGATTGTAGAAAAACCAAGCCAAGAAGAATACATTTTCATATCTATTCCATATGGGGTTGGTCCGTATCTTCTTGGAGAAACTTGCAGATAAACTTCTGTATTACCATACCCTTGCGGCAATGAACGAACGGTTTTCATGTTATTTGGAGTGGTTCCATAATATGGCGCATAACTTGATAAAGGATTGGGATTTACACCAACACTGTCAAGAACGGCTAAAACAGCTCCGTCAGAAGCCCGAATAAGTCGCAATACAAATTCTGTTTTATCTGAAATCCTGTTTCTTCCAACTAACCAAAGGTGCCCCATTCCATCTCCATTGCCTCCGGGGTTACCATCATCTTCCACAATTATTCCACAAGGTGAGGGAGAAACTGCCAGATGACGAAAAAAACTGATTTGCCCGCTGTCGGGCATTATAAAATTTTGAGTACGGCTATACTGAAGAAGCTCTGTATTTTCTCCCTGACCTTCTTCTCCTTGAACTTGGCTGTTCAATGCCAAGGCAGAAGAAAGATACACTCGGTTCCATAGATTTCCCGAAAATACTCTTACTTCTCCAAAGGTATAAGAAACTAAAGCAGAGTCGAAGTTATTTCTGTAATAAAAATATCGCAAGTAATTTACATCGTTTGGTTTTATACTGAAAACAGGGGCACTCCATTGAGAAACAAGAGAAGATATTGAAAGTATAAAAATCACAATAAAACTGCATGAATTTTTCATAATTGTTCCTGATAAAAAATGGGAAATAAAGTTTACTTACTCACCTTACGCAGAA
>JAFDZU010000010.1 GCA_018266765.1 Bacteroidota bacterium
GGTCAAATCAATCTTAATTCAGCAACAGAAGTCACCGGTACCTTAGGAATTGTGAACGGAGGAACGAATAATACGGTAGGCGGTTCAGCAGGTCAAGTGGTCTATTATGACGGCACGAAATACAATTATTCAACAACCGGTAGTTCTGGTCAGATATTACAATCGAATGGAGCGGGTCAACCGACATGGATAAATTCAAATAGTATTTATACATTTAATAATGGCCTTACTTTAACAGGTAGTAATGTACAGTTTGGTGGTGCACTTACACAGAATACAACAGTTACAGGTGGTAACTTTGATATTAATTTCCAAAAGAGTGGAACCGGTAATATAAATTTGACAAATAGTAATAATACAGCCAATCAACTTCGCTTATTCGAGCCAAGTTCAAGTGGTAATAATTATTCTGCATTCTTGACACAAGCACAAACTTCCGACTTGAAATATGTACTTCCATCAAATGGAGGAACAACAAATCAAGTGTTGTCAATTGTTAGTAAAAGTGGAGCAGGTTTAAATGATTCAACTCTTACACTTGGCTGGGTTAATCAAAGTTCTAACAATGCATGGTCACTTACAGGAAATGCAGGGACAACACCGGGTACTAATTTTCTTGGAACTACAGATAATGTTGCTCTGCAATTGCATGTAAACGGTATACGAGCCATGAGAATTGAACCAGATGGAACCAGCCCAAATATTATTGGTGGTTATTCTGGCAATACTGTAACGGCTGGTGTAAAAGGTGCCTTTATTGGAGGTGGAGGTAAAAGTGGAAGTGTAAATCAAGTTGTAGATGATTACGGTATTGTAGTAGGCGGCTATGGAGGTACTGCAGGAAAAGAAGCATTCGTTGGTATCGGGGATAATAACACAGCATTAGGATCTCATAGTGGTATTGTTACAGGAAAAATAAATACTGTTTCTTCTGGTTCTGATGAAAGTATAATTGGCGCAGGTAAAAATAATAATATAACCAATGCTAAGCAAAGCGTTATTATGGGTGGTGGTGTAAATACTGTTACCGGTGATCAATCTTCAATTGTTGGTGGTCAAGGTCTTAAAATAGGTGATCAGAGTTTTGGATTTAGTGGACAATCTAGTACCGGCACTCAAACTGATATAAGTGGAACATCAAAAGTTGCATATTTTGGAGATGTAAATTTATGGCTTGGTAATACATCAAATTCAGCTAAAGAGCTTCGTTTCTACGAACCAAATAGTTCATTTGCTTATACCGGGACAAATTATACAGCATTTAAAGCTGGGGTTCAAGCTTCTGATATAACATATACTTTACCTACAGCATTGCCCGGTACAAATGGCATCTTGCAATCGGATAATTCAGGTACATTATCATGGATAAATCCAACAAGTATTTATACGTTCAATAATGGACTTACATTGACTGGAAGCAATGTTCAGTTTGGTGGAGCATTGACGCAAAACACAACTGTTACTGGTGGTAACTTTAGTATTAATTTTCAGAAGAGTGGTTCTGGTAATATTAATTTGACAAATAGTAATAACACAGCAAATGAACTTCGTTTTTATGAGCCAAGTTCAAGTGGTAATAATTACACAGCTTTTAAAGCAGACCCTCAATCGGCTGATATCACTTATATTCTTCCGACTGCTCAAGCGGCTTCAAGTGGTTTAGTACTTACAAATGATGGTTCAGGAAATTTGTCATGGACTAATCCGACTGCCTCAGGTAACTATTGGTCAACATCCGGTAATAATATTAATGCCAATGCATTTATTGGTTCAACGAATGGTAATGATTTTAAAGTAAGAACTGGACCTTCTGTAAATTTAATCCGAATTGTTGTTCTAAGTAATAACGGAGCAGATAACGGTAATGTAGGTATCAATCCGGTAACAAATGCTTCTAATTCATATACTGCACCTCGTGATAATTTAGATGTATTTGGTAATATTCGTATTTCAAATCAAGGGTATGGTACTGATGGTTCGTTACAAGGACAAACCGGAGAACTACGTTTAATGGAACCATCAAATGGTAGCGATTATACAGCATTTAAAGCGGGTGTACAATCGTCTAATATTACATATACTTTACCTACATCAGCACCAAGTTCGAATAATCAAATTTTAACAAGCACAACCGGTGGTGTAATGAGTTGGTCAAGTGCCGGAAATTTGATTATGGCAGGTAATGGATTAACAAATATCGGAGATTCTGTTATTTTAGGTGGATCATTGACTCAAGCAACAACTATTGATTTAGGTACTAAAAACCTAAGTTTGAGTTCAGTTGGTAATTCAGGTAACATTATCATTGGTAAATTCACAACAGCCGGTATTGTAAAAAATAGTGCTGCCGGTATTTTGTCGAGTGGAGCAGTAAATCTAAACTCAACTGAAGTTACCGGAACACTTGGAATTGCAAATGGTGGTACAAATAATACAACTGCAGGTTCAGCAGGACAAGTGGTTTATTATGACGGAACTAAATATAATTATTCAACTACAGGTACAGCAGGTCAATTTCTTCAATCGAATGGAGCTGGTCAACCAACATGGACAAGTCCAACAGGTATCTATACATTTGATAATGGACTTACATTAACAGGAAGCAATGTTCAGTTAGGTGGAACACTCATTCAAAATACAAATATTACTAGCGGTAATTTTGATATTAATTTCCAAAAAAGTGGATCTGGTGGAGTAAATCTAACGAATACTAATAACACAGCCAATCAACTTCGATTTTATGAAGCCAGCGGTAGTGGATCAAATTATTCAGCGTTTAGAGCAGGGATACAATCATCTAATATAACATATACATTACCAACTGCTTTACCCGGCACGACAGGTATTTTGCAATCGAATAATTCAGGTACATTGTCGTGGGTAAGTCCAACAAGTATCTATACATTTGATAATGGACTTACATTAACAGGAAATAATGTTCAACTAGGTGGAACACTTATTCAAAATACAAATATTACAAGTGGTAACTTTGATTTTAATTTCCAAAAAAGTGGTACAGGTAGTGTAAATTTAACAAATACTAATAACACAGCAAATCAACTTCGATTTTACGAACCAAGCGGAACAGGAACAAATTATACAGCATTCAGAGCAGTTTCTCAAACAAGTAAATTTGTCTTACAACTTCCCGGAGTTGGTCCAAAAGTAAATCAAACGTTAGTTGCAACAAGTCTATCATTAAGTGCAGGTGACTCTGTTATTACTTTAGGATGGGCAGATGGTGGAGCAGGTGGCGGTGGTAGTACAGATTGGGCTTTGCTTGGAAATACAGCAATAGATTCTACAATCAATTTTCTAGGTACAACAGATCAAAGACCGGTAATTTTTAGAACAAATAATACTGAGAGAATGCGTATTCTCGGAGGATCCGGATATGTAGGAGTTGGTACAAATAATCCAACTGCTAAATTTACAGTTTCTGACGCTACTGCTCAAACCACAGCATTTACAAGTGGATTAATTAGCAATACAGCTACTTCTTCTACAGCTTCAATTACTAAAACTGGATTAGACATACAATCTACAGGTAACTGGACCGGTGGTTCGGCAAAAAATATTGGTTTGAATGTAAATGTCAGTGGGGGAACAACGAATTATTCTGCTCTATTTAATGGTGGAAATGTTGGTACAGGAACAACTACTCCTAATGTACAGATGGATATTGACGGTGGTTTGTCAATTCGTCCAAGTACACAAACTATTTCAGGAAATGTAGCTGTAACAGTAGGTAATCGTTCGTATTTACGACTTTCACATAATGGTGCTGCAAATGCAACATACACTATAACTTTAACCAATGGTTTGCAAGATGGGCAAATATTGGTAGTTCAATTTAACGGTTGTACCGGCACAGAAAAATTAGTATTTAATGATGCAGGAAACTTAAATTTGAGTGGTGTGTTTTCTCCATCAGCTACACAATCTACAATTACTTTTGTTTGGGACGGTGGAAGTTGGGTTGAAACAGCTCGTTCACTTAATTAATTTATATAAATTTTAAAGATAGAAATTGTTTTGAAAAGTTACAGTTTAATTATTGGATCATTTCACTCGTAAAAAGAACAACTATGAAGAATATTATCCTAACTATCGCTCGGTTTACGTTGGCAACTATAGCTATCGCAGTTTTGTTTGTACAACCTTCTGATGCTCAGAATGTGCGTACTGACCAAATAATTGCGTATCAAAACTATCTCTCACCCGGTTTTGCAATTAGGATGAGTGCCGCACCTGCTTTGAATGTAAACTATTCTATTTTGATGCCTCCTGCTGCACCAACTGCTATTGGTCAGACAATGACAGTTGCGAGTATTGCCGGATCTAATTATACAATGAGTTGGACAGCACCAGGTGGTGGAAGCTCTTGGGCATTAACTGGTAATACAAGTATTGACCCTGTAATAAATTACTTAGGCACAACTGATGCACAGCCACTTGTTATTCGAACCAATAATACAGAAAGAATGCGCATTCTTTCTAATGGTAATGTGGGTATAGGAATTGTTAATCCAACTCAAAAACTTCAAGTAGATGGTAATGTTTTTATATCAGGTGGAAATCAATTGTTAATATCGAATGTTGGAGGATTTACTTCTTCATTCACAACTCCTGGCGCACAGACAACAAATATCAGTTATACTCTTCCATCTGCTTTGCCAACGGGAAGTGGATTTTTACAAGTGAACAATTCAGGAACAATGTCTTGGTTTGGATTACCGACAGGGTCGAGCTTACTTAAAGGTCAAGTTGGAATTCCTACACGAATCGCTTTTTGGAGTGATACCAGTGAATTAAGTCATGATGTGAATTTATTTTGGGATAATACAAATAAACGAGTTGGAATTGGAACAGCTAATCCAAGCCAACCACTACATGTTGTGGGTAATATTTTAGTTGCAAGTTCAAGTGGTACAGCCAGATCACTCCAACTTCAAAATCCTGCGGCTACCTTTTTTACATCGTTTAAAGCCGGAGCACAAACAGCAGATATTACATATACGATGCCTACAGCATTACCTGCAATCAATGGATTTATGCAAACAAATAATACAGGAACATTGTCATGGCAAGCAATCCCTTCCGGTCAAAGTGTAGTAACAGGGGTGGGAACAGCTACTCGTGTAGCATTTTGGAATGCATCGTCACAACTTAGTTCAAACGCAAATCTTTACTGGGATGATGCAAACAGTCGTTTAGGAATCGGCTTGACAGCCCCTGTGCAACCATTACAAGTAAAAGGAAATACATTACTTTCGGCTATTAGTGGCACTGCTCCTCAACTTCAATTAGAAAATCCAGCCGGAACTTTCAAATCTACATTTCAGGCAGGTGCACAATCATCAAATATAAATTATTTACTTCCTTTAACATTACCTGCATCTTCAGGGTATCTTCTCTCAAATGCAACTGGAAATCTTAATTGGCAAGCAATTCCCTTCGGAGAAAATTTAATTACAGGCGTAGGTGTTGCTACTCGGATTGCATTTTGGAATAGTTCATCAGCTTTAGGTTCAAACTCAAATTTATTCTGGGATAACACTAATAGCCGGATGGGAATTAATGAAGTATTGCCAACTCAACCACTCCATGTAAAAGGGAATGTACTCGTTGCAGCAAGTGGTGGTACGGCAAGTCAGCTTCAACTTCAAGAACCTGGTGGTGTTTTTTCAAGTACATTTAAATCGGCTGCTCAAGTTACTGCAATAGATTATACACTTCCTGGACTAAAACCTGTTGCTAATCAAGTATTAACGGTTACTAACGTTACGGGAACCAATGTAACATTGGATTGGGTAAGTTCAGGCGCAGGTTCAGGCTGGACATTAACAGGAAACGGAGGAACAACACCAGGCACAAACTATATTGGAACAACTGATAATAAGGCATTTGAAATTCATATCAATGAAACTGATGCTGCAAATCAAGGAAGTAAGCGAGTAATGCGTTTTGAGCCAACCGCTTCAAGCGCTAATATCATCTCAGGATTCCAAGCAAACTCTGTTACAGCAGGTAAAGTTGGTGCTGTAATTAGTGGTGGTGGAGTCAATGGAAGTATTAATTCAGTAACCGATGATTATGGAGTTATTGGTGGTGGAACAGGGAATGTTGCCGGTAGAAAATCATCAATTGGTGGTGGTGAAACTAATATAGCAACAGGTATTAAAAGCACAATTTCGGGTGGTGAAACAAATACTGCTTCCGGGATAACAAGTGTTATAGGTGGCGGTAGTAATAATTCAGCTTTAGGGGATTCGAGTTCAATTTTAGGTGGAAGAAGTAATACTACTTCAGGAAAATACGCCTCGGTCTTAGGTGGAATTGGATTAAAACTCGGAGCAAAAAGTGTTGGTTATAGCGGGCAATCAGGCGTTACTCAAACAGATATTAGCGGAACTTCAAATATTGCATATTTTGGGGATGTAAATTTGTGGATTGGAAATACAAACAGTTCTGCAGGCGAGTTACGTTTCTACGAGCCAAATAGTTCCTCAACATATGCAGGAACTAATTATACTTCATTCAAAGCTGCAACTCAGAATACTGATATTATTTACACTCTTCCACTTGTTCCCGGGAATATTAATGATGTTCTCCATAATGATGGGTCAGGTAATTTACTTTGGTCGAATCCCATTTCAGGTGGTAATCTGGCTTATAGTACAAATTCTCCAAATGCTTATGCCGCAAATCAAAATAATTTGTCCCTTGGACTGACTAACTATACTGTTTTTCGTATAAGTGCTACCGGAGCGATTAATCTGACAGGTATTGATGCTACAGGTGTTAATGATGGTAAATTGTGTGTTTTGATTAACGTGGGTAATAATGCAATTACACTCCAAAATGATAATGCCGGTTCAACAGCAACTAACCGTTTTCGTATTAAAGGTGGTGCAAACTTAGTGTTAAATGCCGACGAGGTTGTACAATTGATGTATGATGCTACAACAGGTCGTTGGAGACCAATTGCTACTTATTAAACTTTAACATTTTAGATGTTTGAGTAAAATAATAATTCTCCACCATTAAAAATTATTACTATGAAAAATTATAAAGTTCTGATTATTATACTAGGTTTATTTAATATCTGTGGATTTACAAATGCTCAAATTACCGGTAGTTTACGTTCAGAATATCGTTTGTCATTTTTAAATCCCGGTGTTCAGAATTCATGGCTTATACTTGCACCTCCATCGGATTTATCCGGTCAATATTCTCTTACCTTGCCAATTCCACCTTTGGTAGATGGTTATATTCTTAAAATTGACAAGCAAGGAGTAATCTCTCCTTATAGAATGGATTATTTTGCTCCAATGGCCGAATTTGAACAAGTAAAGAAAGAAAACGTATTACTGAAAGAACAAGTTCAACAACTAGAAATTCGTTTGGCACAACTCGAAATAGCTGTTCAATCTGCTGTTACAGGTAAAACAAGAACGGCACAAAGGGGTGGTGACTTCCCGATGATTAATCGTAATGAACCTAATCCTTTTTCAGAAAGTACCATAATTTCATACTACATACCGGAAACAGTTAATAAAGCTGAACTTATAATAGACTGTTCAACCGACGGAAAGCAAATGATGAAAATTCCTCTTACAGCCAGAGGTTTCAATTCCATTACAATTTTTGGCAAGGATTTAGTTACAGGTACGTATGTATTTTATCTTATTGCTGACGGACAAGTATTTGGATCACAACAAATGATTGTTATAAAATAAAAAACAATACAATTTATTCCTTATTGATTAGAATGAACGCACGAATCATTATAACGTTAAAACTTCTTCTACTGGTGTTATTATTAACTCCTTTGGGAGTAAGTGCGCAAATTTTTACTAATAAAGGTGCGATTGTAACCGGTATGAACGGTAGTACAGTCTGGATAAATGGAACATTATGTAATATTTCATCAGGACAAATTACCTTCAATGGTTCTTCTTTGTTACAAGTTAATGGGGAAATCCAAGTACAGTCAGGTGAACTTAAACTTTTGGATGCATCGAATGCTGTTGCAACTGAGAATTGTATCGTTTTTCCAAATTCTCAAGTATTGCGATATGGCAATGGCACATTAAATGTTTATAAACTTTATACTAATAGAGGATTGTTAGATAATAAGGGAACAGTCGAAATTGGTAATACAACTTTTCCGGCAACAGTAAAACAGAATTTTCATAACGACTCAACCGCAACTTTTCTTAATAACGGGATGGTGCGTTTTCTTGCTGATAGCGGACGATTTTCTAATTACCAAAGTAATATTACTAAAGTAAATAACGACGGTGGAATTATCGAGATGAGAGGCGTATATAATCGCTTTACTGAAGGTAATGGCGCACAACCATTTCTTGGAGATAATAATTCTACTGCACTTGGTTCACGATGGAACTTTCGTATTGGTGGTTTAGTTCGGTACGCACATGCTACTGATTCTCAGATTGTTCAATCTCGATATTTCTATGACCTTGAAATGGATAATGTTGCTCGCAAACTAATTCCAACGGATGTTTATGTAGGTAATGGCTATACTGTTACACCTACATCCGGCATTAGAAAATATGTAGGTACTTTCCATTATGATGGTGATAATACTCAATATATTTATCCCGAAAATGGAGTAAATCCTCTCACAGACCGCTACTATAATTTAGATTTATTAGTAAGCAACCAATCTAAAAAAAGTAAAAAGCATTTAGATACAAATCTCATAACTCGTCTTGATGCAGTTCTTACGAGTGATAGTTTAGCCCCACTGTATGTGGATGGACAAATGCACTTAGGAGATTTAGGTCTCGATACTTCTATCACGTTTGGTACAATAGATATACGAAATAATGGTTTGGTTTCTATGGGAACTCGTCCGGCAGTAGTTCATGCAAATGTAACTGTTAGTCCGGGTACGTTTCAATCTCCGATTGGTGCAGGTGATGTTCACGTAGCAAGTACTGCAACGTTACAACTTGCAGCGACTAATGGTGTTTTACGTTTAGCACAAGCTACAAACCTTTTTGTAACCGGTGATTTTGTCAATAAAGGTAATGGAACAAATTTATTTGCAAATCCAACATCAACAGTTACTTTCAATGGTACAGCCGGGCAAGAAATAGAAAGAACTACTGATACCAATGGCTACGGAAATGTAACTACTATTCGTGAGAAAAATGCTCTTCGTGGTAATGTATTTATGACAGGAAATTTAAGAGTTGAAGCCGGAAATATTAATATGTTTGGCGATACTCTTACCATGATTGATTCTAAAAAATCAGCATCATACGTTGGTGGACTAGAAGAAGTTGTAGGAGCAATGAGAAGATTGAATCTTCCAACAGGAACTGAACCATTTACTTTTAATAATGTTAATACTACGGTTGCTTTTATCTCAGAAAAAGAAACTGTACCACCTGATATGACATTCACTGTTACTCCAAAAGCAAGTCCAACTAATCCGGCACTTCAATTTATTGATACAACTGATGCTAACCGTAGGATAATTTTGGCTTTTTCCGGCTCAAATGATTGGGAGGCAACTGTTCGAGCGGGCTATAAAGTGAATGAAATCGGTTCAAAAGTTGATGAAACTCACCTCGAATTTTTTGAAGCAACTGTAGATACTGCTAAAAATATTAATACCTCACTTTTGAATCCATCAAATCAATATTCGAGGAAATTAGCTACTGCTTCTTCTATGGGATATGTAGAATTGTCGGGTGTTCGTCCTTTTAAGCCATTGTCTCCTTATCCTCCGCCATCATTATTTGCATCAGGAAATGATTTGTTATTACGGTATTCACCCGGAAATCCCTATTTGATTCTCTCGGCACGAGTGTTGCTTGAAGGACCTTATCGGGATGGTACGATGGCATTTGATTTACGGACATTAAATCTAATAGACTCAATTGCACCGAATATTGCTCCTTATAATTTAGATTCTAACCGTCTCTTTGAAAAAGTACGAATAATACCTGATTCGATTGTAGATTGGGCTACAGTTGAAATTCGTTCTCAATTGTCAGGTGGAACTCGTGTATTTCGTAATTGTTTTTTACGCTCTGATGGTATGTTAGTGGATTTAGACGGTAAAAGTGCAGTTACTTTGCCAATTTCACAACCCGGAGATTATTATATTGTGGTACGTCACAGAAATCACCTTGCAGTTATGACTTCTGCTCCGGTTACATTAAAACAAAAAACTACTAATCAAACAGGTCTTCAAACGGTTGACTTGTCTAATGAAAATATTGTTCTTGGTGGAGTTGATGCATTAAAAGCAATAGCTCGGCGACCAGATAACTCGATAATTTATGGTATGCCGGCAGGTGACTATAATACTAATGGGGTTATTGATAATTTAGATTATGATAGAATTTGGGTATGGAGAGACTACGAAGGATATTGGAATGAAGATACTGATCTTAATGGAATTGTAACTACTAAAGATTTTAATGTAAGCTGGAACAACGCTAACATGAAAAAGAAAACAGTAGTTCCTTAATTGGAATTTAGAGTAAAGTGGAAGTAAAAATAATATACAAATGAATATAAGAATTTCATATTTTATTGTGGTAATTGCGGTATTGTGCTTGCAGACACTATCGGCTTTTGCTGTTTCAACAAATGAAATCGCGATAGCTACAATTGTCAATCCTTTACTTGAAAAAGATAATGAATTGCAATTTTCGGTAAACGTTACCCGCACTACTGATGAATGGGTTCGATGGGCTAATGGTACTTTCCAAATTGAATTATTCGGTGGGGGAATTAACTATCATAACTTAGGCATAGAACTTTTACCCGATTCTACTGATTTAAATTTAAAGTATTATACTATTACTCCTCGAATTGTAACTTTAGAACTTGTTCCCGGCTCAAAAATTACAAAAGACAGAATTAGTATTACTGTTTTGGGACCTAAGGATTATTCTCAAGCTCATGAGGTTATTTTAGATACAGCAAAACCTCTTAAAGTTGGTCGTTTTCGTGTTTTTACGTTGGATAACAGTCCTTTCCCTTTACAAGTAACTATTGACTGGGCAACGCCTGTACTATATTATCAAACAACGGCTTATAAGCTATTGAATGACAGTATCCCATGGCATTTTGGTGATAATAATATAGAAATGAGAAATAAAATTCTCTATAAATCAACCCAACGCCCGGGAATTCCGATTATGCAATTATCTCTTTGTGACAGTACTCATTACGAAGGTCAAAAAATTGTCCGGTTAAGTTGGTCTACTAATGGTGAACGTAATAGCTTTGGATTTGACATTATGCGTGCTTTGCTACCTTTTGGTGAAACTGACCCAAGTAAACTTACTTATACAAAAATAGCTTCATTCCCAAACTCTGGGCATGGTACAACATTTAAGCCTTATAGTTATGGTCCTTATTATGATACTGTTGAAACACGTGGTGAAAAATATTTTTACAAAATCATAAGCATGTCATCTGAAAATGTACCAAATTTAGATACGAGTGGAAAAGTTATCGAGAGCTATTGCTCGGTAGATATACCGTATGCTGTTATAGTTCAAGCTGCTCCTCGTCAAAATCCTTTTAGTGAAGGTACGATAATTGATTATAAACTTGATGATGATGTTTATTTAACAGTTAAAATTTATGATCCTATCGGACAAGAAGTAGAAACATTAGTTGATAATCAATTCCGTAAAATTGGATTCCATGATGTAAATTTTGAGGCATCAAAATTTGCCGTTCAGGGTATGTACGAAGCAGTATTCACTGCCCATCCGATAAATGATAATTCAGTTGAATTATCACGAGCTGTCGTTAAATTACAATTAGTTCGCTAAAGAAAATTATTGTGAATATTCTATTCTCCATATTGAGTTTTATTGTAAAGAGTAACAGAAGTTTATTACTATCAATACTTGTGCTCTTATGTTTGGTCTCATTTCCAGCAACTACATTTGCCCAGTCTTCAATTGGTGAATTTCGAGAAATCCGAGTATTGCCAAGTTTGGATACTTCAGTTCGCATTCGTAGAAATGGAACATGGTGGTTTGGTGCTATGGTTGGTGGAATGGGAAACTATTATCTAGGCTCACTAAATGTACCAAGACTTGGACCTGATCCCAAAAATGGAGTTGTAGAGATTACATCCGGTGACGGAAGTGGATTGTATGCAGGTCTATTATTACAATTTCAACCACTTAACTCGTATTTTGGAGGTGGACTAAGAGTAGCTCTTGCAGATAGAAGGGTGAGTTATGGTTCTACTGAAATATTGAGTAGCCCGGCAATTAATCCAAATGAAACAGATTCATCATTAAACTATCTGTCCAAAGCTATCAATAATTATATTGCAATTTCTCCTGAAATTCGGTTTAATCTTGCGTCTGAAGGACTTCACCTTCTTGGAGGATTAGATTTGGAATTATTAGTTTCGTCAAATGCAAGCTCAGGAAGAAATTTTAAAAATGTTGCTAACATCACTCACTTACAAGTAGACACCAATTATAAACCTAATCCGGTTCGTTTTGGTGGGCACATTGGAATTGGGTTAGATATCTTTTCTGCTTCTTTATCGTCAGGATTGCGATTTAGATTGTGTCCTTATATAACACTTAACTCAGGAACTATTGTAACAAGTAGTTTAAATTCTTCTTGGAATACTATTTTTGCTCGATTTGGAATGGATTTTAAATTTGGTTTTGATGAAATAAAAGAAACTATTTTGCCGTTCGACCCGACCTATATAGAACCACCTCATTCATTAGCAAGTATCCAATGGGAAAAGGGAATTTCTGTTCCGGGGTTACAACGTCCAGAAAGATTAGCAGTTGCTGATATTTCTCTCGGTGCTATCGAAGCACCTCCGGTTGATGTACCTGTTGAAGTATCTTTACCTCCAACAGATGAAGTTAAACCTCTTGTTAATCCAACAATTACAGCAGAAGAAACTACCAAACCTGTATTAACTGAAAAAAAAGTACCGAAAATTACACCCGGAAAAACTGAAATTTTCTATTTCTCGACTTCAACTTCACTTAGCATTCCCCCAAATGCAAATTCTTATTTAGATGGATTAGCAGATTACCTCAAATCAAATCCAGGTGCGACTGTTGAAATAGTTGGACACACTGACAACCAAGGAACGGAAGCCGAACTTCAACAACTATCAATGGACCGTGCCCTTCAAGTGAGAACTTATTTACAAAAGAAGGGAATTCCACTTCGTCGCCTTTATGCTTCTGGTAAGTCTTCTTTTAGTAGTATTGCAAGTAACAGAACAGAAGCAGGAAGAAAGCGCAACCGCCGCGTAGAAATAGTTGTTAATCCATAACCACACTTTTCGTAAATTGTAACCGAAATTGTTCTTTCCTAATAAGAAATTATTATTTGTTGTGCTTAATTGTTAATTTAGTAAAAAAAATATTTACTTTGAGTAAGGATTGTAATGAATAGTGAACCCGAACTTATTTGTGTGATTGAAGATAATGTTTCTATTAGAAAATTATATGAAGTTATTCTAAAAAAAAACGACTATACAGTTGTTGAATTTGAAGAGGGTAATAAAGCTGTAGAATGGCTTTCTACACATAATCCATTAGCAGTAATTTGTGATGATTTACTACCTGATTCAAGCGGAAAAGAAATTATTACTTCATTAAGAAATTTTTCTCATGGTAAGGTTCTACCAGTAATTATTGTTACAGGTTTTGCCCATGCAACAGATCGCGAACGATATTTAGCAATGGGATTTGACGGCTATATTTCAAAACCAATCAATACATCTTCTTTTGTTGAAGAGCTCCGTCATTTTATTGATTCCAAAAAAAAGTAGATTATTAATATTTAAATAACCTTCATTTATTCAGAATAATTATATAATAGCGTATGAATGCTTCTTACGATTCTATAATCAAAAACACAGCAGAACAAAAGAAAACTTCTATATTTCAGTTTTCCAAAACCTATCCTGCTTTTATTGCATTAGTTATTGGATTAGTACTAAGTATTCTTATTTGGAACTATGTAAGTGAAACTGTTCGAACAGACCGTGAAGCCGCCTTCGATAAGGCCGCTTCATCAGTCATGAATCGCTTGCAAACCGCGTATGACCGTCAATACCAAATCCTGAATTCATTTGAAAGATTATATAAAAATTCAGTGCAAGTAGTTCGGGGAGTATTTGAACTCTATGGTTCGATTCCGACAAGTTCATACCCTTCTATATTGAGTGTTTCATATGTTCCTTCGGTTAAAGCAAAAGAAAAAGAAGAATTTGTTTATTATGCTCGTTCAGAACGCTACTTTGACTACGTAATTCATCCTCAAGGTGACCGTGATTATTATTATCCTATTGAGTATATAGTACCACTTGATAAAAATTTACACCGAAGTGGTTTTGATTTAGCAACCCAACCAGAAGCAGCACAAACAATTGAACTAGCTCAAAAAAATGAAGGAATTTTTTGTTCACCTTTTTATAATGTCCGTCCTGATACAATGGGGTTTTTGTTGTTGTTTAATGTTCAAAAAAAGATAACAGACCCAGTTGAAATTGCTCTTAAAGGAGATAAAATTGACGGAGTTGTAATGGTTGAATTAGATGCTAAAAGTTTTTTTAATAGTGCTATTACAAATAACCCTGCTTCAGGTGATACAAGTATTACATTTGAATGCTTTGATAAAACTACTGGTTCGCAAAGTATCTTTGCTTCGACTAATAGAAATATTCAACCGGAACATCCACTTTTAGTTGAAGATAGAAAATTTGAAATTGCTAATCGTGAAATTCATGTTCAATTTGCAACTGTTCCTAATTTTGGAGGTCAATTTCAAGGAATATTACCTCTTATTGCTTTGCTTGGCGGTGTTGTTACTAGCTTTATAGGGTTTGGTTTTGTTCTTTCGATTGTTACAGCCCGCGCTCGCGCATTAGATATTGCAGATAAAATGACTCGCTCTCAGCGCAGAATAGTTGAATCTTCTCAAGATATTATTGCTGTAATGGATTTAAGTGGTTCTTGGAAATCTTTGAGTCCTGCCGTGAAATCTGTTCTTCAATACTCTGAGGCAGAATTAGTAGGAAAAACCATCTATGATAGTTTTTATAGCGATAATGATGCTAAAAAATTACATGACGAATTAGAATCTGCTAAAGATGAAGTTGGTGTTATGTTTGACGTTCAGACTATCACAAAATCCGAAGAAATTCGATGGTTAAGTTGGAATCTTACAGTATCTCGTGCTGATGGTTTGATTTATGCTGTAGGACGTGATATAACACTCCAAAAAACTGCAGAAGCGCAATTTAAGCTTAAAAATAAACAAGTACAGCTTGCCGAACAAGCCGCACTTGAAGGGAGCGAATTTAAATCAAAATTTATGAGGGATTTAAGCCATAACTTGAGAAATGCTCTCACAGGTACTATGGGATTCTTGCAATTACTTTCGTCTAAAGCTTATTCAAACGATGAAGAGAGACATGTTTTTATTAAAACTGCAGAAGAAAGCTCTGAGCAATTGTTTACCTTCGTTACTGATATTATAGATATAGCTGGTGACCAAGAAGCGACAGGAGTATTTGAACGTGAAAGAGTATTGTTTTCTTCAATCACTTCAAAAGTGCAAGAACAACTTAATGCTCAAAATCCAAATAAGAATGCAGAGATCAGTATTATTATAAATAAAAAAGGTGAAGATCCTATCGCCCTTGTGTATGAAGATTTATTTGTAGAATCATTAGTAAATACATACCTTGCACTCTCGGGTGGATTATTAAAATGCACTTTAGATATATCGGTTCGAGCAAATACGTATGATAATCTTGTTGAAATAGAAATTCTTTCTACACCAGACTCTGATATAGCTGATGCTATCAAAAATTATAAAAATGATTCTACCCATTTAGTTGAAGCATTAACTAAAGACAAAAATGATGTTATGTTTAATCTTGGATTGGCGGCTAGTGCATTAAGGAGATTAAATGGTGGATTGATGATTGATTCTTTAGGAGCAGGTGAACAAAATGTAGCAATGATTACGGTTCCACTAGCTAAAACTAAATAATTCAAGTGGTAAGTAAATAAAATAAAAACGCCTTTCGGGATTTCAAACGAAGGGCGTTTTCTTTTTCATTATAATTAGAAATCATGTTTTTAGGATAATTATATAAATTGTTCCATGACTATAAAATATAAACTCAAAATTTTTTTCACAAGAAATACACGATAAAATTCGTCATAGAGTTGATAATGTAGATTATAATTACTTACTTGAACGATAATGAAGGGATAGTTTATGGAAATGAATGATAAAAATCCCGCCTCGCGAAATATGGGCGGAAAACTAAAAAATCTATATAATTCTTATATTCGTACTGAAGATATTCAAGGAAAACAAGCTATGAATGACGATACACTCGAACTCCACCATGAGTCGAACATTGACTCAACTGAACATCAAAATAATGATAGTTCTTTGCACGAAAAAATTATTGCACTCGAAAAAGAACGTGATGAAATGCGCGAACAAGCTCTGAGACGCACAGCAGAATTAGAAAATTTTCGCAGACGTACCATTAAAGAAAAACAGGAACTTACAGAATATGCAAACCAACATTTGCTGTTTAAAATGCTGCCGGTTATTGACGATTTACATTCAGCACTCAATGCAGCGCAGAAAAATACTGATTACCAAAGTTTACTTGAAGGTGTTGAAATGATTTATAAAAAAGCAGTTAAAATTTTTGAAGATTCAGGAGTACTTGTAATTGAATCATCACTCGGAGAGCCGTTTAATGTCGATGTTCACGAAGCATTGGCACACTTACCTTCCGATACTCCCGAAGGGCATATTATTCAGGAAGTACAACGCGGCTATCTCTTCAGAGATAAAGTATTACGCCATACTAAAGTAATTACATCAGCAGGACAACCTGAATAAAAGAAATATGTATAACTTACTATAAAATATATGAGTAAATCTGATTATTATGATGTTTTAGGTATAAATAAATCTTCTTCGATAGATGATGTAAAAAGTGCATACCGAAAACTAGCAATGCAATATCATCCCGACAGAAATCCGGACAATAAAGAAGCTGAAGAAAAATTTAAAGAAGCAACGGAAGCATATGAAGTATTAAGTGATGCAAATAAACGTTCTCGATATGACCAATTTGGACATCAAGGTATCAGAGGCGGTCAGGATTTTCATCAATATCAAAATGTAAATGATATCTTTAGTGCTTTCGGAGATATGTTTAGCGGTAGCAGTATTTTTGATCAATTTTTTGGTGGAGGTCAGCAAAGACGTAATACTTCGATGGGAGAACCCGGAAGTGATATACGAATACGACTGCCACTTACACTCGAAGAAATTGCTGATGGTACAAAAAAGAAATTAAATATCAAACGAATGGTGGTCTGTGAGCCATGTGGAGGCAAAGGTGCGAAACCTGGTAGCGGAATAAGTTCATGTTCAAGTTGTAATGGAACTGGGGAAATTAGACAAGTATCTCGTTCAGTTTTCGGACAATTTGTGAATATCGCACCTTGTGCAGCGTGTGGAGGTTCAGGGCAGATTATTAAAGAGCCCTGTGTTAGTTGTAATGGTGAAGGGCGTATAAAGGGTGAGACAACAGAAGAACTAACAATTCCAGCTGGAGTAAGCACCGGAAATTTTATTCCACTGCGTGGAAGAGGTAATGCCGGTAGAAGAGGTGGTCACCCCGGTGATGCTAATGTAATATTTGAAGAATTGGAACATGAACATTTTATTCGTCAAAATGATGATATTATTTCCGAACTTATTGTCAGTTTTCCTGAAGCAATATTAGGAGCTGAGATAGAAGTTCAGACTATTAATGGGTTCGGTGAAATTGAAATCAAAGCAGGAACACAGCCGGGAACAGAAATTCGATTGCGTGGAAAAGGAATTCAACATTTAAATGAAAAGGGAAGAGGCGACCAAATCGTGAGAGTAAATATTCACGTTCCTAATTCACTATCAACCAAAGAAAAAACATTGATTAAAGAACTTGCTGATTGTGAAAATTTTTCACCTAATCGCGATGAGAAAAAAGGGAAGGATTTCTTTGACAGAGTGAAAGAAGCATTTTTATAATCAATTGAAAATTAATTTTTAGGTGTATGGGCAAAGCATCTTTCATTAATCGTTTACAAGAAGTTTTCGGTGTAACGAAAAATGAAGTTATTGCTATGATTTTGATGGTTAGTGGTTTGGCAGTTGGTGTAGTAATCCGTTATAATCCTTTTACATCAATTCACCCTGCTGAATATGATACTACGCTTTCACAAAAAGTGTATTTGATTTTGGATAGTATTGCTGAATCTGAAAATCGGACATTTTCAGAAGCTGATGAACAAACAAATCCAATTATTGGTCAAGGTGATACAGTAAGAGCAATGGCTCGCTATACGAGTAAAAGAAAAGAATTACCTAAGAATAAAATAAATATAGCGATTGCATTGAAGGCAGAGCTAATGCGACTGCCGGGTGTCGGTGAGAAAATGGCTGAAAAAATTCTCGAGCACAGGAAGATAACTCCATTTACATCAACACAAGATTTGATGAATGTAAAAGGAATCGGAAAAAAGAAATTCGAAAAAATTGAACCATACATTATTTTTGAAAAAAAGAAGTAAAAAATCCGTCAAGGAAATCGTCCACAAATTGAATTTCTAATGATATGCAAGCAATCCTGACTATTTATCTTAGGAGCGACCGTACTCAAATTACCATTATTCAGCAAACAACTAAAGGATTTGAACTTAGTTATATAAAGTCCATTCCAGAATATGTTGATTCGGATGGTGATGTGTTTATGTTTTTAAAAAAAATAGAGTTACTTAGGCGAGAAATAATAGTTCATTATGATAAAATAAGAATATGTTTTCCTACCGAGAATATATTTGTTCACCAATTTCCTGCTGTAAAATCTAGTAATCAAGATGGTCTCAAGCAACTGCTTGAGTTAGAAATTCGCCAAGCATATCCTCAGCATTCCCTTGAAGATTATCACTCTATTGTATTACCTTTAACTCCAAAATTAGATGGCTCGGAAATGATGATTGCATTGATGATTGAAAAAGAGCAACTCATAGTAGCCAATCAAATTTCTGAAATTTTTGATCTTAGGTGTGAGAACGTATATATTAGTCATTTTGCTGCACATGGTGCATTACTTTATAATTATCCTGAGCAAACAGAAAATACTATCATTGTAATTGGAATTCAGAATAGATTTGCAGACATAAGTGTACTCAAGAAAGGGGTTCTTGCATATTATGGTATTGTACCTTATAATTTTAAAGATGAAGTTGGTAAAATATTTGATAAAGAAATTGAAAAGCTCCTTTCAGAATATATTCCATTTGCTGATTCAGCTTTTATTTTCGGTCCGGGACTTACCAGCGAAATTCTCTCACTAATCAGTGAAATATTACCATTGCCAATTCAACGCCTCAATCCTTTTCGAATGATGACTACCAAATTAAGTAGTTCTGACCGTGAGTATTGTACCAAAGCTGCACACCTTTTTCCTCCTAGTGTAGGTACTTCACTACCTGAAATTCAATCAGAAGATATGATTAAACTGTAAAATATCACGATGTTTGATGGTTATTCATAGTTCACCATTATAAAAAATTACCTTCTCTATGAAAAATAGAGTGTAAAGATTCCTCCAGAAAAGTTATTTTTGAATAAGTTTAATGCGTCAAATTAATTTGGTGTGTATCTAATTTTAATAGTTCAACCGACTAAATACGAGCCAATTATGCCTCAAAATCCTATTCCTAGCAAAGAAATCGAATCCTCAATTCAGAAATTTTGGGATGTAGTAAAATTATCAGGAGAATTGATAATTTCATTGCAAGAAGATAATGCTTCGCTTGCCCAAAAAGTAGCAGGGATTGAAGACTTGTTTGATGGAAAAAAAGTTGAATATGCTGCTTTAACCAATAGACTATCAGAACTTCAAACTCAGATTGAAGGTTATCAAGCTCGTATTCAAAAAGTAAGTATTCAAGAAGCTCAGCAAAAGGATTTATTAGATTCTCTCGAAGAAAAAAACCGTAAAATAAAAGAGATTACAAATGAAAAGAATGCTTTAGAAACTGAAAAATTAACATTAGTACAAACTGTAGAATCTTTACAAGAAGCTGTAATTAATCATGAACATTCTCTACGTCGAATTGAATTATTAGAACAAGAAAAGCAGGAATTGACTGGGCATTTGGATGAGATGAAGGAGTTTGAACAAAATAGGGAAATGATTCAGAAAGAACTTGCAAGACGGAACGTAGAAGTAAATACTCGAATAAATGAAGCTCAACAATATAAGAATCAAATTGCTGAAATTGAAGATAAACTTTTTGAAATCCCAAAGTTAAAAGAGGAAATCGAGAAACTAATTACTTCGCTTTCGACTATCACCGAACAACGCGATAAATTGCTCCAAACTCATGAGCAAGCCGCTGAATTTACTAAAAACTACGAAGACTTACAATCCAAATTACAAGAATATTCAAACCAAATTCTCGAATCTCAAAATCAAAAAGAGACAGACGACTCAACTATAGCAGAAGCTTTTGAACGAATTACTGACCTTGAAAACAAACTAAATTCCGAACGATCTACTCAAGCTCGCCTCCATGTAGAGTTGCGCTCTGCTCGTGATTATGAAGAGCAAATTGCCAGACATTTAGGAGCGTTGGATGAATATTCATCCCAAATATTAGAACTAAAGAAGCAGAAATCTCTAACTGAACAATTGTTTGCAGAGGCGCAATCAGCGATGCTTGCCGCACAAGCCGCTTTTGAAGTCGAAAAATCAAGTAACTGGGATTTGTCTGAAAAATATCAAATTCTTTCAGGACAATTAGTTACAGCTCAAAGTGAACTTGAAAAGCAATTAAATAGATTTAATTCTCTCGATGAAATACATAAAACCACAGATAAAAATTATAAAGAATTAAAAGAAGCGACTGAGCTTGCTCAAATCCAAACAAGTGAATATTTAACTGCTAAAAATGAAGCAGAACATCAATTAGAAAATGAAAAGGAACAAAGAACAGCAATTGAAGCTACAATTGCAACTCTTAATTCTGAGTTAAGTCATTCAAAAAAAGAAGTATTGGAATTGCAAGGTGAAATTGAGAAAACTATTCTAACCAAAGCTGAAATAGAAGAAAAAGTAATTGAAATTCAAGGTAATTACGATTCTCTAAAATCAACCTTTGAATCGTTAAATAAAGAATTAATTGCCACCAAGAAAGAATCTGATAATTTACACAATGAACTAGAAAAAATTGCATTAGCCAAGGCAGACGCTGAAGAAAAATTACGTGAAGCAATTGAAAAACAAACAACTTCAGAAATAAGTAATGATTTGTCCGGAAAAGAGCTAATTGCATATAAAAAGGAAATCACTGAATTACAAAGTGAACTCGAAAAAATTGCTTTGGCAAAAGCAGACACAGAGGAGAAATTACAAGAAGAGATTGATCTTCATAAGATTTCAGAATCAAAATTTAAAGAAATTAGCAAAGAACTTTTAGAATCGAAAAAAGAAAGTAAACACTTACAAGATGAATTAGAAAAATTAGCTTTAGCCAAAGTAGGAATTGAGGAAAAAATTCTTGAAGAAACTGAACTTCGTAAAACTCTAACGAAAAAATTAGAACAAGCATTAGAAGAAAAATCATTGTTGACAAAAGAATTACACGTTAAAGTGGAACAAGAAGAGTTGGGTAGTAACGAACTGTTGGCAGAAATTACTCGAACAAAAGAAGAAGTTAAATCTTTACGGAAAAAGCTGGCAATAGAAGAAGAAGAGAAAACTCAGCAAGATCTAATAATTCAACAATATAAAGAAGCGTATGATGCAGCAGACCGGATTCATCAATATAACAAAAGTCTTGAACGAGAACGAGATGAATTAACAATTGAATTAAGTAAAGTGCGACAAGCACTTTATAATTCTAATGAACAGATGCAAAAAAACGAGAATGAACTATTATCTCGTATCGAAATTTTAAATAAAGAATTAGCTGTCACTCAAACTGAAGATAAAGTACTAAAAACACTTTCTGTAAAAAAGGGTAAAAACATACCTATAATTGAACCTATTGTAGAAATACCAGCAATAGAAGATAAAAAAGCTGTAGTTGTCAACAAAATAGGGGATATTCTTGCAAGATTAGAAGAAGCATTACACCAACCAGAATAGAAAATTTTGCATCATTTAACTTTGTAAACAAAGCAAATTACTTATACCAAAAAATAATTTGTAACTTTTTTTTAGGGTACGGTGTCTGTAGATTTGAACGCCGAAACTATAATTAACTGATTTTTGGAGAAATGCCATGTCGCTGTCAGTCCGAAAGCCGAATGAAGACGATTTGCGAGAAGCTGCCGACGAATTACGTTCGGGAAGCGCGGTGGCATTTCAGTTTCTCTACAAAGAGTATTCTCACAGCGTTTATCGGTTTTGTTTTAGAATGGTTGGTGATTCGGTAGCAGCACAAGATGCATTTCAAGAGACATTTATGAAGGTGTATGAACACCATCAAGAGTTTAGAGGGGACAATTTTGCGGCTTGGTTATTTACAATTGCCCGGAGGGTATGTCTTAACCATCTTCGTTCTAAAAAAGACCATGCGATTTTCGATGAAGAAGAGCATGGTTCAAATTCTCTCTTTCCGGTAAATGATATAGGTATGCAACTTTGCGTTAATAATGCACTTATGCTCCTACCGCTACAGCTTCGAGAAGCTGTAATCCTTCGTGAATACGAAGGATATTCTTATCAAGAAATAGCATTAATAGTTAGTATTGATATTTCACTTGCAAAAGTTCGGGTACATCGAGCCAGATTACTTCTTCGTAAATTATTAGCACCTGTTATGCAGGAATGGTATGAATCTTAATCTTCTTATATCGAAATATGTAGATGGTGACCTCACAATAGAGGAAGACCAGCTATTGCGTTGCCTGCTGAGCGAAGATTCAGCAGCGAAAGAAGCATTTGATGCCGCTACAGCGTTACACCTAACTATGCTCGAAGACGAAGATAGTATTAGTATTCCTAATGATTTTCTTTTGGAAACAGAAGCATTTATCACAATGAAATTTGCTACTGATGAAGCAATTGCAAAAGCTCTTCTACGAGAAAATAACATAAAAAACTTCAAAAATAATTTAAGAAAATTAAGTTCAGTTGTTGTTGCTTTACTCTTTATATTTACTGTACCTTTTAGTGATTTGTTTTTACAAAGAAAATCTAATTTTGCAGAGAATACACAACAAATAGTTGATTCACAAAATGAAGCTTCTTTACAATCCTTTCATTTCTCAAATAGTAAAAGTAACAGAAATGGACAGATAACTCGTTTCTCATTAAGAAAACAAGATGTTTCAGCTTCGATGAATAACAGGTTATTGGCAGATAAAAACGTAAATATTGAATCGAATGCAGTTGAAACAATCAGCATTGAAACTCCATTTCTTACAAAAGATGCACCGAAGCCATTACCATCGGTTGTGTTGGCTTCGAGGAATGCACAATATTCTACTCTAGATTATAATAGTGGTACTTTTGCTCAACAGTTCAATAGTAGTGGTATCTCACAGTCTAATTCCACTATTTATCAAACAAGTACTCATGCGGACCAACCGTTAAATAGTGAACAAACAGAAATTCAAGCTAAAAATACAGAGATTCAAGTAAATACTTTTTTATCAAATAAAGTTGCTAATAATCGAGATAATGCTATTTCAACGACAGCAATTTCTCAAAGTATTTCCTATTCACTCAATGAAAAAAGTAAAGTAGGTGTTGAAATCGGTTATAATGGATATTCTTACCGAGGTGGTGGAATAGTTCTTGTCCCTCGTGGAACAAGTTCTGTACTTTCCAAATCTACCATTCTAAGTATGGATGGGCCTGAAAGTGGAATTCCCGGAAAAGATTTAAATCCGATTGCCGAGAAAGCTTCTCAGAGCAAAGCCGAAGGATTTGAAGAAAAAAATGTTGAATACTCGATTGATAAAACTATGTATTGGGGAGCGGCTTTCTATGAATATATGATTTTTAACAAAGGAAATATTTCTGTGAATGGTCGTATTGGTGCCGGTGGTTCAAATGATGGTGCGATGGCATTTACTCGCGCATTTGCTCGGTATGATGTTGTGAAAGGTGTTTCCTTAACTGTCGGTGCTGAGGCAAATGCTTTTATGGTAAATATGCAGACTCTTCCCAATGATAAAGAATCGATAAATTCAGGAATATCATTGGTCTACGGTATGCAAATAAAATTCTGAACCTAAAGTAAAAGTGTTAAAAATCTGTAAAGTTTTTGTGTCTTTAAAAAATTAAAGTTTGGCAACATACAGTAAATCTTCTTATTTTCGGATAATGTTAAATAATGTATTATATGTTTTATTGGAGTTATATATGAAAAATTCGTTTCTTGTTCCTATTTTATCCGTTGGATTACTGCTTGGCTCAGTTTCTTCCAGTATCGCCCAACGAACAGATAAAATTCCTGCTACAAATCTAAATACTCAAGTATTAGTTCGAGATGTGCACACACCAACACATAAATATGTTCCAAATTCTCCCGACGAAAGCACTCCTATTGCACCTTTTTCCCAAAAAGAAATTAAAAAAATCACTAAAAACACTGGTAACTCTGTTTTAGGTGGTGATAAAAAAATCAATGTAAACCTGCCGGGAGTTAAAGTTGGCTATACTTATTATGATTTCCAAACCAATAATTCAATGCCCGAACGCCTTGCATTATTCTCTGATGGAAATGATAAATATATTCAAATGTTTTGGATGGCTTCATTAGATAGCTCTAAAGAAGGAGCAACTGGTCAGTTACCAATTGTTGGATTTAATAATCAACGTGGCGCACACTATGCTTTTGTAGATGTATCAAAACCAGATGCACCTGCAAGTCAATATGAATGGAAAAAAATGGCTGCTGAAAAAAATGGTGGTACTGCAGAACGTCGTGGGTGGCCTTCAATTGTTCAATTTAAAAATGGAAGTGTCGGAACTCCTTCACACACACCTGTTGATTTCTTTAAAAGCCCTGATGTAGGTGATGAAAACTTTACAAGAACAACGGTTGACCAAACTACTTCTACTTGGCCAAGAGCTGCAATAGACGGTCAAGATATTGTTCATGTTATTTATAATACTAATGCTTCGACTAATTCAGATGCCACACAAAACTTTACATGCTACCGTCGCTCGACTGATAAAGGAAAAACATGGGAAGCTGAAAAGATACTTACAAATGCTGCTTTTGACGGTAATTTTCCGCGTGGTGGTGGTGGTGATTCCTATGCAATTGCCGCACGAGACAATAATGTAGTAATATTGTATGGTGAATATCCTTCTGAAAGAGCACTATATCGCAAATCTACTGATAATGGAGTAACTTGGAGTGCACCTCTCTTGGTATTAAATCGTTCCTTCCCTGGAAAAGATACAACAGTTGTTAGTGGAAATACTGTGCATTTAACATCAGAAGTTAGTATAGTAAGTGGTGAACAATTTGATGTAATTATTGATTCGGAAGGTAAAGCTCATTTTGCATTTAATTTAACACAGGCATATTTAACAAGTTCCGGAACAAAAAGTGTAATAAACGGTAAAGATAGTATAACTAATAGAAGTGATACAATCAATTATTTAGATCAGCTATCTGACTATAAAGATGCAAATTTAGGAATCCTTTATTATAAAGAAGGCGATCAATTCCTTTATTATATTGCTCGCCCGGCATCCATTAATTGGGATGGAGCAGGAACTGTGGTAAGTCGTAGAGCAAGTTCTGGTATTAGCCGTTATCCTCAATTAGGCATAGATGACAAAGATAATATATATATGACCTTTACCTCAGTTAAAAGTGGCGATACGAAGCCAGTTATGGTAGATAATTCTTCTCCTCGTGATGGAGTGCCTGATATTCAGGTTGATGGTTTAATGGGGCATATTTATGTTACCCATCGTCTAAAAGGTGATAATCCTAATTGGTCATTACCGAAAGATATAACACCTGCCGGAGTAGATTGTCTTTTTGGAACATTATGTAATACAGTAGCTGATGGTAGAATGTATATCGGTTATTCGGCAGATAATACTCCTGGCGATCGTGTTACCAATACGGAGCTTCCAACAGAACAAACTGAGATTTATGTATATCCATTTCCAACAACTGAATTAAACCCTATTCCACCGGTTGGAGTACAAGAAGAAGCCGAGGCAAATGACGGGCTTGCACTTACAGCACAACCAAATCCAACGAATGGCTTAACGGTATTTGCTTTTACAGCACCTCAAAACGGCAATGCTAAAGTAACTCTTACAAATGGTCTTGGAATGAATGTAGCAATTCTTTATAATGGAATGCTAACAGCCGGAACAACACAAAGTGTTAATTTTAACGCTCAAAATCTTTCTTCAGGTGCATACTATGCAACTTTTGAAATCAATGGACGGAAAATTACAAAGATGGTATCAATCATAAAATAAACAAATCTATTACGCATAGGGCAGACACAAGCCGAAACAAGTGGCTGCCCCAAGCGCACAAACTTTGATTCCAACATCGAATTTGTACACCCCTCATAAATGCATTTTTATCTGAAATAATTGATTGGTATTCAGTAAAGAATAATTTTTCTGAATTTGTGCTATAGATGTGTGGAATTATCAATAATACAATACAGTTATAATATTTATTTATACAGTTTTTAGGGAGAATGATATGAAACGTAATCTACTTCTTATGATTATGATTATGATGACTATTCCAATAGTCGCTTCTGCGGGTATAACAGGAGTTTTATCGGGTAAGGTCGTAGATGAAAAAGGAAAAGCTATCGGCGGGGCATCTATCCGTATAGTCGGAACAAACCGTGGAGGTAATTCTAAACTCAATGGTTCTTTTATTATTTCTAACATAAATGCAGGAAGTTATGATGTCTTAGTAAAATTTGTTAACTATAAGGATTATACAACTTCTGTAAGAATCTCTGCTGACCAAACAACTGAAATTACTGTTAAAATGGTGGAATCAGTCATACAAACTAAAGAGGTTGTTGTAATAGATCATTTATATGAAAAATTAGTTGATAAAGGTAAAGTTGGTTCAATCAGAAGTAGTACCGGAGAAGAAAATACAAAAATTGCTCGTGAAACAGTTCAACAAGCTGTTGCCCTCAAAGCAGGTGTTCAAGCAACCGGAGGGGGATTTGAAATTCGTGGTAGCCGTTCCAATGAAACTCAAATTAGAGTAGATGGACTTGATATGGGTGATCAATTTACCGGAGGATTCGGTAACGCTGGATTCAATCTAACTCCAACTGTAAGTAGTTTTGCTGTTGAAGAGGTACAAGTATTAACCGGTGGATTCTCTGCCGAATATGGAAATGCATTAGGTGGCGTTGTGAATACTGTGGTTAAAACCGGAAGTACTGATAGATACGAAGGATTTGCCAGATGGAGAACAGATGCACCTACATTATTTGGAAAAGCAGGAAACGGAATTCAGTTAATGGGTAAGAATGAAAATACCTATGAACTTGGAGTTGGCGGACCTATCCCAGCTTTAACAGGTTCAAGCTTTTATTTAACGGGAAAATATGCGTATCAAAAATATGGTGGAAATGGATTAGGGGTTTTTGACCCATGGGGAAATAATTTAGGACAGATTGGAAATACTCAGACTTGGGTGAAAAATATAACCGGACGATTAAAATTTTATTTTGACAACATATCTTTAAATATAGGTGGTCAGTTAGGACTATCCCAACGCGAAAGAGGTTCGTGGGGGTGGCTTTATGCGAATGACTATGGAGTAACGAATCTTCGAAATGAAGGCGGACGCATAGTTGGTGATACTAATTATGTTCGTGAAGGAATAGCAAAACCGGCAGTTGTTAACGCTAATGTTAGTAACTTATTTGTATCAATAAATCATGTGTTAAGTAATGAAACTTTTTATGAATTTAAAGTTTCGACAAATATTAATACAAGTGACGTTTCTAAACGCAGTAACTTTAATGATCCTTCACTCTTGGGTGGGTTTGAAGTTTATACTCCTGCTGATAATTATGCTTCAGAATTTGACCCAAATAATCCTTTCCAAATGATAGCAGGTCATGATAGAGCTATAGATATATTTCAATCTTTACCAAAAACTGTACCGACTGTAGATGGATATGCAAGTAATGACTATTTACAAAGAAATCATATTACCGGGTATATTGAAGGACCTGCAGATGCGACCGGAACTCAAAACCCCTATGGACTTGCGGGCTACTTTAATCAGCATGGTAACGATAGGAATTTTGATTTCCGCCGTTCTACTTTCCTTCAATTCGATGGTAATTTTAATACAATTATCAATGCTGGTGATACGAGTGCTGTAAAACATTTTATTAAAGCAGGTTTTGAATTGAGGACATTTACATTGAAACGTCATCAAAATAGTTTACCTTGGGATGGCAATGCATTTTACGATGTTTATACTGATGAATTTGGTGGAAATCCCTATGCAGATAATGCAATAGCCAAAAGCATTACAGAACAACCTAAAAAACCACTTTCAGGTGCAATTTATGTACAAGACCAAATGAGTTACAAAGGAATCATTATTAATCCTGGTTTGAGATTTGACTTTACAGACCCTAATTCTACATATCGTTTGCCAAGTACATACTTTACACCTATTACTTCAGATAGCGGATTTGCAAAAACTACGTTAAAATATCAAGTAAGTCCCCGTATTACAGTAGCTTATCCGGTTACAGATCGTTCGATACTTAATATTAGTTATGGTATTTATTTCCAGATGCCGGTTTTGAGTCAATTGTATGATGCTTTTAACACAGACAGATTACGTGCCGGTTCGATTCTTGGTAATCCACAATTACCAGCACAACGTACAAATCAATATCAAGTAGCTTATAATCTTCAACTCACCGATGATTTTGCTTTTGATGTTACTGCTTACTACAAAGATAACTACAATCAAACAGGTTTAGTCCATGTGTATGCTATTCCAGATTCTTATGATGAATATAGTGTATCTGAATATGGAAATAGTAGAGGTATAGAAATTACATTTAAAAAACGCCCTACGAATAATATTGGACTAAATTTAAATTATACACTTTCTTCAACTACTGCAACTTCTTCAGCAACTGAAGATAACTATAATCGCCCAGTAGACCCTTATACAAATAAAACGGCATTTCCGCTTTCAGAATTCCCTTATTCTAATGACCGTCGTCATCAACTGACCGGAATAGTCGATTTTGTTTGGGCCAGAGAAGAAGGACCGGGAATTGGTGGAATCAAACCTTTGGAAAATGTTAATTTAAACTTTACAACACGTTTTCAAACTGGAACTCCCTATACACGATATAGTCCAAAAGGTGTAGCAATTAGTGATTTTAATTCTGAACGTCAGCCATCTTCATGGCAAACTGATATGCGTTTTACAAAGGCATTTCCTCTAAAAGATTGGTTTGGAGAAGGTTTCAGCAAAACAACCCTTGAATTTTTTGTGGATGTATTAAATCTCTTTAATAGAACAGACTTTACAAGTGTGTATGCAAGAAGTGGTGATCCCGACCAAGATAATAGCTCCTATAACCGTGCACTTGGTGACTTTAGTGCAACTGTATATTATAAAACCGCTTCTCTGATCAATGCAACTACTTATCGATCTGACCAATATGATCGTTTCGGAAATCGACTGTACACTCCTCAAGCTGACTTTAATAATGATGGACAAGTGACTCAACTTGAGAAGTATCAATCCTATTTGAGTTTTGTAAATACTGCTCAAGCTCGAAGAGCTGCGAATTATCAAGCTCCAAGACAAGTGTTTTTTGGCTTTATGATTCGCTTCTAATCCACTTTCATTTGAAAATAATATTTTTTTTACAGAGAGGAACATCTCAATGAAATTACAAATCAAAATTATGGTATTCGTGCTAATGCTCCTAAGTATTACTACTTATATGCAAGCTCGAACCAAAGATCAGGTTAAAGGTAAGAAACAGGAAGGTGCTGAAATTTTACGCGCTGCAACTGGTACGTATGACCTTCAAAAAAATAAAGTTAGTAGGATAGAATTATTTAATACTAATTATGGAATGATTGGTCATGATGTCCAAAAAAGTTTAGGAGGCGGAATTTGGCCTAGAGGTTCACAAAATCAATACATTTATGGTGGTGGTATCTGGTTTGCCGCTAAGAAGCTTACAACTAAAGGAGATACCACGAGACTAGTAGAAATCGGATATAATCCAAATTCAGGAGCTTCATGGTTTGCACCCGGTATGATAGAAGATGGAGACGAAGCACAGGATGCATTTCGAAATAAATATCGAATTTATTTTTCTACCGATTTCCGCCCAGATGGTGTTCCGTTTAATCCTGCAGATGGTCCTAATTGGCCAATTTGGGACAGTAGCCCTGATAAATTAGATACTCTTAAAAAAGACAGATATTTAGGATATTATGTTGACGATATTGATTCAAGAAATAAACGTATAAATCCTAAAGGTCCTGCATTTATTTCCGGTGAAGACATATTTACAGTTTTTAAAGATACTGATTTAAATAGATTCGAAGGTGGAGTTGGAACACGACGTAGCCAAGGATTTCCTTTAAGACTTCAATATGAACAAATAATATATTCTTGGGGTTTTGGTGATTATCGTGATTTTATGTTTATCAAATACTATATAATTAATAAATCTAAAGATACACTTTTAGATTGTTGGGCGGCGTCTGCATTTGATATGGATATTGCACCTACTACAAACACTCAAAATGGAGCCGGAAATGATCATACTCGTTTCTACGATGAAGACGATACTTTGAATTTAGCTGTTCAGTGGTCAGACGGTAATCAAGGAGAAAGTAGGAAGGGGTTTGGATATATTGGATTTGATTTTTTAGAGAGTCCGGCTTTAAGTACTAATAATTATATAAGACATGACAAAAAATACTATAGTGGTAAAGAACAATTAGGATTAGTTTCATTTCGAAATTGGACTATAGACAATGATCCGAAAGACAACGGAGATAGATATGATTTTATGTCTCAAAAGAATCAAAAAGATGGAGATAATGGAGCCGGAGACAAGAGATTCCTTATGTCTACCGGCCCCTTTAATTTACGACCTAATGATACAGCACGCGTTGTTGTAGGATTAATAATGGCTAATACAGTAAAAGGTGGAGATGCTAATGGTACTACAGCAGATTTAGAGGAACTTATTCGTAAAGACAAATTTGCGCAAAAAGTGTATGATGATAATTTCCGTGCTCCGATTCCTCCGGATGCAGGACCAGTTACTTGGAAACCACTCAATAATGCTATGAGTATTTCTTGGGACAGTACTTCAGAAATGTCATATGATGCATTAGAAGAAGGGCTGGATTTCTTGGGATACCGTTTATATAGAGCAAGAAGAGAAGATTTAGATTCATTTGATGTTGACCAAAGAGGCGCACCTATCAATCGTGGTCCTCTCGGTTGGAAACAAATTGGTCAGTGGCAAATGCTGCTACCTTTTTTCAAATCTTTGGTTCAGGCAGGGGATGAAAGAGATTCTCCTTATTTTGATTCTCTAGTTTCAATAACGAAAATTGATTCGTTTACTTTTACAGTCCGTAGATCTCCAAACAATGTAACTGTTAATAACCCTTATGGTGTAGGTGTGTGGGGAAATTATTTCAGATCATTACCTCCGGCACAATTACAAAATATTTTAACAGGACGTATTGATGTTTCAAGAGCTTTGGTTACATCGCCTCCAACTACAATACAAGGGCTAATGGGATTATTAAAAGATGGTACTGCAACCATAACATTCCCAGATATAGAACCAGATACTAATGTACGTAAAAGAATTAGAAAAGAAGTGATAGCTCCATATATGGATAGTATAACAAATCATAGAACTTTTATTGACCTAGGTGATGATGATAAAGATGGAGTGATAAATGAAGATCCTAATCCTGTCAAAACTGAAAAATTACTCAATAATGTGGATTATTATTATCGTTTATTAGCGTACGATGAAGGTGATTTCAAACAATTCAGTCCTAAGAAAGTGAATGTAGGAATTTCTGAACTTAATCAACAGAAAGTGTATCCTTATGCCGCTCCAGCTGGTGCAAATAATTCAGAAGTTCAGGTTATTTCAGTAGATAGTGGAGCAATGGGCGGATTATATAATTTTAAATTTAAAGTACTTGACCAAGACAGATTTAATCAACTATTTACAAATAGTGATAATGAAGGGCATGAGCTTGAGTTGGAATTCCAACCGTCTTGGGGAGTTATAGCTTATCCGGCAGCAACTGTAGCCGCCCCAAATCCTCCAAGATATGGTCTCTATCAAAGAACTATTACATTAAAAGATAAAACAAATGGTCAGTTACTATTTACTGGCTCAACTTTTCTTGAACCGGTTCTTTGCAGTACACCAATATTAAAGCTTTTTACAGAAAATGCGGCTACTTATGTACAAGCTGATACTGCTCAAAAAGATTCAATTAGTGGTCAAGTAAGTACCTTTGGAGTTCCAACTGATAAAGGTAAGCTTTTGCGTGTAGGATCCTTTACTACAGATAAAACAAGTAGTGGTTCTACTTGCTATAGCAGTCTTTTAGATAATAACGCAAAGCAAACACTTGGTTTCTCATTTGATTACGGCATTCAGCAGCAGGGAGGTTTGTTTCGTTTAGATACTTTATATATTTCAAATAACACTTCTGGTACTAAAACACCTATCAGTATAACCGAAGGTGGATTTAGAACTGTAGCTCAAATTGATACAATATTTACTGCGGCAGGTGGATTATTAGTTTATAGAGGGTTCAATAATGGTGCCGCACAATATGAGCTTGAATTCCTTGAAGGCGGAGATACAACTTTGACAGTAGCAACAGATGAAGCCGGTACGACTACAAAGCAATTTCCTGTTAAATATTTGAATGTTCGAGTCCATAATAAAATTACTTATAAGAGATTAAATGAAAATGGGGATTCGGTTAATGTAACGTATCCTAAAGAAGTTGCTTTTGCTCAACAAGATCCTGCTTCATTTAATGTTGACCTACCTCTGACACCAGCTATGTATGTTCCGATAGGTTCTTATAATTTAGCTGCTTTTGGATGGATGAATGGACGAGTGTATGAAGTAAATGGAAGTACAACAGCAACTAATGGAGGATTAGCCCGAAAGAAACAAACACGTGGCTTGTTAGGTCAACAAAATCGTTATTATCTAAGTTCGATAGTAGGAAGCGATACCCTAGATTTTACACATACATTTGAAGTATCAGGTGGAGAGATTGTTTTAGATTATGTCAACAAAGGGTATCGTAATAGACTTAATCAAATAGGTGTTAGAAATGAAGATCCTGCATTCAGTTATGGAAATGATTTTAAATCGGGTGATAAAATCGAAGTAGATATAACCGGTGGTGCTGTAGGATTTCCTTTACCCGGTGCTAAAGTAACTGCAAAAGTAGTTACCAGTATTCCAAAACTTGATCAATATACAGATAATTTACTTGATCAAGTAAAAGTAGTACCTAATCCATATTACATAACAAATCAAGCTCAAAGATCTCCTTATGATGCAAAAATATATTTTACAAAATTGCCCAGACAGTGTACAATTTCAATTTATACTGTAACCGGTGAACTTGTAAAAAAACTAGAGCATAATGAATTTACTTCTCCAGCTCCCGATAAATATGCAGTAGAAATATGGGACTTGTTAAGTACCAATCGTCAGCGTGTTGCGAGTCAAACGTTAATTGCTAAAATTGAGACTCCGAATGGTGCAAGTACTATTCAAAAATTCTCTTTAGTTGTTGGTAGTTTCCGATTAATACCAACAGACTAAATTATTTAACCTCAGAAAGAGACCTTTTAGCATACAAAAAAGGTCTCTTCTCGAAGAAAATTTAAAATAACAACTTAATCTTCAATAAAAGAAAAACTTAGGAGATATATAATGAAAAGAATAATACGGAGTTTATTGACTGTTTCTATTGGAATCTTGTTGACGACAACTGTGCTTTTTGCAGTAGATACACAGTCCGAGGGGTCTTCAGCAGGAGATTTCCGAAAAGTTGGTGCTGCAGGGTCTCAATTTCTTAAAATAGGGGTAGGAGCAAGAGCATCCGGAATGGCTGGTGCTTATGGAAGTGTTGGAAATGATATTTCGTCACTATATTGGAATGCTGCAGGAATAGCAGATATAAAAGATATTGCAGGTAGTTTTTCTTACACTTCATGGTTTGCAGGTTTTTCTCATAATTTTGTTGGAGGTTGCATACCTTTAAGTGATAAATACAGAGCCGCATTTAGTATTACTTCATTTACCAGTGATCAAATTCCGATCACAACTATAGAAAAAGATCAGGGAACCGGAGCAAAATATAGTGTATCAGATTTTGCTATTGGTTTATCATTCGGAGGATATATTACAGACCAATTCTCATTTGGAACAACATTGAAATATATCCAAAATGCTTTCTCAACAGTATCAGCAAGTGGTATTGCTTTTGATGTGGGTACTATTTATAAAACCGGATTTCAAGGTACGAAAATTGGATTTTCTATTCATAATCTTGGCGGACAACAAAATTATACGGGACAAGACCTTAATCGTACAGGTAAATTAGTACCTGAACAATATGCAAGTCCATCAGACCTACAATTATTAAGTAGTCCTTATAATTTACCTCTAACTTTCCGTGCAAGTATATCTACAGATGTAATGAGTTTTATTAATGGTGAATCTATTACTCCTTCTGACGCAGACCATAAATGGATTGCCTGTGTTGATTTTGAAACACTTTCAGATACTCCAGAACAATTTTCAATTGGTACTGAATATGTGTGGAAAAATTTTATAGCAATTCGTGGAGGGTATCGTTTTGGACATGATACTTTTAATGTAGCTGGTGGTGTTGGACTTAAATATATAAGTGGTGGTTTTGACGGTCAAATTGATTATTCAATAAGCCCTGCTCAGAATCTTGGGTTAGTGAATCGCTTTACACTTTCAGTCAGAGTTCCATAAGTAATTTGATGTTAGTATCGTATTGCATCTAAGAATGCAAATATCTTATAAATTGCCGTTGGATATTTCATTCAACGGCAATTTGTATTTTAATCAGTAATTTTTTGAATTATCTAAATATGATTTATGAAACTTCAATTATCGCTTATGACTGGGTTGATAGTGTTGTTTACAAACTTATCAACGGAAGCAAAGAACATCCCTTTCACAATTGATGGAGCTCAATTCCAATACGATAATACTCATGATTTATGGGAATTTTATTATTCATTTCCAGATACCGCTCTTCGATATATACAAATAACAGATAGCAAAAAATATATTGGTTCATTACATATTACTGTTCAAATTAATTCAATATCCTCTGGAATTGTTGAAAAAAAAGAATGGATAGTTGATAATTATTCCGATACAATTATTCGTTCACATAATCGAAATTTAATTGGACAAAAATCATTTATTCTCTTACCCGGACAATATAGTGTCGACGTTGAAATTAATGATATGAATGATACAGCTTCTCGTGCTAAAACTTCACTGCAGTTGCTTATTAAGTCCTTTGTAAAAAATTCAATCGCAATCAGTGATATAGAACTTGCAACACAAATATTATCACAACAATCAAATAACCTTGTAAATTTAAATCCTTCATTTTTAAAAAATACTTTATTTGTCGTTCCGAATCCTAATCATGAGTTTATTGGTACAGCGCCAGTTCTTTCGGTTTACTCTGAAATTTATAATGCCAAAATATACGCCAGAGATAGTATTCGTATCGAATATAAAATTATCGATGGCGCAAAACGAGAACAGTTTATTGCGCAATTTTATCGTGTTGTTATTTCTGATGGTCAAGTAGAAACAACATCCTTACCATTAGACGGCTTGGCAAGTGGTGTCTATTACCTACAACTTAGTGTACAATCTATCCACAATTCAGTAGATAAAGCTACAGCATTAAAGAAATTTTATGTCCTTAATCCAGAAATGCCGGTAGAACTTGCCCCGACATTGAGCGAAGATGAATTGTTTCATATCAGTGAGTTTGCAACACTTTCAGAAGAACGAGTTGAAGAAGAATTTACAAAAGCAAAAGTATTAGCTTCTCAAGCTGAAGTACAATTGTATGAATCTTTATCAGAGAATGTAGCCAAGCAAAAATTTTTGTATCGTTTTTGGAAAGAACGTGACCCAAAACCAGAAACTCCTGAAAATGAAAAATTGGATGATTTTCGTAAAGCAATCAAACATGCAAATACTTATTATTCAAACATTTTAATTAAAGAAGGTTGGAAAAGCGATCCTGGAAGAGTTCTACTCAAATATGGATTTCCATCACAAATAGACCGTCATTCTCAGAATAGTGAAACCAAACCATATGAAGAATGGTTTTATAATAATATACAGGGTGGAATATCCTTCCAATTCGTTGATTTAAAAGGATATGGGAATTATATTCAAGTGAATTCTAATGCAATCGGTGAATCACGAAATGAAAAATGGTTTGAACAATATGTAAAAATGTTTGAATCTAAAACTGATGAAGAAATGATATCAACTCCACGGTAAGTAGTTATCAATGAAAAAACTTGGCAACTATGCTCTCTCTCTTGTTTTACGTGGTATTGGTGTGATTAGTAGTTTAATTCCACATCAATTACTACAAAAATTGGGCTGGGTATTAGGTTTTATTTTACGAGTTGTAAGTAAAAAAAGATATAAAATTACTCTAATCAATTTACAATTAGCATTCCCGGAAAAAACTACAATATGGCATCAGAAAACTGCTCGTGATTCTTATCGAAATCTCGGGATTGTTCTCGCTGAAATACTTTCTTTCCCACACTTAAACAATTCAAAATTAGAAAAGCTTATTCGCTTTAAAAATATAGAATTGTTACAAAATGCATATTCTTGTAATAAAGGTTTACTGCTTTTATCGGGACATTATGGAAATTGGGAATTACTTGCCTATTCCGCCGGTTTATTATCAAATATTTCAATAAATGTAGTTGCTATTCAACAGCATAATCATTATGCAGATGAATACATTACTCGTTTTCGCACTCGACATAATAATGCTGTAATCCCAACTGCTAATGCAGCAAAAAAAATAGTGCAAACTCTTCTAAATCACAAAGCAGTGGCAATGCTCGCTGATCAAGCCGCAGATGGTACTAAAGATATTTTTATAGAGTTTTTTGGTCGTCCTGCCGCTACGTATGAAGCACCGGCTGCACTTGCTCTGAAATTCGGAGTTCCAATAATAATTGGTTTTGCTAAACGAAATGATGATGGTATCTATTATGTTGAATTGGAAGAAATCACCCATGATGATTTAGAATATTCTAAAGATGGAATTATTGAGCTAACTAAACGTCATGTAAGGGCACTCGAACAAGCAATTCTCGAAAAACCTCATTTATGGGCATGGCAACATAATCGTTGGAAACAATGAACTTTACAGATTTAAAACATATAGCAATTATTCAAACTGCTTTTTTGGGTGATGTTGCTCTTACTCTTCCACTTGCTGACGAAATTAGACGACTTAATCCTACGATAGAAATTACATTTGTGACAACACCTACAGCTTTAACACTCGCTGAAAGTTCGCTTTCAATTAATAATGTTTTGACATTCGATAAACGAAAATCCCAAAAGGGTTTAAGAGGTATTCTAAGTCTTACTGAAGAGTTACAGTTTCTTGATGTAGATTGTATTATAGCACCGCATCGTTCACTCCGTACTTCTTTGCTTACGTATTTTACGCGACCAAAATGTTCAGTAGGATTTTCACGAAATGCCTTGTCTTTTTTATATTCTAAAACTGTAGAATATCCTGCAGAACTACACGAAGTAGAAAGAAATATTATGCTTCTAAGTGTTTTTGATGATGTTCAGAATCAAATAAAACAAGAAATAGAACCGCCAAAAATTAAAATAAGTATCCATGATTTAGAGATAATTGACCAAAAAATTAGAGAAAACAAACTCCATGCACCAATAATTGCACTTGCTCCCGGATCAGTTTGGGCAACGAAACGCTGGTGTGAGGAGTATTACATTTTAACTGCACAATCTCTACTTGAAAAAGGATATTCGTGCGTGTTTATCGGGGGAAATGAAGATCGTTATTTATGTAGCCGTTTAGCTTTAGCTTCGGGAGCCGTTTCAATCGCTGGTGAAACATCTATTGTACAATCAATCGCTCTGCTTTCAAAATGCTCTGCTTTACTTACAAACGATTCAGCCCCAACCCATTTGGCTTGGATAGCAGGTTGCCCGACTGCTACTATATTTGGTGCAACTTCTCCTAAATTTGGATTTGCACCACGTGGAGATTCAAGCGTCGTTCTTCAAAACGATACTCTTGGCTGTCGCCCTTGTGCTATCCATGGCGGAAATCGCTGTCCGCTTGGTACTCTTGAATGTATGAAATCGGTTAGACCGGAACGTGTTTCACTTACAATCGAGAGCATTGTAGCAAAGTAGTTTCCTGAAAAAGCAACTATAAAACGCTGAAAATTTTGTAATTTGCTATATGAAAATATATAATCACGACAAATTATTCTTGTAATATCTCAATGAAAAACGTTCCTAAATTATCTCCCAATAGAAAAAATAACTCAAAATCTGAGAAAGAACAAGGTGTACGTATCAATAAATATCTGGCTGATGCTGGGATTTGCTCTCGCCGTGCGGCTGAAGACCTTGTACGTCAAGGTGTTGTTAAAATTAATAAAGAGGTTGTCTCAGACCTTGGGAGACGAGTACTTACAAGTGACTTTGTTACGGTAAGAGGTGAACCTGTAACAATTTACAAAAATTTAATATATATCTTACTCAATAAACCAAAAGACTATATTACAACAACAAGCGATGAAAAGGGTCGTAAAACAGTCATGGATATTGTTCGGAAGCGTGACCGAATATTTCCGGTCGGACGACTCGACCGCAATACAACAGGAGCGTTACTACTTACCAATGACGGTGACCTTGCTTACCGACTGACTCACCCAAGTTTTGAAGTTCCAAGGGTCTATAATGTCGTTTTAGACAAAAAAATTGAACTTGATGATGCTCGAAAAATTAGCGAAGGAATAGAACTTGAAGACGGAGTAACTTCGCCGTGTGAAGTATTAGTACAACCTACAGATCGCTCGCATATTACTCTCGAATTACACGAAGGGCGCAACCGCGAAGTTCGTCGAATATTCGAATCATTAGGATATGAAGTAAAACGACTTGACCGCAAGAGTTTTGCAACACTTTCAACACGTGGATTGGCTCGTGGAGAATATAGACATTTGACACGAGGGGAAATTTTACAATTAAGATTGTCAATCGGTTTGGAGTAATGGTATTGTTAAGTAATTACAATAATTAGAATTATAAAATTAGTTAATTGGAGCAACCATGAAAATACTTTTCTCATTCATTTTCGTTTTTTTGTCGTTTTCGATAAATGTTAGTGCACAAGACAATCCACCTAAAGCAAATGCTCCGAGCGAAAATTTACCAAGTACAAGTGCACTTCCAAAAGAAATTGTTAGTATGAGCACAGAATTTTTTAAGCTGATGATGGTTGGAAATACAGGAGAAGCATTTAAAAAATTACTTCAAAATAGCCCTATCGGTGATAAACCCGAGCAAATTAAACACCTTACCGACCAAGCAAAACGCGCAGAAGATATTTACGGCATAATGAAAGGATTTGAAAGGGTTGGCTCTGAATCCGTTGCTGAATCTTATTTCCGTTTGCGTTATTTAGCATTACACGACAAATACCCAATGCGTTGGATTTTCACATTCTATAAATCTCCAATTAAAGGTTGGATAGCAGTGAATGTGAAATTCGATGATGATTCTGAATATTTTTTCTCAAAAGAATAAAAAGACTTTATAATATCGTATTATTAAATAGAATATTATTATTAAATAAGGAGTTTACTATGAAAACGGATAGACGTTCATTTTTAAGTACAGCAAGCATAGCAACAGCCGCATTTGCTGCTTCTTCACTTTCTGCTAAAGCAGTTCCGATTGATGAAAAAGAACCAATGGGAAAACTCACCAAACACGAACTTCCTACATTACCATATAGTTATAATGCTTTAGAGCCGTTTATTGATGCGACCACAATGGAGATTCATCACTCCAAACATCATAAAGGTTATGTGGATGGACTTAATAAAGCTGAAATGGAACTAGCCAAAGCACGAGCTACCGGAGATTATTCGATGATTCAACATTGGTCAAAACAATCTGCTTTTCATGGTGGAGGGCATTTTCTTCATTCGCTTTTTTGGAGAATTATGGCTCCAAACGGTAAAGGTGGAGGAGGCGAACCTCAAGGAATATTGGCTGATAAAATCAAAGAAGATTTCGGAAGTTTCGATGCCTTTAAAAAACAATTTAGTTCTGCGGCAAGTTCAGTAGAAGGAAGTGGTTGGGGTTTGCTTCATTATCGCAAATCAGATAATCGTCTTATCATCGGACAAGCTGAAAATCAACACAAGCTATCGTCATGGGGAACAACACCAATTTTGGGAATTGATGTGTGGGAACACGCATATTATTTGAAATATCAGAATAAACGTGGAGATTATGTAGCCGCTTGGTGGAATGTTGTTAATTGGGGTGAAGTTGGGAAAAATCTTGAGATGATGATGAAGTAAGATAGGAGGTGAAAATTATTCATAAATAATCTGAAATTCTAAAAAATATCTAATTTTAACTTTATGTCGTCTCCTGAATTTAAACGTGATTTAAAGCTAATAGATGCCACTATGATTGTCGTTGGTTCGATGATTGGAAGTGGCATTTTTATTGTAAGTGCAGATATTGCTCGAAGTGTGGGTGGTGGTGGAATGCTACTGCTTGTCTGGGCAATAACGGGAATAGTAACGCTCATAGCCGCGCTTAGTTATGGTGAACTTGCCGGAATGATGCCAAAAGCAGGCGGGCAGTATGTGTATCTACGCGAGGCATATAATCCGTTTGTGGGTTTTCTGTATGGCTGGACACTTTTTACAGTGATTCAAACGGGAACAATTGCTGCAGTCGGAGTTGCTTTTGCAAAATATACAGGGATATTATTACCTGTTTTTAGTGAGAAAAATATATTGTTTACTATTGCAAGTTTACCAATCTCTGCCGCACAACTTCTTTCAATTGTGAGTATTGCATTTCTGACGTGGTTGAATATTCGCGGAGTTCATGCGGGTAAAATTGTCCAAAATATCTTTACTTCAACAAAAGTAATTGCACTTATTGGATTGATATTACTTGGTATTTTTCTTGGTGCTAATGCAACTGCTTGGAATGCAAATTTCAGTGATTTTTGGTCGGTTGACTTAAGTAAATGGGATAGTATAGCACTTATCCCCACGGGTACTCCACTTACGTATGCACTCATAGCAGCAATCGGAACAGCAATGGTCGGCTCACTGTTTTCGAGTGATGCGTGGAATAATATTACATTCACTGCCGGTGAAGTGGTCAATCCAAAACGAACAATTCCTATGAGTTTAGCTCTTGGAACAGGAATAGTCACACTTCTCTATATTTTAGCAAATCTTGCCTATTTATTTGTTTTACCGGTAGTTGGAGATGCCGCTTCTTCTGATGTAATTGGACGAGGAATTCAATTTGCTTCTACTGAAAGAGTGGGTGCAGCTGCAGCAGAAGTAATTTTCGGTGGCAAAGGTGCAATAATTATGGCTTCGCTTATTATGGTTTCAACATTTGGCTGTAATAATGGACTGATATTATCGGGTGCAAGAGTATATTATGCTATGGCAAAAGACGGGCTTTTCTTCAAAAAAGCAGGTGAACTCAACGGAAACAGCGTTCCTGCCGCCGCACTTGTCGTACAAGGAATCTGGGCTTCCGGGCTATGTTTATCGGGCAAATATGGAGCATTATTAGATTATGTTGTAACGGCAGTCTTGATATTTTATATTCTTACAATTGCCGGAATTTTCATTTTACGCCGTAAACAACCGAATGCAGAACGTCCTTATAAAGCATTTGGTTATCCATATTTACCCGCTCTTTATATTCTGATTGCGACCGCAATTATTCTTGATTTAATAGTATTAAAATGGGATACAACAAAATGGGGATTAGCAATTATCCTTACAGGGATTCCCGTGTATTTTGTGTGGAATAGAAAGAGTTAAGAATTTAGTTTGTTATGTAAAGAGTAATTGAAATTCATGCTTAAGCAAATTGAAATTCAATAGATTAATTTTATTCAAGCCGCTCTACTTCTACAACTTTATGTAATTTTGCAATCAATGATAATTTTAAAACTCTCATTTTCTCAAGAAGGAGAAATCTTATGAAACAATTCTGTACTTTTTTGTTGTGCGTATTCTTTGGGGCAATCGTAAGTGCTGAGGCACAATCTCCTAAAGATTTCGCAGTTATGATAAATGCTACCACTCAAAAAACACCTAAGCCGAGCATTACAATAGGTTGGGAAAAAGATAAATTTGCTAAACATTATTCAGTATATCGCCGATTGCCGGGTGAATTTAGCTGGGGAAATGTTATGGCAGAGCTGGATTCTACAGTAACAAAATATACTGACAACTCAATTGAAATAGGCACTCAATACGAATATCAAATTCTCAAAAAAGCTGTACAAAACGATACAACCATTTATCTTGGAACAGGGTATGTAGTTTCAGGGATTGAAGTTCCACCTGCAGTTTTCCGCGGAAAAGTTTTACTGTTAATTGACAGCACAATCGTTTCACCGTTGAGTAATGAAATCAATCGGTTGGAGAAGGATTTGAAATCTGAGGCATGGAGTGTTGTCCGCAGGTATGTTTCAAGAACAGAAGCGTTCAACGGTCAAGCAGTGAAGAAAGTGAAGAGTATTATTCTTGAAGAATATAATAATGATAAAAAATATCTAAAATCCGTCTTACTGCTTGGTAGAGTTGCAGTTCCGTATTCAGGAAATCTCAACCCCGACGGGCATCCTGATCATTTGGGAGCTTGGCCTGCTGACTGCTATTATGGAGATATAGACGGAAATTGGACAGATAAATCTGTCAATAGTACGGTCGCCGGGCGTGCTCAAAACAAAAACATTCCTAACGACGGGAAATTTGACCAAACCGGATTCGACGAAGGGCTTACTCCGATTGCCATTGAATTACAAGTCGGCAGAGTGGATTTTTATGATATGCCGAGCTTTAGAGATACAGTCCTTCATAAAACACTTTTCGACTCAGAGCTTGCCTTATTAAAAAGATATTTAGATAAAAATCATGCGTACCGTTCCGGTGCGATGAATGTAAAAACTAAGGGATGGATAGCTGATAATTTTGGTTCGTATGGAGGTGATATGTTTGCTAATTCCGGCTGGCGGAATTTTTCGGCTTTGCTGAGTGATACGAATGTAAAAGCGGGAGATTATTTTACCGGAGTGGCTGATACAAATGTACTATGGGCTTATGGTTGTGGCGGTGGAAGTTTTACAAGTTGTGGTGGCGTTGGTTCAACCTCAGATTTTGTAGTTAAGCCCGTAAACGCAGTATTTACAATGCTTTTCGGCAGTTATTTTGGTGATTGGGATTCACAAAATAACATTATGAGAGCAGTTCTTGCTTCGAAAGGTTCAGCTCTTTCATGTTCATGGGCAGGCAGACCTCAGTGGTACTATCACAATATGGGGATGGGCGAGTCAATCGGCTATTCCACAGTACTTACTCAGAATAATTATGCAGATTATATTTATCGCGGATTGTTTAATCAGCAATATCCAGATGGAGTTATTATACTTCCGTATGGAACACGTTGGGTTCATAATGCACTACTGGGAGATCCAACTCTGAGAATGAATTTGAACAAAGGAGCGATTCCCAAACCGGATAATATCGAGCAACCATTACCCGTAAGTAGTGGAGAGGGAAGTTATATTCATTTAAATTGGAATTATAATTCACCAAATGATGAAAAAAAAGTAGATGGGTATTTTATATATCGTCTTGATCCTCAATCAGGTAATTACATCCAAATCAATACTTCGATACTAAAAGATGCTTCATATACTGACACAAATGTTGTAAAGGATAAATCCTATTCATACTTCGTGCGTGGGGTAGCATTATGTCATTCAGCTACTGGAAGTTATTATGATATGAGTGATAGTATTAGTATAAATAATATTCAAGTGCCTGTTGGTGTGGATGAAGGAAATCGAGCGATAGCAGGTTTAGAAAGTTCGCCGATTCCTGCTGTTCGTTATTCAGATATTCACTTTTCGTTAGAAAAAGCAGGAGAGGTTCAATTGGAAATAACTGATATTTCAGGTAATAAAGTTAATAATTTAGGAACTCTGCATTATCAATTAGGTGAACAAACTATTCGTTGGGATTTGACTGATTCTCGCGGAAATCATGTAAGTGCAGGTATATATTTGCTCACACTTACTCAAGACAAGCAATCAAAAACTATTAAAATAGTTGTAGCAAACTAAATGAATTCTAAGAGATTGCGGATTTTTCAAACGACGGTATTAGATTGGTATATGGTTAATAAACGGGAGTTTCTTTGGCGCAAAGAAACTCCCGAGCCATTTATAACGCTTGTATCGGAAGTAATGCTCCAACAAACCCAAACTTCGAGAGTAGAAGAAAAATTACCTGAGTTTCTAATGCAATTCACTACCATAACAGCACTTGCAAATGCAAGTAACGCTGAAATCATTCGAGCATGGAAAGGTATGGGATATAATAATCGCGCTCTGCGACTTCGGGATGCCGCTCGTCGTATCTGCGAACTCCACAGTGGTACAATTCCTCAAACGCTTGATGACTTGCTTGCATTGCCCGGAATTGGTCGTTATACAGCAACTGCAATTATGGCTTTTAGTTATGGGTGTGATGTAGCGGCTGTAGATGTTAATATTCGCCGAGTATATTCTCGGTTGTTTTTTAAAATGGAAACAACATCGTCGGTAGCTTCGGAGAGTGAAATTAATAAACTTTCTGAACGTATATTTCCGAAAGGCCATGCTTCCGATTGGCATCAAGCAATCATGGATATTGGCTCACGGTTCTGCACTGCAAAACGGCCTGATTGTTCAAATTGTCCGTTAATTTCAGATTGTCTTTCCGCCGGATTAATGATAGAATACACTCCAACAAAACGAGCTGAACCGTCATACAAAAAAATCCCCCGAAGAATTTGGCGAGGGAAAATTGTGGATTTACTAAGACACACACACTCTATGTCTTTTGAAACAATGATAGATTCATTATTCGGTGTAGAAGCAAATGACGATGACAGAAAATGGCTACTTGAAATTATCAGCATTCTCGAAAAAGACTCAATGATTGTTCAAGATGGAAATACACTGCGACTAAAGGATAATTAATCAATCTAAATGGTGATAGGATAGTTACAGTTACAAGTAATAATTATGGAAACTTCATAGTTAGAATGTACTTGAAACTGATAAAAATAGAGCCGTCCATTCTTTAAAAACTAAATAGCCCTAACAGACTGTATTATAATCTGTTTGGGCTACTTATCTTTGTTTTCTCTTAATGACTAACAATTATTGGTTTCATAATAGTCCCTTTTAAAGAGTGAATAACCGCAAAGTACATTCCACTTGCCAAGTGGGTAGCATCAATCTCAGCTTTACTGTTAATTACTTGCTGATTTGCGACTTCCATACCTATACTATTCATAATATGTAGCGATGTACCGTTTTCTATCCCCGATATTGTTACGGTTGTTGTTGTTGGGGTTGGATAGACAGAGATATTGTCATTAGGAATTAGTACTTGCTCCAAAACCCCTGTTGCTCTTGGGCGAAGGCGTGTGATTTGTATAGATGTTTCTTGTTCTTTCCCGTAAACTATACTGTTACAAACAAATACTACATCTCCATTTGGTGCTTCAGCAAAACTCATAATTCTATTCATAAGATTTTTATCTCCTGTTGTATAATACCAATCACATTCACCTTCATCATTCAATTTTGCAATAATACCTAAATGAGCATCTGAATAATTAATTGAGCCGTCATCTTTAAAAGAATAGATTTCACCGGTAATAAAAAAACCGCCCGTATTTCCTTTTGTAATTTCAAAATAAAAGAATTTAAGGTTTTTTAATAGTTCAGGTTGTTTTTTCCATAATAAGTTTCCTTTAGTATCATATTTTGACGTAATAAATGTTCTATCACTGCTACCTTGCAAGATAAAATATGACCCATCAGTATTGATTGCAACATCTGCTTCATTTTCCGTATGAATGACTAAGCGATTTATAAATTCAAATTCATTTGTGTATCGAAGTAACGTAACACTCCTTGCAGTATCTAAAGGAAACAACCCCGAATTTACTATGGTAAATGAAGCACTATTATACGGTAATATGCCTCGTATTCTATTATACATATCCTTTTTATATTCATTATTGAACGAAAGTGTATTCTGTATTTTTGTAAACGAAGTATCAATCGAGAAAATCGAAATGCTGTCGGATTTCTCTCTATTTACATACACTCTTGTGTCAGGAAAAATAGTATAAACAGGTCCATGAGGAAGTGACTTTGGTAAAAGGGTACGAGTTGATTTTTCTTCCTTGACAGTTCCATCCGGAGAAATAATGAATCTAATTGGATATGTGTCATAAAACCGAAATTGGTCTATCTTTCCTTCGTAGCCATAGACAAGAATATCACCATTGGTAAGTTCCGAAATATTCTCAAATCGTATATAATACTTTGAGGTATCTTCAGGAAAATCTTCAGAAAATTTCCTGTTGATTGTCCATTCTATCGCACCACTACCATTAATTTTTGTAAGTAATCCCCCCCTATTATAGATATGGCTAGCATAATAGAAACTGCCATCAGAAGCCGCAAAAAAGTGATTGGTCGTTATATCATGCCACTCCGGCTTATACACTAACTTTTGCCAAACAGAATCAACTTCTCCACCTATTGTTGTTTTGAAGACATTGTTACTCAGAATACGAGAACCGCTTTTACTTTTGTGAATGTTTGGAGCTAATTCTTGGGCTCCCAATGAATGGATGCTGTTATTAATATCTACCGTTAGAGAAGATAACAGTACAACCAAAAAAATTACAATATTATTTTTCATAAAAAGTATGGAATAGTTAATTTAAACTTTATGGTCAAATCGGGTGTGTAGACTTATGTTACATGTTAAATTTTTATAAGATATTCCGTAGCGGCTGGTTTACAAACCCACCGTACAGAATTTTATTACAAATTAAAGAATAATGATACCAACATTTGATTTTCACTTAATATATTTGATTCTATACTAAGTAGAATTTCAAGAATTAATAACGAAACTTCATAGTATTGTTATTCCGGGCAGCTTAGAGAATAACAGCCGGTACGATGAACTATAGTACATCCGTCCGGAGCGGTAAATGAAGAAAACCCGGTACAAGATGTAGAGAAACCGTAAGATGTAGTTGTAGGATTACAAGTACGAACCTCTCCGGTTGAAACATCATAACACATCTGCCAAGTTTTGATACAACATTTTGAAGATTCACAAGCCATCCTCCAAGTTCCGGCAAATGGGGATCCTGTTGATGATGTTAATTCAAGGAATTCATAACATTCAGCGGAATATGATCGTACCACTGCAAAGCCAGAGCCGGACGCACATCCTGTTGAGCCGAGGCAATCATAGCTACTATTTCCTTGTCGAATATAATTTTTAAAAAAGTGTTTAGCTGCAAGAATGTGTCCATAAGGCCAGATAGATTCAGATATACTCTTCCATGTAGCTTTTTCAGCAGGAGTACCATTAATGGCTATGTTCTTAAAGTAGTCATAACAAGGATTAGCTATCTGATACTGATTGACTTCGACTTCATACGTAGTACCACACCATCTATACCTATATCCAAAACATACTTGACAGCCGACAGATAAACCATCAATTGGTATATAGACAGTTGTACAAAGATCAGTATTAAGTGGAGAAGAATTTACTTGCGTCCAGGTAGTCCATGTACATCCAACTGTTGCAGGTCCACAGTCTTCTCCCTTTGCATTAGGAGAATAACTTAATGAAGAAATAAAGACTATAAGAAGTGCAAGCCAAATGGCTTTTCCTCCTAACTCTCTATGTAAACAAGAGGTTAAATTGCGTGGACTCGGGGGGGGGGGGGACAGTAACTGCATTCCACATATAAGCGGAACTACGGCGAACATTAGGGAGAAATTGCATAAAGCACTCCATAAATAATTAGTTAAAAAATAATACTATATTTATGTTAGGAAAACAATTCCAACAGACAACCCAAATTACTATTTAATTTTATTACATGCAAGACCTTTGCTTAATAAAATTAATTATTCCAAAATGTTATTATCGGTTAAATATTTTCTGATTATTTAATTTTTGTTTAATTTGCAAGTAGGGTAGTGATAGGACGACCCTTACTCACAAAAAACGACGTTATCCTTCACGCGCTTAATTCTATATAAACTATTGATTTAATAATTTCGCTGTTACCGTGAGTTATACAGCACAAGGAGAAATTATTATGTCTAAAAATAGGCATCGTCTTTATGAAGGGAAAATAAAAGCATCCCTTCTTCTCAAAAATCTTCGCTCAGAAGACCTTGAAACGGCACAACTATCTGCCCGCCGTTTTCAAATCCTCCCACAATATTCTGCTCTCGATAGTGAGTTAATTAATTTGCAGAGTAAAACTGTGCGGTTAAAACATGCTCTTGAGGTAATTGCACTCGAACATGGAGTTTCTGATTGGAGCAGGTTTAAGCGGAAAATTACCGAAGAAGACTGTTTGTATCCTCAAACGTGGAGCGCGCATTTCAATACATGGTATGCAAACTACGACGAGGCGAAAGACCATCTCAATAAAGTGGGTGGATATTTACTTCGTTATCGGCAACACTATTTTATTTGCGAAAATGGATATATCCAAGCGTTAGGTTTGGAAGAATTTCAAGCTGAATGGGAACGCATCGGCTATGATTGGGTAAAGCCCTCAGATATACTATCGTGGAATGTATTATTCAAAGAAGCTGAAAAGCAATATTTGGCTCGAATGCCAAAGTAGATATAAAATGTAATGGTCGCAGAGGGTGTAATTCCTTAGCGACCATTTTGTTTTTATTTTGATGTTGATTTATACTTGCAACACACCCGATTTCCAAACCTTTACTTCTGCATTATGAGAAGCAACTGCAAGTCCTCTCGAAACGATAAATCTTGTTTCCATTGGCGATATTATACCATCTACCCAAAGCTGTGAAGCCGCATAAAGTGGTTCTGTTTGCGCTGTATATTGGTCTTGAATTTCATTTAATAATTCTTTTTGTTCGGCTTCTGTTAATACTTTTCCAAGTTTTTTAAGGGAAGCAAGTTTAATTGTCAGTAGAGTTTTTGATGCTTGTGCGCCACCCATCACTGCTATTTGTGCAGATGGATAAGCGAATATAAGACGTGGGTCATACGCTTTTCCGCACATAGCATAATTTCCAGCTCCATAACTGTTTCCGACAATAAAAGTGAATTTGGGGACAACTGAATTTGAAACTGCATTGACCATTTTCGCACCGTCTTTTATGATTCCGCCTTGTTCGGCACGAGTTCCGACCATGAATCCTGTAACATCTTGAAAAAATACCAACGGAATACCTCGTTGATTACAATTCATGATAAATCGAGCTGCTTTATCTGCGCTTTCGGAATAGATAACACCACCGATTTGCATTTCACCCGCACCAGACCGAACTATCTCACGATTATTAGCTACAATACCGACTGCCCAGCCATCAATACGAGCATAACCACATATTATAGTTTTGCCGTATTCAGCTTTGTACTCATCAAGTTCGGAGTTGTCGAGTATGCGAGCTAACAGTTCGTAAGTGCTATATGGTTTCGTTCGCTCTGAAGGAATAATTGAAAGTATTTCTTCTTCGGGGAATTTCGGCGGAACTGATGCCGACCGCTCAAAAATATTCTTTTGTCCTTTTGCCGGAGCAAACTTACTGACCAAAGACCGAATCGTTTCGAGTGCTTCTTGGTCATTTTTTACTTTATAGTCTATTACTCCTGAAATAGATGCGTGCATTTCTGCGCCACCAAGTGGTTCAATGCCTGTTCTTTCACCGATTGCTGCCTCGACTAATGCAGGTCCGGCTAAAAATACACTTCCTGTTCCCTCTACAATAATTGCCTCATCACTCATAATTGGTAAATATGCTCCGCCTGCAACACAAGGCCCCATAATAGCTGCAATTTGAGGCACACCCAAGCCGGATAACAGAGCATTGTTGCGAAATTGCCGTCCAAAATGTTCTTTATCAGGGAAAATTTCATCTTGCATCGGTAAAAATACACCTGCTGAATCCACCAGATAAATTATAGGAAGATGATTTTCAATGGCTATTTCTTGCGCTCTCATATTTTTTTTTGCGGTCATCGGAAACCAAGCACCGGCTTTTACAGTTGCATCATTTGCAACAATCATACATTCGCGTCCGCTAATTATTCCTATCCCACAAACGACACCTGCACTTGGTGCACCACCTTGATCGGCATACATATCATAAGCGGCAAAAAGTCCAATCTCTAGAAACTCTGAACTCTCGTCTGTTAGAAGTTCTATTCGTTCTCTTGCTGTCAATTTTCCTTTTGCTTTATGCTTTGCAATCGAGGATTTCCCGCCCCCAAGTTTAACTTTTGTACCTTTGGCGGTAATGATTCGTAAGAGTTCAGAATTTACATCACGGTTTTTTTCCGTCGGAAGGTCAGATAGAAGAGGAGTGCCGATTTGTTTGGACATAATAAAATAGGTTTGAGGTTGAGTATGATTGTAAAAGTTTTAAAATTTATATTATTCTAAAACATTAGAAGAATTAAAAAAAATATGTTCTTCTTCTCAGTATAAAAATCAGAATGCTAAATGATTTTAATATTGAGATAATTCTTTAATTAGTATTTGGTTGTTATAGATAATAATTGTATCTTAATAAATTCAAATTATATAGAGTAAAGTAATATATAAATAATATTAAGTTCAAGCTGTATAATTGATTCTCATTTTATTTTTATAATATTCAGGGGTATAAAAATGAAAACTATTCAAGAGAGAATAGAACACTTAAATAAACTTAGTAGTAAATTAAGCAAAAAATACGAAAAGTTAGAAGAAAAATATGAAAAATTGCGTAAAAAATCAGAACTCTTAAAAGAGCAGGCAATGCTTATTGACTCGGCTTACCAACACTTAAATTCTGAAATAGAACGAACAGATAAAATGGCTCATCGTGAAATAAATGTGATGGATTATCCGGTTGAAAACACAGAAATTCATAGCAAAATTCAATCCTTCTTAATAGAGACCAACAGTGGGAACTCAAAAAAATTGGGGAGACCATTAGGTGCGAAAAATAAGAAGTCGAAAAAAAATGAGAATTCTAAAGTTAATATAGAACAACTACTTCCCAAAAAACGTGGAAGACCGTTAGGAGCTAAAAACAAGAGAAAAAGAAAAGTTAAACCTGAAGATTTGGTTGCAAAAATACCAAAACCACTCGGCAGACCACCCGGCTCGAAAAATAAAAAGAAGAAAAGACTCGGCAGACCAATTGGCTCAAAGAATAAAAAAACAATTCTTCGGGAAGAACATAATGGTGAATAAGAATTTTAAGTGTTCTAAAGAATAACAGTTGCTGTTAATTCTAAACTTAGATTTGTGTTTTTATTGTATCTAATGGATTCTTAGTACTCGTTTTTTCAATAGTTTATCTGCTATCCAAAGTAAGGCAACTGAACAAAGCAAAAGTATGAGTGAACTGAAGCTTTTTATGGGTAGAAATGATGCAAGAGTCATAAAAAAATCTGTAATAGAATGCCCGGATGTCACCAACCAATCAGAATAAGAGTGTATGATCAAATGAACTTCTGATGGTTTTGATTCAGCAGACTGGTGTTGCGGAATTGATGAAATCAATATCCCTAAACTTATGATTATGGATGCGGCTACGAACCATTTCAGGCGGAATATTTCTAGATTTGAAAGTTTGAGATTCGCTTTTGGTAATGGCTCAGTCACAACTGTATTCATTAATTTTAATGAAAATTGATGTGATGGCTCGAATATAGGACTACGTTCGAGAGTTTCTGTACATTCCTTGTGAAAATCTACTTCGGCACGGCATGTGGCACATTCTCGAAGATGAACTTCAATACGCTTCGCTTCACCTAGTTGAGCGGTGTTGTCAATATACTCGAAAATCTGTTCAAGCGATAAATGTTTCATGATTCTATTTTTAAAATTTTAATTTACTTACGTGAAATTAACCTTTTCAGGTAAGCGACGTGAAATAGCTTCACGAAGCATTAACCTACCACGAAAAAGACGTGTTTTTACAGTCCCGAGTGGCATTCCGGTAATAGCTGTTATCTCGTCATACCGCATTTGCTGAACGAAAAAAAGAGTTAAAACTGACGAATACTCCACCGGTAAACGTTCTATTTCTCGGTAAATAACATTATTGTCTTCAGACTCTTCCATGAGTTCATCCGGTGAAGTTGCTTTAGATGCTATTTGCAGTTCAACGTTATTTATATCCTCACCCAGAGATGTAAATGAAATATTACCTCTTTTTTCGAGAGCAGACGCGCAAACATTATAGACGATTCGGTAGAACCACGTAGCAAAATTTGCCTTTCCTTCGAAACTTCCAAGCGACCGAAACACCCGCAAAAAAGCATCCTGTAATGCTTCTTCGGCATCCTCACGGTTTTTCAGCATTCTCATTGCCAGTGTCATTGCTTTTGACTGATGACGATCAACAAGTATCGAAAATGCTCGGCGGTCACCCCTAAGGATTTTTTGAATTATTTCGTATTCTTTTATCATTTAGAGTGACTTAATTCAACTATATATAGATTGTTCGATTTACCAATAAATTTCATTTACTTTATTAGACCGGAAAATAATGATAAGAGTTTCAAATGTAAAATGATTTTCAAAATTTATTGAAAATTATAATTTTTTACTAAAACTGAAACCTAAAATACTTTTTTTCGGTCAAAGTAGGAAAGGTTATCAATTATTCAATTATTTAAAAAGAGGTAAACATGAATCATCCAGAAGAATTATTTGTTCCTATTATTGCAATTCTGTGTACATTCGGAATTCCGGGGTTTGTACTTTGGAAATACATCGAAGCACGCAATAAAGAGCGTATGGCAATAATCGAAAAAGGAATGGCGGCAGAAGAAATACGACAATTATTTAAAAGAGAACATCTTGAACGGAGAAATCCAAATCCACTTTCAAATTTGAAATGGGGATTATTGATTTTTTTTATTGGGATAGGGATTGTAGTTGGAATGAATACTAGTACATATTTATATAATGGATATTCATCCTATAATTCTTATAATATGATACCCGCCGGAATTTTAATTGGTGGTGGTTTGGGGCTATTTATATATTATCTTATAGCCGCCAAAAAAGAGAAGGAAGCTAAAAAAGAAGAAATGAAAAATGTCACTCAATTAAAGCAAATGTAAAAGTATATGATGACGGTAAAAAACAATGTCAGCTCTTCCCTATATTTGAATCTGTGGGAAGAGCTGATTTAGTTTGTAAAAATCTTAAAATGAATAACCATTAAACTCAAAATTTCTTGGCAGGATTTCCGTTAATGGCAGTTAAAAATTCAGAGAAACTTCTCTGGAAAACTTCCAATTAATTCTTCGAAAAACTGCATGAATCTACTCTACTCTTATCTCAAACAATATTGGAAATTGGTACTGCTTGCCTTGGTGCTCGCTGCTTTCAACCAAGTATTCTCTCTTCTTGATCCTCTGATTTTTCGCCACGTGATAGACGATTATGCTACTAAATTCAAAGAGAAAACTCAAATGGAGTTTTTTATGGGAGTAGCTTCTTTGCTTGGTTTGGCTGTTGGTGCAGCATTTGTTTCTCGTGTTGCAAAGAATTTCCAAGATTATTTTATTAATACTATCACCCAAAAACTGGGTGCACAAATTTATGCAGACGGTTTGCGCCACTCACTTGAATTACCATATTCAGATTTTGAAGACCAACAAAGTGGCGAACTCTTAGGGAAACTCCAAAAAGTTCGCTCGGATGTAGAGCGAGTGATAAATGCTTCGATAAGTATGCTCTTTACAACACTCGTTGGTGTGATATTCGTAACGATTTATGCGTTTACCGTTAATTGGATGATAGTTCCATTATACTTTGGAGCAATTCCTATCATAGGATTCGTTAGTAATAAATTATCACAAAAAATAAAAAATGTCCAAAAAATTATTGTAGGTGAAACGACTGCTCTCGCTGGAGCTACTACAGAATCTCTTCGCAATATCGAATTAGTAAAAAGTCTAGGACTTGCCCAGCAAGAAATCGGACGTTTAAATTCCACAACTGCTAAAATTCTCGTTCTCGAACTCAAAAAAGTGCGCTATATTCGCTCATTGAGTTTTGTGCAGGGAACGATGGTTAATTTTATTCGAACCAGTATTCAATTCTTGATGTTATATCTTATTTTTTCACAACAAATTACCGTTGGTCAATTCTTTTCATTGTTTGTATATTCATTCTTTATATTCGGGCCATTGCAGGAATTAGGAAGTATTATCAGTATTTACCGCGAAGCCGAGGTTTCTTTGAATAATTTTGATGAAATTCTCAAAAAACCCAAAGAACCTATCGCTGTAAATCCGATTCCGATTGATTCTATTGACACACTTGAGTTTAATTCAGTAACATTCAAGCATCAAAGTGCCTCGACTAATGCGCTCGAAGAAACTTCATTTAAAGTCAATAAAGGAGAGACAATTGCTTTTGTCGGGCCGTCGGGTTCGGGCAAAACTACTCTTGTCAAATTACTCGTTGGATTATATCATCCGATTTCAGGGGAAATTCTTTATAATGGAGTGCAAGGTAAGGAAATAAACCTTGATAAATTACGTGAGAAGATTGGATTTGTATCTCAAGATGCACAGCTTTTTTCGGGAACAATCCGTGAGAATTTATTGTTTGTGAATCCTAAAGCTACCGACGAAGATTGCCTCGAAGCACTTAGGAAAGCATCATGTCAGAATCTATTAGAGCGTGCCGAAAAGGGCTTGGATTCAGTGATAGGAGAGGGCGGAGTAAAAGTTTCGGGTGGTGAAAAACAGCGGCTTTCGATAGCTCGCGCGCTGTTGCGTCAGCCGGATTTGTTAATTTGTGATGAGGCAACTTCTGCTCTTGATTCGCTGACCGAAGAGGAAATTACATCAACAATTCGTGAAATTTCTGCACAAAAGCATCTTATCACGATTTTGATTGCACACCGACTCTCAACGGTTATGCACGCCGACAGAATTTACGTTCTCGAACGCGGGCATAAGATTGAATCGGGTAAACACGAAGAACTGTTAGAGTTAAAGGGGTTGTATTACGCGATGTGGAGACAGCAAATCGGTGAGCGTGACGGTTTACGACTGACTATGAAGAAGTTTGAATTGAATTAGTCTATGTTTATTAACCACATAGATACATAGGAAACATAGAGTTAGGTTTTCTTTTGTTTTAACTAGTAAGTAAAGTATATACACTTCAAAGAACTGATGCAAATTTTTCGTTTAATAATATTCATGTTTTGCTATGTCATTCTATTCAATGACTTTTCAAGTAATAAGCATCCAAATGATAAAATTTATTATATAATTGAACATCCTGAAAAACAGATTAATATAGAAAAAATCGAACTTGTAAATTTACCACCACCTCCTCCTTTTTATAGTTTTTATAACTTTATTTTATTGGATACAACAAAAATATTCTATCATTCTAAATATATTGACTATACGGGAGATTGCCTTACGGACCATACAACACCTGTTGTAATTGATTTAATTCCTGAAAATTTAATTGAAATAAAAATTGATAGTTTGAAACGATTTCTAGATAAAACAATTGCTACAAAACAAACAAGCAGTGCAATGAATTATATCACAATCTCTTCACCATCAGATACTATAAAAAACAGAGCATTTACTATTATAACTGAATATAAAAACCAAAAAAAATTCCATCTTAATATTCGTAATTGGACAGAAGAAGAGCAATATGTACTTGACGCAAAAATGAGTAATAAGCCGTATCACCCTGATTCTGTGAAATGGAAAAATAGCTTTTATCCTTGACCAATTTACATTGAAATCTACAAAAAATAAACTTTTTAACTCTCTACATTTAATAATAATTCAGATTCGTTATGGTTCAAATAAATATAACTTACGAAGGCGATTTACATTGCCGCCTTGTTCATGCGCCTTCCGGTGCTGTAATGGAAACAGATGCTCCAATTGATAACAACGGACGTGGTGAAAGCTTCTCTCCAACAGATATGGTTGCAGCGGCTCTCGGTTCGTGTATGGGAACTCTTATGGGAATTAAAGCTCGAGCAAGAGAATTAGACATTACGGGAACTACGATAACTGTTCAAAAAGAAATGACGAATCAGCCCTTTCGCAAAATCGGGCGATTGATTGTAGATATTCTACTTCCACGAGAGTATAGCGAAGAAGAGATGGTAGTTCTCCGAAATGCCGCACTGACCTGTCCGGTTATCAAAAGTATTAACCCGGATATTATCGTTGAAACTACATTTCGAACTTCGTAATTTCTCCTTAAAGTCATTTGTACTATTTTATCTATAAATCCATGAAAATTTTTTTCTTTATTTGTTTAGTATTCACTTCTCAAATTGCGTTTTCTCAATCAGTTTGGCAGAGCAAATCTTCGGGTTGGTTATTAATTTCACCCGACCAACGAAAAGAGTGTTTTGCACTTAATGAAAACCTAAAAAATTACTTAAATAAAGCACGTAATGAACTTACATCAACCAAAGAAGTTCTTTCTCTTGCAAAAGCCAAAGGTTTTAAAGAATTCACCGAGCCATCGCAAGTAAAGCCGGGTGCTAAACTTTGGATTAATAATCGTGACCGAGCTGTTGCACTTGTTGTGGTGGGAAGTAATCCGATAGTTGCAGGGTCAAGGGTAATTGCCGCACACCACGACAGTCCGCGAATAGATATTAAAGCTCGACCTCTTTATGATGCAAGCGGTTATGCAATGCTCCAAACGATAATTTATGGTGGAATTAAAAAATATCAATGGGCAAATGTTCCGCTGATGATTATCGGAAGAGTTGATACCAAAGACGGAAAAACAATCGAAGTTGCAATTGGTGATGATGCCGATGAGCCGGTGTTGATTATTCCTGATGCGGCACCTCATGTTGATGCACCGCTTCGGAATAGAACATATACAGGAGTTTTCGATGGTGAAGAACTTGACCCGATAATTGGCTCGATTCCTCAAGCAAAAGGGAATATAGCAAATCAGATAATGGCAATTCTTACAGAGCAATTTGGAATATCCGAAGAAGATTTTGTTAGTGCTGAGTTGAATCTCGTTCCGGCAACTTCGCCGCGTGATGTTGGGTTGGACAAAGGTTTAACAGCGGCGTATGGACAGGACGACCGTTTATGTTCTTTTGTAGCTGTCAATTCAATTTTGGAACTTTCCGGACAGCCGACTTTTACTTCAATTGCTTATCTTACCGACAACGAAGAAACCGGAAGCATCAATAATACAGGAGCGCAATCAAGTTTTCTAAGTGGATTGTACGGACGACTGACGGAAGCGCAACTTGATGCAAAATATAATGATAATGAAACTCGCAAAGCACTTCATAATGCACATGTTATTTCTGCTGATGTCAATGATGGCATTAGTCCGCTGTTTCCTTCGCTATCAGAGCCAAGTAATGCCGCACGTCTTGGTTTTGGTGTGGCAATTAAACGGTACGGACGTTCATTTGATGCTAATTCTGAATTCACTGCTCTTATACGCAAAATTTTAGATGATAATAGTATTCCTTGGCAAACAGCTTCGTATAAAGTAGAAAGCGGTGGAGGTGGAACTATCGGTGGGTTTATGTCCAAAGAAGATATGGAAGTCATTGATATAGGAATACCTATTCTTTCGATGCACTCAACGTATGAAATTTCATCAAAAGTAGATGTGTGGAATCTTAGTCGCTTTTTTACAGCTTTTTATGTGTCCGGAAAATAAATAAATCTCAGTGTATTTTTTATTTAAAATAATAAGTAAAATAGTTTTATTTATTTAATTTTAATTATTTCTGATGTTTGAACTTGAGAAGAAAAATTAGATGAAGTTGTTTGAATATATGAGTTTGGTTTTACTTGTATGATTTTGATAGTCAGAACACCGGTTTTCGGAAAGTTAGGAGTTTTTTTGAGAGTTTCTTCTGTTGGTGTTAGTGTATAAGTGCAATCTTTAATCCACTCTATTTTATAGACTTGTTCGTTTTCTTTGTATGATTCAATTTGAATATTGCCATTTCTTTTGATTGTATAACCCTTTAAAGCGGGATTTAATATTTTGAATGTTCCATTTTTAAATTTAGAGCAATCTAAGGTTTTATCACTTTTATCAAATGCGTTTAAATACGGGTTGTAGCTTATAATAATTCCAATTAAAATAATTGGAATTATTATAGTATTTACTTTTATTTTTTTCATTATTATATTCATTAAATCTATTTTTTTTCTGTAATAAATACTGAATACTATTTTACTTACGAATTACAGCAATTTTAGCTAAAGAACCGGAATTATTTAAAGTAGAATTTGCCTTTACAATATAAACACCTGTAGGTGCAAGTTCACCATTTTCTGTTCGTCCGTCCCAGACTGTACGACGACTTTTGGTATCCAATGCACGAATTAGAGTGCCATCTACCGACAATATTCTAATTGAACTTTCTGCCGCTAATCCTTCTATAACTAATTCTCCGTCTGTTTCCGGTGCAAAGGGTTGTGGAAAACACACAATTGCATATTCTTCGAGTGGACGTTGTGAGAGTGTGGTCACTTCTGATAACCCGACTTCAGTACCGAAATATACTTTGCCACTAAGTTCATCAACAGCAACAGATTTCACTTGATTGCTGATAAGCGGTGAGTTGGTTGCATTGATAATTCCAAGAACAGATGAGCCGTCATCATTAAGCACAAAAACACCTTCGTTTGTTGCTACCCATTTATTATTCAAAGCATCGACAGCAATATCATTAATCACTTGATTTGATAATGAGTTAATTTTTTGGACAAATGGAAGTGAGTTGCGTTGAACTGTACTTGGGGTGAACATCACAGCGATACCGGAGGGAGTACCAATCCAAAGTGCGCCGTTTTTATCAACTACAATCGCATTTATTGCATTATCAGGAAGAGCAGAATTAGAGCTTGTTACTTTACCCCAAATATCATCATCTTTAGCTGATAGAGTTGATTTTTCGTAAAAATAAACTAGTCCATCACCATCACTGCTCCCAAGCCATTTTGTAGAAGAAAAATCTACAGAAATACTTTGAAATGTGTGCTTTGATACTACTGATTCGTTTGTAAATCCGAACCAATCTCCTTTTGTATTTTTCGCTACAAGTACCGGTGTAGGATTGTCATTTCTCAAATTAGTTATCCAAACAGTCCCATTGCGGTCAGATGCAGCTTCACCTGCGAGTATGAATGTTGGCACATCTTTGATTCCTGCTAATGATGAATTAGTTTCGTTAAATATAGTAATAACGCTATCATTTTCGATACGAGTAACACCACAGCCCCAACATCCTGCCCATGTACTTCCATCCGGTAATGAACTTATCCTAAAGTATCCATTTCCTTTCAGTTGAGGTTTTGTTGTAGTCGTAAAACTTGTCCAATTTCCATTAGAATAAAGCGTAAACCCTTGGCTGTTATCATAATTAGTTGTACTCCAAAGCGAACCCTTAGTATCAACAGTAATATTTAAAAATAGATTTGATATAGGGGTGTTAAGTATGATTTTAGAAATTCCCGAACCGCGAATTATTCCCATTCCATTTAATTTATAAAATGGAAATACTAAATTACCTGATGTTGTGTGACCTGTAATCACATCCGGAGATTGAAGAAGTCTAACTACATTTCCATTTTCAGCTACAGAAAAGAGAGCATAACTATCCACATAATAGACAAGTTTATTTGATGCAGAAATCGATGTTATTGCTCCCAAATCTGATAAGTTTGATAATCCTGGAATAGGTGTGATTACTCCTGAAGAGTATTTTACCATACCACTAGATTGAGCAATATATAAATCATTATTTAGGATTACCATTCCTATAACATTAGAGTTCGGAAATAATCCGTTGCTTGAGGTAATTGTATTCCATGCTTTCGGGTCTTTGAGAGATGGAGATGAGAGTGGGGCATAAGCAATTCCAAGTGGAGTCGCCGCCCAAATTGAATCGCGTAAAATATTAATTTTTAAAATAGGTGTGTTCTTTTCAAACGTGCCGAGTTTCTGAACATCATCACCGGGAGCATTATTTTCGTTGAAATCTATTAATCCAAAATCTCCGGCAACATAGACTTTATTTCCAACAAACAAAAAATCATTAATTCGCCGTCTTGTGAGTGTGGTTTGATAACGTATGTCTGTGATATGCTTAAAATTAAGATTCTTATCAATAATATCAATTCCTCCGTCAAACATACCAACATATATTGATTTATTTATTGGATTATACGCAATAGCCGTTGCGTCCAAACTAAGAAGAGCATTTATATTTCTAAATTCAATAGTTTCTTTCGTTGTGGTATCATATCGAAAAACACCTCCTGAAGTTGCCACCCAAATATGTCCGGATTCATCCAAAGTTGCAGCACGAACATTGTTTAAAGAAGAATAGGTTTTCCAGTTATCGAGTCGTATTTGAGCAGAAACAGCGTAAGTAGAAACTATTAAAAATAGCAAACCAATAAGGTATTTCATATTGATAGAAGTAAAATTGTGAGGAATTAAAAATAAAATAGTGGCGAATTATCTCACGCAACACTCCCCAAAATAATGAAAAAGATGAAAGTACAATTTGTTTTAATTGAAAGTATAAAGCAAAATTCGCCTTTTTTTCATTAACTTTCAAAACTCAAATGAAATTTATTTTAGTTTTAGAGTAAATTCTCGAGAATTTTCTTGATTTGATAGCCAGCAAAATCCCAATTAAGTCTTTGCTTGTATTCTAGAAAAGAGGAATGTGCAAGTTTATAATATTCTTCTGGGTTAGTAATTAATTGAGCAATATATTGACTGAATTCTTCTGGTGAATCCAGTTTGTCGAATAGTTGCCCGTTTTTTCCGTTTATAATCACTGATGGAATTCCACCTACAGTTGTACTGATACATGGAAGTCCGAAAGAATTAGCTTCAGAAAATACAATTGGAGTACAATCAGCTATCGAAGGGAGAATTAAAAAATGAGATTCTATGAACAGTTTTCTTAATTTGATAACATCAGTTGGGTCTGATTTATTTAAAAATCCGATTAGGTTTACAAAATGCGGTAACTTAGTTGTAGTAGGAACACAACCAACTATATTTAATTCAGTTTTTATACCTTTGTTATGTAGATTTATCGCTGTATTCAAAGCGATATTTCCACCTTTGCGTTCCCAATCTACACCTAAAAATAATAGTTTACATACATCATTTTTAACACGTTTTTCAATAAATTGTTCTATTTCACTTTCACTTGGCGGAACATCAATATTAGCACCGAATGGAACAACATAAACTTTATCCGGAGAGGTGTTATACTCATTAATTGCACTTTGTGCTGCCCATTGCGAGCTATAAATAACCGCTGCGGAACGGTTCAAAGCAGACTGCTCTAATTGTTTAATATTACGAATCGTTGAGGTACTCAGATTTGAATATTCTTTATAGTAGTTATGCATCAATGGGAACGTTGCATCTGCTATAAATACTATAGGTTGTTTACAATCTAATAAAGCGATTGGATACGCCCAAATTGCTAAAATAATATCCGGTTTTATTTTTTCAATTTGTTTTGAAATTTGAAGTGCATTATGAAGCACAATAGCAGGTTCTGCTTGGCGGATGTGACGTTTTCTGAGAATTTCTCGATAAAAAAGCTGTTTAGCTTTATACAATAGACTGTTCTTTTCTGTAAGTGGTCCGACATATGAAATTTCTAAACCCTGTTTTTCTAATTCTTTTGCGATAGTATATCCGGTACCTGACCAACTATGGACTAACCGAGCGTCAAAAGTAGAAACATAGGCGATTTTCATAAGTGTAATAAATAAGGCGGCTTGTTTTTGTGAATTATTCAGAAATTTATTCTATTCCGTAAAGAGATGAGTTCGATAACACAATTAACGAAATGGAGTAACGGCGTTTGGGTTTTGCAAGTAGAGAGATAGAAGTGCAGTCGCTCCGCTCATTATTCTTATCGTAGAAATAAATATCGTAGTATTTTCACAATCATTGCCGCCAATATATAAAGTTTTTTATTTACAATTAAATTGATTGTTTGCCCATTTCATCGTAAAATGCTGCTGTTGCAATTATTCCTTTTTCAAAATTATCAAGTAAGAAGTGTTCATCAGGAGAATGAGCATTTTCTGTTGAAAGTCCAAATCCCATTAAAACCGTGGGGGCATGAAGAATCGTATCAAATAATAGACATACAGGAATTGAACCACCTTCGCGTGTGAGAACCGGTTCTTTATTATATGCCTCTCGTAGTGCAACTCGTGCCGCATTCATACCCATTGAATCTCGAGGAGTAAGAACAGGATTTGCTCCATGATGATTAACAATTTCTACTTTAACAGTCGGTGGGGCTATAGTTTTTAAATACTCTTGAAATTTTTGAGCAATATCATCAGAATCTTGGTTTGGAACAAGGCGCATCGAAATTTTTGCCTTAGCAATAGAAGGAAGAACAGTTTTTGCACCTACACCTGTAAATCCACCTAAGATTCCGTTTACGTCTAATGTCGGGCGTGCTGAAATTCTTTCTAAAGTTGAATAGCCAAACTCTCCGAACGTAAATGGAATTTCGAGTTGAGTTCGATATTCTTCTTCATCGAATGGAAGCGAAGCATAATCTGTGCGTTCTTCTTGTGTGAGTGGGAGAACGTCGTCGTAGAATCCGGGAATAGTTATTCTTCCGTAGCCGTCTTTTAATGTTGCAATCATATCACAGAGAGCATTCACCGGGTTTTGAACAGCTCCACCAAAACTACCCGAATGTAAATCACGGTTCGGCCCGGTAATAGTAACCTCCATATAACATAATCCACGTAAACCATAAACAAGCGAAGGTACTCCGGGAGCATAAATTGGTGTATCCGAAACGACAACGGTATCACATTTTAGCAAGTCTTGGTGGGTTCTTATAAATTCCTCAAGATGGACACTACCGATTTCTTCTTCTCCTTCTATCAATAATTTGACATTTACAGGTAATTCTCCATTCACTTTTAAATACGATTCTAATGCTTTAATATGAAGGAAAATTTGTCCTTTATCATCCGTTGCACCACGTGCAAAAACTTTTCCATCTCTGAAAGTTGGCTCAAATGGCGGATTTGTCCATAAATTCAGCGGGTCAACCGGCTGAACATCATAATGTCCATAAAAAAGAACAGTCGGCGCATTTGGTCTGGAGCATTTATACTCCGCATAGACTATAGGATGACCTTTTGTCGGATAAATTGTAACATCATCAATTCCTGCAGCACGAATATGTTCAGCAACAAACGAAGCACAATGAGCAACATCGGCTATATGTTCAGGAGCGGTCGAAACAGATGGAATTCGTAATAAATCGGCAAGTTCTTCAAGAAATCGAGATTTATTATTGAGAATGTAATTCTTAATATTGTTCATAATTAAAGCAGTTATTATTTCTAAAATTGGTTGTTTAGTAGACAAAATTACGAATTATGAATTTAAATAACTATTAAAACAAAAAATATAAACATCTATAAAGTACTACGATTTTTTGTTTATTGACTATAACGAGTATTATTGGTTTATTATTCTAATTTATAATCTACTGCCGTCTTTACCAAATAATAGTAAATGAGAGTAAAGAGTATAGAAAATAACTTTTTGACCTACACTTACTGTTGCAACAGAAGGAACCCTGCAACACTTCATATCTCCATTTGTACTAAAATACAATAACGATTCGTGTCCAATATATTCAATTGCCTTAATTTCTGCTTCAATTTGAATGTTTTGATCGTTGGAACTCATAGTTAGAGAAAGGTCTTCCGGGCGAATTCCAATAGTTAGTTCAGTTCCATCTGCTGGAAGCATAGTTTTAAAATTATCTTTCGAAAACTGAAATGAAAATTGACTTGAATTCTCATAGAAATGTAATGCTGGATTTTCTCGTATTATTCCATGAAATAAGTTAATTTGCGGACTTCCGATAAATGATGATACAAAAAGATTTGAGGGGTTACGGTACATTTCTGCAGGTGTTGAAATTTGCTGTATTTCACCCTGTTTCAAGACTGCAATTTTATCGCCCATCGTCATTGCTTCCGTTTGGTCGTGTGTAACATAAACAGCAGTTACACCAAGTTTTCGTTGCAATGCGATAATTTCTGAGCGCATTTGAACTCGCAGTTGAGCATCAAGATTCGAAAGAGGTTCATCAAACAAAAATATCCGAGGACTACGGATAATTGCCCTGCCTAAAGCTACTCGTTGTCGTTGTCCGCCAGAAAGTTCTTTTGGTTTACTTGAAAGAGCGTTATCTAATCCGAGAATTTCAGCTACTTCTTGAACTTTTCGTTTAATTTCAGATTTGGACTCTTTGCGAATTGAAAGTGGAAATCCAATATTTTCACCAACACTCAAATGAGGATACAGAGCATAATTTTGGAAAACCATACCAATATCACGGTTTTTAGGTGGCTCTTCATTCATTCTTTTCCCATCAAAGAGTAAATCACCCGAACTAATGGATTCTAATCCTGCAATCATCCGTAGTAGAGTACTTTTCCCACATCCTGATGGCCCAACTAAAACAAGAAACTCACCCGGCTGTACTTCAAGGGATACATTCTTTACTGCAACGGTTTTATTGTCGTATAGTTTAGTAATTGAAGATAGTTGCAGATGCGTCATTTTTGTTAATAAAGTCAGATAGCTGTAAAATATATATTTTATTTCTAGTATTCTTTGATTTTATTCCAAATATTATCAAACAAATATAGGGAATTTTATTGCATTTGCAGTTGATAGTCAAGGGAGTGATTTCGGTGAGTTTTAGACTTGGACTCTATTTTTTTTAGTGACTAATAATTGTAAAGAAATAAAAAATTTTGCTTAAAGTAAAATTTTGCTTGTCTTTTCCCTCTAAGCATGATAGATTTGTATTGAATTTTATTGAGCAGCATCAAAAAAATTCTGTATCCCGCATGTTTTTGAGTCTGTATTTTGTTTAACAGATTATTTCTTGGCTTCAATAACGCTCTGCTTAATTACTTTTTTGCAGATAGGTTTTGAGTCATGGATATTCTATATTTCCTATCAATTAGGAAGAATAAACATTCATTAAATAGAAAAACACATGATATGGGGTAAAAGAGGTAAGTAAATGGCAAAAAAACAGTTACAGCAAGATTTGGCGGAGAAAGACAAGCGTTCTTTTTTATATAGCAAGTTGTTGACTATTCTTATAATAGTTGGAGGAATATTTGCCTTGTCATTCATGTGGAAGTCCAAACAGAGACTCCAAACGATTGAAATTGTAGGCATTAAAACTCTTACAGAGCACGAAATTCTTGAAAAAATCGGAATAGACAAAGACGAACATCCGTTTTTACGTGATATTCAGCTCGCTGAATTGCGGATTAAAATCAAACAACATCCTTTTGTTCGCTCTGCGACCGTGGCTCACGGTGATAATGGAAAAATTATTGTAACAATTGAAGAGCGACTTCCGGTCGCGGCTCTCAAAAGTTCGCAAGGTGAGTTACGATATATTGACCGCGATGGAGTCGTACTTCCGTATAGGTTGTTTTCAGTGGTAACCGATGTGCCGCTGGTACATGGGATTAATATTGATGGTAAGATTGACACAATGGTAGTGGGTGGACTGGTTAGAATTTTAAATCTGTTAGAGAATACTTCAAATGGTGAATTATACCAAGCTGTTTCAGAAGTATTTTACCAGCAAAATCAAAATTCTTACTATTTGCGTTCTACTGAGTCAGGAATTATGGTAAACATTGGATATCCTAAAAACTTGCAAGAAAAAATTGATTGTTTGATTCGGTTTTGGAAAAATGAATTTCCTAAAGTAAATAAACAAACAATTGAGTATATTGACCTTCGTTGGCAAGGACAATTGATACTCAAAAAAAGAACTCAATAAAAAAAAATATATAATAGTCATATTGAACAGACCGTTAAACCTAAGGTGCAATAGGCATGAATCCAGACTTGAGTATAAATAACGACGATATTATTGTTGGACTTGATATCGGGACATCGAAAGTATGTGTACTGATTGTAGCAACAGATTCTTCGCGCAAATCACTGAATATATTGGGGGTTGGATTGGCTGATAGCGATGGACTTCGTCGTGGAGTTATCGTTAATATTGACAGAGCCGTACGTTCAATTCAACAAGCAGTTGCTATTGCCGAACAGCAAGCAGGTATTAAAGTAAAGGATGTAGTTGTTGGAATTGCAGGCGACCACATTCACTCATTTGCAACCCGCAGTATCATTTCAATTTCAAACCCTACTAAAGAAATTACCCATGCTGATGTTCAACGACTTTTAGATGAAGCTCGTAGAATTGCAATTCCTTCCGACCGCCGAATCTTACATGTTATACCCCAAGATTATATTATAGATGGTCAAGATGGCATAACCGACCCTATTGGAATGAGTGGTGTACGTATGGAAGCAAATGTCCATATTGTTACTGCCCTAGTTACAGCAATGCAAAATATTCATCGATGCGTAGAACGAGCCGGCTTAACAGTTAGTGATTTAGTCTTAGAACCACTTGCAAGCAGTGAAGCTGTTCTTGATGATGACGAAAAAGAAGTTGGGGTTGCATTGATTGACATTGGCGGAGGTACGACAGATGTAGCCGTTTTTGTTGAAGGAATTATCCGTCATACTTCAGTATTTGCAGTAGCAGGACATCAAGTAACCGATGATATTTGCAATGTGTTAGGAATACTTCATGTTCAAGCAGAGAGAATTAAAAGAGAGTACGGTCATGCACTCCAAGAAAGTATAATGCGTGACGAAGTTTTTATGATTCCCGGAATTGGTGGTCGTAAACCACTCGAAGTAACTAAAAGCTTGCTTTGCCAAGTGATTCAACCGCGAATGGAAGAAATATTTGAGTTTGCATATGCAGAAATTAAAAAATCAGGTTATGCAGATCGGCTTTCAGCTGGTGTAATTGTGACAGGTGGAAGCGCATTACTTAATGGAACGGACGAATTAGCTCATAATGTGATTGGTCGTCCGGTAAAAATTGGAATACCATCAGCAATGACGTATGGAGGACTTGCACCTGAAGTAGAAAGTCCAATGTTTGCTACGGCAGTCGGATTAGTGATGCACGGTTTACGTGCAAGGAAAGATAGTATTGATGAAGGAATTGATGATATCGCAACAAAAAAGCCGTCATTATTTCGCAAAGTCAAGTCTTTTTTTGAGGATTTGTAATTATTTTTGTGGATAGTTTGAGAATTTACTTATTTTGTCTAATAATTTTCTTTTTTATATTATGAACGTATTGTTTTCATTTAACCGTGGGGGGAAAAATGATAGAATTTGATACAGTTGAAGAGCAGGGCGCAAAGATACGCGTCATAGGCGTTGGCGGCGGAGGCGGTAACGCTATTAACAGCATGATAACTCGAGGACTTGTAGGCGTTGATTTTGTTGCAGCCAATACCGATGCCCAAGACCTTGCACGCAATCTTGCACCACATAAAATCCAACTTGGCAAGGAAACTACCCGAGGATTGGGAGCCGGAGCAAAACCCGAAATCGGGCAACGTTCAGCGGAAGAAGACATTGACGAAATTCGAGAAGCACTTCTCGGTAGCGATATGGTGTTTGTGACAGCTGGAATGGGTGGTGGAACAGGTACTGGAGGAGCACCTGTTGTAGCACGTGTAGCTCGTGAACTCGGAGCTTTGGTCATTGGAATAGTAACCAAACCCTTCGATTGGGAGGCACGTCGCCGCTCAACCGAAGCCGAGGGTGGAATTAGCGAATTACGCAAACATGTCGATGCACTTATTACTATACCTAATCAAAAGTTAATGAGTATTATCACTCGTCAAACTTCCTTTAAAGATGCTTTTAATCGTGTAGATGATGTTCTTTATAATGCTACTCGCGGAATTGCAGATCTTATTTCTCATACCGGTGATGTGAATGTGGACTTTGCAGACGTTCGTACCATCATGAAAGATATGGGTGACGCACTTATGGGTATTGGTATCGCCAGCGGCGAACACAGAGCAATTGAAGCCGCTCAAAACGCACTCAATTCTCCTTTGCTCGAAGGTATTTCTATCGCAGGCGCTCAAGGGTTGCTTGTTAATATTTGCGGAAGCTCTGATTTGGCTATGGTCGAAGTGCAAGATGCCGTTAAAATTATAGAAGAAGCTGCCGGACATGAAGTTAATTTGATATTTGGTATCGTTACCGATGAAAACATGGGCGATAAAATTATGCTCACAGTTGTTGCTACCGGTTTCAAATATGAGGAAACTATTACTAAACCTGCAGAAAAAGCTACGGCAACTCCTCCGGTAAAGCCGCCTGTAATTCAACCTCAGCCGAATATTCGATCAGTGAACCCTCCCATCTCTACAAATGGTGGAAGTCGTCCTTTGCCTGCCGGTGGTGGTGAGCGTCATTATTCAATTCCTAAATCCAGTCCAAGTGGTGTTCAGCAATTGCAAGAATTAGATACTCCTGCTACTTATCGTCGTGCAGCTAATGGAGTTGCCGGTTCTATTCGAATCAGTTCAGGTGATTTATCTTCCGGCTCAAATGGATATACAAACCCACCCGGAGTTATCGCTATTCCACGAGATAATGCACTCAAAGAAGCAACAATGGAAAAACCCGCATTCCTTCGGAAAATTATGGATTAATGGTTTGAAAAGTTATTGACGGTGAATGAATAAAACAATACAAACATGTAGTACAGTAAGTATTTAATAAAAAAAGCCCACAACCTTCATTTTAGTTGTGGGCTTTTTTATTTACCGTCTGGTCGGCTTGTTACTTTGAATTTAAAATCTAAGAATATGTCAATTGCCTCCTGCTTTAGCCGGAGGATTAGATATATGAATGAATTGGCTTTAGCCAAATTGAAGCTTATTATTTTTGGCTAAAGCCAATCAATTAATTCCATTCTTCCACCGGCTAAAGCCGGCGTCAATTGAATAAAAAAAGCCCAGAACAAACACGCGGGCTTAAAATCTATGTACTTATATGTGGTTTAAAAAGAAATCACACACCTTCCACCGCAATCTCTACCCATTCACTTTTTATCGAATCATATAACACGTCTTTTAAATCAATGGATGTCAATGGATGTTTTCACTTTGTTGGGTGGGTGGTAGTGCTCGTCGGCTTCTGTGTGGTCTTTGGTTTTGGGGGAATGATGAAAGCCGATTATTAAATCGGCTTGTCGGGTGAACTACTAACGGTTTGGCGCTTGGCGCAGTGGCGGATTTCGGAGCACAAAACTGTCAATACACCACAAAAGTTGATGCGAGGCAGAATGTTCAATTAACCACGACACCCGCCATTGAGCCAAACGCCTGTTAGCAGCAGATTTTCTATCTAATATAGTTTGAAACATTTGTCCTTAAATATTCTAGTTCGTTGCTATTGAAGTCTTTTGATAGTTGATAGGTAAAGGATTCAACTTCCATTTGGTTGATAAGCCTTAATGATTGTAGTCGTTCTTTTAAGAAGGTTAAAATATACTTGCCCGGTATGTGGGCTAAACAATCAGATAGGGTATTGAAGTGTCTAGACAATGCTCTTTTTTGACTTGTCAATGAATATCTTCTATTCTTTGCCTTTAGTAAGTTCTCAACTTCATTAAAATAATTAGTAATAAAGTTCATTCTGTATCTAGGTGGCGAAGTTGCAAAATCAAAATCTCTTGAAACATTAAGTCCATAATATGAATGTCCAAGTTCTTTGTTTTGAATAATGATGAAGCAGCAAGATAAATCTTTTAAACAAGAAGCTGCATCAGTTAGAATTTGATTAAGGTCAAACAATGCATCAATTTCGTAGTCTTTAAGTTTTGAATCTTTGATTCTAATTACTTCATAAATCGCACTTCGAGTAAACAAATAGTTTTCAATAGAATACTTTCTTAGGTAAAATAAATTATCAATATTTTCAACTGTATTTAATATGTGGTCAAAATCTAAGTCTACTATATAGACCTTTTTTTTGTTGCCTACATTTAGACGTGCCGCATCTTTTACATTCTTCTTTCCGTTAAGAGGGAATATTTTGTCGAATCTTAACTCAGGAAATAGCTTTTTAAGGATGTTAAAGTAAAAGTGTTCTTGCTCTGTATCTTCAACAAAGAACTCAACATCATTAAATTGAGTATATAAAATGTCTTGCCCTGATAAGAAAGAGTCTGTTAGTTCTGGGAATCCTATATCCATAAATAGTTTAGTTGTATGGCATTAAAACTGTAGCTTTTTCTCTCTTCTTGCTGGCAAGAATTGGTGAATGGGTTGCCAAAATGAGCTGTGTTCCTTTGGGTGTAATGTTCTCAAGTTGATTTAGAAAATCTTCTTGCCATTTTATGTGGAGTGATAATTCTGGCTCATCTATTATAAAGAGTTTTCCGTCTTGACTATTAAATGCGATATAAGAGAATAAAATAAGAATTTGTTGTTCACCTGATGACAAAAATTTAATGTCTTTAAATTCAGTTATTATGTTTCCATTTTTATCTAAAGTATGGAAAGATAGTTCAGCAGTATCTTCTTTAAACAGCAACTTCTTAGCAGAGTCTTTGAGAAAGAAGTTAAGTGTGTTTATGTAAGTTGTTATTTGTTCTAGGGCTTTATTTGTGTCTAGTTCAAACTTCTCAAACTCCTTTAAAAGCTTGTTTACTTTTACAAATTGGCTTGCATTAAGACCGTATAAAAGCTTTACTTTTTCATCTGTAGAATTATTTTGATATTGAACTGTAATGTCTTTAAGTTGTGCAAAATAATTTGTTATGGTTTTTTGTTCATCAATGCTTAATGCCTTCTTTTCAAAATTTTGAAAGTAATCATTTACCCTTTTTTCTGCCCCTTCAATTTGAGTAATATTTAACTTGTATCTAATTCCAGAAGTAAATGATTCAATGGTTATGCTCCCCGCAAAAGTTGAAAGCATTAAATGGTTTTTAAGATTACTTGTCAGGTTGAGAATAGAGTTTTTCTTTTTTCTATACTCTCTATTCACAATTTCTTTTACTCGGTCTAATGGAGAGAGACCTTGAATAGAACCCTTTTTAACAATTCTACCACGAAGATTTTCTTCAATGAAAATCTTTTCCGATTCTTCTGCATATAAATTTCTGTCAAGACCGATTACAGTTGGATTTGGAAAAGTTGCAATTAAATCCCAAGTTTTTTTCTCCTTTTGGTCTGGAG
>JAFDZU010000011.1:0-251 GCA_018266765.1 Bacteroidota bacterium
GCCATATAGGAATCGCCGATTGTTTTGATTTTCTCAAGGCCGTGTTTACGGGCTAATTGGTCAAATCGGGTGAAAATGCCGTTTAGCAGTCCGAGTAATTCTTCAGGCGTTACTTTTTGTGAAAGGTTGGTAAATCCGACAATATCCGAGAAAAACACAGAGACGGAGTCGTAAGAGTCCGCGATGTTTTTTTCGCCGGAAACCATACGCTCGGCAATTTGCGCGGGCAGGATGTTATGAAGGATTTTCTC
>JAFDZU010000011.1:426-1089 GCA_018266765.1 Bacteroidota bacterium
GCATTTTTGTTCAACGTTCCGAGTTCGAGATTAATTTCCATTGCTTCCAGCAGATACTCTTTTGCTCTTTCGTGGTCAAATCCCTCAAATCCGGTATTAGCGTAGATGTCCCCTACACGTTGAAGCCATTCTGCTTTGCTACTCTTCATACCAAGTTGTTCGGTGATTTCCCGTGCTTTGTCATAATATTCGAGTGCTTGGGGAAAGTCGGAGAGCGCACGGTACACATTTCCGATGTTGTTCAGGTTAATAGCCATACTTCTGCCGTTCGAGAGTTTGGTATGCATCTCAAGCGCTTTGCTGAAGTATTCCAAAGCAAGCAAATAGTCCTTGTTTCCGAAGTAAACTATACCGATATTTCCGTAAAGCCGTGCCGTGCCGGCTTCGTTGCCGAGTTCCTTATCAATTGCAATCGCCTTGTTAAAATTTTCAAGAGCGCGGACGGAATCTGAGAGCGTATTGTAAAGCAGTCCTACATTGCACAACGTAACCGAAATGCCAATACGGTTATTGAGTTGCTGATATAGGTCGAGCGCTTTTCCGAAGTATTCTATTGCACGGGGAAAATCGGCAATTTCCTGAAATAATCCTCCGATATTCGTGATAATATTCGCCGAAAATGTCAGATTCCCACATTCCTCTGCAAAACTCAGTGCGCGGTTA
>JAFDZU010000011.1:1238-26429 GCA_018266765.1 Bacteroidota bacterium
AAAGCGGCAAGCGCTGCGGTACAATGTTCGAGCGCAGGAGAATATTCCCCTCTGCGCCATTCAATAGTGCCGAGCAGATGCATTGAACGCGCATGAATACGGATGAAATCCAACCTTTGACGTTGATTATCCGCCGGTAAAACTAACGCATCTTGCATTCCGGTAATAATATTTCCGTCAAAACTAAGTTCTTTCAGAACCTCCTTTGCCAGATATTCTGCTTTGTCGGAATTTCCCTCATTAACGCAGATTTCCGCTTCGCGTAGTTTGTCTGTCAATTTATCGTATGTCATTAGTTATCCTCCTTATCGAGATAATACGTCCGCATTTTCCCTTTACCTTTGATTTCCATTTCACCTCGAGGGATAAATTGTACCGGTAGTTCATTGAGCGCAGTCGAAATGAGAGCAGTTCTAAACTCCTCGCTCACATGGATCTTCCCTGCTTCGCCATGCGATTCCATACGACTCGCCGTGTTCACTGCATCGCCCCATAAATCGTATGCATACTTGTTCTTGCCAATAATTCCTGCTACTACACTGCCCGAATGGATGCCTATTCGCATGTTTATCGAAATATTTTCTACTAATGCAGGTAATTCCTCAATCGCTTTCAGCATTTCAAGTGCCATTGCCCCTAAACGTTCTGCGTGGTCGTTACATCGTTCCGGCAAGCCCGCAACTACCATGTAACAATCACCTATAGTTTTAATTTTCTCACATCCGAGTTTATCTGCTAATTGGTCGAAGCTATTGAAGATAGCATCAAGCCATGCTACGAGTTGTTCGGGAGTAACACGTTGGGAGAGTTTGGTAAAGCCGACAATATCGGCAAAAAGAACGGATACGCTGTCGTAACTGTCCACGATGGTTTTCTCACCTTCTATCATTCGATCGGCGATTTGATCCGGAAGGATATTATGGAGGATTTTCTCCTGCTCTTGGAAACGTGCAAGTTTCACTTGGCGGTCGCGCTCGGATTCTTCTATTTTGCGGCGATACTCAAGTTGTTCTGCTTGCTTCTGTGCTTCCTCGCTTTGGACTTCTTTTTCGACGAGATAGAATTTCTCGAAATACAGTGCAAACTCTTCCCATCGTTTGTTGGTTTTATAGAAGTCAGCAAGAGATTTACAAACTGAACAGAAATCGTGTTTTGCTCCGATTTCATCGCTAAGAGCGATTGATTCAAGAAAATACTCCTCAGCTATCTCTACATTATAACCGGTAAAATTTTTATGAGAATAAAGAGAACCAATACTCCCCATCACGAGTGCTATCGAAGATTTTATACCGAGTTCTCTAAGAACTGTTAACGCTTTCATGTAGTATTCAAATGCTTTATCATAATTGCCAATTTCATAATAAGCGCCTCCTACATTCCCCGTAAAGCGAGCTGCCATTTCTTTAGCTTTGAGTTCTTCAAAAGTGACAAGTGCTTTGGTATAGTATTCCAATGCTTTCGCATGGTTAAGCATTTCAAAATACACACTTCCAATATTCCCCGTAATCTTGGCACTTCCTAATTTTGTTCCATGTGTTTCCTCCTCAGCCAACGCTTTAAAGAAATAGTACAATGCTTTGTCATAACCGCCAAGTTGTAGATACACAATCCCTATGCTCACCATAGCATTAGTCTTAAATATTTTCTCTCCAATTTCTTCGAATATCGGTATGGCCTGTAAGAAGCTGTCTAATGCTTTGTTATAAACTCCAAGACCCGAATACACATTCCCGATATTTACCATATTACCGCCTATACTTTTTTTATCTTCAAGTATTTCAGCCACTGACAATGCTTTCGAGAAGTATTCCAATGCCTGGTCATAATTACCAAGATGTTTGTTCACTATCCCAAGTATATTATTTGTTTTAGATTGTACGTCGAGGAGAGAATTGCTTTCTGCAATAGCCAGCACCTGATGAGCAATTTTTTCTGCCTCTGAGTAGTTGCCGGCGTTCTTATGTTCATCTGCTTGCGTCAGCAGAGCTATGAGTTCTTCGTTGTTCATAATTTCTCCAGAAAATACGTTTTCATTTTTCCTTTACCTTTGATGTCCATCTCACCGCGTGGGATAAATCGTATCGGTAGCTCATTGGTCGTAGTCGAAATGAGCGCAGTTCTAAACTCTTCGCTCACATGTATCTTATCTTCCTCGCCATGGGATTCCATTCTACTCGCAGTATTCACAGCATCACCCCACAAATCATACGATAATTTATACTCGCCGATTATTCCGGCTACTACACTTCCTGAATGTAAGCCAATTCTAAATCCCAAGTCTATTGGAACCGAAAACCGTCGTTCGAGTGAAAAATCTTCCAGCATTTCAAGTGCCGCAAGTGCAACACGCGCTGCATGATTCTCATACGCCACCGGTGCACCGCACACAGCCATATATGCATCACCTATTGTCTTGATTTTCTCCAATCCGAATTTTTTACAAATCATGTCGAAACGGCTAAAAACAATATCTAAAAGGTCAATTAGTTCACTAGCCGGAATAGTCGTTGACATTTTTGTAAAGCCAACTATATCAATAAATAGCACACTTACATTTTCGTGAGTATCCGCTATTTTCTCACCCTCGAGCAACCGATTAGCAATTTGGGGAGGCAAGGTGTTGTGCAGGAGTTGCTCAGTGGCTTCGTGCTTGGCGCGGTCAACGGCTATTTGCATTTCGCGTTCGGTTGTTTTACGCTCATAATTTAACTGCTCCGCCTGTTTTCTCATTGCCTCATTTTGTACGTCTTTTTCTAATTCATGATATATTTTATAGTGATGATATGCTTTTGTTCCTTCTCCGATTTGATTATATAAATCCGAAAGAATTTGATGATTTTCGTAGATTTCTTTTTTTGAACCAAGATTTTCATTAATTGCAATTGCTTGAAGTAAATAATCTTCCGCCTTTTTGGAATCATAGCCGTCAAACTTTATTTCTCCGAATAGAACTCCTAAACCTGATGTATTGCACGCAACGCTCAACATATTACCCAGCTCTTGATTTATGAGTAGAGCGCGTGTATAATGCTCAATGGACTTCTGATATTCACCAAGTTCTTTATACAAAATTCCAAGATTCGTAGATATATCTGCAATTCCTGCTTTACTGCCAATTTCCTCGTACATTTCTATAGCTGTACGGTAATACTCTAAAGATTTGGGATACTCCTTAAGGTTAAAATATGCACCGGCAATATTTCCCGTTGTATTTGCCACACCTAATTTATCTCCTAATTCACTAAGAATAGTCAACGATTTTTGGTAATATTCAAGGGCTTGATTATACTCGTAGAGGTTCAGATAAACATTACCAAGATTACCAATATGGATTGCTGTTGCTGAAGTATTTCCAAGCTCTTCCGACAGTAAAAGTGCATTTTGGTAATACTCTATTGCTTTCATATAATTAGAAAGAATGAAATACACATTTCCTATATTTCCAATGTGGTTTGCCATGCCCTGTTTATTACCAACCTCTTTATCTATTGCTAATGCTCTTTGGTAATATTCAATTGCTTGTGGATAATTAGATAAACTACGGTGGACTCTTCCAATATTACCAATGATAATTGCCATTCTGCTTTTATCGTTCAGTATCTCAAAAATGCCAAGGGCTTGCTCATAGTACTCCAAAGCATCGTGATAATCACCCAGATTAAGAGAAATATTACCGAGCATGCCCAATGCTCTTCCTTCTTGCAATTTACTTTTTGTTTCGATTGAAATTGTAAGAGCTTCCCGAGCTGTGGAGCTTGCCTCATCATAGAGGGACAAACCTAATAACTCTCTTGCCAAGTCGTTGGTTATCATTGCTTTTTCCTCTAAAGAATCTGCATTTTCTATAGCCAAACGGAATGCTGTAAGTATGCTTTCTGACATAATTTTCGATAATAGATTAAACATAAATAGAAGATTTTCAGTACAAAGTACAAAAATACCATATACGATTTGTATTATTGGTATATATAATCTAAATTTGCATCCAACAGTTTTGAATCAAAATAATTTACAATTATTAAGGAATAAATATGCAAGATCCTATTGGCAACATCAGTATTAAAGTTATAGTTACAGATTCTGCAGGGGTAGCACTTGTCGGTGCATCAGTAAGTTTAAGCCCAACGGTAGTTGGTGGAAGTGGTGTGACCGATAAAGAAGGTAAATGTAATATGATTGTTGTGAGTAACACGTACACAGTGAATGTATCAATGCCCGGCTTCGTCTCGCAAAGTGGATTACCTGTAAATAGTAATGGTGAAGTTCCTTGTAGTTTATCACCTAATTCCGGCAATGGAGTGATAAATGCAACCGTATCTGCTTCTACCGGCGGGGTGATTGCCGGTGCAACCGTAACTGCTACTCCTTCTTCCGGAACTGCAAACACAGGAACAACTAATACTAATGGAATTGCCGCAATCAGTGTAGTTGCCGGAAGTTATGGTGTTGTAGCTTCAATGACGGGCTTCACTAATTCAGCTTCGCAGACAGCTCTCGTTCCTTCCGGTGGTAGTGTCTCACTCTCGTTTTCATTAGTTGCCAAACCAAATTAACTGTAGCTTATTTGTAGCTTCTAATAAACAGATATATACATCTTTTCGATTCCAACGGCAACTTAATAAGTTGTCGTTTTCTATTTATTTATTGTATTCTCTCCAAGAAATACGTTTTCATCATACCTTTGCCTTTGATGTCCATTTCACCGCGTGGGATAAATTGTATCGGTAGTTCATTGAGCGTAGTCGAAATGAACGTAGTTCTAAAGTCTTCACTCACATGAATCTTCCCTGCTTCGCTGTGACTTTCCATACGACTCGCTGTGTTCACTGCGTCACCCCAAAGGTCATAGGCGAATTTATTTTCGCCGATAATCCCTGCCACAACACTCCCCGAATGTAAGCCGATACGCATCTCTATTTTTTCACCGGAGTTGGTTCGATAATCCTTCATTTTTTCTGCTACCTCAAGTGCAAATAATGCTGTCCGTTCTGCATGATTATTCACCTGAATCGGTGCGCCACAGACTGCCATGTAGGAATCGCCAATAGTTTTAATTTTCTCCAATCCGTGCTTACGGGCTATTTGGTCAAATTGACTGAATATTCCATTCAGCATTCCCACTAATTCCACTGCCGATACTTGCTGCGATAGTTTGGTAAAGCCAACAATATCAGAAAAAAATACCGATACATACTCATGAGTATCAGCAATCGTTTTCTCACCTAATACTATACGCTCAGCAATTTTAGCGGGCAGAATATTAGGAAGAATTTTCTCTTGCTCCTGAAAGCGGGCGAGCTTTACCTGGCGATCGCGCTCACATTCTTCTATCTTACGACGATGTTCCATAAATTGCGCCTGTTTAGTGGCTTCTTCGGATTGAACTGCTTTTTCAATGTCGTGATATTTCTCGAAGTGAATTGCAAAATCCTTCCAACGTTCTTCGTGTTTGTAGAGGTCAGATAAGAATTTATGATTCTCATACAAGTTCCGTTTAGCTTTTATTTCTTCATTCAGAGCAATTGCTTTGAGCAGATATTCTTCTGCTTTGGCTGCCTCATAGCCCTCAAACTTTTGAGTAGCATACAGCGCACCAATGTTCCCAGTAACGATAGCTACCGATGTTTGTTCTCCGAGTGCTTCGTGGGTGGACAACGATTTAATCATGTATTCCAATGCCTTGTTGTACATGCCAAGATTTCGGTACACATTTCCGATGTTTCCTGTAACAATGGCTACGAATGACTTTGCTCCGACTACTTCATGTGCGGACAACGATTTAAATAAGTATTCCAATGCTTTGTCGTACATGCCAAGATTTTGATATACAAGCCCGATGTTTCCCGTAGTGATAGCTACGCCTGATTGTTCTCCGAGTGCTTCGTGAGCGGATAATGATTTGCAGTAGTATTCCAATGCCTTGTCGTACATGTCAAGGTTTCGATACACATTTCCGATGTTCGCCATAACGCTGGCTACAAATGATTTTGCTCCGACTGCTTCGTTAGTAGATAATGATTTGGAAAAGTATTCCAATGCTTTGTCGTACATGCCAAGATTTTCATATACAAGCCCTATATTCCCTGTAACACCAGCTATCCCTGATTGTTCTCCGAGTTCTTCGTGAGTGGATAATGCTTTGGAGTAATATTCCAATGCCTTGTCGTAGATGCCAAGATTTAGGTATACATTCCCGATGTTTCCCGTAGCACTAGCTGCCGATGACATTTCTCCGAGTTCTAAGTGGGTGGACAATGCTTTTCCCATGAATTCCAGTGCCTTGTCGTAGATGCCAAGGTTTCGATATACAATCCCGATGTTTCCCGTAACGCCAGCAATCCCTAATTTTACCCCCAATTCTTCGTAGGCAGATAACGATTTGGTATAGTATTCCAATGCCCTGTTATAAATACCAAGAGAAGCATACACATTTCCGATAGTACTCCATGCTTTTGGTTGTACTGTGGGGAGGAGATACTCCTCTCCGAGAGCAATTACTTGCTCTGCTTGTTCAAGGGCGACATCAAATGTTCCGCGTTGCATTGCGGTGTTGGCAAGGGAAAGATAAGCGTTGGCGCGCAGCGTTTCAACTTCGCTCAACGTCCCATCCAGTGTGTCGAGTTCAGCCAGCACCTCATAAGCGAGGCGTTCCGCTTCGTCGAAGTTGCCGGATTTGTTTGCTTCTTCTGCTCTGTATATGAGGGCTTGGGGTTTGGAGTTTGTCATATTGTTGTTTTGATTATATTGTCTGAACCACTGATTATTCTAATTGACTGATTACCCTGATTGTTATCTTTTTATATTGCTCGTCTCTCGCCTCTCATCCTGAAAATTCTCACATGCTGAAAATCCTGATTCAGACTTTCTCCAAAAAATACGTTTTCATCATTCCCTTACCTTTGATATCCATTTCACCGCGAGGGATAAATTGTATCGGTAGCTCATTAAGCGCAGTCGAAATGAGCGCAGTTCTAAATTCCTCGCTTACATGCACTCGTTCTGCTTCACCGTGACTCTCCATTCTACTGGCAGTGTTTACAGCGTCGCCCCACAAATCATACGAATATTTATTCTCACCGATAATTCCGGCAACTACAGAACCCGAATGTAATCCAATTCTAAATCCTATAGTTATTGGTACAGAGAACCGTTGTTCAACCGCACAATTTTCCAGCATTTCGAATGCGGCAAGAGCGGTTAGTTCTGCATGATTATTACATTCAATAGGTGCTCCGCAGACAGCCATATATGCATCTCCGATGGTCTTGATTTTCTCCAGTCCGTATTTCTTGCAAATAATATCGAAACGTGTGAAAATAATATCAAGAATGTCTATTAATTCACTCGCAGGCAGTTTTGCCGACATCTGAGTAAAACCAACAATATCAACAAAAAGCACGCTTACATTTTCATACGTGTCAGCTATTTTCTTTTCCCCTTTTAGTAAGCGTTCAGTAATAGTAGCAGGAAGGATATTTGCTAGAATGTCATTGGTTGCTTGTGCAAGTGCTCGCTCAACAGCAAGTGTTTTTTCGCGTTCTTTTGCTTCTGCTTGCTTCTTTATTTCTTCGACTTGAACCTCGTCTTTCATTTCGATATACTTCTTATAATAAATAAGTGCCTCTCTATCTTGCTTTTTACTCTCATATAAATCTGCAAGGGATAAATACTGTACAACCAAGAATCCTTTTGCGCCAATCTCATTACTTATTGCCACTGCCTTGAGCAAAAATTCTTCAGCTATTTCAGCATCATAACCATCGAATTTTTCGCTGGCATAGATTGCACCTATATTCCCGGTAACACGTGCAACATCAGATTTATCGCCAAGCTCTTCGTGAGTAGCAAGTGCTTTTTTAAAATATTCCAACGCTTTGTCGTAGTCATCAAGCGAATTATACACAATCCCAATATTACCGGTTATGCGAGCAATACCTGATTTATCAACGAGTTCCTCAAAAGTAGCAAGAGCTTTTCCATAGTATTCCAACGCTTTAGTATAGTCGCCCAAAAATTGACAGACAACCCCGATATTACCGGTAACAAGTGCTACAGAAGATTTAGCTCCAAGTTCCTCGTGAACAACAAGTGATGTAGCAAAGTATTCCAGAGCTTTATCGTAAGAGCCAAGATTGAGATACACACTACCAATATTTGCTGTTACATTTGCTTCACCTGATTTATCGCCGAGTTCTTCGTGAATAGCAAGAGCTTTTCCGAAGTATTCCAACGCTTTATCGTACGTGCCGATGGAATTATACACAATTCCAATATTCCCTATAATCAGAGAAGCATTTAATTTTTCGCCAAGCTCTTCGTGAGTAGCAAGCGATTGAGCGAAATATTCCAGTGCTTTATCGAAAGAGCCATGACTTCGGTTCACATTTCCGATAATATTCCACGCTTTAGCTTTGATTTCAAGTAAATTATATTCTTCGGCAACTGCAAGCCCATTTTCGGCAAACGCCTGTGCAGTATCGAGCTGTCCGCGTCTCCAATGTATGTTGGCAAGTGCAATTAATGCCTTCGCTCGAAGGTGAATTCTATCACGAGTATCATGTTTTTGGGTAATGGTTTGAGGTAAATTCTCATCAATTTCTGCCAACACTTCATCGGCAGAGATTTCGGCATCCACGTATTTTCCTAGTATGGAGAGATCTTCAGCATGACTTAATTTAGCTTCGAGTTGTTCGTAGTTCATTATTCTATTTTGATTGTTCCAAAAAATATGTTTTCATCATTCCTTTGCCCTTTATGTTCATTTCGCTACGTTCGGTAAAAGTGAATAATGATTCACCCACTGCGTTTTTAAACTCTTCGCTCACATGGATTTTTCCCGGCTCGCCGTGACTCTCCATACGTGCGGCAGTGTTCACTGCATCACCATAAATATCGTAGGCGAGCTTCCCCGTTCCGATAAGTCCGGCGGTGATTTCTCCGCAATGCAAACCAATTCGCAAGTCAAATACTGTTCCCAAAGGCAGGTACATTCGGATATCATCGGGTAGAATAATATCCACCATCATTTCCATTGCCATCTGTGCAAGTCGTTCCATGTTATTATCATAGCGAATTGGTGCACCACAAACCGCCATGTAACCATCGCCGATGGTTTTGATGCGTTCACACCCATGTCTTTCAGCAATAGAATCAAAGTGCTCAAAAAGGAAATTCATAAAACGAAGCACAGCTTCAGGAGGCATTTTTGCGGATATACCTGTAAAACCAACCACATCAGCAAATAGAATAGATACATTCTCGAAGTGATCAGCGATACGTGTTTCGCCCTGAATCACGCGGTCGGCGATGGATTTCGGAAGCGTTTTGTGGAGCAGACGCTTGGTTGCATCTGCTTCTGCGCGCTCGACGGCAAGATTTTTATCGCGCTCGGCGGTTTTGAAGGCATAATCAAATTTCGTGGCTTCTTTTTTGGACTCTACACTCTTTCCTTCACTTTCCAATTCAACAAACGTTTCGAGATATTCGTATGCTTTGGCCGGCTGACCATGCCGATAAAGCAGTGCAGCCATAAATTTATAATTTTTACGGTTGGGGTACTTTGGCAACTTAAATTCTTCGGTAATAGCAAATGATTGCAGGAAATATTCTTCTGCTTTTTGAGTATCAGCCCCCTCGAAATCATCCTTACAATAGAGCCGGCCGAGATAACCAAACCACATTGCTTCAAGCCGTTTGTCGTTGGAGGTGATAGATTCCTGCAATGCTTTCAGCAGATATTCCAGCGCATTGGAATACTCACCGATATCCATATAGAGTACACCGATATTACCGGAAAGCAAGTTAATAGTTTCTATAACTGAATGTTCTTCAGAAAGTGCAAGTGCCTCAAGTGAACATTCCAACGATTTATTATAATCACCATTTCTTCTGTATGCTTCACCCAAATTAACGAGAGCACCGATTGAAATACCAATTTCACAGTACTGGCTTGCTATTGCCAATGCTTTACGGCAGTATTCTATGGCTCGAAGGTCTTCGTCGAGAGACATATATAACCCGCCAAAGTTCGCATATATTTGGGATACACGGTTATAGTACTGTATCCGTTCGGCAAATGCTATACTTAGAGTGCCAAAATCAAATGCGGATATAAAATCAGCAAGCGATAATGCTACCACCATCAGGCGGTTATAGGCGTGGGCAATATGATAGATAACTTTATATCGAAGTGAATTTGTATCTGTTTCCTCTCCAAGTCCGAGCATATTTTCAAGTGGAAAGAGAAGTGCAAGTGCTTCGTTGGCGAGTAGTTCTGCTTCTTTATAATCAAACACGTCAAAAACGTCCCTTGCCCGTATTAGCTTTTCGATTGCTATGTCTATCTGCTGTTCTGCTTGTAAAATTGTCATTGTGCTTTCTCCAGAAAATATGTTTTCATCATTCCTTTGCCCTTTATGTTCATTTCGCTACGTTCGGTAAAAGTGAATAATGATTCACTCACTGCATATCTAAATTCCTCGCTCACATGGATCTTCCCCGCTTCACCGTGGCTTTCCATCCGCGCGGCGGTGTTGACGGCATCGCCATAAATGTCATAAGCAAGTTTACCGGTGCCGATGAGTCCCGCTGTGATTTCCCCGCAATGCAAACCTATCCGCAGGTGAAACACCGTACCCGTTGGCAGATGCTTACGGATTTCTTCCGGCAGTTGAATGTCCTCCATCATGTCCAATGCCATGAACGCGAGTCGTTCTGCATGGTTATCATATTCTATAGGTGCGCCGCAAACTGCCATGTAACCGTCACCGATAGTTTTGATCCGCTCGCACCCGTGTTTTTCAGCAAGAGAATCAAAATGTTCAAAGAGAAAATTCATAAAACGAAGTACAGTTTCGGGAGGCATTTTTGCGGATATACCTGTAAAACCAACCACATCGGCAAAGAGAACTGATGTATTCTTAAAATGGTCAGCGATGCGGTTTTCACCTTGAATCACACGATTGGCGATGGATTTCGGTAAGGTTTTGTAGAGGATTTCTTCGGTTAATTGAGCGCGGGTGCGCTCGATAGCAAGTTGCTTCTCACGCTCGGCTGTTTGACGTTCATTTTCCAATTTATCGGCTTGCTTCTTTAGGTGTTCGTTTTGTACTTCTTTTTCAAGGTTATGGTACGTTTTGAACATTGCGAACGCCTCTTCCCAACGTTTCTGCTTGCTATAAAGTTCCGTAAGAATAATATGCTGATCGTATTCAGCTTTTAAGCCCAGTTTATCATTGATGGCAATTGATTTGAGTAAATACTCTTCTGCTTTTTCTGCGTCATACCCCTCATACATTTCATTGGCATAGAGTTCGCCAACCCCTCCGAGAGCAGTTGCAATACCATTTTGTAAATCGATGTGCTCATACATCGCAAGACTTCGTTTAAAATATTCCATCGCAGCAGTATAATCCAAAAGCCCAAAGTACACCACACCTATATTCCACGTAATGACCGCTTTGAAGTGCTTTTCACCGATTTCTTCGAGTATCGAAAGGGCATTGCCAAAGTGCTCCAATGCTTTTTCAGAGTCTTTTTGCTCCATATATACGGCTCCGATGTTTGCCGTCATTCCTGCTATCATTCTGCTATAGCCGATTTCTTTGAAGAGAGAGAGCGAGTGTCCATAATATTCGAGAGCTATATCAAGTGAACCAATTATTTTATAAATATATGCAAGTTCACCGGTTACATCAGCTAAGAGTGATGTAGCTCCGAGTTCTTCAAAGATGGACATTGATTCTGAGTAGTGCTGCAACGCACGTTGGTAATCGCCAAGAATTTTATAGGTTATTCCACTATACAACTTAATTTTAGCAATCCCTAATGTATCGCCTAACTCTTCATACATCGCAAGTGCTTTAGCATACCAATCCAAGCTCAATGTGTAGTCAGAAAGATATTGATGCGAGCCACCAATAGCCATCATTGCATGGGTAACATCTATGGGACTACCTGCTTCAAGAGCCAACCTATATGCTTCTTCAGCAGAGAGTAAAGATTCTTTTCCTAACCCCTCACCACGTTTCCGAAAAGAAAAAGCAAGCTGGCACAAAGCCCGTGAGAGAAGTAAACCGGAAGTGGTATAATCTTCTAGTTTATTGCTCCGAAGAAATGAAATAACCTCATTGGAAATTTTCTCCGCCTCTGCAAAATGTCCCTTGTAATTTTCAGATTCCGCTTGGTCTATCAGGCTTTGTAATTGTTCGTGAGTCATAGTTTTACTTTATTTTTTCTCTAAAAAGTATGTTTTCATCATTCCTTTGCCCTTGATTTCCATTTCACCACGTTTTGTAAAAGTGAATGATAATTCACTCACTATATTTTTATACTCCTCGCTCACATGAATTTTCCCCGCCTCACCGTGGCTTTCCATCCTACTTGCGGTGTTCACTGCATCACCCCATAAATCATACGCATACTTGTTCTTGCCAATGATGCCTGCTACCACACTTCCGGAGTGAATGCCTATTCTCATTTTAACCAAAACATCTTCGACTAGTGCAGGGAATTCCTCGATTGCTTTCAACATTTCTATTGCCATTGCACCTAATCGTTCAGCATGGTCGTCACATCGTTCAGGCAAACCAGCAACTACCATATAACAATCACCTATAGTCTTAATCTTCTCGCATCCGTATTTATCAGCTAACAGGTCGAAGGTATTGAAGATTCCGTCAAGACCTGCTACGAGTTGTTCGGGAGTAACGCGTTGTGAGAGTTTTGTAAAACCTACGATATCAGCAAATAGAACCGACACACTATCATAGCTATCCACGATAGTTTTTTCGCCTTCAATCATGCGGTCGGCTATTTTGGAGGGAAGGATATTATGAAGGATTTTCTCTTGCTCCTGAAAACGGGCGAGCTTCACTTGACGGTCGCGTTCGGATTCCTCAATTTTACGGCGGTGTTCCATGAGCTGGGCTTGCTTGGTGGCCTCTTCACTTTGTACTTCCACATACAGTTCATGATATTTTTTAAAATGAACAGCATATTTTTTCCATTTCTTTTGTTGTGTATATAACTCTCCCAGAGAGAAATGACATACACACCTTCTCTGTTTTGCCCCTGTTTCTTCAAATAATACAATAGCTTGAAGCAAATATTTTTCAGCCTTGATTAAATCGCAACTTGTATATTTTTTATCAGCATACACGCTTCCAATAGTACCAAGATTACTAGCTATACCGTCTTTAGTACCCAACTGTTCATGAATAGCCAATGCCTTGTATAAATACTCTAATGCACAAGGATAATTACCTATATCTTTATACACATTCCCGATATTACTGAGAGTGATTGCAATGTTTGATTCTCTTCCCAATTCTTCGTTGATAGCGAGAGCTTTGTTGTGATATTCCAGTGCGCAAGGATAGTCACAAAGATTTTCATACACAATCCCAATATTGGTAAGATTAATTGCAATACCATCTTTACTTCCTAACTCTTCATTTATTTTTAAAGCCTTATTAAAATATTCCAAAGCACTGAAATAATCAGAAAGTTCCAAGTATACAACTCCGATATTGCCCACATTGGCAACAATACTGGATTTAATATCCAATTCTTCGGCAATTGCCAATGCCTTGTGATAATACTCCAATGCACGAGAGTAATCAGAAAGAGAAGAATACAGGCTCCCAATAGTACCAAGTGTAATTGCAGTACCGGTTTTCAAATCTAAATCTTCATAGATAGCTAATGCCCTATGTAAGTACTCAATTCCACGAGGATAGTCACAAAGATATAGATATACTCCCCCAATATTAGTAAAATTAGCAGCAATGCCATCTTTATTTCCTAATTTTTCAAAGATAGCTAATGCCTTGTGATAGTAATCTAATGCACTAAAATAATCAGAAAGTTCTTTGTAGACATTGCCGATATTATTGAGGCATTTTGCAGAGACTTCTTTGTCATGCATCAACTCGGCTAACCTAAGTGCTTCATTAAAATATTCAAGGGCTAGTGTGTAATCGTCACGTCGCCAAGCTATTATGCCGAGCAGTCGAATGGCTTTAGCTTGTATGGGAGTGTCAGGTCTTTTAGAAAGAATTTCATTTGATAGTATTTCTGCTTTTGAGTACTTGCCTGTTCTTTCTGCCTGTTCAGCTTCTTGCATTTTGTCATTGAGTTCTTGATCTGTCACTGTTTCCACTCCAAAAAATACGTTCTCATTTTTCCTTTGCCTTTTATTTCCGTCTCACCGCGTTCAGTAAATGTGAATTTACCATAAAGTGAATTTCTGAATTCCTCGCTGCAATGAATTTTTCCCGCAACTCCGTGCGATTCCATCCGACTTGCCATATTAACAGCATCGCTCCAAAGGTCATAGCTGAACTTCACATCACCCACTACCGCCGCTATCGCTTCCCCGCTGTTCAAGCCAATACGTACGTTAATATTTTCACCCGTTTCTGCATTAAACGCCGCTATCGCTTCCAACATGCCAAACGCTGTGTACGCTATGCGAGTTGCATGGTCGGTAACTATCTCCGGTGCTCCCGATACTACCATGTAGGCATCACCTATGGTCTTGATACGTTCCACGCCGTATTTCTTTGTCAGGGCATCGAAGCGGGAAAAGAGATTATTGAGAATATGCACCACTTCCCGCGGGGTTTTTCGGGTGGAAAGAGGAGTGAAGCCGACAATATCGGCAAAGAGGATGGAAACAGATTCAAAGCGATCGGCGATATCTTTTTCGCCTGTTATTAATCTATCGGCAATAACGGGTGGGAGAGTTTTATGGAGAATATTCATTGTAGTTTGGTGCTTGGCATCTGCAGTAGCCTTGGCAATAGCAATTTGTTTCCGTCGTTCCTCTTCCTGTAGACGCTGTTCCATAACAACTGCCTGATTTTTTGCTTCTTCACTTTTTACCTCTTGCTCCAGCTCGTAGAAGTTCTTGAAATGGGAGAGTGCACGCTTTGTATCACCTTCCTGCTCATATAATATTGCAAGAATTTTATGGGTTTGATACAATTGTTGCTTTGCTCCAAGCTCGCTGTTCATGGTGAGTGCTTTAAACAATATTTCTTCTGCCTTTTTCGGATTATAGACTTCGAAATTCTTCTCAGCATAAAGCCCTCCTATATTTTGCAGAACACTTGCAACGGATGATTTTAAACCGAGTTCTTCGTTCCCTGCAAGCGATTTGCCATAATACTCTAAAGCCTCTGAATAGTTACCAAGTAAGGAATATACAAGCCCAATTTCACCAATAACTCTTGCTGCATCAGATTTCATACCCAATTCTTCAAAAGCCCTCAACGACTTGCCAAAGCATTCCAAAGCAGATGTATAATCACCCATTTTTGCGTGTATTCCTGCCGTGCAATCCGTAAAAATTATCGTTTCTGCTTTCATACCGAGTTCATCGAATGCAACAATTGCCTTACTATAGTATTCCAGCGACCGAGTATATTCGCCGAGCGAATTATACACACTCCCTAAATTACCGATTACGATAGCCCTAAATGATTTTTCTCCAATATCATCAAAGTCAGCAAGAGCATTTTGATAATATTTCAATGCACGGGAATAGTCGCCAAGAGAAAAATAGACACTCCCGATGTTCACCTTTGTCCCTCCTGTCATTCTCTTATTATTCTTCTTCTCAAAAATTAAAAGAGCATTTTCATAGTTTTCCAGTGCCAGAGGATAGTCTCCAAGGGAGTCGTAAAGGCTGCCTAAAAGGTTTTGTACTTCAGCAATTTCTGAGTCATCGTCAGGCTGTTTTGCAATTGCCATTACTTCTTGAGCGTATGGAATTGCCTCATTAGACATACCACATCTCCAAAGAGAATTTACAAGAAGAATGAGTGCTTTGATTCGAATTGTAGTGGTGGAAGTTGAGGATAGGGAAGTTTTAGCAAGTATTTTACGGCAAATCTTTTCCGAAACCTCAAAATTTCCATTTTTGTTATGTTCTTCTGCTTCTTCCAGTAAATTTTCAAGTTGCTTGAGAGTCATACCTTCTCCAAAAAATATGTTTTCATTGTACCCTTACCTTTGATGTCCATTTCACCGCGATTTGTAAAAGTGAATAATGATTCACTCGTCATATTTTTAAACTCCTCCGTACAATGTATCTTCCCCGCCTCGCCGTGCGATTCCATCCTACTCGCCGTATTCACCGCATCACCCCATAAATCATACGCATACTTGTTCTTTCCGATGATGCCTGCAACCACACTTCCGGAGTGAATGCCAATTCGCATACTAACCAAATCATCTTCGACTAGTGCAGGAAATTCTTCGATTGCTTTTAGCATTTCTATTGCCATTGCACCTAAACGTTCGGCATGGTCGTCGCATCGTTTAGGCAAGCCCGCTACTACCATATAACAATCACCAATAGTCTTAATCTTCTCGCATCCGTATTTATCAGCTAAAAGGTCGAAGGTATTGAAGATACCGTCAAGCCCCGCAACGAGCTGTTCGGGGGTAACGCGTTGAGAGAGTTTGGTAAAGCCCACAATATCAGCAAAAAGAACGGATACGCTGTCGTAACTGTCCACGATAGTTTTCTCTCCTTCAATCATACGATTGGCGATTTGAGCCGGGAGGATATTATAGAGGATTTTCTCTTGTTCTTGAAATCTGGCAAGTTTTACTTGGCGATCACGCTCGGATTCCTCAATTTTTCGGCGGTGTTCCATGAGCTGGGCTTGCTTCTTGGATTCTTCGGTAAGGACATCTTCCTTGATTGTATGAAATGCTTGAAAATTTTTATCTGCTTCCTCCCATCGGAGTTCTTTTCTATACAAGCTTGCAAGGTAATTATGAGCAGTATATTGATACTGTTTTGCCCCTATTTGCTGACAAATTCCAATTGCTTGAAGGAAAAGTTCTTCGGATGTAGCAGCATCATAATTTTCATTATTTGTGTTACCATAGAGTGATGCGATATTAACGAGATTGATTGCAATGCTGGATTTTCTGTCGAGTTCTTCAAAAATTGCCAGCGCTTTCTTAAAATACTCCAACGATTGAGTATAATCCGAAAAATTTGCATACACAATTCCGATACTGCTTAGATTGACAGCAATACTTGATTTATTGCCGAGTTTTTCATTAATTTCAAGTGCCTTTCGATAATATACAAGGGCTGTATCGTTATCCGAAAGATTCCAATAAATCCCTCCAATATTGCCGAGATTTCTTGCCATGCCAGATTTATCGCTAAGTTCTTCATAAATTGCTAATGACTGTTTATAGTAATTTAATGCTTTGTCATAATCTGCAAAATTTCTATAGACCACCCCAATATTGCCAAGGTTACGTGCCATTCCGGATTTGTTGCCAAGCTCTTCATAGATTGCAAATGACTTTTGAATATATTCCAATTCCTTGACATAATCCGACAATCCTGCAAATACATTCGCGATGCTACAAAATATTGCAGCGATTCCTTCACGGTTATCAATAACTTCATAATTAGCATGAGCAGTTAAATAATATTCGAGCGCAAGTTGATAATTCGAACGATAAAGTGCTATATTACCAAGAGTGCCATTTGCGCGAGCACTCAGCTCTAATAGCTTGAATTTACTTTCAGATACGAATAATTCATCGAGAGCAATTAATGCCTCGTTTGCCAAAATCTCGGCTTTACTAAAATCTTCCACTGCTTGTGCCTGTGTGCTACGGTTGACAAGCTCTTCAAGGTCTTCATAGTTCATGCTTTCTCCAGAAAATATGTTTTCATCATGCCTTTGCCTTTTATTTCCATCTCACCACGCTCGATAAAGTAGAATTTATGTGGTGATGATTGCTCCAAACATTTCTTGAAATATTCGCTTACGTGGATTTTGTCAGGCACGCCGTGTGATTCCATTCGTGCGGCAGTATTTACGGCATCGCCCCACATATCATACATAAATTTATTCTCACCAATGACACCTGCTACTACGCTCCCACAATTCAATCCGATACGAATATGAATTTCTGTTTTTTCCTCAGTAAATTTGATTTGTTTAATAGCATCACAAACATCTAAAGCAAATAATGCTACACGTTCTGCATGGTTTTCATTGAGTTCGGGCGCACCACAAACAGCCATGTAGGCATCGCCGATAGTCTTAATTTTTTCTAATCCGTGTTTACGGGCTAACTTATCAAATTCAGTAAAGATAACATTGAGTCCTTTTACCAAATCATACGGAGTAATTTGAGCCGAAAGATTTGTGAAATCAACAATATCCGAAAAGAAAATACTCACATTATCAAAATAATCGGAAATAGTCGTTTTTTTCTTCATCATTTGGTCTGCAATAGTTTTGGGAAGGATATTATGGAGCAGACGTTCTGTTGCTTCGGACTTTGCTTGTTCTGCTATCCGTTTATGTTGGATAGATGTTAGATTCTGACGCATTATATTTATTCTGTCAGCGAGAGCAAACGACAGCATAACAACTTCTAATGCCCCACTGCTCGACAGCATTCGCGAAGTCCAGAATTCGTGATAGGGAACCACTCCAATTGCAGTAAGTACATTAAAAAATCCGGTTACCAAGAGAAGCGTCCACGCCAATAAATAAAAGCGTGCAGGCAGATAACCACTGCGCCAACTGATAAATGCGGCAAGAATTACTACCGGAACATAAAACACATTTATTAACGATGAAATCGAAATCGAGAGCCGAGTCGGCATATTAAAAAATAACAACCACACAAAGAAAATGACACAAGCAACCATCCCTGCTATCATTACTTTGTCCAATCTACGTACGTATTTAGAAGTGTTCAGAAATTCTCTGGTAAATAGTAATCCCACAAAACTCATGGTAAACAATAAACAGTGATGAACGATATCATTCCAGCCGGGATGGCTAGGATAGAGCCATTGAAAAAACTCTCCTTCGATGGTTAGAATCACACACGAAAACACGATGATATGCATCACATAATAGAGATATACTTTATTTCTGATTGAGAAAAAGATAATAATATTATACAATGCAGCAAAGAGCATAACACCAATAAATATACCGCTATACATCCACTCCATAATATTCTGCTGATGTAAATTCTCAACTGAGCGAATTATCATCATAAGCACTTTAGGCCCCTCGCCGGCTACTCTTATATAAACTGTCATTACAGAGTCTTTTGGTAAGTCCAACGGAAAAACTATACGTCTGTCTTCGATTTCACGTTTTGTAAATGGTACCCAATCACCCGCTTCATGAACTAAAAACTGCCCATGCCCATCTGGCAAATACATCTCAATCGAATCGGTAGTTCCCGAACCTCCTTCGATAGTCCAAGCCCTATTTGATTTAGTGGTGTTTTTAACAGTAAAACGTATCCAATAAGCGAGCTTCGTAAATCCAAAATTGGGAAAAAGTTGATTCGACTTTCGGAAACGCCACTGCTGTGACGGACTACTGATATCACCGATAGCAAAATTATGTGCAGAATCGGTGGCAATAAAGCACTCCTCGCCTATTTTATATCGCTGGATTGAATCAGTTAATGTAATAATATTTTGTGCTGTTACAGCAGTCTGATTGTAAAACAATGCACAACAAATCGTCAAAACAGTATAAATAATGTTTACTTGCTTCATATTATTTGGAAAGTAAGAGTGGAATAGTTAATATTGCAGGAAATGTGTTTAAAAACATGAGAATACCATGTGTTGCCGAATACGTTGCTAATTTACGCTTTATGTTTGTAAGTACAAACAATCAATTTATATCCAGGAGGTTTTATGTCCGGTATTAGTCAAGTTCCCTATAGTAGTTTGGTCTCCCAGTTTCAAACAGGGGATATTATACTGTTTGATGGTCCTTCTTTCGAGAGTGTGGTGATTGAATTTGTAGATAAAAGTCCTTTCTCTCATGTTGGTATCATCGTAGTGGACAGCAGCTTATCATCAAAACCATTGTTTTGGCAATCAGCAGGTATTAAAACGATGAACGACCCTCTAATAAACGGTATGCGGAGCGGTGCACAACTTCTCGACCTCGAATCCGTACTTGCATACGTTATGAAGCAACCCAATTCTTTCGGAGTGAATTACTCATTTTGTTATCGCCCTCTAAACTATACTCGTCCTTCTGATTTTGCGAGCCAATTTGATACCTATATGCGCTCAGTAGACGGACGGGCTTTCCCGCCTACTATGGAAGTCATGGGATATAATTATATTATCGGGCAATTTAAAAAAGCTGCCGACAGAGCCACGTATTTTTGTAGTCAACTTGCATCGGAAACATATATGGAGATGGGGCTTATAGATTCAAGTCCATGGCCTCCAAACAGCTATTCTCCAGGTAATTTTTCAACTGAAAACGAGAAGTTGCCTTTTACGACAGGTGTTTCGCTTGGTACCGAAATTCCATTCAGTTATCCATAAACAGATTGTAGCATAAAACTAATCTTACAAAACATTAAAAGGAATAATAAGGATTCTAAAATTAACCTCATTATTCCTTTTTTATATGTGTTTTTCCGACCCCAAATATTTCCAACTACGTTCAGAGTGGTAATTCAACGATAAATTTAGCTCCTTTTCCAAGCTCACTTTCGCAATTGATTCTGCCGTTCATTGCTTCTACTAATTTTTTGACAATATAAAGCCCCAAGCCGGTGGAATCTTCTCCGTCGGTTGGACGAGCCGAAAGTCGCATAAACTTTCCGAATAGTTGAAGTTTATCATCATCCGAGAACCCTTGTCCGCTGTCAATTATTTCTAATCGTGCTGTTGAATATTCTTCATGAAGTGAAAGTTGAATAGTTATCGAGCCCGATTTATGCGAAAATTTAAGTGCATTAGAAATAAGGTTTTCGAGAATTTCGATTGTGGCATTATAGTCGGCAAGCACAAATATTATTTGGGTTGGAGGAGTAAAATGAATTTCTATATTCTTTGCTTTAGAGAGCTTACGGAAGTCTTTAACGAGAGAAGCCACAAGTTTACTGAGATCAAAGTGTTTGATTGCAAGATTTAATTTTCCTGATTCTATAGAATAAATATCGAGTAAATTGGTGATTATTCTTCTCATTCTATCTGCAGTTTTTTCGATTGTTTCCATTTGCCCAATAATTTCATCACCAGGCATTTGGCGAAAATGCTGCTTCACAGTAGAAGCCGTAAGCATAATTCCGGCGAGAGGATTTTTAAGGTCATGAGCAGCTATTCCCAAAAATTCATTCTTTTCGTTATTTAGCTCGAGCAAATTTTTGTTCAATTCTGCAAGTTCGGTATTGCGTAATCGATAAATTTCGGCTTCTTTTCGGGCTTGCTCTACTTGGTGAATAGCTTGCAAATTCTGGATATTTTTCTTGGCTTCATCACCAAGTGCTTCTTCTTTTAATTTAAAATACTCTGTAAAATACATATATGCTTTTGCAAAATCGCCTACTTGATGATAAAGGTCTGCAAGAGCTTGATTAACCTTATACATCAATATTTTTGATTGAATTGTTTTGGCAATTTTGAGTGCATTAAACAGATGAGAAAGTGCAGTATCTACCGCACCTAGTTTGACAAGCAATGTGCCGATAGAAAGCAGCGAACCTGCCTCACCCGCCGGATTATGAATCTCGCGTCGTATAGTTAAACTGCGGGTGTAATAATCTAATGCTGACGGAAAATCATCTTTTTGTTCTAATGCCAGCCCGATACAATGAAGTGCATTCGACTCGCCGAGTTTATTGGTCATTTCCACTGCAAGACCATAGCTCTTTTGGGCGAATTCTATACAAGTTTCATTGTTTTGGAGAGCAAGGTGTACTTCGGCAATGCTATGTAAAGTACCAATGAGACCTTGACGATTATCAAGTTCTTCTTTGATAGACAGACTCTTATGGAAGTATTCTAATGCTGTCGAAAGTTCTCCAAAAGCTACATAACAATTACCAATATTTGTCAGTGAAGTTCCGACACCCGATTTATCGTCAATTTCTTCACGGAGCGATAAACTTTTAAGATAATAATCAAGTGCTTTTGATTGGTCGCCAAGTGACTGATAGACATTTCCGATGTTCATCAGTGATGTAGCAATCCCCTGCTGATTGTTTATAGAAGTACGAATTGCCAAACTTTCTATAAAACTTTCTAAGGCACGAACATGATTCCCCATTATGATTGAAGTTGCCCCAATAGTATTAAGAGCAAATGCCGCCCCATCATCATAACCAATCTCCAAACACAATTTTAATGCTTCTTCGGCAGATTCAATTGCTCGTTCATTGTTGGTTAGACGGTAATAACATCCTCCGAGAATATTGACAGCATGAGCAATACCTTGTTTATAATTGATTTGCCGGGATAATTGATTGGCATCGAATGCAAGTTGCATGGATAAATACACATCAGGATTGAGCATTTCTTCGGCATGCCGATTCAGAATATCTGCCCGTTCGGTGTCGGTTGGAGCTTCGGATAATTCTAATTCTAATGATTGCAGTGCGTGTTTCATACCGGATAAAACAGAAAATTATGAAGTGGAAGCTACTCTCTAAGAAATTATGCTTTCAGTCGTTAATTATATAAATGTAAATTACAAAAAAAATGGTTCTTTAGAGTGCAAAAGCATCATAAATCAGTCATTTTGGGGCTAAGTTCGTATTTTTGTACTTATTCTTCGAACAATCAATAATTAATTATCAAAGGAAATCATGGGAATCGCCTGTGGAATCGTAGGACTGCCAAACGTCGGTAAATCTACACTATTTAATGCTTTAACATCTAATCAAGCCGAAGCCGCCAATTATCCATTCTGTACTATTGACCCTAATGTAGGTGTGGTAAGTGTGCCGGATAAACGACTGGATGTTCTTTCGGGAATGTATAATACCGAGCGTACTGTGCCTACAATTATGGAATTTGTGGATATTGCCGGACTTGTCAAAGGTGCGGCAAGTGGCGAAGGACTCGGTAATCAATTCCTCACGCATATTCGGGAAACTGATGCTGTGGCTCATGTGGTTCGGTGCTTTAATGACGAGAATGTTATCCATGTGGATAATACAATTAACCCTAAATCAGACATCGAAACTATCGAAACAGAATTACTGCTCAAGGATGTAGAATCCGTCGAAAAGCGTATGGAATCCGTCAATAAAAAAGCACGCGGACAAGATAAAGATGCAAAAGAAGAATTGGAAATTCTCAGCCAACTCAAACAACACCTCAACTCCGGCAAACAAGCCCGATTATTCGGCAGGGATGACGAGAAAATATCAGCAGTTGTAAAGCAATGCTTCTTGCTGACGGATAAACCCGTAATGTATATTGCCAACACAGACGAAGACGGATTGAAAAACGGCAATCAATACATTGACCAAGTTCGTAAAATTGCTGAAGAAGAAGGAGCACTTGTGGTGCCTATTTGTGCTAAAATCGAAGCAGAAATTGCCCAGCTCGATGCCGAAGACCGCGAACTATTTTTGCAAGATTTGGGAATGGAAGAATCCGGTTTAGACCGTGTTATCAGCGAGGCATATAAGCTACTCGGACTTATCACCTATCTTACCGCCGGAAAAAAAGAAGTACGTGCTTGGACTGTTAAGAAAAACTCTACTGCTCCACAAGCCGCCGCTGTCATTCATACCGACTTTGAAAAAGGATTTATCCGCGCTGAAGTAATGAAATACGCAGATATTGATCGTTTAAGAAGCGAGCAGGCAGTCAAAGATGCCGGACTTTATCGCGTAGAAGGTAAAGAGTATATTGTACAAGACGGTGATATACTTTATTTCAGATTTAATGTCTAAGATGCTTGTTAGTTTCCTCTGTTTGGGCTTGGGAATTTTTGACTGTTCAGAGTAGTCAATTGCATTCTTGGGCAAAACGAATATTTTGTACATCACATATTCAATATTATTTTTTGGCAATATTCTCGCTGTACATCCCAAAGATTGTATATTTGGAAGTTAAAAGAAAGCACGTAGATTTTCTCTCAACGCTTCAAATTGCTCAATGAAAATTCCGCTTCCTCCCGGCTCCGACCGATTTACCCGAAGGTTTTTTATGCTTTGTCTCTGGGCAATTGCACTTGTATCGTCGGTTATTACGGCTATGGTATTGCCTTCGTTGCTGTCGCCGAATTGGTGGATGTGGCTACTACTGCTGATAGTAGTAATGTATGCGGTCATTACTCTTGCTACGATTGCATGGAAAAGAATACTTTCTACCTATATCACCAAGCCGTTTGCTCAGATTGCCGAATCAGCACAATTAGTTTCGGGTGGTGTAACGTCGGCTCGAGTTCCACTTGCCACGATGCCATCGTCTGAAGCATATTTAGCCGCCGAAGCCGTTAATACCTTGGCAGACAAAGCCGGAAAAGACATTGCCGAAATGAAGAAATTAGAACGAGTGCGAACGGAATTCCTCGGGAATGTTTCGCATGAACTTCGCACACCTATTTTTTCTATTCAAGGATATTTGGAAACGCTCCTCGATGGTGCAATAGACGACCCCGAAGTCAGCCATAAATTTGTAGAGAGAGCACACCAAAACACCAAACGGCTCAATATCCTTCTCTCTGATTTAATTGATATTTCCAAAATTGAGTCCGGCGAGATGCGCCTTAGTTTTCGGTATTTTAATCTTTGTGATGTTGTCCGCGAAACTCTAAGTTCACTCGAAATTCAAGCTCAGCAAGCTGAAGTTGCCCTCATTACGAATGTTATAAACAACGGCGAAATTATGGTTTATGGCGACAAAGAACGGCTGGCTCAAGTTGTGCTGAATATCCTTCAAAATGCAATTAAATACAACCGAACGAACGGCAGTGTTACTATTTCGGTAGAAATCCAACCCCAAGAAGTTACCGTTAGAATTCGTGATACGGGTATCGGTATTCCACCCTCGGATAAAACCAGAATTTTCGAGCGGTTCTATCGGGTGGACAAAGACAGGTCGCGCAGTGTGGGCGGAACGGGATTGGGACTCGCTATCGTCAAGCATATTTTGGAGGCGCACCAAGCTCCATTTGGCGTGGAAAGCGAAGTTGGTGTCGGAACTGAAATTTGGTTTATATTAAAACGATAAAACTCCCTGCTCTGTAACGTTGTTACTTCTACTCACTCACCAAACGTCCTACCGCAAGCTATCGCTGTAACTGTATTATTTTATCTTTCATCCAAATATCTCTTGGATATGTCGAATATTCTGTATAATGTTGCACCCAATAACTTTAGCATTACCTGATTTCGCTGTCGTCC
>JAFDZU010000012.1:0-18160 GCA_018266765.1 Bacteroidota bacterium
TATAACCTGACAGGTAAACGCCTTGGTGAATTGTTTTCGGGCGACCTTCCGAGCGGAGAAATACGACTGCCGTTCGATGTCCAAATGCTGAATCTTTCTTCGGGAATGTACGAGCTTCGCCTTTCGGACGGTAAGCACTCACGCGAACGTGCTTTTGTGATTAGCAGATAGAAAAGTTGGGGTAATTTTGAATGTGAATCAAAACAAAGTAAGTGATAATGTTCGTCGAGTTGGCATGAATGATGCCTAAATTTTAATTGAGTTTGTATTCAAATGGAACATAATAGCAATTAATCTTTAAAATAAGATATGGATAATAATCAGTTTGTACAGCAGATAGTTACGCTCGAATCATTGCACGGAAGTGTCGGGCTTTTAAGAGCACGAATAAGTTATATAATGAAAGCAGTGAGTGATACTCGGCAGGAACAAAGGCGATTATCCAAGCCGTCACCGATTGAATTGAGTGAAATAATGGTGGGTGCTCAAAATGAATTTACAACTTTGCTCCAATTATCCGATTTATGCTGGCAAGCAAAAGAAAAAGCCATTGCAGCAGAAGCAGTTTTTTCAACAGCCGAAACTACATTCACTGCATTTAAAGCATATTTTGAGTGGTTACAAAAATTTTCAATTTCAGTTTTACCGATTGAAGATTCATTGTTTGAAAGCATTTACAGTATAGTAGATGAGTATTTGGGAGCAGAAGAATACCGCGAGTAAGTTTTTTACTATTTATAATTCTCGAATGGTGTAATGAATTCATAAAAACTTTTTAGTGACTGTTTTCTAAAGATTGTGTATTTTTCAGTTGAAATGAAGCCGAGTAAGAGTAGAATGAGTGAATAGAATATTTCTAATAATTCCCAAACGTAAAATTTTGTGCAAAAGCGATTAATTTATTCTTTTGAGAAAAAAGCCCTAATAAGAATATTAGTAGGTAGTTGCGTACTTGGGATACTCATTTTTGTAGCCGGTGTTCTTATTGGTTATCAAATGGGATTAGGCGGAACACATGAGGTTATCACAGCCGATACTACTCAGCAAATTGATACAGTAAAAAAACGTGTTAAGTTACCTCCGGCAATGCCTGATTCGATGGTAAATGTGTATCATTATGTCCAAAATAGTTTTGAAGTAGAAAAAGACAGTATGATTTATATGGGGATAAGTAAATTACGACCAACATATTGTGTGCAACTCGGGGCATTTACTGATAATCAGCGAGCTTTAAACAGAATCGAAGAATTAAAAGAAAAAGGTTTGACGGCATATATCTTTGAAAGTAAAAGTTCAAAAGGAACACAATGGTATTGTGTGCGCATCGGAAAATTTACCGACAAAAAAGAAGCTGACCGAGCCGCTTATCAAAGCGAAATTAAATATAAAGTTCAATCGCTTAGTCGACCTTATAATGTGTTCTAAACTCGAATATTGATCAGTATATTATAATTTTAAGTTGTTTTTCAGTAGTTACTTAATAAATTATCTAACCATATTTAAACGCATGAATATTGTTTCTCCTTCCCGTCGAATAGTTCTCTTTTGTATCTGTGCATTGCTTAGTTGCTCGCTTTCATCTTGCGGATTCGGGATATGGACTCGTTCGCTGTTTGGTGGCAAAGTAAATGTAAAAGTGACAGTTGCACCAAATGTGAATCAAGATAATCCTATTCAAGTAGAAATGTTATTAGTTTATGACGAAGCATTGCTCAAGCAAATTCTCCAACTCCCTGCCAAAGAATGGTTTGAAAAACGAGATGAAATTCGTAAAAATTATCCAGACGGAGCCGGCTATGATTCGTGGAGATGGGAATGGATTCCGAACCAAGCTGTTGGAATACAGCAAGTTCCATTGCGAGCAAGTGCGATAGCAACGATTGTTTTTGCGAATTACTATGTACCCGGCCCACACAGAATTCGAGTAAGCCCTCATGAAAACATTACGATTACATTATTAGAAACCGGTTTTACCGTAGATACTGAATAAATAATTTCCCTGTAATTTAAAATCCATTAGAAGGAATCTTATGAATTGGCTTAATGCCCGTCAAATGCCCGAAGCGATACAATGGTTTGAAGGGATGCTTTTAGCACCTCAGCATTTTCAGCAACTTGCTCTGCGGAGTGAGATGATGCTTCATTATCAAACAATGCATATTGCTCCTTTTCATTGGGGAGTTCGTTATGTTAATTTTGATTCATTGCTATTATTTAGCGGAATTCTGCGAGTTACAGATTTAGAAGCAATAATGCCGGATGGATTATCGGTGTATCATCCGCATCCTTCGACAGATAAACTCGAATTGGATTTATCTCAATATTTAGAAGAAATCAAACAAAAGCCACTCACAATAAGTTTAGCAGTGCCGGCACGTAAGCCGGGCGCATCACTTGTTAAAGGTGATTTAGTGCGTTATGATTCAGTAGAAGGAATGCCTGTTTCAGACGAAAATACCGGTGAAGGAGAAGTAGAGATACCGCGACTTACACCTCGTTTAACGTTATTAGTCGGCGAAACATCTCCGCAGAAATATATTTCATTCCCGATAGCAAAAGTTCAATATAAAAACGATAGTTACTCGCTTGCTGAGTTTATTGCACCAACAATGAACGTACCGTTGCAGTCACAGCTTGGTTCATTCAGTTCAGCAATAGCTAAACGTATTCGAGAAAAAGCGTCCGGTTTGGCAGAGAAAGTTCGTTCTCCTGCTGCACCATCTAAATCAAGCGAAATGATGCACAGTAGAAATTTAATTCAAGCATTAGTTGAAGGACTTCCTTATTTAGAAGCTGTTTTAAATACAGGAGTTAGTCATCCATATCAGATTTATTTGGCACTTTCTCTTGTCAGTGGGCATATTGCTACACTAGGAACAGGACTTGTACCTCCAATTTTTCCACCGTATAATCATAATGATTTACTCGGCACATTCGTACCAATGAGAGAGTTTATCGAACGGATGATAAAAGAAGGAATTATTGAATCGCATGATGTAATATACTTTACAATCGAGCCGAACGGATTTTCGATTAAATTTGAAGAAGAATGGTTCAATCGACCACTGGCTATTGGAGTAAGAGAACAAGCAGGAATGACAGAACGTGAAGTAATTGAATGGGTTGATGGAGCAATAATCGGTTCACATTCTAAGGTGATGAATTTGCGAGAAAAAAGAATTTTGGGTGCTACTCGACTTAGAATAGACAGAGATGAGGATTTATTGCCTCCACAAGGTGTTACTCTTTTCTCGTTAAAAGCCGATAAAGAATTCATTTCTTCCGATGAAGTATTAGAGATTTTTAATGCAGCTGACAGAACAATTGATGACAGACCATTAGAGATAATTCTCTATGTACGCAAGAAAAAATAATCGCAGTTACCATGTTTAAAAAACAATTTACCGAATTTTATTTAGAAGGATAATGCTATGAAAATTGAAGAAATACGAATGGGAGATATTGCACTTTTGATGCTCGAAGGTAGAGTAGATTCAAATACTTCAGCTGATGCAGAAGCTACAATTATGGGTGTTTTAGATGGTGGAGTCAATAAACTTGCCGTCGATTTTGGACAACTCGACTATATAAGCAGTGCAGGACTTAGAGTGTTTTTACTTGCCGCCAAAAAACTTAAACGATCAAGTGGAAGTATCGCACTTTCGTCAATGAAGCCACATATTCGCGAAGTTTTTGATATGTCGGGCTTCTCGGCGTTGTTTGCTATACTTCCTAATAAAGAAGAAGCTTTACGTAGTTTGCAATAAGAAATAACCAAAAAATATATTACTTTCAATCAATGGATTTTATATTTTATAATTGATATAATAATCAGATAATTGGCTCTATGAAACAACAGTTAAGCACAATAAATCCATTTCCCGGTCTCAGGAGTTTTTCAACTGAAGAAGATTATTTATTTTTTGGTAGAGAAAATCAAATTAAAGAATCTATTGAACGACTGACCCAAAAACGATTTTTAGCAATAATCGGGTCTTCGGGAAGTGGAAAGTCTTCGTTGGTTCGAGCAGGAATTATTCCCTCTCTCTTTAAGAAAAAGCACCATTCAATTTCCGGAGATTGGAATGTTGTTGTCTTCCGCCCGGGTGAAAATCCTATAGCAAGACTTGCATCGTCATTAATTGAGACTTTTAAAATTGCACCTGCGGGAATAAACTTTGAAACTCTGTATAATGAGATTTTAAGAACACTTGAGTCAGACTCCAATGCGTTAATTGACTTTCTGAAAAAGTATGCCGGAACCAATAATACACTTATTGTTATTGACCAATTTGAAGAAATTTTTCGGTTTAAACAAGATACAACAACCACTGATGTATTGTACCAAGAATCAAACTCATTTATAAATTTATTTTTGAATGCACTTCATCAGAAAGAAGTTCCGATTTACGTTGCGATTACAATGCGAGCTGATTTTTTAAGTGATTGCGCAGAATTTGTGGGATTAACCGAAGTATTAAATGAAGGACATTATTTAGTTCCTCGTATGACATTGCAGGAACGAAAGACTGCAATTACTGCTCCAATTCTTTTGTGTGGCGGTACAATTACAGAACGATTGGTTGAACGAATTATTAACGATACCGGAAATGACCCAGACCAACTTCCTATTATGCAACATGCACTTATGCGGACTTGGGATTTCTGGATAAATACAAAATCAGACGACCAACCGATTGATATTTCACAATATGAAGCAATTGGTACGATGAAAGAAGCACTTTCTCGCCACGCTGAAGAAGTATATCATGAATTACCGGATACTCATACTCGCCAAATCACTGAAAAACTATTTAAATCCCTCACAAATCTTGGTGAAGATAGTAGAGGTACACGTCGTCCGACTTCACTTGCTGAAATTTGCAAGATAACTGATTCTAAAGAAGAACAAGTTTTAAATGTTATCGAAAGTTTTAGGCAGACCGGTCGCTCTTTTTTAATGCCTCCAATATCAGTTGACATATTACCTGAGACTATGATTGATATTTCTCATGAAAGTTTAATGAGAGTTTGGAATCGTTTGAGGGGCTGGGTAGAAGAAGAAACCAAATCTGCTGAACTGTATTTGCGATTGTCGAAATCTGCTGAATTATATCAAGATGGCAAAGGCGGATTGCTCGTTAATCCCGAACTTCAGCTGGCAATGAAATGGAAAACTGATAGTAAACCTAATTCTACATGGGCTAATAGATATGACCCTGCTTTCGAACGTGCTATACTTTTTTTAGAACATAGTAACAAAGAATATAATTTAGAGATAACCCGCAAGGAAGTCAAACAAAAGCGCGAATTAAAACGCGCTAAAATGTTTGCAGTTATCTTAGGTAGTGCGTCGGTTGTGTCTTTGTTATTTCTTATGGTGGCAATGAATCTAAAATTTAAAGCTGAAGAAAGTGAGCATGTTGCTGTTGATCAAAAGAAAATTGCATTTTATAAAAGTATTGAAGCTCAAAAGCAACGTAAAGATGCGATTGCCCAAAAACATATCTCTGACCAACAGCAACAAATTGCCGAACAACAACAACGACTCGCTGAACGTGAACGAGCATTTGCCGTTAAACAGCAAGGTATAGCAGTTCAGCAAACTCAAATTGCAGTAGAACAAAAACAAGAAGCTCTCACACAAAAACAAAAAGCTGACGATGCTAAGGTAGTTGCAATTAAAGCACGTGATGAAGCTGAAAATCAACGTAAAGAAGCACTATCACAGAAAAAAAATGCTGAAGAACAACGAACTAAAGCTGAAATTTCAGAACGAAATGCCCAAAGATTACGGTATATATCCACTGCACGTTCGCTTGCAATTCAAGCATCTGTAGTTTATAAATCTGATAAAAGTGAATTGCCTGCTTTACTTGCTCTGCAAGCATATAATTTTAATAAAGCAAGTAATGGTTCGCCGAACGACCCTGATATTTATACAGCTTTATCTGATGTAGCAGATGATAAAACTGTTTTATCGGGACATACGGGAGAAGTACGCTCTGTGGCAGTAAGTCCAAATGGACAATCAATTATATCCGGAAGTAATGACGGAACTGTAAGAATCTGGAATATTGTTCAAAATAATGGACAACTACCCACATATTCAATCCTAAAATTCTCAAAAGGACGTAAACTATCAAAATCTACAGCCAGTTCAGAGGCAAGTTCTGTTGTAAGTGGAGTATTTGATAAAGCCGTTCGGACTGTTGATTTTAGTCCTGACAGTAAATATGCAGCGGCTGGTTATTTTGATGGTTCAATCAGAATATGGGATATGAATAATAAAACAGCTGAACCTCTACTTTTATTAGGACATACAGATATTGTAAACGAAATTGCATTTATGCCTGACGGCAAAACATTAGCTTCTGCAAGTTCTGATGGTTCGGTCAGAATATGGAATTTAACTCAAGATAATGGTGAGCAAACTCCGCAATCCGTATCATTTTCTGTAAAGTTAACTTCGCTTGCTCGTAATTCTGATGGTAGCAAACTCGCAGTCGGCTGTGATGATGGAACAGTTCAACTTCTTAATATGAATAAATTTAGCGACCTTCCTATTGTAATTCGAACCGGTGAGAAATCAATAGAAGCAGTTAGTTTTAGTCCGGATGGGAACATTCTGGCAACGGGGGGAAGAAGCGGAAAATTACAACTTTGGAATATCAAAAAACCAGATTCGAAAGTAATAGAATTACTCGGACATATTTCTTCGATTACACAGTTAAAATTTAGTCCCGATGGTAATACTCTTGCAACCTCAAGTTTAGATAAATCCGTTCGATTGTGGAACTATAAAAAACTTGAAAATCAACCGATTGTGATACGAAGTGGACACGATAAGTGGATATATTCTTTAGATTTTAGTTCTGACGGTACAAAATTAATAACAGGAAGTGCTGATAATTCTTTAAAAATTTGGACGACTCGTTCTGATGTTCTTGCCGATAAAATTTGTAAAAATGTGAAGAGGAATATGACACTTGAAGAATGGAACAAATATGTTGGTGGAGATATCAGTTATGAAGAAACCTGTAAACAAAAATAATATGAAATATTATATTACTTGCTATAAATTAATAACTGTTACAATGTTTATAGTATGTAACTTGTGTTTACAGACTAATTCGTTGTATTCGCAAGAATGCAATAATTCTACACTATCCGAAGCAAAAAAACACTATGAAATCGGTAATTTTGATGCTGTTACGGATGAACTAAACCGATGTTTACCTGTTTTTACCGATATTGAAAAAATACAAGCATATCGTTTGTTATCCATGACTGCGATAGCGACTGACCACCAACAAAACGCATTAGATGCGATTATTTCACTTCTTACGATAAATCCAAATTTTGAAACTGATTTGTTTGACCCACCTCAATTCATTACTTTAGTAACGGAATTAAAAGATAATTTTTCAACGGTTAAAATTACTTCGGTATCCAAAAAAAGTGAAGATGTGATGCTCGCTCCGGCAACTGTAACCGTAATGAGTAGCGAAGAAATTAAACGACGAGGTTATTTGGATTTAGAAGCTATGCTCCATGATTTATCCGGTTTTGATATTTCACGGTCAAACGGACTCGCATATTCTAATATTTATCAACGGGGTTATCGCTCAGGTGCAAACACTGACCGAACGATGTTTCTTATTGATGGAGTTGAGGATAATGAGTTATGGTCTAATACAGTATTTCTATCCCGACAGTATTCAGTTTCCAATATTAAACGTGTCGAAATTATTTACGGTCCGGCTTCGACAATGTATGGGCCGAATGCTTTTACCGGAGTTATCAATATTATTACAAAAGACCCTATTGATTATCTTACCGGTAATAAAAAATTCTCATTAACCGGTCATGTCGGCTACGGTGCATTCAATACTAAATTTGCTGATATTACAGCTTCTACACGGTATAAAAGTGTGACTTTCTCAATCACTGCTCGAACATTTATTACAGATGAAAAAAATCTATCCGGTTATTCAGATTGGGATTATCAACCAGAATCATCCGATTTTTTTAAACAAAAAATGACGATATCAGGAACTGATTCAAAAGGTGATTTTCTTGCTCAGAATTACTTAAATTCAAATAAAAATTTAGACACAATAAGTTCATTATATTCAATCGAAAAAAACGATAAAGGGGTTGCTACAAAAATTATTCTTTCGGAGGAAGGAGCACAAAAAGCACGAACTTTCGATTCCTTAGCACTTAAACGTACTGTAAACGGGCTTCCTATAGGGTTTTCAGATTTTGCTTATGACAAATTAGTATATGCAAAATTAAAAATTGACAATTTTACTATCGGTTTTCAAAGATGGAATATAGACGAAGGAGCTACGCCCGCCTATACAGACCGATTTTATGCCGGCTCGAAAAATGGTACAGCATGGGCTACTCGTTCTACATTGTTATATGCAAATTATTCTGCAGATATTTCGGATAAACTCTCTCTCTACAGTTCCACTCAATATCGCGTTTATGGTTTTTTTGATGATACACGCCTTACCCAATTCGTGAGCTATTCTTCAGGAACGTATGCTTTGAAAAATTTAGTAGCGAATGATACTTCAAAATGGTCAGTTACGAATTTTCATCAACAGTCAAGTCAAATCAGAAGTGAGTTAAAAGGACAATTTACTTTTTCATCTGATTTAGATTTAGTGAGTGGTTTTGAATTTCGAAATGGGAATATTCAAGGAGATTATAATAGATCAACTACCGGTGATCCAAGTGTTATTGGATTGCCTCCACAGAATGTAGCCGGAGGTAATTTATATTCTAATATTAATCTTGGACTGTATGCTCAAAGTACCTATAAGTCACTGAAAATTCTTAACTTGACTGCCGGAGCAAGAGTTGATAATAACAGTGTGAGAGATGTGTCCAAAACAGTGCTTAATATCCGAGGTGCAGTAGTATTCTCTCCTGATAAATTTGTATTTAAAGCCATTTATTCGACTGCATTTTTAGAACCTACATTCTTTCAAAAATATGCGACATCTGCCTCACGGTTGCTCAATAATCCACTTTTAGAACCCGAAAAAGTAGCTAATATTGATATATCTGCCAGTTATTCACTTAAAGAAATAACTGCTGAGATTGCATTTTATAATGCTAAATATAGTGATGTCGTTAATACAAATGTAGTTCCAAATCCTAATAATGGAGGGCTTCCCACAACGCAGTTTCAATCTACCGGCGCGCTTGCAATTATGGGATTTCAAGCGGGTGCAACGTATCGTTATTCGAATTATACTGCATATGCAAATTTTACTTATACTAATCCGAAAGATGATATTTCCGGCGCAAGAATAGGTGATATTGCTTCACAGTCATTTAATTTTGGTGCAAATGCACAGCTATTGGATAATTTGAATTTCAGTTTAAGAGCTAATTATGTTGGTAGTAAGGAAACCGGCAAAACTACTACTGTCAAGGGAAATCCTTTTAGCAGTATAGACAGCTATTTTATTGTTAGCGGAACTATCAGTTATTTTAATCTTTTGGATGCAGGGATATCACTACAATTAATATGTAATAATTTACTAAATGCTGAGTATTATGACCCCGGAGTTCGCTCGGCTGATAACCTCATTTACGCCTCGAGAATTCCACAAAATGAACGAAATCTAACATTAAGAATGATTGCTGATTTTTAAGATAAATTAATCCTAAATACAACTAGTTAATTACAATTATTAAAGGACAAGAGAAGTATATTTATGTTTCAAAAACCCAAAGAAATATGTCACTATTCATCAGACTTAGAAAACATCATCACTGATGTTGATATAAAGAATTTTGCCAAAAATACTCAACGTGAAATTGAACAAATAATTGCTGGGCTCGGACTGAAATTGAGACGAGCTGAATTAAAAGACCATTTTGCAATTAATCAATTATTATTCGAACGTTTTCATCCAAATACAGCATCTCAAATTTCATTTTATGATTCTTATCGTGCTATTAAACATGGCTATACAGTAGTTCTTGAAGATACCCAACAAAAAATAGTTGGATATGATTATTCGCTTGGGTATGATGATGATGATAAAACTTCTTTTGGGTTGAATATAGCAATTTCTCCCTCATGGGCGGGGCATAAACTTCAAACGCTTGTTTCGACCTATACATCACTCATTGGTATGGAACGAGGTTCTCGTATTCGCAGAGGGATACTTCATCCGTCAAATTATATTTCTCTTCACAACTTACTGAATAATACAGGTTTTTTATGTGAGCAATTTTTTCCTCATTTACCTGGATTTGAGTCTTCCAGATTTATTTTGAGTTTTGGTCTTACTCCGGCAGAGATGATGAATAATCGGGTTAATCTTGATAAAGTTAAACACTTCATTAACGAAAAAAAGGTAGGCGAAGATTTTTATTTAGTGGAATGCGATAACGAAGAAGAAATTGATTATATCTATAAAAATAGTTCGTTTAGAGTGGTTGCATTTCTACAACAAGGAAAAATTTCCGATAAAAATCAATTGTTTGCTATTCCGTATGAGCAAATGAATTTCCCTGATTCCTCTTTGGAATTTTTACAAATTGGATAATAATCCAACTATGAACATCAAACGAAAAATAGAAAGTGTTTTTAATATCCAACAAGGTGAAGGATTGGCTACGGTATTGTTGCTGATACATTCATTTTTAATTGGTGTTACATTAGCGTTCTATTTTGCACCGGCAAATGCGCTTTTTGTTCGTGAATTTGGCATTAAACTACTGCCACATGCGTATATAGCTTCAGGAATAATCGGATATATTACAGGTTATATTTATACACGTTTGCAACGTAAATATGATTTATCAAAAATATTTACAGGGGCATTAGTGTTTCTGCTGATGTTAGTAACATCAATCTTAATAGGTTTTAAATTTACAGCTACTAAAGAGATAACATTTTTGTTCTTCGCATGTTTAGCAACTGTTTTTTCTCTGTCCTATCTTGAGTTTTGGGGACTTGCTCTCAGGATGTTTAACCTCAGACAAGGCAAGCGTTTATTTGGATTGCTAAGTTCAGGAGATATCGTATCTTCGATAATCGGATATATTTCTATTCCGTTTATTATTCCGATGCTTCATGACATTACAGATTTATTATATATTGCTGTGATAGGAATGCTTTGCTCGCTTGTCTTATTGCGAATTATCATAAAAAAATTTCCTGAAAATTTGACAATATCCAAAACAGCAACTACGATTGTACGCCCGCAACCACTCCCTTTTTCTACCTTATTCAAAGAAAAATATTTTGTACTTATATTTTCGGTAGCCGCTCTTTCGATGATTGCCGCATATTTTACCGATTATTTCTTTTTAAGCCTGACTCGAATTCGATTTGAAACAAAAGAAGAATTAACAAAGTTTATCGGTCTTTTTTTCGCGATGGTGAAAGTTGTGGAATTGATTATGTCACTTATTTCAGGAAGGTTACTGAAACAATACGGTATGAAGTTAGGGATTACATTATTACCGATTTTAATTGGTGGCATCCTGTTATTAGCAGGATTTTCTGGGCTAGCATTTGGCGTTACGAGTTCATTGTTTTTTATTTTTATATCGTTTAACAAACTTATTGAACGTTCAGTCCGTAAAGCAATTGATGGTGCATCCTTCAGAATTTTATACCAACCCCTTGCACCGGAAAGACAACTTGATGTACAAGCAAAAGTGGATGGAATTATAGCTAATTTAGCAATCATTTTGGCCGGTATAGTTTTGTTGATTTTTAGTGTAATACCCGGCGCTACGTTAGTTCATTTAGCTTTTATATTTATAGTTATGGTTTTATTTTGGTTTCGTCGTTCATTTGCACTCTATGAAAATTATAGAGTTATGCTTAGAACGACCCTCGAAGACAGAAGTGGAACAATGAAACCTATTAAAAGTATTCACCATGTCCAAGAATTTTTGATTGATTTCATGAATAAATCAAATGGACAAGTAACAGCTATTGTACAAAAACTATATAACAAATTGTTTCCTCTCTCTCAGAAACCACTTAATTTAACTAATGGTTATAAAACTGAGAATGAAATTAAAGGAACAAAAGGAACGTCAGAGAATTTGCTTACTCTTGCCAAGTCATCGTCATCATCTGATCGCGAGAAAGCCGCTTTATTGATAGGTGAAGGTGGTAGGTTTCAGTCTTCTCGTATTGTACATGAATTATTAGAAGATGAATTTCCTAACGTAAAAAAAGCAGCATTAGTAACTGCCGGTAAACTAAGACGTTCGGAGTTTTGGCACTATTTAATGGAAGATTTATCATCTACAATGTACGGAGATTCTGCGGCTTCTGCATTATGTATGGCAGGTTTACCTGTTTTACCGGAATTAGAACGGCATTTTTCTAGAACAGGACAAAGTCGGTCTACATTAACCAGAATAGTTGGAATCTTAAGATCAATTGGTGGAAAAGCATCAATTCAATGTCTTCGTACAAAGTTATCACATCAGGATAAAGAAGTACGACATGAAGTTCTTAACGCACTCGCTGAATTAGGTTACCATGCCGATAAGAGTGAATATTTACTTCTCAAACAAGCTCTTGAAGAAGAAATTGAAAATATGGTCTGGACACTTGCCACACTTGAAGACCTGAAAAAATTTCCTCATGTTGAAAATTTACTGACGGCACTTCGTTGGGAATATACCAAGAAAAAAGAACGACTGTATGCAATACTTTCACTCATGTATGATTCAAAAACCATTGGTTATATTAGGGAAATTATGGAGAATGGCAGTAATTCTTCGCGTGTGTATGCACTTGAAATAATTGATATTTCTGTTTCTCCCGAGTTAAAACTATTATTGTTACCTATTCTTGAAGATTTACCTCCTCATGAGTGTATTTCTGCATTAGATTTATTTTTCCCACAAGAACAACTTTCACGTAATGAGCGATTAATAAATATAGTATTTAAAGACCATTCAACAGTGAGTAGATGGACAAAAGCTTGTGTTCTGCAATTATTCGGAATTATTCGAGAAATAGAGTTTATTGATGTTCTTATGGCATTTACAGTAAGCAATGATAAACTGTTGTCAGAAACTGCGGCGGCATCGCTTTGGAAAATTGCTCCACAGAAACTCGAACAACAATTTAAAGAAAATCAACAATTGTTCAATTCTAGATTACTAGAAAAAGTAAAGCTAGCATCATCGGAAGGCAACTTAATGCTATTTTATGATGTAGTTAGCTTTCTAAAAAAGACGGAATATTTTAATAATGTTTCTGAAAGCGATATAGTTGATATTGCTGAACTAACGAGAGAAATAGAATTGTCAAGCTCCAAAACAGTAGTGTTCAAAGCCGAAAATATTGAATTTTGTTACTGGGTAATATCAGGTGAAATAAATTCAAAAAATAAAAACGGAATTTCAAAAGTTTATACAACCGGAGAATTTATTGGAAATATTTTAGATAATATTAATAATTATGAAAATCATCAATATTATTCTGTTGATTCTTCAAGATTATTACAAATAAATAAGTATGAACTCTATGAACCAATAATTAATCATATAGGAATTGCACGTTCATTTATAAAAATAGAAATTGAGGAATATTCTTAGACTAAAAAAGAATGTGAATTCCGCAAAAGGATAAATTGATTACTTCTATAGCTCTACATTATGGTACTACACAGTTTGCATCAGATTTATTATAACATACTACGAATATTGCTACTTGTAATATGCTCGTATGGAAGTTTGGTTTCTCAGATAAATCCACCAGCAGTTGTTACCAAATATTCTGGTTTTCCGGCTGTAAGGAATTATACTCCAACTCGTTATCAAGCGCACGGACAAAATTTTGGAATGACCCAAGATAAACGAGGAATGATGTATGTAGCAAATACTTCAGGCGTTTTGGAACACGACGGAGCGACATGGAGAATAATTTCTACTCCAAATCATGCAATTGTACGTTCTGTTGCTTGTGACAACTCGACAGGTAGAATTTATGTAGGTGCACGTGGTGATTTTGGATATCTGGCTCCTGACTCTAATGGTTTGACAGTATATGTTTCGCTGTCGAATTTTATTGACAAAAATGACAAAGATTTTTTAGATGTTTGGCGTGTATTCAGCACTAATAAAGGTATATATTTTGTAACTGCTCAGTCTATCTATATTTGGGTTAATAATGAAATTAAAGTTGTAAAATCTGAAGAGGAAATAGTAAGTTCATTTTATGTCCATAATAAAATTATTGTTCAACACAGAAACTGGGAACTCTTTACTGAAGAAAAAGGCCAATATGTTCCATACACTCATGGCGAATTTGCCTTGAAGGGGTTAGAAGTAGCTTCTATTCTTCCGTATAATAATGATGAAATGCTTATTGCAACCACAGGTAGTGGATTCTATGTATATAACGGTCAAACTCTTCGTACACTTCAAACAAATTCGCAAAGTCAATTGCTTTCTATGAGAATTAGTGAAGGTACTGTTCTTCCAGATGGGAATTTTGCATTTGGAACAAGCCGTGACGGTATTTTTATTATAGATAATAATGGAATTCTCCTGACTGTTGTTAATAAATTATCAGGGTTGCTCAATGAAAATGTGCGATACTTATTTGTAGATAAACAAGGTGGATTGTGGCTGGCACTTAATAATGGACTAAGCCGAGTGGAAGTTCCTTCACCGCTTATGTTTTTAAATGAAAATTACGGCCCAAACGGGGGAGTCACCGATATTGCACGCTGTAATGGCTATCTTTATTATGCTACATTTCAAGGTCTTTATTATGTAGATGAAAAGGTAGGTAAATTCACATCAACTCCCGGAATCACTACTACTTGTTGGGCAATTCTTCCTACTGAAAATGGTTTGCTTGCAGCTACGACAGAAGGTGTGTTCGAAGTTCAAAAACAATCCATTCGTAAATTGACTTCTCAAAATTTTTCTTTTAGTTTATATCGTTTAAGGTCTAATCCTTCAATAGTGTATGTTGGTGAAAAAAATAGTGTTACTGTATTGCAACTTACTAAAAACGGCTGGATAAATTCAGGAGCTATACCTTGTCCTTATGATGATATTCGCGAAATTATCGAGGATAAAGACGGCTGGCTATGGATACCTACCTTATCAAAAGGTATTATTCGGTTCCGTACTCCGCAGAGCGGCTCTGAAAGACCGTCAATATCACAATACGATACAACCCACAATCTTCCGGCAATGCTTGGTAATCATGCCGCTTTATTAGATGGAGTAGCTATATTTGCTACTTCTAACGGAGTAATGAAATTAGACCCTCAAAAAAATATCTTTGTGAAGTATAATGCTGTAGATTCTTCTTTCAATTCAGAATGGTTTTCTAAAATTGTTCAAGATAAATCGGGTAATATTTGGACAATAGCAGGAGATGATAAAAAACTGACATTTTATCAAAAAAGAATTAACAATGGAATAGTAAGTTATTACAAAAAACAAACACCGTTTCTTCCTATTGCAGCAACTACAATTTGGGCTGTGTACGCAGATAGTTCGATAATGTGGTTTGGAGGCCCTGACGGTGTAGTTAGGTATGACCCGAACGTAAGTAAGAACTATTCTTTTCGTTATCCTACATTTATACGTAGGGTAGCAGTAAATGCAGATTCTTTATTGTTTGCCGGTTCATATTTTGATAGCAATAAAATTGCAAATCTCATTCAAAATAATGAGTTTATACCAATATTGCCGTATGATAAAAACAAAATAACTTTTGATTTTTCAGCCGCCACTTTTGATAATCCGGCATTAAATCTCTATCAATATTTTCTGGAAAATTTTGATGAAAATTGGTCTGAGTTCTCCAAAAACACTCAAAAAGAATATACTAATTTACCCCCCGGAAAATATGTGTTTCATGCTCGCGGTAAAAATATTTACGACCAACTTGGAGACGAAGCTACGTATAAATTTGAAATATTACTTCCGTGGTTCAAAACGTGGTGGGCATATTCAATGTATGCAGTATTTGGAATTGGTCTGATTTGGCTGTTAGTGCGATGGAGACTTCAGCAATCCGAAAAAGAAAAGAAACAATTAGAAATAATAATCGAAGAGCGAACAAGTGAAGTTGTACATCAGAAAGAAGAAATCGAACTTGCTTCTGCCGAACTTGCCAATAAAAATGATGAGCTTGAGAAAATTAATGTTATTGTTAAATCTATCAATGCCCAAATAAATTTCTCAGAAATGTTGCAATCAATCCTCGAAAAAACAAAAAGAATAATTCGAGGTGTTCAACATGCTGAACTGCTGGTACTGAATGCTCAAACTCAACAATATGAAACGAAAGCACAGCTCGGTTGGCAAGAACAACGTGAAGCAAGTTACTCGCTCAATGAAGCAGAAGAGTATTATTTAACAAATACTCAAGAAGTATTTGGTGATATTTATGCTGTAGTTGAAAGTGGGGAACAGGAACTAAATCATTCTCGTGCAGTTATGGTCGTTAAGGTTCAAGATAAAGTCGAAGGGTTTTTGGTTCTTGAGAATAATCACAAATCGAATGCTTTTTCCGAGAATGATTTTAGTCTTCTCAAGAATCTCAAAGAACACATCACTTCAGCATTTATTAAAACTAAAATATTAGGTGATTTGCAGGTTAAAAATGACTTAGTTGAGGCGTATGTCAAGACAATTAAACGAGATTTGGACACGGCAAGTAAGATTCAGCACGCTATTTTACCTGATGCCAATAATCCATTTCCACAGATAAAAGAATTTGGTATCTGTGCGGAGATGATAGCTGCCAAAGATGTTGGTGGCGATTTCTACGACTTCTTCCTCATAGACAATGACAGAGTTGGCTTTGTGATGGCAGATGTCTCCGGTAAAGGTATGCCTGCCGCACTATTTATGGCGGTAAGCCGCACAATGCTGAAAGCAACTGCACTCTTGGGCAGTAAGCCCGGCGATGTTCTTGAAATAGTGAATGATTTACTATGTAAAGAAAATGTTTCAACGCTTTTTGTAACGGTGTTTTACGGTATATTAAATATTCGTACCGGTGAAGTAGAATATGGAAATGGCGGACACAATCTTCCGTTCATTCTTCGTAAAAACGGTGAAGTTGAAATGATGAAAAAAACAGGCGGAATGGGATTAGCAGTCATGGAAGAAATGCCGTTTGAAAATGCAACGTTGCAATTGAACGAAGGTGACTCTATGTTCCTTTATACTGACGGTGTTACTGAAGCTATGGATATTAATGACAATCTCTATACCGATCCACGACTTGAACAATTATTAAATAAGCTAAATACTAATAGTTCGATAAATGATATTATGAATGGAGTTATTACTGATATAAAGCAGTTTGCATCAGGTGCTCCTCAAGCCGACGATATTACAATTCTTATTTTACGTTACGAAGGATAACTACTATGGAAACTCTCACCGTAAAAATTACCAATAAACGTCCCGAAATAGCTCGTTTGAGTGGAATTATTGAAGAATTTATGGATACAAACGACGTTCCGATGAGCGTAAGTTTTGCCATTGACCTTGCTCTTGATGAACTCTTGACGAATGTAATAAGCTATGGATTCCCACCAGAAGAAAGTCATTTTATTGATGTTACTATCGAACTAACAGAAGAAGAAGTCAGCGTCCAAATTATTGATGACGGGCTTGCATTTAATCCCTTGGAACAAGATGAAGCTGATACAACTCTTTCAATTGATGAACGTGAAATTGGAGGACTTGGCATTCATTTAGTCAAGAAAACAATGAATTCAATCGAATACCAGCGAACTGATAATAAAAATATTCTCACACTAAAAAAAGCACTCAGTAATGTTTTGGAAGATTGATTGTTTGCTGTTTTTTCCAAAAGTTGTTTATCAAATGAACCTTCTGTTTTTATTAGGAATATAAATGGATGTGTATAGAAGTTGGATGTATTATCCTATAAATAAAAAAAATGCAGTACTCGTTAAAGTTCAGTTTTATTGTTTATACGGCTTCAATTATTTATCAATAGTTAAGTTATGAAGGAAGTTCGGGGGTAACAAACAACCGCTCGGACGGAATCTAAAAAGTGCAGCATCGGAGCGATGAGTTACACCGTCAGAGCGATGAGTTGCACCGTCGGAGAGATGAATTGCAGCATCGGAGCGTTGAGTTA
>JAFDZU010000012.1:18318-48490 GCA_018266765.1 Bacteroidota bacterium
GAGCGTTGAGTTACACCGTCGGAGCGTTGAGTTACACCGTCGAAGCGTTGAGTTACACCGTAGAAGGGCTTCGATAGAGTAAATTTATCGTTCGACAGTATAAGTTTTTAAATTATATCTATCATAAATCAAATTAATAGAAAGTGTAAAAAAGTCGGTTGTATTTGCATTACTAACTAGAAATCACTAATGATAACCATTCCCAAAGATTCTTTGTCGTTCTATTCTATCTATAATTCGCCATGCTCCGATAGGAAGTTCACCGAGAGTGAAGTCACCGATTTTTATCCGAATCAGCCGCAGGGTAGGATGTCCGATAGCGGCAGTCATACGCCGTACTTGTCTGTTTTTACCTTCAGTTAATTCTAATTCAATCCAAGAGGTTGGAATCGTTGCTCGAAAACGTACAGGCGGAGTTCTTTCAGGTATTTCGGGAGGTGAAATCAGCAGTTTGAGTAAGCAGGGGAGTGTTGTATATCCTTGAATAGATACTCCGTTCTGAAGTCTTTCAATATTCTCGATGGTCGGAATATTTTCAATCTGCACTAAATATGTTCTTTTGTGATTAAAGTCAGGATGAAGAAGTTTATGGTTTAACTGCGGTTCGTCGGTTAGCAACAGCAGACCTTCGGAATCAGCGTCAAGCCGTCCGAGAGGATACACATTTTTAGGGAAACCAAATTCTGCAAGTGTACGAAACTTCGAGCCGATTTCTTCGGTAAACTGTGATAAAACACCATAGGGTTTATGAAATGCAATGACCATCGGCGGTAGTATTCTCACTATTCAAAGTAGTTGATTCGTTTGCAAATTACTACTTCTTTGGGAGCATTCCGACTGTTTTTGTTATTTTTGTTTGAAAATGTACTCCTAAACTATCAGAATTCTAACCCAATGAAATATTTTACACCGCATGAAGCAACTCAAATGTTACCACTTGTTCGTAGAATTGTTGAGGATATAATTACCGAAGGCACTCAATTACGAGAATATGTTCAAGAGGTTCAGAATAACGTAGAAGGAAATCCTGAATTTGAGCGACGAATTCGATTAATTAATGGATATTTTAAAGAACTCGAGGAACTTGGATGTTTGTATAAAGATTGGAATTTTTCGATAGGTCTCGTTGATTTTCCTGCCGTAATAGATGATGAAGAAGTGCTGTTGTGCTGGCGAAGCGACGAAGATAAATTAGAATATTATCACAGTATTGAAGATGGATTCTCAGGAAGAAAACGAATTCCTGACGAACTTTTACAAGAATTAATTATCCCTTAACTATATTATAATTATGAATCTACGATTAGATGGAAAAACTGCACTTATCTGTGGAAGTACTCAAGGTATCGGAAGAGCGATAGCACACGAATTTGCATCTGCGGGAGCAAGTATTGTCCTAATAGCTCGAAACGAAACAGCTTTAAAACAAACTCTTTCCGAACTTCCTCCTGCACAAACATCGGGAATGCATTCCTACCTTGTGGCAGATTTTTCTTCGCCGGAGACGGTTAGCTCTGTTGTAGGGAAGTTTGCATCAGAACATTCAATTGATATTGTCGTTAATAATTCGGGAGGCCCGGCTCCCGGTAGTGTTTCTTTGGCAACTCCAGAAAGTTTTACTCAAGCAATCGCAATTCATCTTTTGTCGAGTCAGGCAATACAGCAAGCTGTCGTATCAAGCATGAAAACTAATGGTTACGGACGATTTATAAATATTATTTCAACTTCTGTTCGTCAGCCGATTGAAGGATTAGGAGTTTCAAATACTATTCGAGGAGCAATGGCAAGCTGGTCGAAAACACTTGCAACTGAACTAGCACAGTTTGGTATTACAGTGAATAATATTTTACCCGGAGCAACAAAAACCGGACGATTGGAAGCAATTATCACACGAAAATCCAAGGAATCCGGAAAATCATTGCAAGAAATAGAAGAAGAAATGACAGCAGAAATTCCTGCACGCAGATTTGCCGAGCCGGAAGAAATTGCTCATGCCGCATTGTTTCTTGCTTCTTCACAAGCAGGATATATTACAGGAATTAATCTGACAGTAGATGGTGGAAGAACTAAATGTTTGTGAAAATTTGACTTCTCATTTTTTTAGAATGATACACTATGTCAGAGAATTCAAATGAAATAAAAACCGAGAATGTTGTAATTAAGCCGAAAAATTACCTTAAGATAATAGCACTTTGGAAAATTGGGAAAAGTGTTTTATTGTTGATAATTGGTTTTTCAATGGTATTTTTAGACCGCAAACATGAAATGCTTAATTGGCTCATAGATTGGGCAAATGACGAATTTATGCTTCCACACAGCAGAATCTATGTTTGGCTACTTTCTAAATTTCAAACAGTACTCAGCGAAACACATTTCCGAACAAGCGGGATAATTGCGCTTTTCTATTCTGTAATTTTAGCAATTGAAGGAATAGGCGTTTATAATGGAAAACATTGGGCAGAATGGCTGATGGTAATTGGAACCGCCTCACTTATTCCTTTGGAACTGTATCATTTTATTCACAAACCTTCATTCATCAAAATCATAATTATTAGTGTGAATGTATGGATTGTTTGGTATCTTTGGAAAACACTCAAGCAAAACAGAAAAGAAGCACACAAAATCAAAAACTTATGAAAAATAAAACTCAAACTCGGGATAATTCAGTCGCAATCGTTACTCTTGGTTGCTCGAAAAATACTGTTGATTCGGAAATACTCGCCGGACATCTCAAAGCCGCACAATTAACATTTGCTTCTTCACCAGAAAAAGCAAGTTCTTTGATAATTAATACATGCGGATTTATTGATATGGCAAAAGAAGAGAGCATCAATACAATCTTAGAAGCAGCGGCACTTAAAAAAGCCGGAAAACTGCAAACGCTCATCGTCGCAGGATGTCTTTCTGAACGCTATGCCGATGAATTACGAGCTGAAATGCCCGAAGTTGATCATTTTTTTGGAACAGAAGCATATTCTAATATTCTAAAAGTGCTTTCGCCGGATTTGAAATATAATCTTTTAGGTGAAAGAGTGCTTTCTACTCCAAATCATTTTGCTTATTTAAAAATATCAGAAGGTTGTGATAATCCTTGTTCGTTTTGTGCAATCCCGATAATGCGTGGTGGACATCGTTCTAAGCCAAAAGAAGTAATTATTTCCGAAATGAAGTCGTTGGTTCGACAAGGTGTGAAAGAATTTGTAGTCGTAGCACAAGACTTAACGTATTATGGGTTAGATTTATACGGTTCACGTTCACTTGCAGATTTATTAAAAGAAATGAGCGACGTTGAGGGAGTAAAATGGATTCGACTTATGTACGCATATCCGGCTAAATTCCCACGAGACATCTTGCCTGTCATTGCTGAACGAGACAATATTTGCAAGTATCTTGATATGCCACTTCAGCATATTTCAACGAATGTACTTAAATCAATGCGAAGAGGAATCACCCGAAGAGCTACCGAAGAAATTATTGGTGTTATTCGAGATGCAGTTCCGAATATTACGTTACGTTCAACTTTTATTATTGGTTATCCGAATGAAACTGAAGAAGATTTTGACGAATTATGTGATTTTGTAAGTGAAGTAAAACTTGACCGTATGGGAGCATTTTTGTATTCACAAGAAGATGATACATATTCCTATATTTTGGGTGACCCGATACATGCAGATATAAAAGAAGCTCGAAAACAACAACTAATGGATATTCAAAAAGGAATTTCATTAGAAAAAAACCAAGCGAAAATTGGAACTACACTTAAAGTTTTAATCGAAGAAAATCTTAATGGTGAATTTCAAGGACGGAGCGAAGCCGATGCACCGGAAGTAGATAACGAAGTCTTTGTTCGTTCACCTGAATTAGAGCTTCATTCAGGCGAATTTGTAAATGTTGCAATCGAAGATGCAAGTGAATTTGATTTATATGGTTCGTTTGTATCAAGAGAGTAGTTGGTTGAATTAATTCAAAAAACAATATAGCTTATAGAGAAATCTCTGAGCTATTTTTGATTACTCAGTTTATAAATAACATTTATGTGTGATTCAATTTGGAATTCATTCGATAATACTTTACCTTGTGACTATTCTCAGCAAGTCAGTTGCTCATAAAATACTAATCACAATCATCCAAACCTATGAAAGAAAACATAATATATCTATTTAACAGTATGATTCCCTGGCTAACAACTCATGGATTTAAGATTGCATTAATCATACTTGGAACGTATCTTTTTAATAAAATTATTTATAAATTTATCGAGAAAATTGTTCGTGTAACCGTTGTATCTGATGCAAATTCTACAAAAGAAGCTGAAATGCAGAGGGAAGATACGATTATTCATATCTTCACATCCACGATAAGAGTTGCGATGTATATTACAGCCGGATTGATGATTCTCGAAGAAATGGGGATGATGATTGCACCGATATTGGCGAGTGTTGGAATTGTTGGACTTGCATTTGGTTTCGGTGGTCAATATCTTATCAGGGATATGATAACAGGACTCTTTATTATTCTCGAAAACCAATATAGAATTGGGGATTTGATAAAATATGATAGTATCTCAGGTATTGTAGAAGAAATCACACTAAGAAAAACAACTATTCGCGATATGGATGGAACAGTTCATCATATTCCACATGGTGAAATTAAGTTAATATCTAATTTATCAAAAGATTTTGCGCGTGTTAATTTCGACATTGGGGTTGCGTATAAATCTAATCTTGAACATGTAATTTCTGTTATTAATCGCGTTGGAATTGAATTAGAGCAAGATCCATTTTGGAAAGAAGCAGTTATTGAACCTCCTCAATTCCTCAGAGTAAATAGTTTTGCTGATTCTGCAATTATGATTAAAATAGTTGGTGATACCAAGCCACTTAGGCAAATGGAGGTTACAGGAGAACTGCGCAAACGACTTAAAATAGCGTTTGATAAAGAAGGTATTGAAATTCCCTTTCCACAAAGAGTGGTTCATCAAGCTGAATAATCGTTTGAAAGGGAAACAATAGAAAATGTAACTTCTTCTATTGAAGATACTTTAAAACTTCATCTTTGTCGCTGAAATAATATTTTTCGTTGCCAATAATTTGATACGTTTCATGGCCTTTCCCAGCAATAACAATTATATCAGTCTCACCGGAGTTTAGTATCCCTGTCTCTATTGCTTTTGCGCGGTCAGGATTAATCGATACTGCATCTTTATAGTATATACCCGATAAAATGTCATTGATTATTGAATCCGGTGATTCCATTCTTGGATTATCATTTGTTAAAATAATCGTATCAGCATATTGTTCGGCGATTTTCCCCATTTTAGCTCGTTTAGAAGTATCACGATTGCCACCACATCCAAAGATTACCGTTAGTTTTTGGTTCGATTGTAGTAATTCTCGGCAAGTCGAAAGAGTATTTTCAAGTGCATCTGGCGTGTGAGCATAATCTATAACAGCAACTCTACCATTTACTTGAATTCGTTCCATCCGTCCGGGTGCACCATTAATGGTTTCAAGAATATGTCCTATATCTGTTGTTTGCATTCCCCACAGCACGCACAGTCCGATACACAAAGAAATATTATCAATATTAAACTTACCTAAAAGTGGAGTAGAGTATTGTGTTGTATTGAGTGAAAATTGTGTTGTTGTAGTTGTAAATGTTTCATCGGTAATTAAAAAATCTGAATTCTCATTTCGACCGCTGAAAAAAATATTCGCTTTTGTGTGTTGGGATAAAACTTTCGAGAATTCACTGTCACCATTAAAAATAGCAATACAAGTTTCATCTAATGAATCAAAAAGCATCTGTTTTGCTTCTGCATATTTATTCATTGATCCATGAAAATCCAAATGATCATGCGTTAAATTGGTAAATAAAGCGGCGGAAAAGTGAATTCCAAGTACTCGTTTTAATTCAAGTGCATGAGAGCTTACTTCCATGACTACAGTTGTTATGCATTTGTCGCGCATTTGTGCAAGAAGTTTATGTAACTCGGGAGCTTCGGGTGTGGTATAGTTAGTTGGTACAAGGGTGTTGCCAATCATATTTCCGGTTGTCCCGATTAGTCCAATTTTTTCACCGGAAAATTCTAACAACTGTTTGAGAAGATATGTTACGGTAGTTTTTCCGTTTGTGCCTGTCACGCCAATTATTCGTAGTGATTTTGATGGGTAGTCAAAAAAAGAATTAGAGAGAAGTGCCGCAGATTCTCGTGAATCCGCTACTTGAATAAATGTCAATTGTTCATTGAGAATATTTGGTAATACTTCGCAAACAATTGTTCTTGCTCCATTTTGAATAGCTTGTTCGATGAAATTATGTCCATCATTAGTCGTAGTTCCACGAATTGCGATGAACAGTGAATTAACAGTACACTTTCGTGAATCATGTTCGATTGAACTTACTTCTTGGTCAGTTGTCCCATGTATAGTTAAAGGAGAAATTGATTGAAGTAGTTCAGAAATCAGTTTCATGGAATTATGCCGCTATAATTCGTCCCATAACGATAGGATTTTCAGCTTGACAAGCATGTAAAATTGCCTCTACATTCTGCTCGTCAGCGCAAATGATCATTCCAATTCCAAGATTAAACGCATTTCGCATTTCTTCATCAAGAATTTCGCCTGCTTTTTGGATTATTGAGAAAATTGGTGGAATTTTCCAAGAATTCCAGTCAATTTCGAGTGCTGTTCCTTCTGGTAATATACGTTTTGTATTGCCGATTATTCCACCACCGGTAATATGAGAAAGTGCAGAAACAAGATTTTGTTGGAGCAAGGGATACACAATATTCAAATACGAACGATGTATAGCAAGCAATGATTCTCCAAGAGTAAAACCAAGTTCTTCAAAATAAGTATCAGCAGAATATTTTGGGAAAAGTGCGGCACGTGCGAGTGAATATCCGTTTGTGTGAAGCCCGCTTGATGGCAATCCGATAAGAATATTTCCAACTTTAACATTGGCAGGGGATAATGTCTTATTTTTTTCAACTACACCAATAATAGTCCCTGCAATATCGTATTCTCCCTCGGAATACATTGAAGGCATTTCAGCTGTTTCTCCACCAATCAATGCACAAGCATTTTCTTTACAGCCATTTACCAACCCAACTACAACTTGTTCGGCAACACTTGGATTTAACTTGCCTGTAGCGAAGTAGTCCAAGAAAAACAATGGTTTAGCTCCGCAAGCCAAAATGTCGTTTGTACAATGATTCACCAAACAATGACCGACTGTATTGTGTCTGTCAGTCATAAATGCAAGTTTTAGTTTCGTTCCAACTCCATCGGTACTTGCTACCAAAACGGGATGTTCATATTCAGGAAATCGTGCATCGAAAAGTCCACCAAACAGTCCAATATCCGTTAAAACTTGAGGAGTGAATGTTGAGCGAACAAGTGGTTTAATGCGGCTGACTGTTTCGTCGCCTGCTTCGATACTAACACCGGAAGATGAATAAGTTATCATAGGGTTAATCAACTTTAATAGGAATCAAATGTATTTTTCAATCAGATTATCAATACAAAAATAGGGAATATACTGATAATTCACCAGTCAGTACATTCTTAATTTGCTTTCTGAACTGACTCGAAGTATCTTCTAATCAGTGATTCATAATCTTTGGTATATCCTTGTTGGATAGAACGAAGCAGTTCTTGCAATGCACGAGTTTTCCCTTCTTGCGTTGTGTAATCTAAGGCATTCGGACTGTTTCTTGAACCATCCTGTCCAGAGCGAGATTCTCGTTTAGTTTCATAGTCCCGTTCATTCATCGAGCGAGTAGCATCCAATAATCGTGAGAGGATTCGTTCTTGCCGTTTTCTTGTTTCGGGAGTAATCATTCCACTTTGCATATCGGCAACAACTTCTTTCATCTCTTGTGCAATTTTATCTAAGTTCCCGAGTGCATTTTTTTTACCGTCGCGTCCTTCATTCTTTTTGGCTAATTCTTCCATAGCTCGTTGTGCTTTTCCTTGTTCAGAGGCAAGTCGTCCAAGTTCGGCTTGTTTTTCGGGAGATAATTGCTGTCCTGTACCCATTTTCTGTGTACCTTGATTGATACCTTGCTGTTTGCCGGCCATCTGTTGGAGTTTTTGCATCATAGAACCACGTGCATCACCATCGCCGCCTTCACCTTGTCCTCCCGGATTTTCGCAAGAACCCTCGCCTTCACCTTTCATTTTATTGAGGGCGTCTTGCATTTGCATTGCTGCTTTATTCATCGAGGACATCGCGCCTTGTTGTTGCTCGCCGGCTTGTTGTGGGTTTCTATTTGTTAGTTGTTCTGTAGCTTTTTCCATACTTTTCATTGCGTCGCCCATGTTTTTAGCCATTTCCGGCGTAACTTTGGTTGATTTTTGAGAAAGTTGCATCATCTTATTGGCAATTGCCGCCATTTGTTCCGAAAGTTTATCTTGCTCTTGAGCATTCTGCGGAAACTGAGTCGAATTGGGATCCATTGATTGAGATTTTTGGCGTTGTTGTTCTTGCTTTTGGGATACTTCGAGCATATCTTGAACAGCTTTTTGCATTTGTTTGATGGTCTCTTTTGCCAAATTTTTCTTCATTTCCTGTTTCATTTTCTTCATTTGCTGAGCAAACTTCTTCATCTTTTGAGATGCTTTTTGTTGCTTTTGCTGAGACTTATTCATATCACCTTTTTCCATCTCGTCTTGTGCTTCTTGCATATCCTTGCTTGTTTCCTGCTCACTTAATTCTTCTTTTGCTTTATCCATTTCATTCATCGGCATATCTTTTCCGATTTCCTTCATGAGCTTTTCAAGGTCTTTGAGTTCTTCACCAAGTTTTTTTAGGTCTTCTTTGGCATTTTTTTGTTGTTCGGCAAGTTCATTTCGTTTTTGTTTGTCGTTTGGATTTGTGTTTTCAGATTGTTTCTTAATTTCATCTTGTTTTTTAGCTAACTCTTCTGCTCGTTTAGTGAGAGCATCCGTCATTTGTTCAGCTTTCATTCGCTTCAAAAGATTCATTGTTCGTTCGATTGACTTTTTGAACATCTCCTCATTGAATTGAACATTTTTCATTGCTTGCTGCAACTCTTCTTTGGACATTTGTTGCATCATTTTTTGCATTTCTTCCATCTGCTTTCTTAATTCAGGAGAATTTACTTCCTTTAACAGTTTTTGCAGTTCTTTGTATTTCTCTAAAGTTTCGGGAGAAATAGCATTGTTTTCTTTTAAATTCTCGGCAACTTGTTCTAATTGTTGTTGAACTTGATCTAATTTTTTTTGGTTTTCTGCTTGTTTTTTCAGTAAATCTTCAATTTTCTTTTTATTCTCCCAATCCATCGGTTTTTCTTGATTTTTACGCAATTCACGATTCACTTCTTCGGCATCTTTCCGTACTTCTTCGGCTGATTTAGCAATTTTTTCTAGGTCTTTTGCTACGTTTTCTTGAGCTTCATCGGCTTGAGTAAGAATTTCATCAAGTGAAGGCAAGCGAACTGTTAAAGTGGAAGTTTTGGCTGTTTTAAAACCTGAAATTTGGTCGTTGTCGGCTACTTCAGCATAAAATTCAAACTTGTCACCGGGAGATATGCCAATTGAATTCAAATTCCATAAATACGGAATTTCCTGTGCAATTTCGTACTGAGAGATAGGAATATTGATCCCTGTAAAGTTTTTGGAAGGTGGGGCATATCTTGATTCAGCCAAACGGTAAAAGAGTTTCATACTCGAAAAACCATAGTCGTCCGTAATAGCAATCTTCATAGGAAGTAATGCTTTCTCAGAAACTTGCACATCAGAAGTTGGTTCTAAAAGTGCAATGGTCGGTGCTCCGTCTGTGAGAGCGATGATTTTATAATGAATCGGGTCTGAATTTACTTGATTATCTTTGTCATGAAGTACGAAATAATATTCCCCGGATGAATGTACCGTAAAATTACCACTTGCTTTTCTACTTTCAATTTTAAGTTGAATCTTTGTAGTATCAATTTTTATATGCTGTTCAGGAGTTTTAGATTCAGAATTGCTGAGTGAGTATTTTTGATTAAGTATAATGAGTTCTGCTGAATTAATCTCTTTATTAGCAATTAGTTGTATCTGAACTTGTGAACCTTTAAGCGAAGAAATGTCAGCCGATTGTTCGTTCAAATCTCTCGAAGAAAGTCGTGAATACAAGGGAGGAATTACTCTTCCCGATAATGAACGGATGATTGGTCTATCGGTTACGATTACTTTTCCTGTTTCAGTTTTTATAGAAGAAGTAAGCCAAATAGATTCGGCGAAAAACTCCATTGAACGCTTAACCGTAGGAATATCATAGTGATAATTTCCTACAGAATCCTGTCTCAAGGTGAAAGTGTCAAAGTTCTCTTGTTGCTCTTCTTTGATTTGTAAGGTGACAGTTTCCGGTGGAATTCCGGTTGCTTTTACCGTTATACGAACTTTTTCACCACGTAATTTTGAAACTGAGAGAGGAGAAATTGATAAGCCAAACGGGGCAGGAGGCAGGAATGATTGATTATAATGTGCAACTCTGTACAAACCCGAAGCTAACGACGGAGCTATGAATAAACTTGATGAAAGTAACGAAGCAATCAAAAAAAATATCACCGAGCGTTTTAATTCAGAACGACTGATTATTGCATCAAAATTTTTTGTAACTGCTTTTGATGCAACTTCCTCAAACGATGCTAATGCTAACGAACCAGACACACCGGTTGCTGATTCTATTGTTGGTGCAAGCTGTAAAACATTACAAAGTGTATCACGAATATCAATATAAACATTCCCGACTCGAAGTGCAATTGTTTCGATTGACGGTAATGGTTTCATCCTAAAAATACGTGCAAGTGGCTCGCTTGCAAAAGCAAACAGTCCAATTACAGTAGTCATGACCCAAAGTCCTGCAAGAACAGTACGAAAAGCCGTGTCACTATGAGCTACTGCTTCTATTGTAGCGATTATTATTAATGTTAACAGCAATAAACTTGCTGTGTTCATTAACCCAACTGTGAGTTGGATGACCAATTCTTTACGACGGGTCGCCGAGATTTTATTTATAAGTTGTGTATATACGGATTGGTAATTCATAAGATGTGGGCGATAAAATAAAGAATATTAATGGCTAAGTGCCCATACAAGGATATTTGTTCCGATTTTAAGAGATAATTCACGTTTTTCAGGTGGGTCATTATGTACATCGGCATCAGCCCAACCATCGCTTGGATTTGTTTCGTACGTATAATAAACACACATTTTACCTTGATGAAATAATCCGAATCCTTGTGGAGATTTAGCGTCATGTTCATGGATTTTGGGTAATCCATTCGGAAATTTATAATGCGAGGAGTAAATTCCATGAGAAAACGGCAATTCAACAAAATTTTGTTCGGGAAAGACTTTTTTCATTTCTCTGCGGATAGCTCCGTCAAGTCCATAATCATCATCAATATACAAAAATCCGCCGTTTTGCAAATATGCTCTTAGCCGACGTACTTCAGCATCTGTAAAATTAATATTTCCATGCCCGGTAAGGAAAATAACAGGATAAATAAATAAATTATCAGAAGTTAAATCTACAAATTCATACGTTGGTTCTACTAAAATATTGGTATTCTGACGTACGAATTTTAATAAATTAACTTCTCCCGATGGATCATTATACCAATCACCACCACCACTATATTTAACACGTGCAATTCTAACTGCTGATTTTGGCTGCTGTGCCAATATATCAGTTGATATGACTATGAAAATAGTCAGTATAAACAGTAATTTTTTCATTGAGCATTTTAATTTAGATTCTGCAAACAAACACTTTCTTTTTCTCTTTCTCGAACCAATCAGCTCCAATCATTGAAATTGAAAATTCCTCGACAGATAAAGTGGGGAATTGTTCTTTTGCTTCTGCAATTTCAGTACTTATATCACCACCCTTTAAAAATACAAACTTTCCATTTGGTTTTAAAAGAGTTTGTGTCCACCCAACTAACTTGCCGATAGATGCAACTGCTCTGGCTGTAATGATATCAAAAGAATGAAGTAAAGACTTATCTTGAGATAAATCTTCTACTCTGACTGTTTTTGCTTTTACGTACCGTAAACCTGTGTGCTGAGCAAACATTTCCGCTAATTTTAATTTTTTCTGAATCGAATCTGTTAAAAGCACATGCATATCAGGACGAGCAATCGCAAGAGGAAGCCCGGGGAATCCTCCGCCGGTTCCTATATCTAAAACTTTTGCTTTGTGTGGAAAATCTGTGTATCTCAGAGGAGTTAGCGAATGAAGAAAATGTCGCTCAAATATATTTTCTGTATCCGTTCGAGATATAAGATTAATTTTATTATTCCAATATAATAATTCGGAGTGATACCGTTCAAATTGTTTCATTTGAGGAATTTCGAGAACAATACCATTAGCCGATGCTACAGTCCAAAATTGAATATTATCCATGAAAATATAAAAATGAAAGTTTGAATTGCGTTAAAATTATTCGTTAGTACGACGAACCAACTATCTACAAATTATACAGTCGGAATCTGCGCGCGAATTGTATCGCTTATATAAATAAAATCATTAGGGGTTAGCTCTTCTGCTCGCTTATTGAAATATCGGGTAGGTATGTCTGATAGGAGCATTTCATCTGTCGGTAACACTGATCTTAGTGAATTGGAAAGCATTTTTCGACGTTGATTGAATCCTGCTCTCACAATTGGCATTACTTTCTTAAAGCGTTCGGGTGTAAGCATTTGTTCGGAAAAATCGAGAATTACAACAGAAGAATGAATCTTTGGTTTTGGAAAAAAACATTCAGGGGCAATGCTCATTGCAATTCGTGGATGACTAACGAATGATGCGGCAATTGTTAATATTCCATAATCTTTTGTTCTAAGGTTAGCTACTAATCGCTGTGCAACTTCACGTTGCATGGTTATGACAGCTCTTTCTAAATAACTAGCATTATCAAACAACAAAAAAAGTATATCACTAGTGATATTATATGGAATATTACCTATTATTTTGGGTTTTTTTCCTGTTTTGGAACGATGCTCGGAGGCAAATTCAGCTAAAGGAAATCTCCGAATATCACCACCAAATAAATTAAACTTAGGAAATAGGTCTTGGGGATAATGGGTTTTTAGATATTCAACAGCTCGTCTGTCAAATTCAACAGCTTGTACACTAGCTGGTGTTTCTACCAATATACTCGTAAGTGCACCTTCTCCCGGGCCAATTTCGATGAGCATATCATCTGATTCAGCTTCTAATAATTCAACGATACTTTTTGCTATATTTTGGTCTGTCAGAAAATTTTGTCCGAGGGATTTTACAGGTTTAATTTGGTGTTGTGAGCGATTGAAATTGCGCATGTTGTTCTATGTTTTCGCATTTAAAAGCGGAGAATCAGCAAATGATTTAGTTTTGATTAGTTCTAAGTTTTCTACAAATTACACAAAATTATCCAAATGCTCCTAAAACTATACCTGAAATCAGCCCTATTGAAACTACAGCAAATGCTATTGTACTCCAAAGAAGAGTTGTGTGCTTTTTTTCGAGTGTTTCTATTTGTCGCTCCAGAGCAATTTCACGTTGGTAGAGTGCATTAAATTCATCTTCAAATTGTTTTTCAGGAGTGATATTTGTGGTTAAGTCTTTCAAACTTTTGGTTAATTGCTCGTCTATTGATGCTCGCACTTCAACGAGTTTTTCCTCTAATTGAGTTTCTGCTGTTTGAATCATATTCTCGACTATTTTTGTAGTTTCATCAACAATAGATTTGGTTTCTGTTATTTTGCTTTTGAAAGTGTCTATATCAGAGCTTAATAATGCAAACCCCCGACGTTGCTGGTCTTGAAGAGTCCATAATCGTTGATCTTGTGATAAATTATAGCTACGTAATTGATCAAAAGCCAGTTCATTTTTCTTGTCATATTTTAAAAATTCTTTATCAACTTGTTTTTGTACTAAACTTCTTACACTGTCAACTAAAAATGATAGTTCAGCACTTCTTTCTTCAAATGAATTATAAAGTAATTCAAGAGAAGTTTTGAGTTCGTGAATGCTTTCTAACTCATTAAAAAGACCTTCGATTGATGCAGCTTTATGTTGAATATTTACAAGAGCATCCGATACATTTTGTTGTAATTGAATCGCTAATTCACTCGAACGGTGTTCCATATCTTGGATTTGGACTTGCATTGCAGAATGCATTCTTGAAATTTCGAGTGACTCTTTCTGAAATTGCTCGAACGCACGAGAGTATTCATGCGCTTGTGAGCGAATGGTATCGAATAATCCTAATACTTGACTACTTATTGCTTTGGTATTCTCCATGGCTTTGTATATTCAAGGAAATAACTGAGATTTTTACATAATTCTTCAAGAAGTATGGTCTCAAATTCAGGAACAATCTCAGGTGAGTATTCTAAAAAAACAGAATACATTTCTCTTCTAAATTTTTCGTCTTGCTCAAATATTGTAGCTAGATATGTATGTAAAAAACTATATAAATCAGATTGTTGAGCGAGTTCGGCATAAAAGGTGCGAGGTGCAAGTCCTAAAATAGCTGCTTTCTGCTTTTCTTTATTGAATTTAGTATCGTTCACTACATTCAGACAATTATTTATTACAATATACAGATTTCGAGTTGTTTCAACAGAACAAATGAAACTCATTAATTTATCGGTAATTGAGAATAAAACTTGATTTATTCCAACACCAGTTACTATTTTTGAATGAATAATATAATCTAAAAAGCATATCAGTTAGTAATCTCTATCAAAAAATTTATGCCAAAGCATCAAAATTATAAATCAATCAATCATACTTTAGGTATAAATCCAGAAGAGGATTTGGAGCTTTTGCTCGCAGAGTGCAGAGAAAATCTTCCGAAAGCTGATGAACAGCTTATTAGTAAAGCATTTAGATTCTGTGTAAAAGTTCATGAAAATGACCGAAGAGCGTCAGGTGAGCCGTATTATATTCATTTACTTGAAGTGGCAAGAATTGTGGTTCGTGAAATTCCACTTGATGACGTATCGGTCGCCGCGGCATTATTGCATGACATCGTAGAAGACCATTCTAATTATAGTATTAAAGATATTTATGCTGAATTTGGCTCTGCAATTGCCGACATCGTTGATGGAGTAACTAAAATCACTGATATAACCAAAAGTCGTGAAATTAAACAAGCTGAAAGTTATCTCAAACTTGTTTTGTCACTTGTAAAAGATGTTCGTGTTATTCTGCTTAAAGTAGCCGACAGACTTCATAACATGAGGACTCTCGACCACCTTACACCTGCTCGTCAGTCGCGAATTGCACAGGAAACACTAGATGTCTTTGCACCCTTTGCTCATCGCTTTGGTTTGGGAAGTATCAAATGGGAACTCGAAGATTTAGCATTTAAATATTTAGATAGAGAGCAGTATGATTTTATAAAAAAAGAGTTGAATAGTACTCGTACAGAACGTGAAAAATATATTGAACGGTTTATTGCACCAATCACCGAGCGGCTAAATAATACAAATGCTTCGTTTGAAATATACGGACGCCCTAAACATATTCATTCGATTTATAACAAAATGGCGTCACGAGAAAAATCAATAGATGAACTCTATGATTTATTTGCAATTAGAATAATTCTTAATACTGAAAGTAAAAATGATTGTTTCTTTGTTTACGGATTAGTTTCGGAGATTTACACTCCCGTTCCGGAAAGATTCAAAGATTATATCTCAGTTCCGAAAAAAAACGGGTATCAATCACTCCATACAACTGTCATCGGTGCAGATGGCAAACGAGTAGAAGTTCAAATTCGTACTCGTTCGATGCACGAAGTTGCCGAAAAAGGGGTTGCGGCGCATTTTCGATATAAATCCGAAACTCTGAATGATTCATCGGCTATTTTTCAAAATAAAGATCTCGAAGAATGGGCGAATTGGATGCGTGATATTCTTGAAAATAATGAAGATAACGCAATCCCTGATTTACTCGAAAGTTTCAAATTAACATTATACCAAAATGAAATTCATGTATTTACTCCAAAAGGTGAACTGCGTAATCTTCCACTTGGAGCTACACCTCTTGATTTTGCTTTTGCAATTCACTCACAAGTAGGCAATCATTGTATTGGTGCTAAAGTAAACGGACGAATAGTCCCACTCGATTATAAATTGCAAAATGGGGATTCTGTCGAAATTCTCACATCGAAAAATCAAATGCCAAATCGAGATTGGGAACGCTTAGTCGTTACTCATAAAGCAAAATCTCATATTCGTAGATATCTAAATGAAGAAAAACGCAATAAGCAACGCGAAGGCAAGGAATTATGGGAAAGAAAAGTTAAAAAAGTAAATCTTCATTTGAATGATGATACTCTTGAAAGAATTCTCCAAACTCTAAAATTTGAAAATAAAGGTGAATTTTATTATGCTCTAGGAATAGGAACAGCGAATGTGGATGGAATAGCTGAAATTGTTCGTGAGAAACTAAAGCCGGGAGCACAAGTCAATGATAGTCCTTCTTCTGAACCCAATTTTCAAACGATATTAGAAACAGCTCGAGGGAATACTTCCGGCGTGTATGTAGTTGGTGATGCAAAAAATACTTCTGCACTGTTATATTCGTATGCAAAATGTTGTAACCCAGTTCCGGGAGATGAAATTGTCGGAGTTGTAACTACCGGAATCGGTATCAAAGTCCATCGTCAAACTTGTAAAAATATTTTAGATATACAACAAAAAATGGTTTCTCGGTTGATGGAGTTGCAGTGGTCATCGCTATTGCAAGGAGATTTTATTTCTGCAATTCGTATAACCGGTGAAGACAGAACAGGAATGCTGAATGAAATCACAACTGCAGTTGCTTCTTATAATAACACAAGTATTCGTAGTGTAAATATTCACGCCTTTGAATCAGTTTTTGAAGGAGTTGTCACACTGTTTGTTCAGAATACCGACCACTTAAAACGAATATTTGATAAACTTAAAAAAATTAAAGGTGTGAAAACAATAGACCGTTTCGAAGGTTAGGGTATGTATAATTGACTCTTATTTTTGGGGTTTATTAATTTTATTCGTTTGTATTGAGTCTTTTTTTAAGTTCAAAACCTCCGGTTTAAGTGCAGGTTCAGCTTTTGTTATCTCACGCCTTGCTCTTGTTTGAGCAGAATCTAATATTGATTTTAACACATCTGGAGTATGAGAATATTCCATAAATTGTTGTGCAAATGACTGCTGGTCAAAGCCGTGGATTCTCATAATATCATTTACCTTTGTTTGCGCTTGAGTACTATCTGTTACCTGTTCTCTCGCAATTAATATCTCCATATAGGTTTGGGTGAAATTTTCTTTTGAATTCGACCAACTATCCTCGGAGCATCCACTTAAAATACTTATACTACTTATTAGTAAAATAGTTGTTAAATTCAACTTTACTTTGCTATCAAAAAGAAGACTTTTTAGTGAAAATTGTGTTTGTGTTTGAATAATTTGACGATTGTTTATCATTATTTAACCTTTAAGTGTTTGATAGTTGGATGGAATTTTGTTTATTGCCGATTCTAAACCGTAAAATTACGGTAAAATATCGTGAAAATATCATTCTCTAATCATTATTATTGTAAGTAAACCATGCTTTTTAGAAAAAGAACTCATACATGCGGCGAACTGCGCGCTGAACATTCAGATTCTACTGTAACAATCAACGGATGGGTACAATCTCACCGAAATATGGGTGGATTGATGTTTATTGATCTGCGTGACAGATATGGAATTACTCAAGCCGTTATACTTCCTGAATCTGCACCAGAACTTGCCGAAAAAGCCAAAGAAATTCGTTCAGAGTTTGTACTGTGGATTTCTGGAAAAGTACGCATGAGGGAAAATCCAAATAAAACTATTCCAACCGGATTAATCGAAATATTGGTAGAAGAATTTGAAATAATTAATAAGTCGGAAGTACCGCCGTTTGAAATTACACCAGATACTAAAGCCGGAGAAGAACTAAGACTTACATATCGTTATTTGGATATGCGCAGACCCGATTTACAGAAGAAATTTATTCTCCGTAATAAATTATATCAAACAACTCATGCTTATTTTGCTGAGCATAATTTTCTTGAATTTGAAACGCCGATTCTAACGAAATCTACTCCGGAAGGAGCACGTGATTATTTAGTTCCGAGTAGGGTACACAAAGGGAATTTTTATGCTCTTCCACAATCACCTCAACTCTACAAACAAATTTTAATGATGAGTGGTTTTGATCGTTATATGCAAATTGTGAAGTGCTTCCGTGATGAAGATTTACGGGCAGACCGTCAGCCCGAATTCACACAAATTGATGTTGAAATGTCATTCATTGAACAAGAAGATATTTTAACACTTGCTGAAAATTTCATTGCTCGAGCATGGAAAGAAATATTAGGTATTGAAGTGCAAACTCCCTTTAGACGAATGACTTTCAAAGAAGCAATGACTCGTTATGGAAGTGATAAACCTGATTTACGATATGACTTAGAATTAACGGATATTACGCATGTTGTAAAGGAATCCGGTTTCTCTGTGTTCACCACAGCTGCATCTAAAAAAGATGGAAGAATTGCTTTATTGAATGCAAAAGGTTGTGCAGATTTTTCTCGGAAACAACTTGATGAATTAACTGATTATGCTAAAAAATATGGCGCAGGCGGATTAGCTTGGATAAAATTCATTGACGGAACGATAAATTCCCCTATAGCAAAATTTCTCACCGAAGAAGAAATGAATGCTATTTTCTTAAATTCAAAAGCCGTAGATGGTGATTTACTTTTAATTGCGGCAGATGAGTGGGAGCGATGTTTTACTGTTTTAGGTGCATTGCGCACCGAAATTGCTCGACGCATCGGTATTTTAGATCAAGTGAAAAACTCTTTTTCATTTCATTGGGTTGTGGAGTTCCCGCTATTGGAATATTCTCCAGAAGAGAATCGTTATGTGGCACGTCATCATCCCTTTACTGCACCAATGATAGAAGATTTACCGCTTTTGGATGCTTCACCCGAATATGTTCGCGCACAAACTCACGACTTAATAATCAATGGATATGAAGTTGCAGGCGGAAGTATTCGTATCCATCAAAATATGGTTCAACAACGAATGTTTGATTTGATTGGACTTACTAAAGAAGAAGCTGACCAAAAGTTTGGTTTTTTATTAAACGCACTCAAATTTGGCGCACCTCCACATGGTGGAATTGCATTCGGATTCGATAGATTAGTAATGTTACTCGCTGGTACAGATAACATTCGCGAAGTAATTGCTTTTCCTAAAACAACAAGTGCATTATCATTGATGGATGGTTGCCCTTCGGAAGTCGTGGACTCGCAATTACGTGAGTTAGGAATAGCTCTGCGGAAATAAAATTTAACCAAATACAAGTATTTACACTTTTTCTGTTTTCTTTGCGTGTTCTTTACAGAATTTTAAGTCAACTTATATTTTTTTACATTTTTAGATAAATATGAATAACAAACTCATTCTAAGTATTTCTACTTTATTTATTATCGGATTCTATTCAGATGGTATTGCAGGAACTCTTGTTGTTGCTCCCGCTAAACCAATTGTAGGCAGTAAAATGACACTTCGTTATACTCCCGATAAAAAACTCGCAGGTTCTGAAAAACTTTTTGTTGCTTATTACATGTTTAACGAGCAAGAATCTCAGCCGACAGCCGGTGAAGTTCCACTCATACTTGACAAGACTTCTAAAACATATAACGGTACGGTGGTGATACCTGCTAACGCAGTCTTTTCTTTAATGAAAGTGGGCAATGGAAAAATATATGATAATAATGATGAAAATTTTTACGAACAATTAATGTATACTTCTTCGGGTAAACCTACTCGTTCTGCGTCTTTAAGAGATGCTGTTTCTTTATTTGGAAGTCTTCCGGAGCCATGCCGTCGGAGAGCTGATGTAAAGCGTGCTCGTCAGTTATTGAGTGATGAAGTAAAACTTTATCCAAATAATGTACAAGCTCAAGTAGGATTACTTTCCCTAAAGTTTGAAGCCAAAGAATTGCAAAAAGAGGACTACGAAACGGCACTTCAAAAAATAGTTGATGCCGGCTATGATATGACCAAAGAAAATGAAGTTCGCGCAATAGCAAGAACACTCAAAGTACTTAATAAAACTGATAAATCCGCTGAACTTGAAACCGAATTTATTGCTAAATATCCGCATAGTGAATTTGCTGAAGAAATAGCTATTTCTCGACTATCTGCGGCAAAAACCGAAGAAGAATTCGTTAAAACTTCAATGGGGTTTCTTAAAAATTTTCCATCTTCATCGTATTATGACCGAGTAGCATCATCTGTAATAAATAATTTTGTAAGACAGAAAAAATTCAATGAATTAGAAGGACTATTCGGCGAAGGTTCTAAATCGTCACCATCTGCTCTTACTCAAATAGCAGGGGCAATGGGGGAGATTGATTCACTCGTAAAAACTGCACAAGTATGGAGTGGTAGGTCACTTAATGCTGCTAATTCTATAACGGATGCATCAAAACCTAAATTTATAACTTCTTCTGAATGGAGTGAAAACACTCGAATTGCTCAGGGTGATGCGAATGCAACAAATGGCTTTATTCTTAAAAGGTTGGATATGAATGAGCGTGCACTTGTTTCGTTTGAAAAGGCAAAACAATTACTTGGTGATGAAACACCGGCAGACGTTTATGAAAATATGCTTGAATCTATGGATGCAATGGGAAGACAAAAAGAAGCCCTTGCGTTGGCTGATGAAGCAATTCGCACATCAAAAACATCTCCAACGCTTTTGGAACAGCATCAAAAACTTTTTGAATTTGTTTATCACGGTTCGAAAAACTATGACTCATCTCTTGCAATTTTAAAGAACAATGCGCAAATAGAACGTCGTAAAAAACTAATGGCTGAAAAATCAAATCTACCTGCTATTGAAGGAAAAATTGAAACGCTCGAAGGCAAAACTGTTACTCTTGCTGAATTAAAAGGTAAAGTTGTGATTTTAGACTTTTGGGCAACATGGTGCGGGCCGTGCCGAGCGTCATTCCCTGCAATGCAAAAACTCTATGATAAATATAAAAATAATCCAAAAATTGTATTTGCGATTGTAGATGTTTGGGAACGTGTTCCCGACAGAAAAAAAGCTGTAACTGAATTCCTTGAAAAGAATAAAAACTATACTTTTCCTGTCTATATGGATGAAAGCGATGCGGTTGTAAAATCATTTGGTGTAACCGGAATTCCAAGTAAATTTTTTATTGGTAAATCAGGTGCGATTCAATTCAAAGAAGTCGGTTTTGCCGGCGAAGATAAATTTATGGAAGAAGCCGAAGATAAAATTGCTCTACTTCTGGAAGAATAATCTTCTTAAATTATTTAAAATCCTGTATGAATACTCTCAAAAAGCCCATAAAAGTTATATATGGGCTTTTGTTTATTGAGTGTTTAAGTATCTGTAAATTAAATTAATAGAATGATATAGATATTCTGTGATTGAGATGTTACTTGTTTATTCAATCAAATAATCTAACAAAAATATTTTACTTTTGTCGCAACTAAATGCAGGGTTACTTCAATTATTTAGTAAAGGATAATTATGAGATTACTTCGACTTTTTTTATGTATTCTGGGAATGTCTTTTTTCATTCTAAGTTGTAATAAACGACCTTCTTTTCAAGATTCGGTAATGAACGCTAAAAAACAGGATAGTATTAAAGCAACCGGAGAAATGGATGTTTTTAATGATTGCCCAATGATGGGTGATGCTGTAAAAGAAGATGTCAGAGATTTAAATCTCCTTAAAAATCGTTATATTTTTCCACAAGAATCTGATTTTAACCGTGAAATTACCTTACAGAAAATAATTGCTCCGGGTAATGACGCTGAGCGTTGGAATACTTCACAAGCCGCTGAAATTACCGGATATATTTATGATGTTAAACCCGGTGGAGTAGAAACATGTAATTGTAAAACAAAAGATATTGAAAAACGCGACACACACATTGAAATGGTTCTCAATCCTATGGAATCCGGCTCAACACAACGTGTTATTGTAGAAGTAACGCCACGTTTTCGCAAAATAATGCAGGATAAAAATATTAATTGGACAACTCGTGGAATTCGTGACGCATTTTTAGGACGGTGGGTAAAGGTACAGGGCTGGATGTTTTTTGATACAGAACATGATGATGAAGCTGAAAATACAAACCCGGGACGACCAAGAAATTGGCGTGGAACTGCATGGGAAATTCACCCGGTAACAAGTATGGAAGTAGTCCAACGACCTAAATTACCAATATAATAAATGGTGTGTAAGTAGAAAAAGTTTGAATAACAGCCGCGTTTGCGGTATTTTTGCAGTATAATTTTTAATAACATAGGTTACTATCATGTACACTTTTCTCGTTTTCTTAATATCTTTTCTCGGAATTATTCTCATTGGTGCTGTGTTAATTCAGCCCGGTAAGGCAGATATGGCAAGTGGAATGTCTGGTATAGGCGGACAACTCGGTTCAATGTTTGGAAGCAGACGCACAGCAGACACACTTACCAAAATAACAATCGGCATTGCTGCAGCAGTTCTACTTTTGTCTATTTTGACGAACAAGTTCTTTTTGGGAGCTGATTCTATCCAAGAACGAAATGCAGTAACAATTGGTGCTCCTGCACCTCCTGCACAAAAAGCTCCTGTACCTGTTCAACAGCAAGCACAACCTCAACCTCAGCAAGCTCAACCTCAGCAAGTTCCTCCTCCGCAAGGAAAGTAATTTTGTTAGGATGAAATAGATTCAAAAAAAGCGAACTATTCGGTTCGCTTTTTTTATTGATAAAAAAAATGTGCTACTAAAAAGTAAACCTCATAACTATTATAATTATGAGGTTTACTTTTTAGTTACTTTTATTACATATACTATTTGGGTAAGTTTTTATTTCTTGACCGTTCACCGGTTGTTATCGGTAAAAAATGCCATGTGTCACCTGCAAGATGCCAGCGATTGAACCGATTCTGATCAATCAAGCGATTACCGGTACAAAAGAGTTCCTTGTCACGTTCTACAATAATACTATCAAGTGCAACTTTAGTTCGCTCTTCTAATCCATGTGAAGTACGAACATCATTTATATAACCAAGTACTTTTGTCGAATCATCTTTACTGAGTCGAGGAGTATTTGGAGCCAAACGAATGACAAGCTCAGCTTTCATGAGTCGTACTTCTTGCCAAGTCATAATATCAATTGGAGATTTTGCCTCAAAATATTTATTCTGACGGAAGATTGGAGCACCATTTCCAACGAGAGTAATATTTATTCTACTTGCCTCTTGAAAATCATCAGAGACAAATTTGAAGTATTTTTCAGGAACAAAAAATTGCGTCCGTCCGATTCCAGCATTATTAAACCAATAATTAGCACTTTCACGAGAGAATTTTGCAGTAAAGGGCTGTAATGGATATTCTAATCCATTATCAGCCGCCGCATCTGCTTCTGCGTAACGTCCTTGAATAAGATAAATTTTAGCAATGAATGAATTGATAATTGCCCGCTCTGAATAGACATCTGTATATGACAGTGCTTTCTCGAAATAATCAATTGCTAAATTATACATATCCGATGATGGAATAAATGGACCGGCATTGATAACTCCGCCTCCATTATTAGGGGAAAGTCCGAAATAAGAAGCCCACATATAACGAGCTAAACCGCCATAAAAATAACCGGTATAAATTGCATTTTTACGAACTAAAGAATCTTTCCAACCCTTGAATACGTTCCCTAATGAATCTGTATAGCTAAAATTATTACTGAGTGCGCGACCAAGTAATGTATCGGCATGAAATCGAAATGATCCAAGATTATTAATAGCATTCTCAACCGTATTATTGTTTAATTTTATATCACCGGCATCTATCTCAAAAAATTGGGGATAGGTTGCTCCAGGAAGCACAGCATAGATTAATTCATCTGAAAGTCCGCCGGCAAGACACGAAAGTTCTGAATACGAAGCGGCAAATTTACCTTTTACACCCAAAATCAAAAATTCTATCTCTTTTTCAGAGTTCAAATTAAAATCTTCTGTGCTGTCTAATGGTGGCTCGATGTTTTGTACAAAGTCTTTACATCCGACAACCATAAAAATTAAGGCCACGGCTATTGTCACAAATTTTGTCATTGAATATTGTTTCATAATTAAATTCCTTTATTAAAATCCTATTGAAAACATACCATAGATAGTACGAGGTGATTGAAGTGTGAAGAAATCATGTCCGCGATAAACCGATCTATTAGCTCCTTCTCTATTTAGTTCTACCTCTGGACCGGTATAGCTCGTAAACAACGCTACATTTCGAGCCGCAAGTGTAAGCGAAACACTTTTAACTGTATTTGGCATAATAGATTCAAGTAGGGAAGTCATGTTGTACTTCAAACTGATTTCACGAATCCTAATATTATCTGAAGATTCATAATAATCGGCGGCTCCTGTTTCTGTCGGGTCCATCTGAGCAAATTTTTCGGCTGCTTGTTTGTATTCCGTAGAATTAGGAGTTAGAGCAGTTACATCGGTTCGTGGAGCAATTCCAAAGCGAGCAGAAACACCAAGCTGAGTAGCAAGTTCACTAAATTCACCATTACCACCGAAACGAGTAATAAATTGACGAGTAAAGTTATGAATTGTACCGCCTGAAGTCCAATCTGCTAACGCATACAATGAAAAATCTTTAAAGAATCTAAATGTAAACGAGAAAGAACCGTTCATCGGTGCAACGGGATTACCGAAGAATTTACGTTCAGTTCCAAGTTGAACACCTTTATATAAACCTTTATCATCATAAAGTGCACCCGTAATTGGGAAGGAATAGAACGCCGCTTTCGGCTGACCGACCATTACCACATTTTCACCGCTGATAATAGGAGCCGCTCCACCTAAATCTGTTACTTCGTTATTGGCATAGTTTGTTATTAAATTAAGGTCTAATTGATACTCTTCTGTTCTGAATAGACGAGCGTAAATATTAGCTTCGATTCCACTCCCAACGATACTGCCTATATTTTGAAAAGGGTTTGGCAATCCAATCGAAGGAGCTTGCTGATATGCAAATATCGAATTACTTGAAAACTGTTGAAAGTAGGTAAGTTCTAATCCATAACTATTGTCAAATTCTATTTCCGTTCCCACTTCAAATTCTTGAACAGTTTCAGGTTTTAGAGTTGGATTTCCTAATGAAGTCACAGTAGCTCCCGTTCCATCTCCTGTTTGAGTGGCTCCCCATCGAAGTACTGAGCCGTCTAAAGCTCCCGGCAGGATACCTGAAGCACCATAGGCAAGCCGAAATTTAAAGAGATTTATAGATGAGGGTAATTCCAAAGCTCTGTCGAGCCGTACTGCAGCACTTGCTCTCGGATAAAAAACAGTCGCGGCGTCTTTCCCTATAGCACTTGCATAATCATTCCGAAGTCCTGCCGAGAAAAAATAGGTATTACTCATCGATATTTCTTCTTGAATAAATAACCCACCCGAACGTGATTCACCGAAATTTTCATTTCCGCCGGTATAAATTTTACCTGAACCAAGGTTTGTTAGAACTGTAGATGGGAAGCTGTCTTTCTGAATTTCGATACCTCGAGCAGTATTTAAAAATCCTTGAAGCCCAACTACTGTGGAAGAATTAATATCATCTCCAAACTGAGTGCTGTATGTACCTGCAAATTCAAAATTATACGCATTCTGTTCATTGGTCGAAATATACTTTGTACCTTTTACAATTCCATATCTTGAATAATTATAATTAGATGGAACATTATAATTAAAATTAGTACCGATTGTATTCACTCCAATAAGTCCACGAAATGATAGGTCTTTCATCGGTACATAAATTGCTTCGGCTGAACCGGTAAAACTTTGTTGTCTGTTTGTTACGCGAAGTGCTGCTACTGCAACACTATCAAGACCAAAATATGCACCATTACCACCCAAACTTTTAGGAGCATAATCTAATGTTTCTCCTAAGAAACCAAAGACCGTATTATCTCCAAAAGGAATTAGATTATTGGCGAATGTATAGCTTGTGGAAACATTGAGAGTAAGTTTATCTGAGGCAAATGCTGAGAAATTACCACGAATAGCATCGCGAACATAAGAATTCGTAGATAGAATTCCATCTTCCGAACGGCGGTCATAACCAAGTAGATAGTTAAATGAACCGGTATTTCCTCCAATACTGAATGCTTGTGCACTTATAGTACCTTTTCTTAAAATACGATTTGCATCATCAGCACCAAGAGAATATGCAGTCGTATAGTCAGCTTGACGTTCGTTCCATCCATGAGTAGTTTTAAATTGAATTGCATAATTATTTGCACCTACTCCTGTCATCGCTCGTTTTGTTTTAATAAGTACAACACCATTCGAGCCGGATGTTCCATACAGTGCCGATGCCGCGGGGCCTTTTAATATTTCTACACTTTCGATACTTTCGGAACTCAATAATGATAATGCCGATAAATCTTGACCACCGACACTTGCATCTGTCAGTCCGTTTTCTACGCGAACTCCATCTACAAACACTGTCGGTTGTCCATTTCCATTTAAGCCGGCACCTGAACGGACATCAAACCGAAAGCCACCACCTACATTTCCTGATGAACTCGATGTACGTACTCCTGCAACTTTACCTTGAAGTAACTGGGACACACCATCAAAACTATTAGTTTCTGAAAGTGCGGCGGCATCTACTCTTGCAACTGCAACTTCAGCAACACTCTTTTGAGTGCGTGAAGCTACACCTGTTACAACAACTTCATCAAGTCCTTTTACATCTGTATTGAGTTCACCATTAACGGTTACAACTTCTTTGTCGAGAACTTCTGTATTCTTTTGAAGAGCACTATACGATACATACGTGAATTTCACGATATAGGAACCGACAGGAATTCCTTTGAATTCAAATTGTCCTTGTTTGTCAGTTATTTTACCAAAGTTAGTTCGGGTTGTTGTATTGTTTCCCTTATTGTTAATTAACAATACAACGGTTGCCGAAGCTAATGGCGTTCGCGTTTTCGAATCTATCACTGTTCCACGAATTCCCCCTGTCTGAGCTACAGTTGAGAGAACGCTGAATGCCATAATTCCACACCAAATAAAGTAGCGAAATGAGGTCATACACTTTTCCTTTTACATAATAATAAAACAAAAAATTGATTACCAAAATTACCAATTATTTCCCAACGAGTAAAGTTTAAATTACAATTAAAAAGTTTTTATAGAAAATAACTAATAAAAAAAGAGGAAACCACATAAGTAGTTTCCTCTTTTTGAATTTGAGTAGAAGTAATTTAGATTTTTTCAAACAGCGACATCATTTCCATTGCCGCCATCATAGCATCAAAGCCCTTATTACCGGATTTTGTACCGGCACGTTCTACAGCTTGTTCAATTGAATCAGTAGTTAGTACTCCAAAAATACATGGTACTCCTGTCTCCATCGAAGCCGATGCAACTCCCTTTGAAACTTCCGAAGCCACATAATCAAAATGAGGAGTCGAGCCACGAATGACAGCTCCGAGAGTTATGACAGCACTATAATTACCTGATGAGGCGAGTCGTTTGGTAACAAGTGGTATTTCGTAGCATCCCGGACAATACACTATTGTTATATTCTTTTCTGTTCCGCCGTGTCTTTTAAAACAATCCAATGCTCCATCAACCAATTTTTCGACTACAAAGTAATTCCATCGTGCAACAACAATAGCAATATGCTGTTCGGCGGGAGTAAATGTACCTTCTATAATTGTTGGCATGTTTAGTTCCTTGATTATTATTATACTTATTAGATTGAGCTTCTTTTTTTGTGTTATTAGAATAACCAATCTGTCAATTTACTTATGAATGAGATGGTATTTCATTGTTTCGACCAACGAATAGGGGATAGTAAATTGCCCAAAATTTGTATGGTCGTAATCTCGATTTCCATGATAATCCGAGCCACCTGTTTCAATTAAGAAATACAAAGCAGCAATTTCCTTATAATGACGTTGTAATTCGGGCTGATGCGAAGGGTGAACTACTTCGATACCATCAATTCCACTTTGAATTATGGACATTAATACATGAGAAGGTAAATCACGTCCCGGATGTGCAAGTACAGCCACACCGCCGGCTTCATTGATAAGTTCAATTCCTTTGGCCACAGGAAAATTGGGTTTTGGTTCATACGCCAAGCGTCCATTTCCTAAATAGCGGTCAAATGCTTTCTTCATTGTTTCAGTGACACCTGCATCCACCATTACAGCAGCAACGTGAGGGCGCCCAATCGTAGCGCTTCCGGCTTTAATAAGCACATCATCAAAATGAACCGGTAAATCCATACCTTGAAGGCGTTTTACAATCCGTTCTGCTCGTTTTTCACGTTCACGTCGAAATATTTCTAAATGCTGTTGGAACACTTTGTGGTCAGGGTCAATAAAATACCCGAGAATATGATAATCTCGATTGTTTTCAAAACAACTGATTTCAATTCCGGGAATAAGTTCAATGTTGTATTTTGAGGCAAGTGGTTCTGCTTCGATATAACCGTCCATTGTGTCGTGGTCGGTAATACTAAGTGCTGTTAGACCTAATTCGGATGCTTTTTTCAGAAGTTCTTCGGGCGTAAGAACTCCATCCGAACGGAGAGTATGCGAGTGTAAGTCTGCTACGGCTTCCATGGATAAAGGGACTATTTCAATATAATTTTGTTTAATTAAGTACAAATTACGTCTTTTACTCGACAAAGACAAGAATTTCAAATCAGATATTGGGTTTGTGCATCAAAAAGGCCGTATGAATTCATTCTCAAAATACAGTTTATCCTTATATTCTTTTGATGCTCAATATTGCTGAATGCTGTCTTTCTTTTTTACCAAAGAAAAGCCCATCAAGTGAGAGTTACCTCATCCGATGGGCTTCTAGTTTACGAAATGCTGAGACTGAATTTTACCTTACAATCACAAACGGAACTCTCACAGTTTGCGTACCGATTGAAAGTAGAGCAGTATAATTTCCACTTGAAACACGATTACCGTTATTTGTTCCATCCCAAGTAAAATTGAATGTTCCTGCCGACGGTATGCCGAGTGTTGTTTGATACGCATAATTACCAACTCCATCAAATATCCGAACTTTGATTGGCATTGGAGCACTAACTTCACCACTAAATATCACATTGCCTGACGATGGATTCGGATAAACTGTAACGCCATTGGATGCTATTATTGATTCATCAACTCCTGTAGAGGGAGTTCCTGTACCATTGACAGCAACTGAGAATTCACCTTCATCTGTGGTTATCACAATACTAGTTTCTCTCATTCCTTCGACCGTTGGAGTAAAAGTAATGGGAATCGTGAGGCAATCGTTCGGTTTTAGAATTGTAGGCAACATTGGAATTGTTCCAATTGAGAAGTCAGTAACGCTCGAATGAGCAAATGCAATACCGGTTACAACTAAATCAAAATCACCGGTGTTGCATATTTTAATCGTTGTATCTTTAGAAGTTCCGACCATTGCAGTTCCTGCAAAAGCAGTAAAAGATTCTATCATTCCACTGCAACCTTTGCCTGTCAAAGCCAGCGTAGGGGCAGTTGTCGAACTATTACTTGTAAATTCGAGTACAGCGCTTTTCGTTGCTTTCGTTGAAGCAGTAAATCGTAATGTAACAGTATGTTTTTCGTTAGGAGCAAGTGTGAAACTTCCACCACCGGAAACGATTGCAAAGTCAGCGGCATCAGCACCCTTAATAGTAACTGCGGTAACATTTAATGGAAGTCCTCCACCATTAAACACAACATTAGTAAGCAAAGAATCTTTAGTTGTTTTTACTTTATTGCATCCAAAATCAACAGCTGAAATACTTAAAGCGAGTGCCGGTCCCGCCGGTGGTGCAGTAACCGTTAATTTAGCAACAGCACTTTCTAAACTGCCGCAAAGATTTTTGACGACGCATTTATAATTACCCGAATCAGAAAGCTTTACATTAGCAATCGTCAAGGTAGATAGAGTATCACCCGGACGGTTTGCCCCGTTTTTCATCCATTGATATTTAGCATCAGTTCCGGAAGCAGTTACACTAAATTTAGCTGTCAAATTAGTTTGAACGGCAGTGTCTTTTGGTTGAGTAGTAATCGCAACAGATTCACGA
>JAFDZU010000013.1 GCA_018266765.1 Bacteroidota bacterium
TCGTGAATCTGTTGCGATTACTACCCAACCAAAAGACACTGCCGTTCAAACTAATTTGACAGCTAAATTTAGTGTAAATGCAACCGGAACTGATGTTAAATATCAATGGGTGAAAAACGGTGCAAACCGTACGGGTGATACTCTGTCTACCTTGACGATTGCTAATGTAAAGCTTTCTGATTCGGGGAATTATAAATGCGTAGTCAAAAATCTTTGCGGCAGCTTAGAAAGTGCTGTTGCTAAATTAACAGTTACTGCCCCACCGGCGGGACCGGCACTCGCTTTAAGTGTTGCAGCTGTAGATTTTGGATGCAATAAGGTAAAAACAACTAAAGATTCTTTGCTCACTAATGTTGTGTTTAATGGTGGTGGACTTCCATTAAATGTTGCCGCAGTTACTATTAAGGGTACTGATGCCGCTGACTTTGCAATCGTTTCCGGTGGTGGAAGTTTCACACTTGCTCCTAACGAAAAACATACTGTTGCATTACAATTTACAGCTTCAACGAAAGCAACGAAAAGTGCTGTTCTCGAATTTACAAGTAATAGTTCGACAACTGCCCCTACGCTGGCTTTGACCGGAAAAGGTTGCAGTGGAGTTATAGAAACTTTTACAGCCAATACAGGAACTGTAATGGTCGGAACTTCTAAAGATACAACGATTAAAATCTGTAACACCGGTGATTTTGATTTACTTGTAACCGGTGTTATCTTAAATAATGGGGTTTCTGATTTTACAATTAAAAATATAGCACCTGCTCTACCGGCAAATATCAATCCAGGAGAATGCTTAACAGTACTTATTAATTTTTCTCCAAAAATACAGGGAGTACGTACTAATTTAATTGGAATTGCAACAGACGAAGGAGATTTCTCGATATCACTCGAAGGTACAGGAACTCCTTCCACAGGAGTTGATGAATCAATAATAACATCCAATGGTGTTACCGTTTATCCGAATCCTTCGTCCGGTAACGTAATATTTAGTGGTGAAGTTAGTACTCCAATGCCAATCAAAGTACGTATATTCGATGGAGTTGGTAATTATGCGTATCAAACAACACTCGGCATACCGTCGGCAGGAACATTCAATTTTACTTGGGATGGAACACATAACGGTAATCGTGTTTCAGGTGGAAATTATACTGCTCTACTTTCAATCGGTACGCAAACTGTGAGAGTACCGTTTGTCATTATTAGGTAAAATTGGATTATAGAAATCGTTTGCATTAAGCCCTTCAAATGAGGTAATACTCATTTAAAGGGCTTATTTTGTAAAAAATTGTCATATTTTTTACAAATTCAATTATTTAATTGAATTACGGTAGTTAATCTTTGAATTCTTCCTTTTATACTAAGTTATTCATTCTTATTTTTGTACCAGTAATAAGGAGACAAATTCCTTGCTCTTTCACCCAAATTATTAAATTTAACTTCATGAGACAAACATTAGGAATAGATTCAGATTTTGGAAATCTGATTCGTAGAAATATTTTTAGGGCAATTAGCTTTATTATTTTAAGCTTGTTTATCGTGCGGCTTGGATATTTACAAATTGTTCAAGGGAATATATATCGTCTAAAAGCTGAAACACAAGCTATTAAACAAATAATGATAGACCCTTTCCGTGGGAATATTTATGACCGAAACGGAGAAATTATCGTTCATAATGCTCCGGCTTTTTCTGTAACCATTACTCCCAGTGAATTTCGTGTCGAAGCTATTCCTTTGCTTGCATCAATTCTACAGGTTGATACCGCAGAAATACGTCAAGCATACGAAGAATCTAAATTACTTTCACGAGTGAAACCGAATAAAATATACCGAGATGCAGATTTTAAAACACTTGCTTCTCTTGAAGAAAATCATGATTTATTACCCGGAGTTGATATAGTTGTTGAATTTAAACGGCTCTATGAATCTTCCGCTAATATGGCTCATTCGTTAGGTTACACTCGGCAAATATCAGAAAGTCAACTGAAAACAATGGGTGATTATTATTCACCTGGAGATATTGTTGGTTATTCTGGAATGGAACGAACGTATGAGAATTATCTTCGAGGTGCAAAAGGGGTGCAAATGGTTGCAGTAAACGCAACAGGACAAAAAGTAGCAAGTTTTCAAGAAGGTAGAAATGATGTTTTACCCGAAGAAGGGTTTGATTTACATTTAGGAATTGACAAAGGAATGCAAGAGCTTGCAGAAAAATTACTTTCGGGTAGGTCGGGTGCAATCGTTGCTTTAGATCCAAATAACGGAGAATTGATTGCATTTGCAAGCAAACCCGATTTCGATCTTCGTGATTTTAGCGGAAGAACCCCGGGAAATGTTTACGGAAAACTTCTCAAAGATGAATCAAAACCACTGTATAACCGAGCAACATTAGCGGCATATCCACCGGGTTCAACTTGGAAAATGCTTATGGCAGCCGCTTGTCTTCAAGAAGGAATTATCACTCCAAAATATACATTTACTTGCACCGGTGGGTACACTTTCGGAGGACGGACGTGGAAATGTCATGGTGGAAAAGCTCATGGTGTTGTCAATGCACAACGTGCAATTCATGTTTCTTGTAATGCTTTCTTTAATTCAATGGGACCAAAATTAGGTATTGATAATTTTACAAAGTATGGAAGAATGTTTGGATTTGGTGAAAAAACATATATTGATATTTCTGAAGATAACTCAGGTTTGCTACCTTCTTTGAATTATTATAAACGGCATGGATTAGGTGAACGTGAAATTGACGGTAGATTAGTTAACTTAGGGATTGGGCAAGGTGAATTATTAGTAACTCCAACTCAAATGGCTGTTTACTGTGCTGCTCTTGCTAATGGTGGAACAATTTATCAGCCACATTTTGTAAATTCTATTTTTAACAGAAAAACAAAAAAAATGGAGACTATTCCGTTTGCTAATCGAACGGTTAAAGTAAACCCTGAAATTTTTTCTTTGATTCAAAATGCAATGTATGAAGTTGTGAATGTCCCCGGTGGAACTGCGTTAGCCGCTAGAGTGGATGGAGTTAATGTCTGCGGAAAAACCGGAACAGCCCAAAATCCTCATGGCAATGATCACGCATGGTTTATTTGTTTTGCACCGAAAGAAAAACCTCGGATTGCAATGTGCGTGATGGTAGAAAATGCTGGGTTAGGTGGCGCAATATCTGCACCTATAGCTCAAAAAATGCTACAAAAATTCTTTTATCCTCAATCTGATTCTACAAAATTGAGAATTGATTCAACAACATTAAAAGAAGCAATTGCACAAGGGACGCATGATTAAGTTTAACAATTTTAGATGTTTATTCATAATTTTCTATGTAGTTTTAACTACAGGCTGCAACAACAGTAACTCTGATAATCGGCAAATAATTACTTTGTGGCATTTTTGGTCAGAACCACAACAAAAAGCCACACTTCAAGTCCAAATTTCAGAGTTTGAAAAGCTTTATCCTAATTTAAAAGTAGAATTAACCGAACTTCAATGGTCTGATGGTAAAACTAAACTTATGCTTGGTTTTAATGCTCAATCTGCACCAGATGTCGTGCAACTTGGATTTGAATGGATGCCTGAATTTATTAACTCCAATGTACTCTCTTCACTTTCAGATTCACTAACAAAAGATTCTGCAAACTATTTCTCTCCTTCACTACAATCTTTGATATCAAAGCATAAACTGTATGCACTGCCTTGGACTATAAATACACGTGCGATGCTTCTATTCAAACAAACCTCATCAAACAATGCGATAGAAGGTAAACCTTATAACTGGAAGTTAACTTGGGATGACTTACGGGAATTAAAGAACAGAAACCAACTTCCGTATTTTTGGGGAATTAACTCTTCAGAGCCACACAATGTTCTTAAAAAAGCATTACCGATAATTTGGAGTGCGGGCAGTAAACTATTTACAAGTACACCACTAAGTGATTCGTTTGATTCATCATCTGTCAGCGGGCTAGAATTTTATCTTGAATTGAGCAAAGGTGGAATTCAGCAGCAATCTAGAATACTTGATGACATGTTTTTACAAAACAAAATTGAAGCATGGATTTCCGGGCAATGGATACTTGATAAAGCTAAACAACATTATAAGGAATCATCTTTTAGAGTATTATCACAAATACCAACTAAATCTGAATCAACTATTGGATATAGTATTCTTGGCGGTGATTGTTTGGCAGTTTCCCGGCAGTCAAAACATCGTAAATCAGCTGAACTTCTAATTCAATTTCTCACGAATTTCAAACAATCAAGTAAATTTTGCGATAAAATATCAGATGCCGGTTTTCCGGCAAGTAAAGATATTTTCAATGCTACTTATTGTAATAATTTTGACTTCAATCGATGGGCTTTCCTCAAGCAAATTCAAAATTCTCGTCCACTTCCTTCCTCCCCTATTTTTCTGGATGCTGAACGTATTTTAGAAGAAGAAATTATGAATGCAGTATATTTAAAAAAATCTGCAAAAGATGCTCTACAATCAGCACGAATGAGGATAAAATCATTAGAAACTTCTTTTAATTAGTTTGATTTATCTTATAATCATATATTAGCTTTCAAGTAGTATTTTTACATATAGTTAAATATTTTATATGATTTGAATTAATGAATCTAATACTTTTTGAAATTCTAATTGGTCAAACTGAAGTACTAATTTCTTCATCATATTAGCAATTTTATCATTACAAAGATTACCGATACTTCCTTCGTGAGTATGGTGTAGTGATGTAGGCGGAATAAAAGTATTATTTTCAATCTGCAATCCAATTTTACGATAAGCTTCTCGGAAAGGAAGTCCATTTAGTGTTTCTTGATTAACAGCTTCTACACTAAACAGCGAAGAATATTTTTCGTTTTCAAGTATATTTGTAGTGACCTTAATATTCTGAAGCATAAATGTTCCAATCTCCAAACATTGCTTTATTTCCTTTATCATCGGAAATAGAATTTCTTTTGTTAATTGCAGTTCACGGTGATACCCTGATGGTAAATTGGATGTAAGTAAAGCTAATTCATTCGGTAGAGCTTGCAAACGATTACATTTACCACGTATCAATTCAAAAACATCCGGATTTTTTTTGTGAGGCATAATACTTGAACCGGTAGTTAATTCATCGGCAAAACTTATAAAACCAAACTGTTGATTCATATATAAACAAATATCCATACTGATTTTACCAAGAGTTGAAGCAATTGAACTAACTGCCATGGCAACAATTTTTTCTGTTTTGCCCCGAGTCATTTGAGCATAAACTACATTATAATTCAATTCTGCAAACCCTAATAACTTTGTTGTTAAAGTACGATTTAGAGGAAACGAAGAACCGAATCCGGCTCCCGAGCCAAGGGGGTTTTTATTAACTACTCGAAACGAAGCAAGCAAAAGTTCCATATCATCTACTAAACTTTCGGCATAAGCACCAAACCATAGACCAAATGATGAGGGCATTGCAAGTTGTAAATGAGTATAACCGGGCAAAAGGTGATTTTTGTGTATTTCACTCAGATATTGAAGCTGTTTAAACAAATCATCAACAAGTCTAACTACAGTAAGTATTTCATTCCTTAAGAATAGCTTAACATCTACTAAAACTTGATCGTTTCTAGACCTTCCACTATGAATTTTCTTGCCGGAATCCCCTATTCGTTCGGTTAAAATTGCTTCAATATAAGAGTGAATATCTTCTGAATGTTCATCTATTTTGAATTTACCTTGTTTAATATCTTGATATATACTAATAAGTTCTCTCCGAATTTCAGAGAATTCATCAGAAGTTAGTAATCCAATAGATTCAAGCATTTGGGTGTGTGCTAATGAGCCAAGTACATCCCACTCTGCGAGCAAGGTGTCGAATTCACAATCACGCCCGACTGTAAATGACTCAATAAATTCAGGAATTGAGGTTGATTTTTTTTGCCAGATTTTCATAGTTATTTTTCGTAGAGAAGTTGATTGAGCATTTCAATGTAAAGTCTTATTCCATCTTGTATTTCATCGATATAAATAAATTCATCGGCTGTATGTGAACGAGCAGAATCTCCGGGCCCAATTTTAATTGAAGTAATTGGAAGTAGTGCTTGGTCACTTGATGTTGGTGAACCATACGTTGTACGTCCGAGTGCAAGTCCTGCTTTGACAATTGGGTGTTCTAAACTAATCGAGGATGAGCGGGAACGTAAAGAGCGAGGAGTTACCTTACTTTTAATATTTTGCTTAATTATATCTAAGACTTCCTCGTGAGAATATTCATCTGTTATACGAACATCAACAACAAAATTACAAGTATCAGGCACAACATTATGCTGAGTTCCGGATTGAATCATAGTAGCAGTCATTTTAATTTCACCCAAAAATGGCGAAACACGTTCAAACTGATATGTTCTAAACCAGTTAATGTCATCTATTGCTACATATAATGCGTTAATTCCCTCTTCTCTCGCCGCGTGACCTGATTTGCCATGTGCAACACAATCCAATACCATCAATCCTTTTTCTGCTACGGCAAGGTTCATTTGGGTTGGTTCGCCAACAATAGCAAAACTCATATTTCCTAACAAAGGATAAATTAGTTCAATTCCGTTTTGCCCGGATATTTCTTCTTCTGCAGTCGCCGAGTAAATTAAATTATATCGTAAATTTTCGTTTGCATAAAAGTGACAAAAGGTTGCAAGCAAAGAAACAAGACAACCACCCGCATCATTACTGCCTAAGCCATAGAGTTTTCCATCTTCAATTTCATGTACAAAAGGATTACGAGAATATCCTTGATTCGGCTTTACTGTATCATGATGAGAATTAAGCAAGATAGTTGGTAATTCAGCATTATAAAACTTGTTCCTAGCCCAAATATTATTCATATTTCGATGACATGGAATATCTTTTATGTTAAAATATTCTTGAATGACATCTGCAGTCAGATTCTCTGCTTTACTGAATGAAGGAATTGAAATCAATGTTTGAAGCAATGCAAGTGCTTCTGTGTATAAAGTAAAATTATATGACAATTTCGGTTCCTGATTGATGATTCAATAATTGTGTCAAGTTTTCTGCAATTCCAATACTTACTGATTTTACACCTCCATGAAGCGATAAGAAAGCATTGTCTAATTTAGGAATCATTCCATGAGAAATTGAACCTGTTTGTTTCAAAGTTTGATAAGTTTTTTCATCCATTGTTTCAAATACTAAATCTGAATTATTTATGTCTTTCAACACACCATTTTTCTCAAAACAATAGATTAACTGAATATCATAGAATTTAGAGAGTCCTACAGCTAAACATCCTGCGATTGTATCTGCATTTGTATTAAGCAGTTGTTTGGCTTCCGATGTAATTGGTGCTACAATAGGTGTAAAGCCATTATTCAAAAGTAACTGAAAAAATGCAGAGTTGATTTTATTTGATTGTACATCTCCAACGAATCCATAATCAATTTCGCCAACAGGACGTTTCAGAGCAGGAATACATTCTCCGTCAGCCCCACAAATTCCAACGGAAGGAACTCCAAGTGAATTCAATTCTGCGGTCATTGACTTGTTAATCCATCCGGCATAGACCATACTCACAACCTTTAAAGTTTCACTGTCAGTAATTCTTCTTCCGTCAATCAATTTTGTTTCTATTCCTAATTTTGAACTTAAAGTTGTAGAAAGTTTACCACCGCCGTGAACAAGGATTTTAGCTCCAACTATTAATGAATAACTTTGAAGGAATCGGGATAGTTTAATTTCATCATCAATTATGTTCCCACCAATCTTAATTATAGTAAGTTTTTGCATAGTTATTAATCATACTGTTAAGGGTATGCGTTATTTATTCCATTCGTTTCTTATGCTATCCATAATAGGTTCTAATTTTTCATCTTTGTCATCGCAAGAAAAATACAAGATGCTAAAAGCAGCATATTGCCGTGGATATTTTTTAATTATTTCCATTTTTGAAATTGCATCGTCAACTGTAAGTTCTTCTCCATTTATTAATTTACAAGCAACTTCTATAACCAACTCTTTTAATTGATGTTCAAACTTTGTTTTGATTACCTCTAGCAATTCGAATAAAGACTCAGATGATATCTTACTTTTCATACTGGCTGGAACTCTACAAATTTCCTGAATTACAAAGAACATTGCATCAGGTGAAAGTGTGAGTGCAATATCAATTAATTTTAAGCATTTCTGTTTATTGTGATATGGGAAATTACAGTCAATGCTTTCAATAAATTTAATTTCTCGTTCAGTTATCATTGTTTTATAATTGCTCATAATTTCAGAATTGATGAATTTTCCAATAATTCCTTTAACATAGTTTGAGCTGAATAAATTCGATTTTCTGCTTGTTGCATTATAAGGGAATTCGGAGAATTCAATACTTCATCTGAAAGTTCTACATTTCTCCTAACCGGAAGACAATGCATAATTTTAGCGTTAGAAGTTACTTTTAGTTTATTATTCGTAAGTAACCAAGAATCATCTTGTGTGAGAATTTTACCATAATCTCGAAAAGACGACCAATTTTTAACATAAACGAAGTCAGCCCCTTGTAATGCACGCTGTTGATTATATTCAATTTGTGCACCTTTTGTAAATTCTTCACTTAATTCATATCCTTCGGGATGCGAGATGACAAGTTCGTAGTTGCTTGCAATTGCCCATTCTGCAAAAGAATTAGCAACAGCTTGTGGCAATGCTTTTACATGAGGAGCCCACGTGAGAACGACTTTAGGTTTCGTTTGTAGTTTATGCTCTTCGATAGTTATCATATCAGCGAAACTTTGAAGTGGATGGCGAGTAGCTGATTCTAAACTTACTATCGGGACACTTGAATACTTAATAAATTGAGATAACACTAATTCGCTATAATCTTCTTTAGAGTTTACAAGAGATGGAAAGCAACGAATTCCGATTATATCGCAATACAAACTCATAGCTCCAGCCGCATCTTTGATATGTTCGACTGTTGTACCGTTCATCACTGCTCCATCGGTTAATTCCAACGACCAACCTTCTTTATCAATGTTCATTACCATTGAATTCATACCGAGATTCATCGCAGCTTTTTGACTGCTAAGCCGAGTCCGCAAACTTGGATTCATAAATATGAGTCCCAAAGTTTTATTTTTACCGAGTGCGGAAAATGCAAAAGGATTTGCTTTTAATTCTAATGCTTTTTGCACCATTAATGGAACAGATGAAATGTCAGATACTTTTGTGAAATTTTTCATGGTTTGGATTGCAAGCTATTTATTAGTTTTTATATCTATTCAAAAATGTTAATTTGAAGTGAATTTAGATTCTCTCCAACGTCTCCTTCGTTAATTCATTAACCATATCCCCAGTATTGAGCGTTGAGGCAGGTTCAAAAAGCAGAACAGAAACTTCTTTTTCGGCAACCGGACGATGTTCTACTCCACGTGGAACTATTAGAAATTCATTTTCATGAAGTACTACGGATTGGTCACGGAATTCCATCGTAAATTCACCACTTAAGACATAAAACAGTTCATCCTCGTCTTCATGCTTGTGCCACACGAATTCACCTTGAAACTTCGCAAGTTTTACGTGCTGACCGTTCAGTTCACCGACGATACGAGGATTCCAATGATCATGAAACTGAGAGAGTTTTTCAGAAATGTTGATTTTATTCATTGATTTTAAAAGTGTATTATTAATAAAGTCACAGACAATTTATTCTTCTAATACAACTCTAAATGCTTTTAAGAAAACATCAGCTTCTTCCCTTTTCAGTGCGAGCGACGGCAAAAGTCGAATAGTGTTAGTTTCAGAAGAAGAACCCGTAAAAATGTGATGTTCAAAGAGAAGTTTCTTACGAATTTCTGCACATGGCTTGTGAAGTTCAATTCCAATCATAAGTCCTTTGCCACGTACTTCTCGCACTCCTTGAATGACAGACAGTTCACGAAGCAAATATTCTCCGATTGATGCAGCATTTTCGAAAAGTTGTTCATTTTCTACAACCTCGAGCACTGCAATTGATGCTGAACATGCAAGATAATTCCCTCCAAATGTAGTACCAAGCATTCCATGTTTTGCTTTAAATCGAGGGTGAATCATCACCCCTGCTACAGGAAACCCATTCCCCATTCCTTTGGCGATTGTTATAATATCCGGCTTAAGTCCACTGTATTGATGTGCAAAAAACTTCCCACTTCGACCGTATCCCGACTGAATTTCATCTATTATTAAGATTGCACCATGGTTATCGCACAACCGACGTAGGTTTAAAAAAAAATCGTTTGTTGGGAGATGCACTCCTCCAACTCCTTGTATCCCTTCAATAATTACAGCGCAAGTATCATTATTTATTGCTTTTTCAACAGCTTCAATGTCATTAAGAGGTAAGAAACTAATTGATGTGTTTTCATTGACAGGAGAAATGATTTTAACGTCATCAGTTGTCGCAACAGCAAGTGAAGTTCTTCCATGAAATGATTTTTTAAATGCTATTATATTCTTCCTGCCATTGTGGAAACTTGCAAGTTTAAACGCATTTTCATTTGCTTCAGCTCCCGAATTACAGAGGAACAAACTGTAATCAGTATAGCCGGAAATCCGCCCAAGAAGTTCGGCGAGAGTCTGCTGAATTGGAATTTTGACAGCATTGGAATAAAATCCGATTTGGTTTAATTGATTGGTTATTGCAGTTATATAATGTGGATGGCTGTGCCCTATCGAAATAACTGCATGTCCACCGTATAAATCCAAATATTCCTGACCGTTACTATCCCAAATTGTAGAACCGATTGCTTTTACGGGAGTGATGTCAAACAGCGGATAAACGTCAAATAAATTCATAATTTAGAAGGTAGTTATAGATTAAATATATATCCGTTCAGGTATTTTATAATTTGAATAACAATCAATTGTTAGTCTTTTTCAATCGCAACCATAGCAACTGCAAGGGTTGCCGAATGAGATAAAGTAAGATGGATTCGGCAATCGCCCCATCTTTCTTGCATAACACCGGTTAGCTCGATAATTGGCTTTCCGCTTGTCATGTTACGAACACCAACAAGATTAAAGGCAAAACCTTCTCGCATTCCTGTTCCAATCGCTTTGCTGAACGCTTCTTTTGCGGCAAATCTTGCGGCATAATGTTGCCCTTTGTGGAGTTTGAACGATTCGCAATACTCGCTTTCTGTTTCTGTGAAGATTTTTTTTATAAAACGGTCACCAAACTTTTCTATAGATTCTTCGATACGGTTAACGTCAGTTATATCAGTTCCAATTCCAATAATCATACAATTGAAATATTAGTTTTTTAGACTGTGAATTATCCAAAATTACAACTTTATGGACTTTTAGTTGTGTAAATGTGAGTTGTCAGAATAAAAAAATGCCTTGCACTAATGGAAGCGACACGTTTAGAATGCGTTAAAAATTGGGAATAAAAGCTAAATAAGTCGTAAATTGCATTCCATGAACACGCTGTTCCAAGTAGTCATAGTCGTAGGTACAATTCTATGCTTTGGTGTCCAAAACACTACTGCTCAGATTCGTGTACGCAATATTTATCTTGAAAAAAAAGATGTGTTTGATTCATCAAAAGACTCTTTGGGGTTTATCAAAAAGTTTGCAAATAATTTACACACAACGACAAAAGATTATGTGATCGAAGATGAACTCCTTTTTTATCAAGGAGAAGAATTATTTGATGATGATGTCGAAGAAACAGCCAGAAATTTACGTTCTATAGGAATTTTTTCTTCGGTAAATATTACGGTAGATACTCTGACTCCAACTGAAGTTGATATTACAGTAACGACTCAAGACCAATGGACAACTCTTCCCGCAGTAATATTTTCGACAGGTGGCGGAATTCAAGATTACGGTGCACAATTTAAGGAATCAAACGTAGTTGGGATGGGATCAAATTTTTACTTACAGGGTTTATACCGCACTGAAAATTCAATAGGTTGGCAAGGTTGGGGTGAATATTCTCATAGAAAGTTTTTGCGTAGTCCTTTGAAACTCGATGTTAGCATTTTTGCTCATCAATTTAAAACAGAACAATACATTAGAGTAGCAAAACCATTTTTAACTCTTTCCACGCCTAATGCGTATGGTATAGCATACTATAATTCTTTCGGTAGAGATTTTGTTTATTCAGGGACGACATTTCAGCAACCCGAATTTCATGTTCGTTCGTTGGAAGGTTGGTATTCTCTCGGATTGAAAAACAAGGATAGGTTATTTACAAGTTTATATGTGAGTGTTGAAGATGTCAAAAGAGCTTCGGAAAATTTTCGGCAAGCATTTGATAATAGTGGTAAAATCTTAATTGGGTTTTCGTCTCTCCAGCAAAAATTTTATACTGTTAGTAAACTAAACGCATATTTTACTGAAGATTTGCCGATTGGTGCATATGGAGGAGTTGTTTTAGGGAAAACTTTTTCGATGAAATCCTCCAATATTGATGCGGTGGTTGATGATGGGTTGTTTTATGCCGGCGGTCAGATAGAACAATCGGCAAAATTGGGCTCATTATATTTATTTGGTCAATTATCCGGTGGTAGTGGCTTTGCAAGCAGCTCTGCAAAATATACCTATCAGGAGTTTTATGGTGTAGGATATTATCAATTAGGCGAGAATACAGTTATAACTGCTCAGTTTCGCCAACAAACCACGTGGAATTGGAATGGATATCGCCAATTAATTTTAGACACTGATGCCGGCTTACGCGGTTATGCCGCAAACCAACTGACAGGTGCAAATAGAATTCTCGGAAATGTAGAAGCTCGTTTTTTTAGTGATTGGGAATTATTGACTTTCAAGTTTTCGGGTGTTGTATTTTATGATATGGGAACTGTTTGGAAGGCAGGTCAGCAGATTTCTTCAATTCAATTTCATCATGCAATGGGTTTAGGAATTCGACTTCATAATACAAATGTAGCCGGTCAGGAAGGTACACTTAGGTTTGATTTTGCTTATAATGTTGACACAAAATCTGTTGGATTTATTTTTAATGTATCTCAATTGTTTTCAGCATTCGGAAAGCATGGATTTAAGTTACCGAAAATATTCGGTCTTGGTATAGATACAGAATAGAATCATTTTAATAATTAATTTCATTACCGAAAGAAATATGATGAGTAAAGTTGTTCGATTAATAGGTTTTCCAATGGACTTAGGTGCTGGACGTCGTGGAGTTGACATGGGTCCTTCAGCACTAAGAATTGCCGACATTGCACAGAAACTAACAGCATTAGGATATGAAGTGAATGACGAAGGTGACATAATTGTCAGAACTCAAGAAGTTCAGTCAATCGAAGACCAGCGACTTAGATATTTACCAGAAATTACAAAAGCTTGCCAACAGCTTTCAGATAAAGTAGAAGCAGTTTTGGATAAAGGAGATTTTCCTTTAATTTTGGGTGGTGATCACTCAATGAGTATTGGTTCAATTGCAGGAATATCAGCTCATTGCAAAAAAGTTGGAAAACGTTTGGGGGTTTTATGGATAGATGCACATTCGGATATTAATATTCCAAGTACATCTCCTACAGGTAATATTCACGGGATGCCGGTAGCTGTTTCTTTGGGATTAGGAGCAAAAGAACTGACAACGATTGGTGGTGATTTCAATAAATTATTGCCTGAAAACATTGTGTATATCGGTCTCCGCTCAGTAGATGAAGGAGAACGCGAGCTTATTAAAGAACTTGGTATTACAGCTTATACAATGTTCGATATTGATAAATACGGGATATTTTCTATAATTCAAAATACTCTCGAAAAGATGAGAACCAGTATTGACCACTTGCATATTAGTTTTGATTTAGACAGCGTTGACCCTAAAGTTGCAAAAGGTGTCGGAACTCCTGTTCAAGGTGGATTATCCTATAGAGAGACACATTTATTAATGGAAATGATAGCTGAAAGCGGATTGATTTCTTCTTTTGAAGTGGCTGAAGTAAACCCTATTTTAGACGATATGAATACAAGTGCAGTATTTGCCGCAGGTGCAGTGGCATCTTGTATGGGAAAACGTATTTTATAGAAGTAAAGTACGTTAAAGCAAAGTATCAATACTAAAGAATGATTGAAAATCGAAATGTAATTACTATGAAAATATTTACCATACAACGATTACTATTTCTAATGGTTACTTATACATTAAGTAATCAATTGTGTTATGGGTTAGCTGATACAACGTCTCTACTGATACCTACAAAAATGAATAAAACACTTTCAGCATATATTGGAACCAAATTCAATTTAGGTAATTCTTCATTCTTTTCTGAATACGCAAAAGCATTTCACACGAACAATATTTTTATGGTTCAACCCGTTTTTGGAGGTGCATTACGCGCTGAACCAATTTCTGGAATACGTTTCGGGGTTTCAGGAGAATACTTTCGTTTTCGTTATTCTGATTATTTTACTAAAGAAGCATTTTCGCCGATAGATTCGACTCCGGTTGGTTTTCGTTCAGCAACAGAATCAATTAGTTTTAGTGCGGTTCCAATTATTTTAACTATCGATTTAATTCCTTCATCTAATCAATTTAGGACCTATTCGGGAATTGGTATCGGATTGTGCTTAGGTCATATTCGTTGGGAAGAAAATATAAACAGTAGTGTGAAAAATGACAAACGAGTTGGTGGAATATTATTTGATGATAATCTGATATCCCCTGCTGCTTGTTTGTATGCAGGAATTGAATTGGGCTTTGATAAGCGAAAGAAAGATAATAATTTTGTATCTTTGACAATAGAAGCACGATACACATACATTGGTATGACAGCCCCATTGTTCAAATCAATTTCAAATCAATTTTATAATCCACCGGAGAATTGGCAAGAAAATTATATGATTGGAGCGAGTGCATTTTCATTACAAATAGGATTGTCGTTTCAATCTCCTAATATTTAATTTAATAATATAGTTGGTGGTAGTAGTTATCGGTTTTTTTTACAACTTTATTGAAAGGAAAAGCTATGATAGTAAATGTAACAGCACGCCATTTTAAAATGTGGCCCGAGCTAAATGAAGCCGTTGTAGAAGCGGCTAATAAATTCACCAAGTATTATGACAATATTACAAGAACAGAAATAGTTCTATCCGAAGAATACGGCAAATTCGTAGAATTTACTACGTATGCTGACGGGCATGTATTTCACGGTGAAGACACTGCAGTTGATTTTGATAAAAGTATTCATGGAGCATCTAATAAAATTGTATCACAACTTCGTAAATTAAATGAGAAACAAAAGAATCATCACTCTAAAAACATCTCTGAACTTCTTTAAAACTCATTTATGTCTCAATTTGACAGAATCAAAACGATTCAAAAAGAAAATATTTCTGTAAATCAATTGCTCAGTTCACCTGTGCAATTAACAACGGTTGTAGGCGGTGAAGGTTTAGAAAATCTCATTCAAGATAAAAACCTTCACCGTCCACAACTTGCTCTGGCCGGTTTTGTAGATCTTTTTACGTATCATAGAGTACAAGTATTTGGTAATACTGAAATTTACTATCTTCAGAGCCTAAAAGCTTCTGATAGAATCAAAGCATTTGAGAAAATATGTGAATTTGCAATTCCATGTATTATTCTAACTAATAATCATACTTTAGAACAAGAATTATTATTTATACTCGAAAAAAAGAAAATTGCAGTATTTTCGACTCCATTTGAAACAACCAAAACAATATTTTTATTATCTGATTTTTTAGATGACCAATTTGCATTGCAAATTGCTCTACATGGTTCTTTTGTTGATGTTTATGGCGTTGGAGTTCTATTAACCGGTAGAAGTGGAATTGGTAAAAGTGAGATTGCTCTAGATTTAATTGAGCGTGGACATCGTTTAGTTGCTGATGATTTGGTGATGTTCACCAAAAAACGCGAAAGTGTACTTATGGGAACAGGAACAAACTTATCTCAACATTTTATGGAAATTCGAGGATTAGGAATCATAGATGTTGAAAAAATGTTTGGAATAAGAGCGATACGATTCCAAAAAAGACTTGAAATTATAGTTGAACTTGAGGAATGGAATAAAAACAATGAATATACCCGAACCGGACTTGAAGAAGCTCCATTAAATCTTGTTAATGTTGATGTTTCTTCTGTGAAACTTCCACTTTTCCCTGGAAAAAATGTGACAGTTATAACAGAAGTAATTGCACTTAATTACTTACTTAGAACATATGGGTATAATGCTGCTAAAGTATTCGCCGATAGATTGCAAGAGCAAATTAACGTTCGAAGACTACACAAATCCTCTACGCATGACCAAAGATTAGTTTCTTATTTCCAAAGTGATGACGAGTAACCTAATTCAACTATTGAACCTGAAACATTAAATACTATATATCGAATTCAAACTTTATTCTTGACAGCAAATTATTATGAAAATTACTGATATTCTCAAAACATCAACTATTCTAGTTCATGAAAACATTGATGGGAAGCAGTCTGCACTATCTCTGATGATTTCAACTTTAAGTAAAAGCGGACAAATCTTAGATCCTGATGAAGTAACACGAGTGGTATGGGAACGAGAGAATATAATGTCTACAGGAATTGGTAAAGGATTTGCGCTTCCTCATGGTAAAACAAATACTGTTCCTGAAACGGTAGGATGTTTTTTAACTTTAGCCAAACCAATTGATTTTGAAGCATTAGATTCAATGCCGGTTAATATTATTTTTATGTTGATAGGACGTGAAAATACTGTTGGAACTCATCTGCGGCTACTGAGTAGGATTTCCCGACTTATGAATAATGATACTTTTCGATTAGAAATAGCAAATGCTCAAACCAGCGAAGAGATTATGGCTTTGTTTGAACGCGAAGAAGCAAATATTCCTTAATTATAAATTTATTAGAAGTTTACCAATGAAAAACATTCCTTATAGTGTGATAATAATCACTCTGTTTTCGTTTTGTCTCACTTTTGCACAGGAAAAGTCTGTTCCACAAGATGATACAAAGAAGCAATTAATCAAAATTCTTGATGATAATTCTCATCAATTAGTTAAAAATTATGATGCTCAACTTCGTCAACTTGTCAAACAATTCGACGAAAATGCTCATTTGTTGTTACAAAATCATAATGATCAAATTAAACAACTTCAAGATTATTTAGTACAAATCACTAAACAAATTGACGAACAGAAGAAACAATTGGAAACTCAAACAAAAGCATTGTACAAATCGTTTGATGATCAAGTACAATCTCTGAATAAACAAATTGATGAACAGACTAATAAATTAAAAAAACAACTCGAAGAAGTTGAAAAAAATAAGTAGTTCAATTCTCTTTTTTATCTATGAATTCAAATAAACCGTTAGATTTATCTGCAAAAGTTCCACCTATAAAACCAAGTAAACTACTTTCTAATTCCCGACGTATTGAGATGTTTACGTACATGCTTCAAGCTCGAGAGTTTGACCTCGCCATGCAACGTCTTAATAGACAAGGTCGTGCATTCGGAGGAGTATATTCTCAAACAGGAAACGAGGCATCTTCCGTTGGATCAGCATATGCTTTAGGAGATAAGGACGTGCTTTTTCCTATGCACCGAAATATCGGAGGACACTTCGTATTCAAACAAGATTTGAATACACTCATGCTTGCTTTTTTAGCACGAGAAGGAAGTCTTATGCGAGGGACAGATGGAACAGGACATTATGCTGATGTTAAAAAAAGAATTTACGGTAATGTTTCTCATCTTGGTGCTATGATCCCTGTAGCTGCAGGGTTTGTACTTGCATCTAAAATGCGTGGTGAGTCAGTAGTTTCTATGACATATATTGGTGATGGTGGTGCTCAAACAGGGGAGTTTCACGAAGGAGTTAATTTTGCTTCAGTTCAAAAATTACCCCTAATACTTATAATCGAAAACAATCAATATGCATATTCTTCACCAAATTCGGTAGAATTTGCTTGCGTAAAACTATCAGACAGAGCATTAGGTTATGGATGTTTCGGAGTAACCATTGATGGAACTGATGTAGAACTTGTGTACGAAACGTGTTTTAAAGCTGCTGAGAGAGCAAGAAAAGGAGAAGGCCCATCATTAATAGAATCAATTACAATGCGCATGAGAGGACATGCAGAACATGATGATTTTAGTTATGTCTCCCGAGAAGAACTCGAATATTGGAAAAAACGAGACCCAATAGACAGATATCAAAAATACTTACTAACTAAAAAAGTTTTATCATTAGATGAAATCACTTCGATTCGTACAAAACTTATTGATGATATTCGTTCGGCTATAGACTATGCAGTAGATTTGCCTTTTCCTTCCGGTGAAGAAGGATTTAAAAATGTTTTCATAGATTAATTTTGGAATTTATACTAATTTAATAATGGCTCAACTTACTTATCTTGAAGCAATTGCTGACGCTCTCCGAACTGAAATGCACAAGGATGAACGTGTTTTTTTATTAGGGGAGGATATTTCTACGTATGGTGGTGCGTTCAAACTGACTAAAAATTTTCACGAAGAGTTTGGGAGAAGCCGAGTTTTGGATTGTCCTATTTCAGAATCAGCAATTGTGGGTGCAGCAATTGGAGCAGCATTGAACGGAATGCGTCCTGTCGCTGAAATGCAGTTTATGGATTTTGTCACTTGTGGGTTCAACCAAATAGTGAATGTAGCCGCAACAACTGCTTATCGTTGGGGTATTGGTGTTCCAATGGTAGTTAGAGGTCCTTCAGGGGGGGGAGTCGGTGCGAATCCATTTCACTCTCGTAATTCCGAAGCATGGTTTGCTCATGCGAGCGGTGTGAAAGTCGTTTGTCCTGCCTTCCCCGCTGATGCTAAAGGATTAATGACAGCTTCAATACGTGATAATAACCCTGTTGTATTTTACGAGCATAAAGGACTTTACCGCAAAATTAAAGAAGAAGTTCCTGAGGGTGAATATATTATTCCTCTCGGAAAAGCTCGAATTGTTCGCGAAGGGATTCATGCAACTATAGTTTCCTATGGAAGTGCAGTTCATTTTGCACTTTCTGCCGCTGATGAATTATTGAAAGAAGGTGTTTCGATCGAAGTAATTGATATTAGAACTTTAGTTCCTTTTGACCAAGAAACAGTTCTTGCTTCTGCTCGTAAAACTAGTAGAGTCTTGATTGCACATGAAGCAAGTTTAACAGCGGGCTTTGGAGGAGAAATAGCCGCACGAATTGCTGAGCATGCTTTTGAACATCTTGACGCACCAATAATGCGCGTTGCAGCTTATGACTCCCCTACTCCATTTGCCCCAACTCTTGAAAAAGCTGTTTTACCAAATTCTACAAAAGTAATGGAAGCGACTCGAAAGTTATTGTTGTACTAAATTTTTACAAAATCTGTTTTCGAGTAATAAATGCAACTTATATGCTCTACTCTTTCGTAGAGTTTTTTTATTTTTTATAAATACTTTTTCCGATATTTATGAATTATACTATAATTGGAGCAGGTAAAAGTGGACTTGCTGCAGCTATTCTAGCAAAAAATAATGGAGACAAAGTATTTCTTACTGAATCAAAACCAAGTTCTGATTATTCTGATGCAATCATTCAAATTGAAAAGCATGAGATTGATTATGAATTTGGAGGACACACTTCAAAAGCAATTTCTAATGTACATTGTTTAATTACTTCACCGGGAGTTCCACCAAATGCACCAATAATTCTAGAAGCGGAATCACGAAATATTGAAATCATCAGCGAACTAGAATTTGCATGGCGACAAATTACTAATCCTGTAATATCTATTACCGGAACAAATGGTAAAACAACCACTACAGCGCTTACAACATTTATATTACAACAAGCAGGTAAATCTGCAGTTTCTGCCGGGAATATAGGTACACCACTTTCATCATTGGTCAATACTTTAGGTAAAGATACTATAATTGTTATAGAATCAAGTAGTTACCAACTCGACCGAACTGCTGATTTTCGACCTAACATTGGTGTTATTTTAAACATAACACCTGACCATTTGGGATATCACGGAAGTTTTGTAAACTACCGAAATGCTAAGTGGAAAACTTCTTCTCGACAAACTGAGAAAGATTTGTTAATTTTGAATGCCGACGACAAAGAAGCAGCAGCAGCTTCTGAGTTTACTCGCGCTCAAATCATGCCATTCAGTATCAACCCTTTGCAGCAAGGTGCTTGGTGCGACAATAATGGCAGATTAATAATTCGCAAATCTTCACAGCATAACGAGGAGGAAATTATGCTATTCGATGATATTCGGTTGCCCGGAGTTCATAATAGATATAACTCTATGGCAGCCGTTCTTGCCGCTCGTGCGTTCGAAGTACGAAATGAAAATATTCGTGATTCATTAATTCAATTTGCAGGTGTTGAACATCGGCTTGAATTTGTGCGAAAACTCAATGGTATTGACTATATTAACGATTCAAAAGCGACAAATATAAATGCCGCTTGGTATGCTCTATCGAGTTTTAAAAAGCCAATTGTTTGGATTGCAGGGGGGCGCGGAGATAATAATGATTATAACCAATTAGACGAACTTGTTTATAAAAATGTAAGTTGTATAGTTTCAATAGGAGAAGAGGCAAATACAATTTTTGACCATTATTGTCTTAAAAATCGATGCGTTAAAGCAGCAACACTTGAAGAAGCAACTCATATCGCTTCGGAACATGCAGAGCCGGATAATATTGTACTCTTTTCTCCCGCTTGTAAGTCATTTGACATGTTTGATAATTATGAACAACGTGGTCAGTGTTTTAAAAATGCGGTGTTAAGTTTATAGTAATTACTTCTTTTCAATAAGTCGTTTGTATTCTTCAAGTATTATTGAAGCAGAAGAATTCCAAGTATAATTGTTTAACACATGTTTGCGCGCAGTCATGCCCGATGTTTGGGCTATATCAGGGTTTTGTATCAAATATAATATTTGATTTGCAAAGTCTTGAGCAGTATCAACTGTATAAAGTCCTTCCGTATCATTTGCAATTATACCTTCTCTAGCAATTTTAGTTGCTACTACCGGCAATCCCATTACCATAGCTTCCAAAATTTTAATTCGTACTCCACTTCCAACAAATAAAGGGGCTATATATATGCCTGCTCGATTTAAGTAAGGCTGAACTTTATCTACATAGCCCAACACTTTCACTCCAAGTGTTTGCCAATCTTGAAAGAATTTTGGTGGGTTTTTTCCTAATAGAGTTAATTGTGCATCTGGTACTACTTCGTGAATTAAAGGTAATACTTTTTCAACAAACCATCGAACACCCTGTACATTATGGATCCAACTATAAGTAGTTGCAATAATTATTTCTTTATGATTTCGTGTAATTGATTCATCTATTTTCCAATCATCAGGTGTAATTCCATGTGGAGCTATAACAATATTAGCATCGGAAGCTAATGTTAAAGATTCAACTTTATCTTTCTCACTTACAGAAAAGCATACATCCATTTGAGGATAATACATTTTTTCAGCTTTACGTAATAGTTTGGCTTGGCGATTTACAAACCAATGTTTTGGACTCGATTTTACCAATTCATCTGCATAACGTTTCCAGATTATCCATTCTACATTATGTAGGCGTAAACCGATCGGAATATTTTGTGAAGCATTTTTCGCTATCTGTTTTGCATATAGAGCTGCAATTGCCATACAGGAATGATCTGCATGAATTACATCATATTTTTCGTGTGTCATAAGTGTAGTTAAATCTTTCAATACCTGTGAACCAATGTGTTTACTCATGTAAATTGATACCGGCAGTACAGTTGCAGATGCTATACGAAGTAATGAATTTTCAGTTGAGTGATTACAAAGTACAACTGTAGAGTACTTCTGAGCTTCTTTTAATGCTTGAGGTTGTGGAATTTGATTTCCTAAGCAAAACAATGTAACTTCATGTCCTGCTATGGAAAACTCTTTCGTTAGATTTGCAATTGCTATACGTCCACCATCATCAGGTGGAAATGGGAATTGAGGTGATAATTGTAAAATTTTCATTTCTTATAAATTCTTGAAACTTATATTTATTTATTTTTAATTTTTGTATTTCACGATAAATTTACGGATTTATTGATAAACAATAATATTTTTTCAGAAATGAAAAACTTATACTTTTCAAATTAAAAAATAAATTTGGAGTTAGGTATTGTCAATTATCTAGTAGTACAGAAAAAATTGTTTTATTTTATTAATAGTTATATGATTCCCTCTCTTTTTTCTTTAACTTCTGAGAATACTTATTTTTTTGTAGGATAATTTTTATGCGATTATTTTAAATTTTCATTTTATCTTTGTAACTAAGTTGTAAGTGGTTGCTTTTTGTGATTGTAGTAAATGCAATTGTAAAAAGCTAATTAATTTGATATGAATGGACTCATACACTATACTCAGTTTACGGATGAAGAGCTTTTCGAACTTGTAAAATCGCACGACGATAATGCATTTAGAATTCTCTATAAACGATACGACAAGCGCCTTTACGCGTATTGTTTTAAGGTTGCAGGCGAAAAAAAAGGTGCGGAAGACTTATTTCAGATGACTATGACAGCAATTTTTGAAAAAAGAGAATCTTTTTTAGGTGGCAGTTTTGTTGCATGGTTATTTACTATCGCTCGTAATTTCAGTATAAAAGCAACGAAACAGGCACGATTTAGTCGTAATACAATCCTTTGTTTGGATGATTACACTGAAATTATCGAAGATAAAAGTGATAAAACTGATGTTGATATCCTAATGCAAGACGCACTCAATAGTGCAATTTCAACTTTATCAGACGAATATCGAAGAGCCATTGAATTACGGTATTACGAAGGTTTTTCTTATGAACAAATATCAGAAGAACTTTCTATCTCTCTCTCACTTGCAAAAGTAAGAGTTTTCCGAGCAAAACAACAATTACAGCAAATTTTATCTCCTTATTTAAATGAGTATCAATCATGATTAACAGTGAACTACTCGCAAAAATGTTAGATGGAACATTAACAGATGCAGAACGAACGATTCTAAATAATGAATCAGCATTACATCCTGAACTTGCTAATGAAGTCGCTCAATTACAACGAATTGATGCTATGCTGGCAAATTCAGGCCTTCAGTACGATACTCCAACTCCCGCTTTTCTTAAATGCGTCGAAGACGAAATAGCACAACGAGTTCGGGATTCTCGTAGTATTAAACCCGTTCCGTTTATCCCTCCTATATTTGATACAAAATTTAATTGGAATTTATTGATAATGGCTTGTTCCGGAATTGTAACTATCAGTTCACTCGGTTATTTGGGTTATACAAAATTATATCCGACTGAATTACCTACTATTTCTGCTATTGAAAACAATAGTACTCAACAACGAATCGTAAGTAATCAATCTCCGATAAATACAGCTACACAAAAGTCAACTTCAAATTCAAATGAGCGTCAAAATCAAATAATTACCTCTAAAGGTACTTCGACTCGTGTATCTTCTGAATTATCAACTGATGATTCCAAACAGAAACTGATTACAAATCAGTTGGTACAACAAAAAGATTATTCTAAAAATGAGTTAGATGCAATGATAGCAGCGAGTTCAGGAGCTAATATTCAATTAAATGACATTCAGAATAAGTTGATTTTATTAAATGAGAAACGTCTGCAAGGAGATAAATTTTCAGAAATGACTCTAAATAAGCAAATCGGGTTACTTTATAATCAAGGTGGTAATCCTATTGAAGCAAAAAAATATTTAGAAGAAGCATTAAAACTTTCTCAAATTTCCTCTATTAAAGACGAAGAAGCTACAATACTAGGAGAATTGGGACTGATAGATTATAAATTAGGGTATCCGGATAGAGCAACCTATAAAATTCGGCAAGCAATTGACATATTAACTTCCGTTGGAAACAATGCGGGCAGGTGGACTAAAGAACTTTCTCGATTACAAAAATAACTATAAATACAGTACTTTAATTAAAAAACTCGATTAACTTTTACAATCTAATTTTTTAATTAATAATTTCATTGTTAACTGATATTTAATCTAACCATACAAACTCAAACAATAAGATTGATGATGTTATTACAACAACTGAATAACAGATCATTAGAATAATATCACCTTGAGCTTCAGCCCACGATGCTCCTACTAATGACAAAATTGTTGTTTCAACACCAGTTAAAATGAGTGGTAACAGTAAAGGGAAAGCAAGAACGGGAAACAGTGCATTTTTTGTCGCTGACTTAGCAATAATTGCAGATATAATAGTAGTTGCAGAAGCAATCCCCAAGCTACCAAGAATTTCCATTAAAGAGAATACTAACCAGTTTTTGACTTCTAAACCAGTAAATAAAAAAAAAAGTAAAATTGCAACCGTATTAAGAACCAAAGACAAGCAGATTGTAAATAATAATTTACCAATGTAGATAGTAGATGTTGTATTCATTAACTGCAAAATTAATCCGGTACCACGTTCTTCTTCACTCACAAATGATTTTGATAAACCTGTCATTGCAGTGAAAAACATAATAATCCATAGTACACCTGCGGTTAATTCTGGGTTAAACTTTTCTCCAGCTGTTGCGAATACAATCATTGCTATAGCAGTAAGCACGAATAGTGCCATAGCTGTAATAGCATATTTTGTTCGAAGTTCACTTTTTATGTCCTTTAAAGCAACTGATGCTATTCTTAAGACAAGAGAAGTTATTTTTAATTGGAAAATATTTATCATACCATTTTTTTAAGTGTTCGTTATGATAGGTTGAGAAGCAGGTAAAGTAACTGTAAATATTGTTCCTTTCGCTTTTGTACTTTCTACGTGAAGAGATCCATTGTTTTTTTCAATTAATTCTTTACTTAATATTAACCCTAAGCCAGCACCTTGCTCTCCGTTTGTACCAGTTTGAGTAAAATGATATGCTCGATGAAATAGTTTTGATAATTCATCTTCAGACATCCCAATCCCGGTATCAGTTACTTTTATGGTTACATTTATATCATTAGTTTTTGTAGAAAGAGAAACTTTACCACCCTTGGGAGTGAATTTAATTGCATTCGATATGAGGTTTTGGATAGCTGAGAACAACATATTAGTATCTGCAAATACCTTGCAATCTGTTGTATCTTCTATATTTAAGATTACTCCTTTCGTTTCGGCTATGGGTTTAAATATTTCATAAATATGGTCTGCAGTTTGGCTAAAATCTATTATTGTAGGTGATACATTCATTTTACCTGATTCAATTCGAGCCCATTGAAGTAAATTTTCTAATAGCTCAAATACAACACAACCAGATTCATGAATATCATTGGCGATTTCATAAATATCCTCGGTAGATAAGGTTCTAATATTTTTAAGTAAATATTCGGCCAATTTGAGAACATTTCCAAAAGGACTTCTGAGATCATGAGATATAATTGCAAAAAACTTATCTTTACTTAGAATTTCCTCTCTAAGTTCAGATTCTATTTTTATTAATTTCTGATTTAATACAAACAATTCTGAAGTTGTTTCTTGAAGAACATTTTTGCTGGTGACTACTTGTTCTAAATAGCTAATCATCTTTTCTTCGGTCAACTTCCTTTCTGTAACGTCACGAGAATTAAATATTATTCCCTGTATAAAATTATTTTGAGTGAAGTTTTTTCCTAAAGATTCCAGAAACACCCAACTGCCATCAATATGTCGAAAACGATACGGTTGGACAAGAACTTTTGCAGAGTTGGAATTATTTTGTTTTGATATATAATCACTTACAAAACCAATATCTTCAGGATGGATAAACTCATAAAGCTTGTTCCCAGTTAAGTGTTCGGACGTATAACCAAGAATATTCTCACATGAATCACTTATATACAGAATAGAAGAATCTGTATTCAAAATTGTAGTTATATCAGAGGAATAGCTAATTAGTTTGCGAAAGTGTTCTTCTTTGCTCCTTAATACATTATCATTTTTAAACTTACTCAGAGCTATCGTTAGTGCAATTTGGATTTGATGATCGTCAAAAGGTTTTACTACGTATCCATAGGGTTGGGCTTGAGAAGCTTTGAGAACTGTTTCATCATCAGCATAAGCTGTTATAAAGATTACAGGTAAAGGTGCAATCTCATTGATTTTCAATGCAACATCTACTCCATCTAATTCATCTAAAAGATGGATATCAACTAATGCAGCATCAAGTTTTGACTCCAAAGCTATTTTAATAGCATGTGAACCTGTATTACATGGACCAACAACGTTATACCCAAGTTTGGTTAAAATACGATTTAAATCCTGAGCAACTATAGGTTCATCTTCAACTATTAATATATTTTTTGTAACCATAAAAATAGTTCTTTGGTGTTTTAACTAATTGAATTAAAAATAAAATAACTCTATTTTTAATGTAATTGTGATTTTACCCATTCTGCAATATCATCGATAACTTCTTTATCAACATGACCGAATGATCTGTATTCATCAGGTCGTGACATACCCTTCCCTTTTACAAATATATGATTTAAAGTAGGATATTGTTTAAATTTATAAAGTTTATTTGATACCAAAGCTTTTTTCCATAGATTAAAATCTTCAAGAGTAACTTGATAATCTCTTTCACCCTGAAGCAAAAACATAGGTTTTTTCAGCTTTGCAGCAGTTTGTGTAGGGCTGTATCCTTTCAAGCTAAGCCAATAAGCCGCGGGTACATATAATGGCAATGAATCATCCGGAGTAGCTGCAGATAAAATTGGCGATTTTACCATTTGGGCTTGTCGTTTTAATTTGTTAATAATCTTTTTGCGTTCATCATTTACAATACCGTCAAGTGAATAAACATACTCAACTTGTTCTACAATTAAATCTTCAAGAGGTCTGGCATTTCCTGCAAGTAGAATCATTCCTGCTATTGATGTATCTTGCTTTACAATTTTTGGTGCTAACATTGCACCTAAACTATGTCCTAAAATAAATGTTTGGTCTGCACGAACTTCTCTGAAATCTTGTAGCACTTTGATTGCAGAATGAACATCTTCTATTACCTCAAATTCAGGAGTTAATAAAGGACGTTCTTTCATGATTTTTTTTGAGTGTTCCTTTGTTCTTTTATCGTATCGGAGCACTGCAATACCTTGAGATGCAAGTCCCCACGCTAAATCTTTAAATGGCTTATTAGAAAACATTGTTTCATCTCTATCCATAGGACCGGAACCATGCACTAAAACAATTCCCGGGTATTTACCTGGAGTTGAAGGTAAAGTAATATGTCCATGCAGCTCCCAATCTCCTTTCCCAACAATTATATCAGTCTCTCTAACTTTACTTCCATCAACATAATCAGGAAATAAATATTGTTGAAGTAATGGCGGAGGAGTTTTATCTACATATAATCCACGAATCAAGTTTGATTCAGTAAATACAACATGAAAATCCCATCGACCTTTTTTACAAAGGAAAGTTAGAATTATTGATTCTGAGGTATCAGCTAATTCTTCTTTTATTCCTGTTTGTTCAATTATTGTTCCGCCTTGCTCAATAAAAATATTCCAGAATTTTTTTAGAGTATCCGGTGAAAAATCTTCTTTGTACTTTGGGTCAAAAAATTCAGCAGCTATTGTAAATTGTTCTCGAATTATAGAGTTCATACAACTCTGTGCTTTTTCTTTGAGTAAGGATATTCGGACTGTATCTTTTGTTACGACAGATTTTGGCTCGGATTGAATTTCTTGCGAAAATATTTGTAAAGGAATTATACAGTAAGAAATTATCAGGGCTATTAAGTATTTCATAGTATAGTCTTAGTGATAGAAAGTTAATGATAGAGAGTTTAATCGTTATCAGGTGCTGATATATCAAAATCTGCAACCATAGGACAATGGTCTGAGATTTTATCAGCTTCGAACTGATTTAATTGTGCATAGAAGTTTACAGAATGTTCACTACCAACGATAAATCTTTTTTTTGCAGATTGTGAACAAACAATATGGTCAATTCCAAACCATTTTTCATTCTTACAACTTTTGGATTCAAAGGTAAGAAACTCAATGGATGTGTTAATTAGTAATGGAGTAAGTGTTGGATTAACTTTTCGTTGAGGATAATCATTAAAGTCACCAACAATAAAAATATCTTGCTCTTTTGAATTTTTTAGTGTGGAATCTACCCAATGCGAACAAATTTCAGATTGAACTAATCGAGTATTCCTTGCAATACTTTGCAATTCAGCAGTTGAATCATAATGGGAACTTGATTTCAGATGAACTATCATCATTTTCCAATCAAAATTACCTTTTCTACATGATACAACTAGACCTGGACGGTTTCGAGATGTATCAACTGCGATAGGCATAAACTCTTGTTCTATAACTGCTTCAATATCTACTTTGTAAAGTATCCCTACATTTTGAGCACGACCATGTGTACCAACATAATATTTATATTCAGGTAAATGTTTCATTACTTGATATAAGGCATCCATGTTTTTAATTTCTTGCAAACCAAGTACATCTGCATTAGTTTCTTTAATAACATTTGAAATATGTAAATAATCCTCTTCGGTTCTTGAAATTTTATCATCAATCCCGTCTCCAAGCCATGCAATATTAAAAGTACCAATAGTTACCTTTGAGGCATTCTGAGACTGATTTATTGTACATCCCGTAGCTGTTGAGAACCAACACACACAGAGGATCCAATAAATTAAGCATTTATACATTGTAATTGTTTTAAGTGAGTTTTTGAATTATCCGCGAATAAACATAGCTTTAAGTACATATCCTGCTACTTGTGGATTTTCTTTTAGCCGTCGAGTAGAATAGCCATACCAATCACTTCCGAATGGAACGTATATTCTCATTCCAAATCCTGAGCGAATTATTTCATTTCTACGTTCTTCTCTAACTCCGAGCAACATTTGAAATTCATATTGATTGGAATTTATATTATTCGTTGTAATATATTGAATAGCATCGTCTATCAATTTGTCATCATGTGTTGCAATTCTTACATTTGCTCCATTATCAAGCAATAAACGCAGAGATTGTTTATAATTTGTTCTGATTTCTTCAGGCAATTTGTAAGCAATTTCTTGAGATTCAATATAAATTCCTTTGCAAAGACGAACCGACGGTTGAAGTGGAAGTAAATATCGTATGTCGTCTACAGTTCGCTTCATGTATGCTTGAAGGACAACTCCAACATTATCAAAACCTTCCGCACGTAATCGTCTATAAAAATCAAGTGTAATAGATGTGTATGGTGAATTCTCCATATCCATTCGAACAAATATTCCTAGTTCAGATGCTTTCTCTACTAAAGAACGAACATTTGCAAACCCAAATTCTTTATCAATATCCAATCCCAATGATGTTAACTTTACAGATAGATATGTTTCTAAATTATTAAGATGAATTGCTTCTAAAACAGAATAAGCAGTTTGCCATTCATGTAATGACCTCTCTCTTGAAGTTACAAATTCACCAAGTACATCAATCGTGGAACTTGCCCCTTGTTTAGATAATTCTTTAGTAACTCGAACAGCATCTGTTAAATTATCACCGGCTATATATCTACCACCTACTGATTTAATAATTGATTTAGGAACAATTGGGAGTGTTTTAACAATTAAATTATTCAAGAATGACATATAATCGAGATAATAAATTTAAAATCATTGAAAAAAAAAAACGGCGAACTTTTATAAAGTCCGCCGAATGAAAAAATCATCATCTTGAAATTGTAATTGGGGCTGCAACGCTTTGACTACCACATTTCAATGTTAGGAAATATGTTCCTGACGATATGGTTGATACATCAAAATGTATTTCTTGTTTTCCTAAGGTATTACTATTAAAACTTCCAAATTTTGCAATAAATGAACCTTTAATATCTACTAATGTACATTCAATATTTCCACAAGGCATTGGGAATTCAACTGTTGCAATTCCTTGTGTTGAAATTGGATTCGGTGATACCGTCAGATTTGCAAAATTTGTACTAACTACAGGTTCATTTACCCCAATAGGCTGACAAGCAGAAGATGCATCTATAGTAAAGGATTTCTCACTAATAACATTAACAGAAGTATCGTTTCTATAAACTATAAGTACTTTTGCATTTGTAGATGCAGGTTTTGTACCTGACCAAACATAAGTACCTGCAGTTGCTTCTGTACCAACTATATTGGTAATAGAATTCCATTTTGCACCATCATCAATAGAATAATAAATTTTAACTTTACTATTATTTGGACTCATAAAATCGGTGTACCATTGGATTGTAAAGTCTTTATTGGAACAAATTACATCACCTCCATTTGGTGTTCTCAAGAACAACTTCTCTTTACCAATGGAAAAAGTTCCGCTTTCAGAAATCAATTCATTATTAGATGCATCCGAGATTCTAAATCTTCCTTGATTTGTCTCTATATCAGGAACATCAAAACTGAATGAAGATCCACTGTTTGAAGACAACACATCCCAAGTATTTCCTCCGTTTGAAGTAAACTCGACTTTTACTTCATTAACTAAGGAAGCATTCCATTGCACGTCAAATTTTTCACTTTGACCAAATTTTTCACCACCTTTTGGATATTCTAATGTTAACGATGCTGATTTTATTGTGAATGGTGCTAATGTTATTGCAAAAATTGCTGGATTTGATGCGTCTGAAACTCTAATTAATCCTTTCGTTGTATTAACAGCTGGAACTTTCCACACTATAGTTCCTTGTCCATAATCTCGTCCTCCAAGTTGAGAATTTACGTTATCACCATTAGGTATCACAGACCATGAAGCACCTTCATTGCTTGAAAATTCAATTTTCACATTTTTAATTGTTGAAGAAGTTGTCCATCGAACTTGAGTAACCTCACCCGCTTTAAATGATTGATTTCCAAGAGGATATTGAACCTTAACAATTGATGTGGCAGGTTCTGTTAGACATGACTTTGTTTCCATATTCTGACGAAGAAAATCGTAAACTCTTGGTAAGAACGTCATAGGTACACCGCGCCCCCATAAATGACAATAGCTCATTATTGAACCTGTATTATAAATTGGATTTCCGGTATTACAGGCATCTGAATAAAAATTACTATTGGGGTCATTACTTGTAGTACAGCTATCGAGTGGAGGATTCCATACACAATTATGTGTATGAGCAGCCCCCATAACATGACCATTTTCATGAGCAATTGTCGTTACTTCTTCGCTATAAGAAAGAGTTGGAATGTTCGTAAAACCTTGAATACCACAGACTGCATAACCGGAAACACTTCCATCAGTATTGTTACAAATTCCACCAATTCCGTTAGCTATACCAAGTACCCTTGTGCCACCTGGTCTGCTTAGTAAATTTACAAGATCCCTTGGAGTAGTTGTTCTTATTTTCCAACGATTTACAAATTCATCTTTTAAAAGTCTATTATCTCCTGTATTCGGATCTGAGTTTTTATAACCATCCGGATCATCTTTCGTCCATATTTGAGTTTTAATAATTCGATATGTCAAATTCATTTCATCTTCATAAATAAGACTTACCATATTATAAAGTGATACTATATAAGCACCTGCTTTTGCTTCATTACCTCCTCCAGGTCCAGTAAAAAAGCCCGTTGTAGTTTCTACAATTACTTCAACTTCTAACGGTTGTTTGCTAAGAATAAGCTCAACGGATTTATCTTTTTTTACTGATACTTTTGGAACAACAAGAGCAGCTCCGGATTCATCAGTCGCACAATTAAAAGGTAGATTTCCATTTTGTTGCGATATAGCAAGCTCCGGAGCGACTGTATGCAACCTTTCAGTGGAAACACTATTACCATAAGGACTTATTGTCAATTGTTCTCCGGAACCACGGATGATACATCCCATCATATCACCATTAGCATAGTTGATTAGAACTTTAGAATTTGGCTCGCCGACTATAACACCTCGATACGCAACAACATCAGGTATTGAAGCTCTTTTCGACCCAACATACCATTCTGTCCTTGCATCTACTACAGAACGTGCTTGAACTAAAAACAAAGTAGCAGTTTCGGATTTTGAAATTGGGAATTCAGTAAGTGTTATCGTAGGATATGAAGATTTAAATACTGAGGCAAAAGCATTGGTATTAACATTAAATTCTTTTGCAACTGTGGTTAAGGTAGTTGGCACTTTTGAAGTAGAACTTTTTATGTTAAAGTTTAAAAATTGATTTGAGTTTATCTCAACTGCTGATGCACTTATTGTAAAACACAATAAGGAAAAAATAAATATGTTAAGCGTTTTCATGTTGTAACCATTAATAATTTAAAAAACTTATTTTATATATTTAAATAATCTTAGAAATGTAATTCCAAATATTTTTATGTATTAAATCCGGGTTTTCACTTCCATTGAGCATTATAAATCTTTCCGGTTCATTCTTGGATATTTGTATGTATCCTTGTCTCGCTTTATCAAAGAATATTTCACCTTCCTGCTCAATTCTATCCAAATTTTCTGCGGAACGATTTATTGCTCTCACACTAGCTATTATAGGAGGTAAATCCAAGAAAAATGTGATCTTCGGTACTAAATTTCTCGTAGCAATTTTGTTACATATTAGTATATCTTCTATAGGAATCCCTCTTCCATAACCTTGGTAAGCAACACTCGAATCAATATATCTATCACAAATTACTAATTTTCCTTGAAGTAATGCAGGACGTATCACTTTTTCGACTAATTGAGCACGTGATGCCACAAACAATAATAATTCTGCACAAGGAGTTATATCATTACCTGCAGAAAGTAGAGTTTCACGGATTTTTTCAGAAATAACATTGCCACCCGGTTCTCGTAATGTCAAAACATTATATCCTAAATTTGTAAGACGTTCAGATAGTTTGTTGATTTGTGTAGTCTTACCACTCCCATCAATTCCTTCAAATGTAATAAACATCATTTATCCTTGGATAAAACGCCAATAATTACTACAAACTCCCCTTTTACAGACGATTTGGCTCGTATTTGTTGTAGAATTTCTCCTGCTTTTCCTCGTAAATATTCTTCGTGAAGTTTTGTTAGTTCACGTGCAACACAGAGTTCAATCTCAATTCCCCATAATTCAATTATTTCTTCGATTAAAGTAATTATACGATAAGGGGACTCGTATAATACCACTGTAATGCCAAGTGATTTTGCATGAAGAAGAAAATTTTTCCTACCTTTTTTTTGAGGAGGAAATCCTAAGAATGCAAATTCATTGCAATTTAGTCCACTTGCAACTAATGCAGTTACAAAAGCTGTAGCTCCCGGAACCGATACAACATCTATACCTGCTTGAATAGCTCCTTGTACAATTCGCCCACCAGGATCTGAAATTGCCGGGGTTCCAGCATCACTTACATAAACAACTATTTTTCCTAAATTAACTTCTTGTATAATAACATCAACTTGAGATTGTTCATTATGTTCATGACAACTTACTAACCGAGGAGCAGCAATGCCATACAACTTGAGTAATTGTCCGGTATTTCTAGTATCTTCACAAAATATCACATCGGCAACTCTTAATAATTTAAGACTCCGTACAGAAATGTCATCTAAGTTTCCAATAGGAGTTGCTACTAAATACAAGGCGGATGCAAAATTTGTACTTTTTTCTTTTATACTCAATGTGATAATATTATTTTGTTGAACGTATATTCTGATTTCTATTTTCGAATCGTAGTTTTTGAAAAAATTCTTGAAGTAATTCTGAACACTTTTCTTCTAAGATCCCTTCTCTGACTAAACACTGATGATTCAATCTTTTATCTTCTAATGTTTCATATAATGACCTACAAGCTCCGGCTTTTGAGTCTCGGCATCCATAAAATAGGTTGTTGATTCGAGCCAGTAAAATTGCTCCAGAACACATGAGACATGGTTCTAATGTAACATAGAGTGTACAACCGGTCAAACGTTTGTTTTTTAAAATTAAAGATGCTTGAGAAATAACTAAAACTTCTGCATGAGCAAGAGGTGACTTTTCTTTTTCAGTTAAATTATGTGCTCGAGCAATAATTTGTTCACCTTTTGTAATAATTGCTCCAATTGGTACTTCACCCTCAGATGCAGCAATTTTTGCTTCCTCTAGTGCTAACATCATCATTTGAAAGTGAAAATTATTGTTCATTTGTAAGCTATCAACACTGTAAATAATTTATTTAAAATTTTTCACTATCAATTCGGATTACCAGAAGTTATACGACTTAAAATATCAGGCAATTTTCTACATATTTCTATATTTCCCTCTAATATAGGAAAGTCTAATAAATTATCTGGACTTACCCATTCAAAAGTTCGAAATACTCTGTTTTTCATTTCCCCAACAAATTTCTCTACTACATAAAAATGAACCATAAACTTACCACCATCTGGATATTCAGATTCTTCTTTATGAAGTAATTCCCCGATAATTGCTTTAATATTTAATTCTTCAAATAACTCTCGAGCTAACGCTATTTCCGGTGATTCACCATCTTCAATCTTCCCGCCTGGAAACTCCCATTGTAAGGCATACCGAGCAGTTTCGTTTCTTTGACATAATAATACCTTATCACCCATTCGGATAATGCCAACGGAAACTCCGATAGTTTGAACATTCATGAATCATTACCTCGAACTGATATTATTATTTTTTTTCCTAAAATTTGTTCCAATAAATCTTTACGTCTTCGAGCTCCCCAAAGTTCAATATCCGCACCAAGTCCATTAATTGATTGAATAACAATATGATAAGCATCTTTCTCAAAACTCAGGACTACTGAAGATATAATTTGTTGTTGACGACGATCCAATCCTTCAGCAATTCTGAGAATTGCTGACAAAATTGCAATAATTTTCTGTTTTTCTAGTGAAAGTGAGTTAATATTTTCATGTTTTTTCTTAGGTGAACTTTTTCGGTGATATCGTGCTATATTAGCGATTACATTTGCTTCATCATTGGTGAATCCGGGCATAACACAGTTTGATATTATATAATACGAGTGTTTGTGATGTTGCTCTGGACTAATATGATACCCGACATCATGTAATAAAGCTGCAGCTTCCAAAAGTTCACGTTCGGCGTCAGATAGACCGATTATTGGAAGCAGTTGGTCAAAAAGAGAGAGTGATAATTCTCTTACATGATTAGCATGAGGAATGTTCACTTTATATAATTCAGTTAAATAATAAATTGTTTCAGAACGCAATCGGCTGAGGTGATGGAATGCTTTAATGTCAGCATCTTTTTGTACAGTATCAAACAATATTCCTTCTCTAAGAGCGTATGCTGATAACGTAAGACGTTGAATATTAAGACTTAATATAATTTGTTCTAATATTAATGCCCCACCCAAGATAATATCGGCTCTTCGTGGTTCCATTCCGGGTAAATTCGCTCTGGCTTGTGGTGTTCCAGCAGAAATCAGCAAATTAACAGCACTTAACAACTCATCTCTGGTGATAAACACTCCATTCATAACTTCAGGTACTCGTTTTCCTTTTGATGCGAGTACCATTGAAGCTAATGTGTGGGCAGTTCCTGAAGTAGCTAAAGCTAATTCAAATCCTGATTCAAGAACTTGACCAAAAGTCGGCATCATTCCACCTTTAATATAATCTCGGCAAGCATTTACTTCTTCAATGGTAGTAACATCTTCCTTAAAAAAACGTTGGGAAAGTCTGATTGCCCCTAATTTAGCAGAATGAATAAATTGATGTTCACCTTTTAACCCTATGACAGTTTCAGTACTTCCACCACCTATATCAATTACTAAAACTCTTTTAGAAAGAATTGGAAGTGCATGTAATGCACCAACATAGATGAGTCGTCCCTCTTCCAGACCTGAAACTACTTCAATTTGAATTCCTGTTTGTTCAAAAACTTTTCGAACAAATTCTTCTTTATTAACCGCCTCACGAACTGCACTTGTAGCAATTGCTCTAATAGGTGCTTTGACTTTTTTTGCCATTATAGCAAACCGTTTAAGTGTATCAATTCCACGTTCAATTGCATCAGAAGAAAGCAATTTCATATCACCGGAACCAGAACCCAAACGAACCATTTCTTTTGCTCTTGAATGAAGTTGCAGTATTCCTTTTTCATTAACTGATGCAATAACCAAATGGAACGAATTTGTTCCAACATCAATTGCGGCTATAAGTGATGCCGGCTTCATTTATTTTTACTTTCTTGTTGTTTGGCATTCCCTTTAAACACTTTTACATCGTCCTTTTCATAGAGTAATTCATCTTTATCTTGTTTTGACTTTGTTTTGGATTGAGTAACGTTTCCAATAAACAATCTACGAAGAGCACCTAAAATATATGTCATTGTGAATATTACAACAACAACAATCAATAAAAATATTATAATTAGTCTTGACATGAGTTCTTAACTTTATATAAGCGGATTATGTATTGTTTCAATATCCATAGCTTTTTAACATAGTTTTATTGTTTCGCCAATTATCCCGAACTTTAACAAATAATTCAAGGAAAACAGGTTTTTCCAAGTGTTTTTCTATTTTATATCGAGCTCTTTGACCAACCTCTTTTATTTTTTGCCCTTTAGCACCAATAATAATTCCCTTTTGTGTGCTTCGTTCTATAATTATTTCAGCTCCTATAAACCATTTACCTGCTTCGCGTTCGAGAAATTCTGTGATATTTATCTCACAAGAATATGGGATTTCTTGACCATATTCCATAAAAATCGTCTCACGGATAATTTCAGCAACAAAAAATCGTTCAGGTTGATCACTCAGGAAATCTTGTTCATAGAGAAATTCACCTTCCGGTAGATATTCCGTTATTGTTTTTACTAATTCATCAATAACTTTATTCTTTAAAGCTGAGATAGGTAAAAACTCTTTGAATACATTCAATTTTTGAAACTCAAGAATTAAAGGTAAAACCTCTTTTCTATCTTTAAGAGCATCTGTTTTATTTATGGCAAGTAAAATTGGTTTATTAGATTGCTTCAAAATTTCCATGAATTCTTCCGTTAAATAATTAAGGGCATGAAGTCCATGAGTAGCATCAGCAAGTACAACAATCACATCAGCTTCATCGATTGATTTATGCACATAATCCATCATGGAGCGTTGCATTTCATATCTCGGAACTAACGCTCCCGGCGTATCTAAGAAAACGATTTGAACATCATCTGCTGTGTAAATTCCTAATACATTCTTACGGGTAGTCTGTGGCTTAGGTGTTACTATCGAAAGTTTTGCCCCTACGATGGCATTCATAAGTGTTGACTTTCCTACATTCGGCTTACCGATAATTGCTACATAGCCAACTTTAGGCATATTAAACTTTAATTGTTATTAATCTATCTTTTATTTATTGGTTTTCAGTCAACAGAACTAAAACTTTTCTTTCTAATACTTCTTCATCAGAAACATGTTTTGAGACAATTTGAGCCGCAATTTTGGGTGTAACCTCACAATACCAAACTCCTTCCGGATAAACAATAACAATAGGACCTTTGCTACATTGATCTGTACAAGATGTTCTAGTCATCAATACTTCATTTTGCTTTTCAATATCTTTTACAGTTTCTTTGATGCGTTTTGCAACTTTATCACTACCGGACTCTCTACACGATTTTCCATCGCAAACAAGTAAATGATACTTTATATTCCGTAGTTTTTTGGTACTCATTTGTTTTTTACTTATTCATATTTGAAGTATCTTTATTTGTGCGAACACCCATAATTAGCTTATCGTAGATATACTTACTGATAACTTTTCCGACTCGATTTCCTTCGTAACATGCTCGAGGATAATGGATACCGGCATAAATTCTACTTACATTTACTTCTTGTGCCGCCTCCAAAAAAGATATAAAATTACGTTTATGAAATCCAAATATGACTTCGGTATCATCAACGAATGGAACATTATCGCCCAACACTAATGTTAAAATTTGAGCAGCACAAGCTGATACAGTGCTATGTCCGCTGGTATGCTCGGGAAAAGGAGGAGTATCAAAAATTGGCTTCCAGGTCGAATCTATATATCTATTAATATATGTAACCGGTCGTATGACATTACTTCTGTATTTTTCGTCCCAACAATTAATGAAGCCATCCCACATACAAATAGCAACATAGGTATATGCTTCAATGGTTTCCATCATATTTTTATTCAATTGTTTACAGGCAATTCCTGTAATGTTCATCCAATGTCCACCAGGTGATATTTGTCGTTGATTGAACACAAAATGTCCTTGATGGAAATTTTTAATAGGACTGTCATCCCAATATCTTCCGATTAATTCTTGTTCTTTAGTCAGACTTTTGGATAAAATATACACTTGCATATTTTGTTCATAGAAAGGAGAACCTTTCTCTTTACTAAATGGAAGTGGACCCAAAGGGCGGAATTGGGTAGCTGAATCCATCACCATGCACCTCATATAGCGAAAATATGGGTCTAATGGATCTGGAAAATCAGGAGGAGTTGGTTCCCATTTGTCTTCACCTCTAGGAAAATTAAATCGAGGACGACCTTGAATTTTTGTATGACCATCAGCAACCATCCATACGATAATATGTTTACCAACAGTTTCTCCAAATTCTTTTGAATGCTCAATAACATCTTGAGGAATACCTTCTTGTGCTATTTCAGCAAGTTGAGACTTATACATTGAATCGGCATTAAAAGCACGATATAATAGTTTATTTACAACAGTTCTGTATGCTTGAATAGCACAAACTCGCCAATCATATATTTGATTAGGATTTGGTTTCGGTGTTTCTTTCAGATCAGTTAATTGACCGGCTAAAGATTTATATTGATTTGGATATCCGAACCGTGCCGCTTCATATGCAGCAATGTTCGGATAATTACAATTTCTTTTTGAAACCGCCGGTGAAAACCCGTCAAGCATGGTTATTTCAATTATCATTCTATTCCAATCATTGATAATTCGAGCACCGCTTATTAAATTAGCTTTAGAAAGCGAGTCTTGATTAATTGCAAACAAACTCGAATATGCAAAAAGCCCTACAAGAAGTAAAGCAACTAGATTTTTAATCTTTTTCATAATATTTTAGTAATAAAGGTATAAAAAACATAAGATTACTACTGCTTAATTTAGTCAACTGATTTTGGGTAAAAGTATTTGAACTAATACATTTTCATTGCTATATCTTATCCAAAATTATAACCGCACCGGCATTACTAACATAAGTAAAGTAGCATCATTTCCTGTTGGCTTGATAAGTGCCGCACGTGTTGGAGTAGAACAGCTTAATGTTACTTCAGCTTGAGTATCATCTGTGAGTAAATGTTGCAATGCTTCAATGATATAAACATAATTAAATCCAATTTCAAAAGTATCACCTGTGTAATCACAAATAACAGTTTCAGATGCTTTACTTCCGGTATCATCGTCTGCTCCACTTATAGTGAGTGTATTATTTTCTACTTTTAATCTCACTTGATGTGACGTATCACTCGTAAAAATTGAAACACGCTTAACAGCAGACAGCATATCTTTTGGATTGATTGAGATATTTTTATCATTATCTACTGGAATTACATTTTCATAAGGTGGAAAACGCTCATCTATGACTCGAGTTACTATTGTAGCGTTTGAAAATATAAACTGAGCATGAGTTTTAGTCACTGATACCATCACATCCGAATCAACCTTTTTTAACAAATCAATTGTTCTTGATGGAATAATTAAATCTAAATCTGCTGGAAAATCACCTGCATCGTTTTTGATAATTACTCTGGAAAGACGATAGCTGTCAGTAGCTGCGGTTCGCACTTCAGTTGTTCTAAATTGAAACAATACACCTGTCATGGCAGGACGATACTCATCCTTTGAGACTGCAAATGACGTCTTATTAGCAATGAGTTGAATATCATCTTGTTTAAAATTTACTGTGACTCCTTCTGGGAAGTGAGGCATATTTGGAAATTCATCTGCACTCATTCCATTCATCGAATATTTACCAAAAGGAGTATTGAGCGAAAGACTAAAATTAGCATTAACAGAAATGTCGATCGATCCTTCTGAGCCAAGAGCTTTAATAATTTCATTTAGTTTTCTGGCAGGAATAAGAATAGAACCATCATCTCCACCATTAATATCAGTAGATGCAGATATCGTTAGTTCTTGATCAGTAGCTACTAAAGTTAGTTTTCCTGTTGAAACTGTACAATGAAAATGCTCGAGAATTGGAAGAGTAGATTTTGGAGGAATTGCCGGCAATGCTCTGGCAATTACACTTTGAAATTCATTGAGAGAAATAGAAAATTTCATAGATTTACTTTCATTTATTGAGTATGAAACAAGACAATTCGTTATTTTGCCATGCAAATTACGAAAATTGCGTTTTATGGGAAAGTATGAAATCAATGACCTTAACAAGATATGGATATGATAACGCTTTGATAATGATTGCAGTTGGTGCTACAATTATATCAATTGCATATATTTTTGCACGAGGTTGGTTTGCATGGCTGATTATTGCTTTGGGTGCATTAATTATCTGTTTTACTTTATGGTTTTTTCGTGACCCAGAACGAACAATTCCTATTGAAGCAAAAAACGATGACTCAATAATCTTGGCCCCTGCTGACGGAAAGATTGTAGAGGTTACCCCTGTAAGAGAAGAAAACTATCTTCATAGTGAAGCGATTCAAATCAGCATTTTTCTTTCACCTTTAGATGTTCATGTAAATCGTTCACCGGTAACCGGTAACGTTGGGTTTTATAAATATATTCCTGGTGATTATTTGGTAGCTTGGCATCCAAAATCTTCCGAGTTAAATGAACAGTCAAGAATTGGAGTTCAAACTGCAAACGGTAAAGTGTTATTTAAGCAAATAACAGGATATTTAGCACGAAGAATTGTTTGTGAAGTTAAAGAAGGCGACTCACTTCAATCAGGTGAAAAAATTGGAATGATGAAATTTGGTTCGAGAATGGATATAATTGTCCCTACAAGTAGTGTAATCAATGTAAAGATTGGAGATGTAGTAGTCGGAGGGGAAACTATTCTTGGAAAAATACGGTAATTTTATTCTAGTTAAACTTTATTTATAATAAAAAATTAGGTGCTATTATTTAAAATTATTTTTAATACATTCATTTTAAAATTATGAAATTCTGTATTGTAGTTTTACTTTTTTTTGTTTCGAGTTATAGTCCGTTATTTTCAGGAATAGATTTGGATTTATTGCAGTCCGGTCCTATGGTCTGCTATACTGAAATGCGAGAAGTAATGATATGGATTCAAACCAAAAAAAGTACACGGGTTCGACTCATTTATTGGGATAGTACTGAAATTGGAAACAATCAGCTTTACACCAAAACAACAGAAAAGAAAAATTCACCGTATTTTACAAAAGAAATTTCAACAGAAGAAAACACAGCTTATACCGCTAAGTTAATAGCAGATAAAGTCCAACCCGGAAAGACATATTTATATTATCTGACTTTTAATGATAAAAAGTTAGCGGTATCCTATCCATTAAAATTTACCACTCCAAAACTTTGGAAATGGCGATCAGAACCCCCTCCTTTTAGAATTGCTGTCGGTAGTTGTGTTTATATAAATGAACCTGAATATGACCGTCCGGGAACTCCCTATGGTGGTGGCTACCAAATATTTACCAGTATTTATAATCAACATCCTGACGCAATGCTATGGCTTGGCGACAATAATTACCTTCGCGAACCTGATTGGAATACTCGAACCGGTATTTTACATCGTTATACGCATTCACGTAGTGTGAAAGAAATACAACCTCTTCTTGGTTCTGTTAGTAATTATGCAATTTGGGATGATCACGATTTTGGGCCAAATGATTCTGACCGAGGATATTGGAACAAAGAAACTACGCTTGAAGCATTCAAACTTTTCTGGGGAAATCCGGGATTTGGTATCAATGGAAAACCCGGAATTACCACTACTTTTGAAAACTCCGATGTACAACTCTTTTTGATGGATAATCGCTACTATCGGACTGCCGACAAACGCAAAACAGGTGAACGAAGAATTTTAGGAAAAGAACAAATTGATTGGCTTTTGGATAATTTAGTGAGCAGTACTGCAACTTTTAAAGTAATTGCTATGGGAGGACAAGTTTTAAATCCTGTCGCAAAATATGAAAATTATGCAACGTATCCTGAAGAAATGAATGAATTACTATCAGCAATTGAACGAGAAAAAATAAGTGGGGTTGTCTTTCTATCCGGCGACAGACATCATACTGAGTTATCTAAATTAGTACGCATAGGAACGTATCCTCTATACGACCTAACTTCTTCACCGTTAACTTCTTCTTCTCATGCTGATGATGGTGAACAAAATGTGTTGAGAGTTCCCGGTACTTTAGTAAACCAAAGAAATTTTGCGATGCTTGAATTCGTTGGTGAAAAATCTCAAAGAGCAATGAACATTTCAGTTTATTCTACCGAAGGAAAATTACTCTGGAAACGCGAAATTTTAGCTTCTGAGCTACAAGTTGCAAATGAAAAAAAGAAATAATTTACAGTATTCAAACAAAATTGATTTGAGATTTTTCATGTGTGTAACTTAATTCAATATAATTATGGTTAAAACAATAATGTTATTGTTAATTTTGACTAATTGATTTTTTAATTCTACATTCAATCGAAATACATAATCTTACGTTACAATCTAAGGAGACAACAATATGAACCGTCGTTCCTTTTTTAAATCTGCTTCATTTTTTAGTGATGATTCAGTTCAACCGGCTAACGAACTTTCATCAGAACGCCTCTCGAAAGCAATGAACCCTAAGCCACTTGCTGTGACTGCAGGATTAGAAGAATTTACTACTCCTCTATCATCTCGCAATGCAGAGCATTTATTGCGAAGAATCGGATTACAGCTAAATAAAATAGAAATAACACAAGTAGTCGGTAAAACTGCTGCTCAAGTTGTAGATTCACTATTAACGATTAATCCTAATTCATTACCTACACAACCATCTTGGGCTATAAATTCTCCGGCTAATGTCCAACAACAAAACTATGACCAAGTTAATGAACTCCGTACCCTTTGGTTTTCTCATTTGTTAAGTGGTAAGAATCCCCTACTTGAAAAAATGGTGTTCTTTTGGCATAATCATTTTACATCCGAAGAAAAGAAAGTGTATTATTCGCAGTATATTTATTGGCAACACGATCTCTTTCGTCGAAATCCAAAACAAGTCAGTGAAATTTATCAACCGGTTCAAGATAATGACCGCACATATTTTGGTAATATCAAAACACTGACAAAAGCTATAGTCAGAGATATGGCAATGTTAGTGTATTTAGACGGTAATCAAAGTATTTCCGGCAATCCAAATGAAAATTTTGCACGGGAAATTCTCGAATTATTCACACTTGGAATCGGAAACTATACCGAACATGATATTGTAGAAGCAGCTCGAGCATTCACCGGCTGGAGAGTAGAGGGATTAACTTCTCGATTCAAGTCTTCTAACTTTGATGATACTGAAAAAACCTTTATGGGAAAAACCGGTAAACATTCAGCAGATGACATAGTTGATATTATTTTCCAACAGCCGGCTTGTGCTCGATTTTTTGCCGGTAAACTCTATAGGTTTTTCGTTTATGAAGCTCCAAACGAGGACATTCTTACTCAACTTGCATCAGAACTTTTGGCATCAAACTATGAATTAAAACCATTTTTGAAAAAACTCTTAGCTTCAGCACATTTCTTTGATGAGCAGTTTTATGGAGCAGTTATCAAATCTCCTCTTGATATTATAATAGGAACTGGAAGACTATTTGAATTAACAAAATTTAAAGATAATCTTGTGGCAGTTCGTGGATTAATGCAATTAACTCTCGAATTGTTTAATCCTCCGGATGTAGCCGGTTGGAAAGGTTATCACCAATGGATTAATACTTCCACATTACCCACAAGGCAAAAATTCACAGACAGTATGATTGACGGTACATCTACAATCGCACTAATGCCGATACCCGAATCGAAAATTGATGCACTTACATTTGTTAAATCGTTCGGCGAAACTACTGCTCCAAAAGTAGTTGCTGTTTTGGGTGAATATCTCCTCCCATTTACCCTTAATTCTGCACAGAAAGATGCTTTGATGAATGATGCATTTGGCGGTTATGACTGGACGGTTGATGCACCAAATGCTAAAGCAGGTGTTGAGCGATTACTTAAAGCTATAATGAGAATGCCCGAATTTCAGTTGATGTAATTATCTTTTATTTCTGACTATAAATCAATTTTGAGGTGAAATATGAAACGTCGTTCCTTTTTAAAAAAATCTGCAACAGCCGGTCTTGCCTTATCTGCTTTGCCTACTCTAATTGGTTCGGTTAGTGTTCAAGCACTTGCAAATGCACCGGTGTTGAATGTACTGCAACAGCTCGCAGGTGGTGATGACAGAATAATGGTGTTAGTACAACTTCAAGGTGGAAATGACGGATTAAACACCGTAATTCCTATCGAAGACCCTTTGTATTTTGATGCTCGACCTTCTATTCAAATTGCTAAAAGCAAAGCCCTAACTTTGAATAATACTACGGGACTTCATCCAGCTATGACCGGTTTCAAACAACTGTACGATGCCGGACAACTTGCTGTGATTCAAGGTGTTACGTATCCTAATCCTGATCGTTCGCACTTTCGTGGAACGGATATTTGGCTGACAGCAACAGATTACAATGTTTTTAAATCTACAGGTTGGGTTGGTCGTTATTTGGAATCATTTCTACCTGCCAATTATCCAGCTTCAATTCCAACTGACCCTCTTGCAATTCAAATTGGTTCATCACTTTCCTTGACATTCCAAGGAACTCCCGGAGCACTCGGAATTACATTTCGCGACCCGGATGAATTTTATAAATTAGTCGGGAAATCTACCGTTATCGGTGGCGGTTCGACTTCTTCGGGAACTCCGGCAGATAACGAATTAGAATTTATACGAACAGTTCAGAATGCAGCAGAAGCATATTCTCAAGTAATTAAAAAAGCCGGTGACAGCGGAAATAACAGCGCGACGTATCCAAATTCTGATTTGGCTGAAAAACTAAAGGTTGTTGCTCGTCTTATTTCGGGTGGACTCAAAACTAAGTTTTATTTGGTTTCAATCGGTGGATACGACACACATATTTCACAAGGAAACGAAACTGGAACACATTCTGCCTTGCTTTCGCAATTATCAGGGGCAATTACTGCCTTCATGGATGATATTCAAAAACTTGGATATGCAGATAAGGTTGCAGGAATGACGTTCTCCGAATTCGGAAGAAGAGTTAAAGAAAATGGAAGCAAAGGAACCGACCACGGGACTGCCGCACCGATGTTTGTCTTTGGTGCAAAAGCACTCGGCGGGAAAATTATTGGTTCAAATCCGCAATTGGATTCGGCAAATTTAGATGAACGTGGCGATATTAAAATGCAACACGATTACCGCGAAGTGTATGCTTCCGCACTTGCTCAATGGTTCGGCACGCCAACCAATCAAGTAGAAGAAATAATGCTTAAAAAGCAATTTACGACTATGCCATTGTTTGAAGCACCGAATAGTGTTGATGATTTGCCGGATGGTTCGTTGTATTTGCAACAAAACATTCCAAACCCTGCAAAAACAACAACGACTATTCGTTATATGATTCCATCGGCAATGTCAGTACGATTAACAGTCTTTACAGTTCAAGGGAAGAAAATAGCGACAATTTTCTCTGGAGAACAAGAAGCAGGATTGTATGATGCTCAATTTTCGACGAGTGAACTACCTTCGGGAACATATTATTACCGTCTGGAAACGAACCGTTTTACTGCCGTTAAAACAATGGTAATTTCTCGATAAGAATCTATAAAGTGGCTTAATTCCTTGAAAAATTGACAACAAAGTATCAAAAACCGATAAATATGGACAGAAAACCGACTCATGAGCCAAGGAAATTCAAGTTTCCTTAGCTCATCAGTTAGTTTCTTTGGCTCATCAGTCAGTTTCCTTAGCTCATCAGTTAGTTTCCTTAGCTCATCAGTCAGTTTCCTTGGCTCATCAGTCAGTTTCCTTAGCTCATCAGTCAGTTTCCTTGGCTCATAAGTTAGTTTCCTTAGTTCATCAGTCAGTTTTCTTGACTCATAAGTTAGTTTCCTTGGCTCAAAAGTTCCAAAGAATAAGTAATTTCTATATACTTATAAAACAAAACCGCTGTTTTTTTTAGTTCCGCATTTTTAAGTCCTCCCAGTTGTTACAACTGACCTTAACAAATTGCTAAATAAGGGCTTACAGTGAAAGTCGGTTGTAACAACCGACTTGACTTCAAAAAATGCTTTGACGGGGAATAAATTGCCTCTTATATTTTACAGATTTGTAAGGTCTGGCTTTTCATTGTAAATTTTCATGCGGAACACTGTACTTTCCTTATTCACCAAATTATCTGAGGAGTACGAAAGCTCATCTGAATTAAATATGCAGTTAATGGATGTTTCTATTCTTTTAGAATTCAATTGTTTCTTTTCTATTATAATTGTTTTTACCCAAATATCTCCCAAACGTTGATTCCTATCAGTATATTTAATTGTCAATATCCCAATTAAACCTAATGGAAACATATCAATTGGGTCAAGTAAATGCCTCTTTATGGATTGCTTAAACGAAAGTTCGCCTTTAGTATGTGTTAAAGATTTTGGTTTTAGTTTTACAATTGAGTTTCCTAATGTGGCACCAAACAAGAATTCAAATAGTATTGTAAATATAAACCAAAAAAGAATTGGAACAAGAGAAAGAATTCCGGGAAAAGAATAACTTCCTTCTTCATTTTGCTCACCAAATGTATATAAAAATACATAGTAAAAAGTCAGATTATTGAATAGTCAATCAATCCAGCTAAAAAACGTTTTCCAAGATTTGATTTTGCAAGATTATTTTCCATTTATCATCTTAATTTTTGGTCGGTTGTTATTACCGAACTCCTTCATATTATTTAATTTGAATATTGTTGAAAGCTGGATTCAATAACTGCTTTAATGGATTATCTGCCGTTTGAAAGATTTTTTATAGTGTGTATTTTAAGTCAGGTCAGTTGTTACAACTGACCTTAATAAATTGCTAAATAAGGGCTTACAGTGAAAGTCGGTTGTAACAACCAACTTGACTTTAATTTAATTATCTTGTTCCTTGGGTTGATTTTTGCTCTACTATATTACAGACCTTATCAAAAAAAAGGAGGAATTCCGTCAAGCAGATTTCTCCTTCTTTTTCTAACAAATTCCACATAAAAGCCGTTTCTATTTTACCTTAGAAACGGCTTTTATTATCTCAAGTTATAATTACTGATAATCTTCTATCGGCGGGCATGCACAAATAAGCATTCTATCGCCATGAGTATCATTTACCCGACCAACCGACGGCCAAAACTTTTTATCACGCACCCAAGGAAGCGGGAATGCTGCTTTTGAACGTGAATACGCATGATTCCATTCATCATCTGCGATAACAGATACAGTATGAGGTGCATTTTTCAGAACATTGTCTTCCCTGCTTTGATTGCCGGATTCTATTTCCTGAATTTCTTCCCCAATACTGATTAATGCATCACAAAAGCGGTCTATTTCTTCGAGAGGTTCGCTTTCTGTGGGTTCAATCATCAGAGTTCCGGCTACGGGAAACGAAACTGTTGGGGCATGAAATCCATAATCCATCAATCGTTTAGCAATATCACCAACTTCTATTCCGGCTGATTGTTTGAATTTACGCATATCAACTATCATTTCATGGGCTACACGTCCGTGAGTACCTTGATATAAAATCGGGAAATGTTTTTCAAGTCGCGCTTTGATATAATTTGCATTAAGGATTGCAACTCTTGTTGCTTCAGTAAGACCGTCACATCCCATCATTTGAATATACGCCCAAGAAATCAAAAGTATAGACGAACTTCCCCAAGGTGCCGCCGAAACAGCCGAAGCAATCGAGCGTCCATTATCTACAACTGAATGAGAAGGCAGGAATTTTGCTAAATGTTCGCGAACTCCGATTGGTCCCATTCCCGGGCCTCCTCCACCGTGTGGAATGCAGAATGTTTTATGAAGATTCAAGTGACAAACATCTGCACCAATATTGCGAGGTGAGGTTAGTCCAACTTGCGCGTTCATATTCGCACCGTCCATATACACCTGACCGCCATTTTCATGAATTATATTACATATTTCGATGATGGATTCTTCAAAAACTCCGTGAGTCGAAGGATATGTTACCATTAAACAAGCAAGATTAGCTTTGTGAAGCTGAGCTTTTTCGGATAAATCTTTGACATCAATATTTCCAAGTTCATCACATTTTGTAACGACCACTTTCATACCTGCCATGACTGCACTTGCAGGGTTCGTTCCGTGTGCCGATGATGGAATTAGTGCCACATTACGATGGGAATCACCATTTGCTTTATGAAATTCACGAATAGCAAGAAGTCCTGCATATTCTCCTTGTGCTCCTGAATTTGGTTGCAAACTCATAGCGTCAAATCCGGTGATTTCACATAATGCTTTTTCTAATTGTTTGAATATTTCTTGATACCCTTCAGTTTGACTTAATGGAGCAAAAGGGTGAATTCCACCGAATTCTTTCCAAGTAACGGGTATCATTTCGGATGTTGCATTAAGTTTCATAGTACAGCTTCCTAAGGGAATCATCGAATGAACTAACGACAAATCTTTGTTTTCCAATGACTTCATATATCGCAACATCTCGTGTTCCGAATGATGTTTATTAAACACAGGATGTGTCATAAATTCCGAAGTTCTAATTAAATCCTTTGGCAATCCTTTGGTAGTTGCCGTATGATTTGGCTGAGATTTCCCTGCAAGAGCCGGAGCTAGAACATAAAGAATTGCTTGAACATCAGAATGAGTTGAGGTTTCATCAAGTGAAATTCCAACGCACTCATCGTCATAATATCTAAAGTTTAAACCACTTGCTTCTGCCAATGGTTTTACTAATTCAGCATTAGGCAACGAAAATTTTAATGTATCAAAGAAAGTCGAGTTCTCAATCTTACAACCAATTGTAGTTGCTGCTGAAGCAAGCATCATCGTTAAAGCATGAATTCGTTCTGCAATTGTTAGAATTCCTTTCGGGCCGTGATAGACTCCGTACATACTCGCCATAACAGCAAGTAAAACTTGAGCAGTACATATATTACTGGTAGCTTTATCTCTTCGAATATGCTGTTCACGAGTTTGAAGTGCCATTCTTAGAGCTGGTTTTCCGGTTGAATCTACCGAAACACCAATTATCCTTCCGGGTATTTGTCGTTTAAAATCTTCTTTGGTTGCAAAGAATGCCGCATGTGGTCCACCATATCCCATTGGAACACCGAACCGTTGAGAAGAACCTAAAACAACATCTGCTCCAAATTCACCCGGTGGTTTGAGCAAACATAAACTCATTAAATCTGCCGCAACAGCAACATAAGCACCATTAGAATGAGCTTCTTCACAGAAATTTTTGTAATTAAATATTTCTCCGTTTCCATCCGGATATTGAACTAAAGCACCAAAGACATTAGCCCAATCAATAGTTTCATGATTTCCAATTATCAACTCTATTCCAAGTGGCTCTGAGCGTGTTTTTAGTAGGTCAATTGTTTGCGGGAAGCAATTTTCAGAAACAAAAAAAACATGTTTTTCTGCAGATTCTTTTGGTTTTGTTGCGTGAAACAAGTGCATAGCTTCGGTGGCAGCAGTAGCTTCGTCGAGCAAGGATGCATTCGCAATTGGTAAACCTGTTAAATCAATAATCATCGTTTGGAAATTTAGTAATGCTTCCAAACGACCTTGCGCTATTTCTGCTTGATATGGAGTATATTGAGTGTACCAACCCGGATTTTCGAGTACATTTCTTAAAATGACAGTTGGAGTTATACAATCGTAATATCCCATTCCTATAAAGGACTTATTTACTATATTTTTTGATGCAACATTTCGTAGATTTGCCAAAAAGTCTGTTTCAGTTTGTGCTTTAATTCCGGATAGTGGTGATTTGAGCCGAATTGCTGAAGGAATGGTTTGGTCAATAAGTTGGTCGAGAGAATCTACGCCAATTGTTTTTAACATCTTTTCTTTTTCGTGTGCGTCTGGTCCGATATGACGATTTACAAATTGGTCTGTAATAAACATTTTTGGGTTCATGTTGTCTTGTCTCCTTTTTTGAAATAATTACAATCACAGTTATTATTGAAGTACAAAATTACGAGGAAATTCCCTTGCAGAAGGCATACTCTGATTCCCTGTATTGAAAAATCAATAAATCTCCTTTTCTAATTTGAATGATTTGTGTAAGTTTGCAACGCTTCCTTAGCTCAGCTGGCTAGAGCAATTGACTCTTAATCAATGGGCCGGGGGTTCGAGTCCCCCAGGGAGCACAAATAACAAAATCCCTTTTGTACTATATAGTTGCAAAAGGGATTTTAAATTTTATTTTTTGTGGTAGATAGTTATACTTCGGAATATTTACACTATTGTTCAGGTCAAAAGGATGCTTAAACTACCAATAAACTTATTTAAAACAATCTTGTATTTAGTTTCAAGTACATCAAAATTAATATTGCTTACAAATAATATATTGCAATTATTACTTACAAAGGAATATTCCCATGTTTTTTCCAAGGGTTTGAATCTTGCTTTGTTTCTAGAATTTTTAGAGAATGAATCAATTTTTTTCGAGTGTCGTGAGGTAGAATAATATCATCAATATATCCACGTTCGGCGGCTTCGTAAGGATTAGCAAACTTTTCGTTATAATCAGCTTCAAGTTCAACTGCTTTGGCGGTTTTATCTTCTGCTTCTTTGATTTCCTTCCTAAATAATATCTCGACCGCACCTTTTGCACCCATAACGGCAATTTCAGCCGAAGGAAGTGCAAAATTGAAATCTCCCCTTATATGCTTTGAATTCATAACATCATACGCACCACCATACGCTTTACGGGTAATTACTGTTACTTTAGGAACAGTTGCCTCACAGAAAGCATACAGTAATTTTGCACCATGTCGAATAATGCCGCGCCATTCTTGGTCAGTGCCGGGCAAAAATCCGGGTACATCTTCAAATACTACAAGAGGAATATTAAAGGCATCACAGAACCGAACGAAACGTGCTCCTTTTATAGAAGAATTAATATCAAGAACTCCAGCCATTGCATTAGGTTGATTAGCAACTATTCCTGTGGATTTTCCATTTAAAGTTGCAAAACCAACAATAATATTAGGAGCATAATCGGCATGAACTTCCAAAAAATCGCCTTCATCTATCACTTCTCGTATAAATTCTTTCATATCATACGGTTTGTTGGAATTTGATGGTATCAGTGCATCCAAACGAGGACACAACCGTTCAGGAGAATCTGCCGTTGGAATTATTGGTGAAGCAACTCGATTGCTGGCCGGTAAAAAATCAACTAATTTACGAACTTGTTGCAGGCATTCAATTTCATTTTCACATGCAAAATGTGCTACTCCGGATTTAGAAGCATGAGTATCAGCACCGCCGAGTTCCTCAAAACTGACTTCTTCGTGCGTCACTGTTTTCACCACACTTGGCCCCGTTACAAACATATATGAAGTATTCTTGACCATAAATACAAAGTCAGTAATAGCAGGAGAATACACTGCACCGCCTGCACAAGGGCCTAATATTACAGATATTTGTGGTATTACTCCGCTTGCCATTGTATTTCTGAGAAAAATATCAGCGTATCCACCAAGTGAAACTACGCCCTCTTGAATACGTGCTCCTCCTGAATCGTTAAGACCAATAATAGGAACACCAATTTTCATTGCTAAATCCATTATTTTACAAATTTTCTCAGCATGAACCTCGGAAAGAGATCCGCCAAACACTGTAAAATCTTGTGAAAACACACATACTGTTCTTCCGTTAATTGTTCCTGTTCCTGTTACGACGCCATCTCCAAGCGGGCGTTGTTTTTCTAAACCAAATTGAGTCGAGCGATGCCGAGCAAACATATCAAGTTCGTCGAAACTTCCATCATCAAGTAATAGTTCAATTCTTTCTCTTGCCGTTAATTTTCCTTTTTTATGTTGATCCGCTATTCTTTTTTCGCCTCCACCAAGGAGTGCTTCTTTTTGTAAATTTGCTAATTGTTGGATTTTATTGGTCATTGGAACTTAAATTGATAATACTAAAATTGTTTGACTTTAAATACGTTCACAAAATACGGAATTTTCAGATTATGGATTAATTCTTTCACATTCTAAAGTATAAAATTATATTCCTTTGCAGTCTGTTTTCAATTCCCGAATTTTGAACAAATTATTTATAAATTATCCATTATTAGGTTGGTAAAATGAATATTGCAGTATTACTTGGTGGAATTTCACCCGAAAGAAACGTATCAATTGCCGGAGGAAAAGCTGTTGCTTCAGCACTTCGTGAACGTGGTCATTCAGTAGTTTTAATTGATCCTTCTCGTGGTGCTGATGCACTCGTTTCTGAACATATCTTAACTGTACCAGCAAATGAACAAGTGAGTGAAGATATCTTATCGATTAGCAAACGTGAACTGCTTAACAGTATGAACTCTTTGGCGTTCGACAAAATTGACATTGCTTTTTCACTATTACATGGAAATAATGGTGAAGACGGATTGATGCAAGCACTTCTCGAAGCACGTGGAGTACCATATACCGGTAGTAAAGTACTGGCGAGCGCACTAGCAATGGACAAAAACGCTTCTAAAATCATGTTTTCAGCCGCAGGAATTCAAACTCCGGCTTGGGCTCATTTTTTCCCCAAAGATTATGACAACATAGAATTACTCAGCGAAACAATGGAAGAATTACGAGGCAATATTGTTGTCAAGCCAAACGACCAAGGTTCTACCGTCGGACTTACTATAGTTCACAACGATATTGATGCTTTTCACAAAGCTGTTCTCTTTGCAGGACAATTTAGTAAGAGCGTTTTAGTGGAACAATTTATAGAAGGCAGAGAATTGACAGTCGCTGTTCTTGGAGAAGAAGCATTACCCATTATTGAAATAGTTCCCGATGGTGGATTTTATGACTATGAACACAAATACACAAAGGGTAAAACTCAATATATATGCCCTGCCGAAATATCTGAAGATGTTGCAGATTTTGTATCGAACCTCTCAGTTACAGCTCATAAAATATTAGGATGTACAGCATATAGCAGAGTAGATTTTAGAATTGATGAAGACAATGTTCCGTTTTGTTTAGAAGTAAATACAATACCCGGATTTACTTCTACCAGCTTAGTTCCAATGGCGGCGGCGGCGGCGGGAATAGAATTTGGTGAGTTATGTGAGAGAATAATTGAACTGTCTTAAAACTTCATGTTAGCAAATTAACTTATTGATAATAGTATGAATAAAAACCTAACAGTTGTTGCGATTTATAGTACTATTTTCGAGGCAGATTTAGCGAAAGCACGGCTCGAAGGAGAAGGTATACGAGCTTTTGTTGCCAATAGTAATATTATTGGAATGAACTGGCTTTATTCAAATGCTGTTGGTGGGGTTCGGCTCGAAGTGGAATCACACAATGTTACTAACGCCAAAGAAATACTTTCTTTAATCAAATTACACGAATTTGAAATTGAATCAGTGGAAACAGATTGGGGAAATTGCCCGGAATGTGGTAGCAATCGTATAGAATTTGTGCAAGATAACAGAGGTACTGCGCTTACTTGGTTATTATTTGGTTTACCACTTCTTTTTCCGAGTGAAAAGTATAAATGTAACAACTGCTTTCATACTTGGAAAGATAATTCATATTGAAATAATTAATTCAAAATATTTGTGAAGTATATTTTTGTATTGATAATTCTTAAAAGCTATTAAGTGAATAGTCGTTTTCACTTCGCGATTACTTTTTTCAATAAATACTTTGTTTCGTAATATACTTAAAACGGTATGATGTGTAAAGAGTTGAAATTTAATAAAATTAAGATTTACATAATATAAAAAAGCCCTTTGTAAGTTATTATTTTACAAAGGGCTTATTTTCTGGTACACCCGTAGGGATTCGAACCCCAAACCTTCTGATCCGTAGTCAGATGCTCTATCCAGTTGAGCTACGGGTGCTTGTAATTTTTACTTGTTTAAGCATTAGCTGCTGCTTTGAGACGGTTTACTGCTCTTGCAAGCGAAGATTTACGATTCGATGCTGTGTTTTTGTGCATCACTCCACGAGCAGTTACTTTATCTAATATACTCGTTGCAATAATGAGCTTTGCTTCTGCGTCGGCTGAATCGGTAGCAGTACGAACTGCTTTAACTGCATCTTTTACTAACTTTTTGTTAGAACGATTGTATTGATTGCGTTTTACTGACTGACGATTACGCTTTTCTGCTGATTTATGATGTGCCATTGAATACTTTCGAATTACTAATAAGAAACATACGAAATCTTAATTTTTTCGTGTGATCCCGGATGGTCTCGAACCATCGGCCCTCTGATTAAAAGTCAGATGCTCTACCACTGAGCTACGGGATCGCCTTTTCTAATTTTATTTAGAGATTACAAAAATACGATTCTTTTTCATTTTGGCAAAAAGAAAACTTCCTTTATTTTATTTTCTACAATTCTATCAGTTTTACTTTATTATTTTTATCTATGTGTTTTATTCGGCTTAGGTTCGTAATTTTGTGTGTGCTCTTATCTATTTTGTCTACAATTTGAGGAGTGAAATATGTTCGGACAAATTCTCATTCATTTACTTTTTGGTGGCTCACTTGCTTGCCTTACAAGTTATATCCTCGCATTAAAAGGATATAAGCAATACATACCTATCGCAAGGAATATATATCGTGTTCTTGCCGGAGGAATGCTACTTACATTTTGCCTACTTATGGCTACCGTAATTAGTCATAGTTTCGAATATACATATGTATGGAGTTATTCTTCAAAAGAATTACCACCTTGGTATTTAGTGGCATCCGGTTATGCAGGTCAAGAAGGAAGCTTTATGCTCTGGACGTTATGGGTATGTTTGATTGGAGTAGTACTTCTACCCTATTTGAAAAAAAGAAGTTGGGAAGCTGAGGTAATGGTCTTCTATTCGCTTATTCTCGTTTTTCTTTTTTTATTATTAGTAGTTAAAAATCCATTTTCTTTTGTTTGGGAAACTTTTGCTAAGGATGGAATACCAATTGGCTTTGCCCCACCTAACGGACGTGGTCTTAATCCCCTTCTCCACAACATTTGGATAACCATTCACCCTCCAATTCTTTTTACAGGTTTTGCGGCTATGAGCGTACCTTTTGCCTTTGCAATGGGAGCAATGATTAAACGAGAATATCAATCTTGGATTGAAATTGCACTTCCTTGGACACTATATGGTACAGCAATTTTAGGTTTTGGGATAATGCTTGGAGGTTTTTGGGCATATGAAACTCTCGGTTGGGGGGGCTTCTGGGGATGGGATCCCGTTGAAAACTCTTCACTTATTCCTTGGCTCGTGTCTGTTGGACTTGTCCACACGATGCTTGTACAACGCAAGACAGGTGGATTGGTTAAAACTAATATAATACTTGCGGTTACCGCATTTATACTCGTTCTCTATTCTACATTTCTTACTCGTAGCGGAGTTTTAGGAGATACTTCTGTTCATTCATTTGTAGATCCGGGTAAATTTGCCTTTATTTTGCTTATAGCGTTTATGATAACATTTGCAATCCTTGGATATGGTTTTGTGATGTATCGCCGTAAAGATATTGGTAACAAACAAGATAATTTTTCTCCTAAATCAAGAGAATTCACTTTGGCAATTGGTTCTGCGTTTATACTTGGAAGTGCTATTATTGTATTCATAGGAACAAGTTGGCCTTTGATTGCCGAGATTGTAGGCCTTCCTAAAATTGCAATTGACCCATCTTTTTATAATAAAATGCATCTACCACTTGCAATAATGATAATGTTTGTCAATGCATTATCACTATTAATTCGTTGGAAAGCAACTTCTTATAGTGGTGTGTTGAAAAAATCATTATATCCGCTAACTCTTACAGTCGCCGCTACTGCAACTTCGTATTGGATTGGTGTCCACGATTTAAAATATCTATTATTAGCATTTGGTGCATGGTTTTCGTTGTTTATTAATGCCGAACTTGCTCTTAAAATTATCCGTAATAAATTTTCATCGGCAGGTGCATATATATCTCATGTCGGGGTTGCTATGCTCATGATAGGAATTGTATTCACAGCTCGATATTCAATCGTTGACCATGTTCAACTCGTTCAGGGTGTTACTACGAAGGCACTTGGATATAATTTTACGTTTATTGGAAGAGAACAAATAGAAAAAGAATATAAAGATAGAGAAAAGTTTAAATTTCATATAATAGTTGAAAAGGACGGTAATGTAAATAACGTTGCCCCAATACTGTATTGGCATGACTTTAATAAACGGCAATCTGCATATAAAGAGCCGGGAATAGCATGGGCTGTTGCCAAAGATGTTTACATCTCTCCGAATTCTATCCAAACGATTGGTGGTGCACCAGAAATTACTTTATCAAAAGGACAAACAATTACACTTCCAAATGATAGTAGTATCAGAATGACATTTGTTACTTTTGACATGTCGAATATGCGAAATGGTGGTGGAGCTGACGGTACAATTCGACCGGGTGCTGTCATAACTGTTGATACCAAAGGAATTAAAAAAACTGATACACTCTATTCTACTATTTCGATGGCAACAATGGAAGGTACTTCAGAACCATATACTATAAATGGAACTTCTCAAAATATATCTTTTTTAAAGATTAATGCGAATAAAGAAAGTTTACAACAATCTGAAGCTGTTTTTAGTTTCACAGACTCGAGCAAACCTATTGCTCCGCTTAAAGAAGTTATCGGCGTTGAAATATCCATTAAGCCATTTATAAATTTTGTATGGTTTGGTGTAATTGCAATGGTAGGAGGATTTTTTGTAGCAATTATTAAGTATAGAAAAAAAGCAAAACGAACAAAAACAATGATTCCTGTTTCTCCAACGCAAATAGAAGTACAAGTTTGAAATTATCAACCAAAAAAGAGCGTTTAGTTATTTTCTGGTAAAACTTGCAAGACGCATACAAATAAGGTCTTGCAAATTATGTATAATATTTTCTGGTACAGTGAATCCGTTTGCTATTATTGAAAAAGCAAGAGGTTCTTGATCTCGTGTTGTTATATAACCACAAATTGCTGAAACATTATTCATCGAACCTGTTTTTGCCTTTACATTCTTTTCAGCTCGTGATTGAGTCATCCTGCCACGTAATGTTCCTTGCGCTCCCGGGGTAGCAAGCGACTCAAGAAAAACATCACGTTTGTCAGAACGATAAACAGATGATAACAATGTAACTTGATTTTGAGGAGAAATCAAATTAAGTCGCGATAAACCGGAGCCATCTACTATATTTATATTGTCTGAAGGAATACCTTGTCTAATTGCAAACTTCTTAACTTGTTCGATACCTTTTGCAAATGAACCAATTCCGGTTGTTTCTTTCCCAATGGTTTTAAGTAACATTTCTGCACATAAGTTGTGACTGAATTTATTTATTACTGCAATGATTTCAGACAAAGGTGGGGACGTATGTTCACATATTGGCTGTAATAAATTATATGATATTTTCATATTCCAATCATCAATATTAAACAATGCTCCACGAATTCTTATTCCATGTTTTTCAAGAGTTTGTTTAAATAAGTTAAGAAAATAAAGTGTGGGATTATCAATCGTAACAGAAAGTTTTGACCCAATAATTTCACCTACTCCTTTTGCTTCCATCGGGATTTTTCCTCGTAATTCGATAGAGTTTGAAATTGGATCTCTATAAGGAATTAGTATTTCAGGTGAATCAGAAGGAGCGGTAAGAACTTTATTAACAACATGAATATACGTGTTATCAGGAGACATAGTAATTTTTGACAACTGACCTATTGCAGAAGATGGGTATATCTGAAAATCAACTTTATTATCTGCAAATGACAATGCACTAACTTGAGCAGAATATGGATACATCATATCATCGTACGCCCAACCGGATGCATAATAGTTATTATCAAAATAACTGTCGTCAGCAATTATATTACCACGTATTGAACGTATTCCAAGAGAATCTAACTTTTGAGCTAAGTCTTCAAGAATTTCTAATGGGTCAGGGAAAAAGTAGGATGACATAGTCGGGTCTCCCACTCCTCGAACGATAACATTTCCAACAAATTCTCCATTTTTAGTTGGCTCACCGTCTAAATAGATTTTAGTTGAATAACGGAAATCCTTTCCTAGTATTTCTAAAGCTGCCGCTGTAGTTAATGCTTTTAATGTTGAAGCAGGAATATAATTTTTTGTTTCATTCCTACGGAAAAAATATTCTCCATTTTCGATTGCAAGTACAGCAACTCCAATATTTGAATTAGATAGTTCGGACGCTCCCAATAATGCATCTATATCCATTTGTAATTCTCGAACTGGAGAAAATCGAACCTGTCGTTTTTCAACCTTTGTTGTATCAGAAGTAGTAGGTTTAACTGTTGTTGGAGCTGAAGTTTTTATTTTGACTGAATCTAATAATAGTATTCTGGGAGAATGTAAAGGTGTACTATAAGTATTTTCATACCATAAAACAATGGCAACAAGTATTAAAAATATATATTTGTTCATTTAATTGATTCCGCAACTCTTTCTATTAAAATTTTTGTTTTATTAACTTTATCGTGTTCACAAAGAAGTTCTAATACTTCGAGTAACTCAAAACATTCATCCGGTGTTGAACCTACTAAAATAGCACCACGCAGATGAGAAAACAATTGATTTTCCCAGCCAAGTGCGGCTAAAGACGTGGCTGTAACCAACTCTCGTGTTTTAGCTGATAAACCCTCACGAGATAAGGTTTTCCCATAACCTTCAATAATCATCCACTCATCTATTTCAGGTGAGATATGTTGTAAACGTAATCTCATTTTTTTATAAACAGTTGTATAAACTTCTTTACATAAATTTTCACCTCTGTTTCTAAATAATTCAACATTATATTCAAACTTCGAATTATGATTCTGATTCCGTCCCAAAACTAAATTCAAAATGGTCAAACTCTCGATTGCGGCAGGAAACCCAGCAAATAAATAAAGTTGAAGTAATGCTTCATATAATTCTAATTCATTTACTATGTTTTGTTGTAATCCAAATTTAAGTGATACTTCTAATTCATTCATTTTATTAACAGCTCCGGCAGCTGAAGCATAACAAAGTAATAAAGTAGTTGCTCGTAATTCTTTCCCGATTAGAAGTTGTTCCAATTGTCTTTTTATGGTCATTTGTAGTAATTTTCAAATACTGACATCATGTTTTTGAGAGCAAGTCCTCTGTGGCTTATCAAATTTTTTTCATGTAAAGGCATTTCTGCAAAGGATTTATTCAATCCTGAAGGTTTAAAGATTGAATCATACCCAAATCCTTGTTCTCCCCTTTCCTGCAATAGTATTTCTCCTTTGCAAATTCCTTCACTAAAAATTGTTCTCACTCCATCGTAAAAACAAAGTACCGTTCTGAATTGAGCCAATCTATTTAGAGTTCCTGTTAACTCATTGAGAACCTTTCTTCTATTATCAATATCTGTTGCATTTTCACCGGAATATCTAGCAGATTTAACTCCGGGAGAATTTCCAAGTGCTTCAATTTCCAATCCTGTATCGTCAGAAAGAGATGCAATTCCGGTAGCAGAAAATAAAGCAATTGCTTTCAAATAAGCATTCTCCTCTAAAGTTAATCCTATTTCATCAACTTCTAACGGTTTTTCAAGAATTGTTGAGGGATTAATAACTTCCACTTCATTTAGAAATGATTTATTAAAAATTTGCTGAATTTCATTTATTTTGTGTGAATTATTTGTTGCGAGTACAATTTTCATAATAATAATTTTTTCATACAATCCACAAAATAAAGTGCATCATCTTCAAATATATATCCCAAATGACCGATTCTCATACTATTACCCGAAAAGGAATCTTGACCGTCAGCTACTATTACTCCAAATTCATGTTTTAATCTACGTATAATTTCTATCGAATCATTTATCTTTATTACTGTCAAAGAATTTGAGGGGTATCGAGCTAGTAATGGTAAATTACAATCTTTCATTCCGGTTCTGATAATAGTCGCTACAACTAAATGCCTAGCGAATACTTGTGCTAATCCTACATTTGTAATATAATTAAGTGATGCATTCAACCCCATTATCAATCCAATAGCCGGAGTAAATACTCCTTTGTTTTTTTCGACAGCTGTTCTGATTCGGAGTAAATCAAAATAATACGACGTTGGCTTTTTCCTTTCGACTTCTATCCAAGCTCTTTCACTCAAGGATACTAACCCTAATCCTGGAGGTGTCATTAATGCTTTTTGAGAACAACTAATTAATACATCAATCCCCCATTCATCCATTTTACACTCAATTGCTCCAACGCTTGATACGCCATCTACACATACTAAAGCATCACTATGTAACCGAATTGTTTTGATTAAATCTTTTATATTCGCTACTGCTCCTGTTGAAGTTTCACAATGTACAATCCAGACAGCATTAATGTTCGTATGCAATAACAGTAATTTTTCAAGTTGTTCAGCTGATGGTGACTCACCCCATTGAATATCTTCATTAATTACTTTAATACCAAATAATTCAAGCATAGTACGCCATCGTCCTGCAAATCTACCATTATTGAGCACTAATACTGTTTCTCCTGCTTTATGAACTGAAGATATTACTGCCTCAGCAGTACCTGTAGCAGATGATGAAAGCGGTAAAACTAATTGTTTCGTAGAAAATACATATTGCAAACCTTGGACAACGCTACGCATCAATTCTTCAAACTCACTGCTTTTATGATATAGCAATGGTTGAGACATAGCAGTTTGTACTTCCGGTGGAATTGGTGTTGGCCCTGGAGTAAATAACCTCATATTTGATGTATTTTGAATCAATAGTATAAAAAAAGCCCATGAAATTCATGGGCTTACGTTTTGTTTGTTATCTATCGAATGATATGTAATTCACGAGTAAAAACACCAGATTCGGTTTGTAATTTTATAAAATATGTTCCTTGGGGAAGCTGTATATCAGAATTAAATTTATACTCTCCAACAGATTTCCATTCATTTAATAACAGTTTAGCTTCTACACCAAGTAGAGTAACAAAACTCAATTTGATATTCCCTGATTTAATGAGAGAGAAAGATATTGATACTTCTTTGGATGTGGGATTTGGAGAGCATTCAAGCCACATTCCTGTCAAAGCACCTTCTTCAACAGCTTCTAAACTACGGGTTGTAAATCCCCATACTTCACTCCAAGGACTTGTACCCACTGTGTTTGTAGCATTTACTCTCCAAAAATATCGAGTATTTTGAGCAAGCCCACTATATGTACTTGAATTTCCTATTATGCCTGCTTGATCTACAATTGTTGAAGCGAATGTGCTATCTTTTGATAATTGCACTCGATACGTTTCTGCCCCAGAAACAAGATTCCAAACTACATTTCTAGTTTGAAGGACTCCTATAGTATCTTTTGCAGGAGATAGCAACATTGGCATTTCAGGTTTTTGGGGATTTTTTATGGTTGTGAATTTCCAAATGTCACTCCAAGCACTCGTTCCTACACTATTCGAAGCTGAAACTCTCCAATAATAAGTGGTCGTTTCGTTTAGTCCAATATATTTACAATACGGAGTCGGGACAACTGTGTCTTTCACAGTCGTTGAGAAATCTGCTTGTAGTGAAATTTGAACATGATAATTAGTTGCAACTGCTGCTCCATTCCAGAAAACAAATTTGGTAGTAGGAACGTTTGTTGAATCATTAGATGGTGATAATAAAATCGGCGAAGATGGAGCAACCGGTTGCGCTCCAATTGCAGAATAAATACCATTTCCATAACTTGTCACCCAAATTTCATAAGGTTTATATGGATTAAAAAATACTCTTTGTGGCTGTCTGTACGGATAGTCAAATACTTGAGTGAATACTGGTGTCTCATTACTTAAATTACTTGTGAACCATAAACCATCGGATTCTGTAGTAACATACATTTCATCCGGTACAAGTGAATTAACTGTACATGATGACACTCTATCTAACCCTGCTATTTTTTTCCATGTAACTCCACGGTCACGAGTTCTATAAAGTCCTCCCGTTCCACTTTTTGAACCATCTGCTCCATAACCACTGTAAACACAAGCATACCATGTATTTTGAGTAGCATCTTGAGGGTCCACTACGACATCTTTTGTCCAAAATTGCATATTGACATCTGTCCTATCTGACCATGTCGCACCATTATCAGTAGAATAGAAAACTCCTGAACTCTTGGTAAATATTAGTGGAGTTCCACTTCTTCTTGCAGAATATGAACAAACAAGAGAGCCATCTTTGAGTACTTGAATAGAAAGTGGGTGCCCTTGTGTACGAGGAGGAGCTGAAAGTCGAGTCCAAGTCGAAGAGGAACCTTTATTTATATCATTTGACATATAAATCCCTCCAAAACCACTACTTACGACACTTGCATACAATCTGTTCGGATTATTTGGATCTTCCGCAAGCCAAATTACAGGACGTTGAAAATCATGTAACAAAGTCCATGTTTTACCTGCATCTGTTGATGAAAGAACCTGACCGTTTAGTTGCTCTATCTTATCATCTGTTAATACACTCGGTTCATAAATATCATTTACATTAGAAACTGCAGAATAGACGATAGAAGATTTTAGGTGTTTTAATGTATAATAAACTGTACTAAATGCTCCAAGCCCATTAAAAGCCCACGACGTACCTGCGTCAGTACTCGTAATTGCACCTAGCTCTGAGAGTCCTGCAATTATTTTTAAACTATCAGCCCAAGCTAAATTCCAACATTTTGTATTTTCTAATCCAACTCCTTTATAATTTTTCTTAAGTGGAGTAGCTGTACCTGCATTGTTCTGGCTTGTTGATTTAACATATCCCTGTCTCCAAGCAGTTCCACCATTTAGTGAGAAATATATTCCATTTAAATCAGTAATAGTAACTTTAGTAGCATCAGACCTATTAACATCCAATCCTGTACTATATCCACTAAATGACCAATCTTTATCACCTGAGAATCCTTGCCAACCGGTTGAAATATTAGTATTATTTGTAGTGAAGAATATTTTTGACCAACTTGCTCCAGCAGTTGTTGTTTTATAAACAATCGGTGTACCTGTTTCGTTTCCACCTGCTAAATATGCAACATTAATATTATTCGGAGCAGTTGCGATATAAAAAGGGTAATCAGCTGCTGATATCCCAGAAATTTTATATACCCATCCTGCTTGTCCTATATCAAGAGTGTACAGTCCCGTAAAACTTGCATAATCTGCACTCGTAACTCCTGGATAAACAGACAAATCATTTAAAGTTGTACAGAAAAGTCGTGTTGTAGTTCCTTGTTTTGCTCCTGCAAAGGAAACCATTGCTTCGCCAGCTTGAATACCACCATAAGGAATTAAACTAAAAGAACTTCCTCCATTTTGGGATAAAATTAGTCCAAGATTTGTTCCAATATAAATTACAGAACCATCAAAAAATACCCCTGCAATGTGACATGGAGGACTGTTTATACCACCGTACTTCAATGCAAATGTTTGACCACCATTTGTTGATGCGTAGATAGCTGTATAATCTGAAATTAATATGAATTCAGGATTGTTATAATCCACATAAAGTGAGTATGCTTCTCCGTCAGTAGGGTCGAATTGTAATGGTTCCCACGTCACACCACCATTAGTTGATTTGGTAGGAATAGAGAAGAAGTCATATAAATTATTTAATGAATAAAGTGTGTTAGGGTCGTTGGTATATTGAATCTTACCTGTAAAAATGCCGCTTTGTAACGTACGAAAGTCCAATGTATTCCATGAATCTCCCAGATTTGTTGTGTGAAATACACTACTTCTTTCTGATGCGACAAATATTTCATTAGGATTATTTGGGTTAATTGATGGACTTGAAAATGCACCTCCACCACCAATCCCTAAAGATGACCATTGAGTAGGTTGAGCATTTATACGGGAAAATACAGTAGTGAAAACGAGAAAAGTCATTAAGTATAATTTATTCATAGATAATCCTTTCTGGGAATTATTTAAAAGTGAGAAAACAATACACTCAAAATTACACCAAGAAAACCAAAAAACAAACTACTGTTACAAATTTTCAATTTACAAAAGTATTGCTTGACAATAATAAAACTCTTTATATTGTAAATAAATACAGATAAAGGGTTACGTTTTTAATTTTTTTAAGTTGGTTTAATATATTTCAATTGGATTATTTTTGTCGATTTTTATAATTCTTTAGAATCCGTACAAATCAATATTATTCTCCGAATGTCATCAATTTACATTGTTTGAAAGTTCCTTGTGAATTAGAAACTTCTAATTGATAAACACAACTGCTGTTTACTAGCCCTAAATCTTTTAAATTTAATTTAATAAGTTGGTCACCTGCATTAAGTCCGGTTTTTGTAATTTTTGTAATTTTCTTACCCAACAAATCCCAAAGTTCTATTGAAATATCAGATGGTTGAGTTAGTGTAAATGGGATTGTAGTTTCAGTCAAATATGGATTTGGAAAGTTTTGACCAAGAGTAAATTGTTTCTCAGTTTCTTTTTCTTCGTTTCCAACTCCAAGTTTACCATTACCTTGTACCGTCACTTCCAAAAAACTATCATAACCTCCAGTCATTGAATTAGGAGTTAAAGTAGCCAATTGATAACTATAACCGTCAGAAAATATATTATCATTAATTGGAGCTAATGGATCTACACCTTTTGTATATAGTGTTGGGTTGGCTGAATAAATTGAATTTTTTGTTTGCATATCAAATGTCAATTGAGATATTGCGGCATATGATGAACTCACAAAAACCTGAAAATGTATATGGCATGTTCTGCCATTATACCACCCGGGTAATATCGTAATAAACTCAACTTCTCCAAAAGCATCCGTAATTTGATAACCACGTAAATACGTTAAACCTGCTTGTCCTTCATTATTCGTTTGAGAATAACCAGAATACAGGCCATCCTTATCACAATGCCAAATATTTACCCGCAAATTTTGCATTGGTTCACAATTTTCTAATCCTAATATCTTTAATTTCAAATTTAATTGGACACCTAATTTATTTTCTCTTACATCCTTACGGAAAAACGCAGTGTTTGTTGTTAAATCCAACGGAAATGGTCCGGATGTTTCACTCGGAATTAATACACAACTACCTTCTGTTTTACTGGTATTCTTACTCTTTGCGAGTACATTTCCTAACGGAAGTAATGATGCTGTTCCGGCTAAACTAGTTAATTTAATAAAGTTTCGTCTATTATTATTCATAAAATAATTAAGAAAATTGAAATTAAGAAATGATTTTAATGTCGCAAATATTCATTACTTAATTATTAAAACGCTTATACTTTCATAATAAACTCATCTTTATATTATTTGTTACCAACTACCATAAATAGGTTTTATCAGTATCAATTAAACCTTGCAGAGACCAAAATTCTTTCGTTTGGAGCAGTTTTTTCTTGGCGGATGGGATTAAGAGAATAGCGTTTATCTACCCAAGAAATAGATTCAGGTTTGGCAGAAACATATAATAATTTTTCAAATGATATTCCAAAACGAGTGGCTGTGTCCTCCGTTATTATTTCACTAACTTTTATTGGATGAACGATAAAACCTGCATTGGTAATTTGAGTTAAGGGTGCAGACATGATAATCCAACCACCGGGTTTCATCATACGAAACAACCTGACTAAAGCATGGAAATCATTTTCATTTAAGGATAAATCATCGATACAAATCGCAACGTCCCAGTAATTACTTTCAAATCTAACTGAGGTGTCTAATGCTCCATATAAGGTTGAAAATTTCGTTTCTGAATATGATAAATTTCTCATTAATTTGAATTTAAATCCCAAACTTTTATCTGGTGATAACCATAGTAAATTAAGTTTTCCATTTAGGACGCGAGTCCTCTTTTGAAGATACAACCAAACGAAACGTTCTTGTTCCGTTGCTCCGCAATAGGTACATTCACAATTAGTTATTTTATCTTCTACCAAATTAAAATCCTTAAGACAACATGGACATTCAACTTTTTGACCGGTACGATCTATATTACGATCATGTGCTTTAACGACACTTACAATTCCAACTGCAGAAGAAATGATTCCTGCTATTGATTCAAAAAGTCCGGGTTTCATGGTTTCCTCCATAAAAGTTTGTCGTATTATAATAACTACTATTCATTAAGTGATTTTATTAAATGTATTAGTCTTCCCAATCTGCCACAAAAACATTTGTATCTCCTGGATGTGAATTGTTTCTATTAGAACAAAATATTAATTTCTTACCATCACGAGTAAACATTGGAAAGCCGTCGAATTCCTCAAAATAAGTGATTCGTTCTAAACTTGTTCCATCAATATTTACCATAAAAATATCGAAATTTCTACCTTTGGGATCATCCATATTCGAAGCAAATATTACACGTTTGCCATCGGGATGAAAGAAAGGAGCAAAATTAGCTTTACCATTATGTGTAATTTGATGTTTATTGCTTCCATCAGCATCCATAACATAAATTTCGAGCTGTTTTGGGCGAATAAGGTTTTCTTTTAACAGTTTTGTATAACTATCTAAATCAACTCCCTTTGGTCGAGAAGCACGATATACTATTTTAGTTCCATCTAAACTGTAAAAAGCACCTCCATCATAACCCGGTTCATCTGTAAGTTGTATTATATCATTGCCTTCTAAATCACAAGAATAGAGCTCAATGTCTCCACTTCGTAAAGAAGTAAATACTATTCTATCTCCTTTGGGTGAAATTGTAGCTTCGGCATCATAATTTGGTTCAGTTGTTAATTTTTTAAGTATCTTTCCGTTTGAAGAATCTGCAATTACTATATCGTAGGTTGGATATAATGGCCAAACATACCCTTTTGAAGGGTCTGGTGGTGTCGGACAGATTTCATCATTTAGTGCTGTTGTGGCATAGAGTATATTTCCATTTGGTAAATAATAACTGCATGTTGTTCTGCCTTTGCCTGATGAAATCAATTTTTTATGCTCGCCATCAATAGTCATAGTATAAATTTGATCGCAGTTTGCGCCTTGTTCACGAGATTGGAATGAAAGCATTTTGTCATCAAAGGATAGATACGCTTCTGCATTCTCACCTGTAAAAGTTAGTTGTCGAATGTTTTTTAGATGCTTTTCTCGTGAATCATATTTATCAACTGGGAGTGGTTTTGCTGTTTGTGCAAAAACTTGTACAATTGTAAAAAAATACATTAATAAAATGAATGGAATACTACTCTTGAATTTTTTATTCATGGTGTCTTTTTGTTTATTATTATTAATATGAGGTTGTATCGAAAGTAATCGTCAGGCATTTTCTATTCAACAAAATATATGTTGTTTCAAATCTATAAAACAACAAACAGAAACATCGTTGCTGACGTTCAAATAGCGAAGTAGAATTAGTTCTTAGATTATTTTAAGAGGAGCTGCAATTACTCTTTTCAACAAATTTACGGTAAATCTTTGGTGATGACAATATAAAAACACATTGAGATACAGGATGTGGAAAAGTTTTTTTAACTTGACCAATATAAAATTAATTTTAAACAATTATTTCGATTGTTTTATTTAACAATTAACTTTACAAACTGTGTTTTACCTAAAGAATTTAAAGCACACATATAACTTCCTGAGGGTAAAAATCCTCCTCCAAAAGAATGACCATTCCAGGAAATTCTATTTTCACCTTGTGTCGCATTGCTATTAAATGGCTCAGCAACAATTTTCCCATTCAAATCATAAATTCTAATACGAGCTTGACCTTCAGTTGAAAGTTGAAACACAATTTCAGTATGAGAATTTATTAGATTTGGCTGTATTGACAATGAAATGTCCTGATTATTACTAATTGTTTCTTCAACCCCAACTGTAAATGGTTCTTTATAAGCATAATCCCAAATTCCGCGACCATAGGTACCAAAACGAGCTACTTTCAAAAAAGGAACATATTCAACACTCCAATATAATTGGTCTGGAGCTTGACTCGTTGTTATATCATACCATTTTCCATGCTCAACCGAGTAAATATATGCTCCGTTTTGAGTTGCCGCAAACACAAACTTATCATCAGAAGTTACTGCCAAACCATACACCAAAGTTTTAGGAAGTCCAACATTCATTGAATCAAAAGTTTTACCACCATCATTTGAAACATAAACTCCAGGGTTAGAGTAACCACTTCCTCCTATATAAACTCGACTTGGATTTATTGGAGAAGTACAAATAGCAGTTCCGTAAAAGTAATGATTATCGGGTGCCTTGAATCCATTAGATATTGACCAAGTAATACCTTTATTATTTGAATAAAAGACGTTACCTGCAGTAGTTATTACGTAACGATTTTGAATATTTACTTCAGAGATTCCGATTGCACTGATTGCATTACCAAAATTATAAGGTAATTTATCTGCTTTTAATCCATTTGAAAGTTTTGTTATTTTATACAAATATGCTCCGGTATCTGATGTTCCACCGGCAAAATATGCAATATCGGAAGTATTTGGTTCGCTTTGAACAGGTGGCAACCAAAGTGATCCATTAATACCATTTTTGCCCCAATCCCACGAAGTGGATTGTTCCTCGGTCATTGTATTATAATGATAATCTATAAATCCAGGATAGTCCATCCAAAAAGAATTACCACCATCACCACTCGACAAATGACCATAATCTCCACTGAC
>JAFDZU010000014.1:0-28922 GCA_018266765.1 Bacteroidota bacterium
GGTCTGCGGTCTGCGGTCTGCGGTATGCGGTCTGCGGTCTGCGGCTGTGTTTTGAGTAGCCGCGCTAACAAAGTGTTTCATAAAAACTCCAGCAAAAAGAACTGGGAAATAATCAATTATACCGACACTATTGGCAACGAGTAGTATTCTTTTTGTTTTCAGGACGACAGCGAAATCAGGTAATGTTAAAGTATTCGGGTGCAACATTATACAGAATATTCGACATTTCCAAGAAGTATTTTAGGACGGTGTAACTAAATGTGTTTTGGCTGAAATATCTGTGCTTTATCGTGATAAAACTTGCGCGTAAGTTTCCGTATAATTTCTTCCGTTTCAGCCCGATAGAGTTCCACAGCTTTGAGGTGTGTTGTGAGTAACTTTATAGTTTGAAAAATATCAAACCTAATTTTCTCTTTTTACTTTTCAAAAGTGAACGTGAAGCGTACATAAGTAAGAGTTTATGAACCAACAAATCCATATACAAAAAAAAATGCCCTGCAATTTGCGGGGCATTTTCTGTAAACTATTCTGATAAGAATACTTAGTGTAGTTTCATTCCTTCGTCAAGTATTTCATTGACTTTCGAGAGCGATTCAGCTTCGGAATAAAAACGAATAAGCGGCTCTGTGCCGGAAGCACGAATCAGCAACCATCCTGTTTCAAGCTGAAACTTATAGCCGTCGCGTGTATTGATTGAACTGACATTAAACCGACCGATTTTAGTTGGTTTACGTTTACAAGCGAGCAAAATAGCTTTCTTTTGTGCTTCGGTAACGGTTACATCACGTCGTAAGAAGCGATGAGTTCCAAATTCGGTATCGAGTTCGTCGCAGAGTTCTTTGAGCGATTTTTTTCGCATTGTCATCATCTCAAGCAGAAGCAACCCATTGAAAATACCGTCGCGCTCAGGAATATGAATAATCGTTCCAAGTCCACCGGATTCTTCACCGCCAATAAGAATCTTTTGCTCGTTCATTAATTTTGCAGTGTGTTTGAATCCAACGGGAGTTTCATGTAGTTTCAGTCCCACCTTTTGGCAGTACATATCCACCATCGAAGTCAGTGAAACTGTTTTAACAACTGCTCCACGTTTGCGTTTATCTTCGTAGAGATATTTCAGTAATAACATGAAAATTCTATGGGAATCAACGAAACCACCGAGATGGTCAACTGCTCCAAGGCGGTCAGCGTCGCCATCAGTAGCGATACCGACGGAATATTGCCCGAGTTTCATCAAGTCCATAAGAGGCAAAAGATTAGGCGGAATTGGCTCAGGGTGTCCTATCTCACCGAAAGCGGGATTATATCCACCATGAATTTCGTGAACATTTGGCAAAAGGCGATTCATAGTACAAATTCCGGCTCCGTACATCGGGTCATAGACAATCTTAAGTCCTGAATTTGTAATTGCTTCAAGGTCAATTTTTTTTCTGATATAACGGAGGTAAGATTCTTTAGCGTCGAAGGGCCTGATAGCGCGGGAAGAAATATAAAAATCCATTGGTTTGAGAGAAACCTTAGGCGGTTTAGCGACTATTTTTTCAAGTTCTTTCTCAATCTCGGCAATTTGCTCAGGGTAAGCCGGGCCGCCAAAACTTCCTTTCACTTTATAACCATTATAAATAGGAGGATTATGACTTGCGGTAATGACTATTCCGAGTGTTGCTCCTTTTTGTTTGGTGTGGAAAGAGACTTGGGGAGTAGAGGAAATTTCCTCAGTAATATGAACGACAATACCTTTTGAAGCAAGAATCTTAGACGTTTCTTCCGCAAATTCTTTCGACATAAACCGAGTATCATACCCAATAACCACAGCAGGGTTTTTGTCTTCAATTCGTTTTACGTAATTGGCTGTTGCGAGAGCTACAAGCTGTAAATTTTCAAAAGTAAAATCACGAGCTATAACGCCCCTCCAACCATCTGTACCAAAAATAATCATAGGATTCTCACAAAATAATGGGGAAATATGTTAGCTCAACGGTTCTAATCCGCCATAGATACCGGCACTACCGAGCATTTCTTCAATACGCAGAAGTTGATTGTATTTCGCTACACGGTCTGTTCGGCTCGGCGCACCTGTTTTGATTTGACCGGCGTTTGTAGCTACTGCAATATCTGCAATAGTCGAATCTTCAGTTTCACCGGAGCGATGCGAAATTATAGTTTTGTAGCCGTACCGTTGGGCAAGTCGAATAGTTTGAAGTGTTTCGGTAAGTGTTCCTATTTGATTCACCTTAATAAGAATTGCATTGGCAATTCCTTCTTCTATTCCACGCTGAAGGAACATTGGGTTCGTAACAAAAATATCATCACCGACAAGCTGGATATGGTCACCAAGTGCTTCAGTAAGTAATTTCCAGCCGTCCCAATCATTTTCACCCATGCCGTCTTCAATAGAAATAATCGGGTATTTCTCGCACAATCCAACGTACCATTCTACCATTTCTTCAGCAGTCAATTTTTTTTGAGAAGATTTATAAAAGATATATCCGCCGTCTTTTACCATTTCGCTTGCGGCTACATCAATAGCGAGCATAATATCTTCGCCTGCAGTATAACCTGCTTTATCAATTGCTTCGAGAATTATATCGAATGCTTCTTCATTAGAGTCGAGCGACGGAGCGAATCCACCTTCGTCACCAACGGAAGTAATTTTCCCTTTTGATTTCAATACTGCTTTAAGCGCGTGAAACACATCTGTTCCCATTCGGAGAGCATCAGAAAAAGTTTCCGCACCAACAGGAATAATCATAAATTCTTGAATATCAACATTATTATCTGCGTGGCGACCTCCATTGAGAATATTCATCATCGGAGTTGGAAGCAAATGAGCATTGATTCCGCCCAAATACCGATAAAGCGGCATTCCAAGCCATGAGGCAGTAGCTTTGGCAACAGCCAATGATACACTTAACATTGCATTGGCACCGAGTTTGGATTTATTTTCTGACCCGTCTAATTCAATCATCAAATCATCAATTTGAGTTTGTTCGTCCGAATTCAAACCGATGAGTGCATCTGCTATAATTTCATTGACATTAGCAACGGCATTGAGTGTTCCCTTGCCACCATAGCGTGAAGAATCTCCGTCTCTTAATTCAACGGCTTCGTGTTCGCCGGTGCTTGCACCCGAAGGAACAGCAGCACGTCCGAAAGAACCGTCTTCGAGAATAACATCTGCTTCGAGAGTTGGATTGCCTCGTGAATCTAAAATTTCACGTGCATTGATTTCAGCGATAATTGGGGACATGAGCAAACCTTTACTAAATAGAAAAATAAAAAATAACATACCGTTCTATTTGAAACGGCATGTTAAAGGTTGACTTATATATTGAACATCAGAAGTTCAAGCCGTCAATTTGTTCGGCAAGTGTAAAATCTAATTCTGTTAATCCGCCTACATCATGAGTCGAAAGAGTTATTCTAAGTTTATTCCATCCATAGAGTAAAATATCAGGATGATGATCGAGTTTTTCTGCAAGCAGTGCTATTGAATTAATAATTCCAACTGCGGCTACAAAACTCGCGGCACCTATTTCACGGATGATTGTATTCTGATTATCTTCCGGCTGTCGCCACATCGGATTGAGTTTGAGATAATGTCCGATAAATTCTTGGGTGAGAAGGGGAGGACGAGCCATAATAAAAGATTGTTAGTTGAGTTGTGCTTCTAAATGCTCTACCATATAGGGCTTAGATACTGCACCAATAATTGTGTCCACTAATTTACCGCTTTTAAAAATTAAGAGTGTCGGTATAGACCGCACACCATATTGCATTGCAATCTGAGGATTATTATCAACATCTACCTTACCGATAGTTGCTTTTCCTTCATATTCTCCTGCGAGGTCTTCAATAATAGGTGCAATCATTCTACAAGGGCCGCACCAAGTTGCCCAAAAATCTACTAATACCGGCTTTGTTGAATCTAAAACATCTGCCTGAAAACTGTTGTCTGTGATGTGCAATGGCTGAGACATATCCGTAATACTCCAATGTATAAAAAAGTTTATTGCAAAATTACCAAAATTTGACGTAAGCTAAAAACGATTAATCATCAATTTTCGTGTCAAATGATATAATTATTGTGACATATGGCCACTCAAGTATTCTATTTTCATCAATTGTTTTCTAAGTTTTTTGACAGAGTCTTTTGATTTTGTACTATTTTTGCTTTTACTTATTCCGTTCGCTTTTCGGCAGAACAATAATTCGCAAAAACACAATCGCAAACTCATTTTTACATTCATTCAAGGAAAATAATGTCTCTTACAGTTCATACTTCGGCGCCAGATTTTACTGCTCCTACCGATAGTGGTACATCAGTTTCACTTTCAGATTACAAAGGAAAACGTGTTGTTCTTTATTTTTATCCTAAAGATAATACAAGCGGTTGTACTCAGCAAGCGTGTGATTTTCGTGACAACATGGAACGACTTACCTCCAAAGGTGTTACCGTTATTGGCGTTAGTCCCGACAACGTAAAATCACACCTAAAATTCAAGCAAAACTTTGATTTGAATTTTGTGTTAGTGAGTGACGAAGATAAATCAATCTGCACTCAATATGGTGTGTGGGTCGAGAAATCAATGTACGGCAGAAAATATATGGGAGTAGAACGTACCACGTTTATCTTCGACGAGCAAGGAACTATCACGCATGTTTTCCCAAAAGTAAAAGTTCCCGGGCATGTGGAAGCAGTAATTTCAGCGTTGGGATAAACTTACCCTTAACTTTACGAAAAAAGCCCTTCACATTTGAAGGGCTTTTTTTATTTTACTTTTTACGATTGATTGGTTTTTTAGGGTTCTTTTGTGTATTATTTCCACTTTTGGGCGGTGTTGGTTGTCCGGGTAATGTACGCCCCTGCGCAGCTGCCATTTCCTGTGCCATTTGCATGCGTTTTTGAAGCCAGCTTTCTTTTTTTGGCATTGCTTTCAAATCTGCAAGTGTCAGTTTATTTTTTGCAAATTTAGAAACATAGATTTGTTGCAAGATTCCCAATAAGTTAAATGTAAAATAATACAAGTTTAATCCCGCCGGAAAACTCGAAAACATAAGTGTGAACATAACAGGCATCATATACACCATTGCTTTTTGGCGTGGGTCTGTTACCTGCATTTTTTGTTGAATAAAGAGGGTAGCACCCATCAGCAACGCAAGTCCCGAAAATTTATCAATTTGAAATAACGGTATTTTGAATCCCAAATCCAAAATGACATCCGGTACCGAAAGATCGTGAATCCACCCGAAAAAGTTTGCTTGACGGAGTTGTATCGAATTGCTCAACACTGCCCACAACGCATAGAGAATCGGCATTTGCAAGAGCATTGGCAGACACCCGCCGGCAGGATTGATACCATATTCCGAATAGAGTTTCATCGTTTCTTGCTGTTGGGTCGTTGTATCATCTTTGTATTTTTCACGGATACGTGCAATTTCCGGTGCAAGTAATTGCATTTTTTGGGTAGAACGAACCTGTGTAATCGAAAGTGGATAGAGCAATAATTTCATCAATGCAGAGAAAATTAAAATTGCTATACCATAATTGCTAATGAATTTATAAATAAACGAAAATATCGGGAGCATGAAATATTCTCCGATTGGCGCAATAATCCATCTCCAACCAAAGTTAATGGTTGAGCCCAACTTATAGGTTTTGAGAATATCGTAATCCTGCGGGCCGATATAAACGGTAAAATCAGTGGTTTGCTCCGCCCCGCGATAGGGAAGACGATACGACATACTGTATTTTTCGGTCATTCCGCCTTTTTCAGCTCCAATACGAATTCCTGAAAGGAAAACTGTTGCCTCGGGATTTGGTTCTTTTTGAATAATAGCCGCAGAAAAATACTTGGTACGAGTAGAAATAAAATCAACAATACCTGTCTGCTCGAATTTTGTAGGTGTGAAGTAATCTGTTGCATCAAGTTCGTGATTCGAGCCGTTGAGCGAAGCTATTACTTCCGCAGTATTCGATTCATCCACACTATTATGCTCCTGATATTGCAATCCACCATTCCACGACACATCAAAGCGGCGTTGGGAAAGGTAGTTTTCCATATTTGCGAATGTTACATCGGCATCAAAACTGTATTTATTCCCATAAAATGTCATTTTTTTGAGAACATACGAACCGGGAGCAACCTCTAATTTTGCTGTTAGTGTTAATGATTGATTCCCGCGAAGCTGGAACGAAGTTTGTCCGGCGGGTAAAAACGTAAAGTTAAAATCCCGCGTATCAATTTTCTTTCCTTCATTACTAAAAAACGAAAGAGAGAATTCACGGCTTCCCGGCGTGATTAACTCAGCGGGCTTTCCGTACCATGAATTATACTTTTTGAGCTCCCAGCGGGCGATTGTGCCGCCTTTGGAGCTGATTTTCGCACGAACAAGGTCTGTTTCTATCGAAATAAATCGTTCATCCTGAGCTACAAGCGGAGCGTAGGTCTTGCCATATTTATTTTCTGAGGGTTGGGAAACGTTTGGTGTAGATGGTTCGGACTTCGTTGTCTGAGTTTCTTTTTGTTCGGTAACTTTTGGTTTTTCGGGAGTAATCGGGCGTGTTGTAGTAGAAGTATAGACAATCCACGCAGTAATGATAATTCCAATAAGAATGAAACCGAAAAAAGAGCGTTTATCCATTTGTTCCATTGTATTTTTCTTTGGTTGTTATGTGAGACTAATTATAAATTTCGGATTATGACGACTAAGAGCCACAATTCTATGTATTTTTCTTTAGGGAACATGGTCAATTCCACCCGGATGAAACGGATGGCATCGCAAAATTCGTTTGATTGCCAGCCAAGAACCTTTCATTGTACCATGCTTTTCAAGAGCTTCGATTGCATATACCGAGCATGTAGGATAAAACCGGCAGGAAGAACCGAGAAGCGGAGAAATCCATCGCTTATATCCCCGAATGAGAAGGATGAGAATTGTTTTCATAGCGGTTTATACGCTGTTGGTAATATTCTATTGCCGCTGTTAAGGCGCATCGTACATCAACAAGAATATCGTTCAATCGCAAAAGTGATGGCACATTCGGAGCACTGTTACAGAAGACTATTATTCGTTCAAACGGACTACCTTTCTCGAAATATCCCAAACTCTCGAACTCACTCACCACCTGACGAACACTGACGCGTAGAAGCCGTTTTACACGATTACGGACGGTTGCTTTCTTTGCCGTTTTCTTGCGAATACTGACTCCTACACCGACTTCTTGCTTGCTCACAGTATCAATAGTAAGTGGACGAAACCGTACCACTACCGTTACAATCCCACACGTGAACCGCTTTCCGGTTCGCATTGTTGCTGAAAACGGGGTTGCACCTTTGAGCGAAACAAGTGGAATCATGCGTTTATTACTTAGAAAGTACTCTTCTGTTCCGTAACCATTAAACAAAAAGAAGGGCGAAAAATACTTTCCGCCCTTGCTTTGAATTATCCATCTATGTCATCGGGTGTAATCCGTTGATGAACAAAGGATTAGTTACGACGCTCTGAACTCACCGTTAATTTATGACGACCTTTTGCGCGGCGGCGTGCAAGCACTTTACGACCGTTCTTACTCGACATACGAAGGCGGAATCCGTGTGCATTCCGACGCTTGCGGCGACTGGGCTGATATGTTCTTTTCATTCGATACCTCTTTTTTACAAAATTTGAACAGCAAAAGTAAGGATTTTCAACCAAATAGCGAAATCTATTTTTAGAAAATCAAGTTTTTTATAATTTTATCGTAGCTTGTTTTCAATAAAAAACAGCCCCGTTCTTTGCAGAAAAGGGCTGTTTATTTTGTCGGTTTGTGACGTTAATTTGTGATTTACAAACTTACTTCACAAATGAACTATTATTTCACGATTAACACCGGAACGGTCTTCGTGAAGTAATCATAATCCATACGAACTGTGTATGCACCCGATAGTAAGCTTGATACATCAAAGCTGGTAGTATAAACACCTGCTGTTACGTTATCTGACTTAAGATCAGTTACTTTACGTCCGAGAGCATCATATAATGCTATGCGAACGAATGTGTTGTTTGTTACTTGGAAGGCAACTGTTACATCACCACCTGTTGCAGGGTTTGGATAAGCACTCAAACCATCAGCACCTAAACCGGTAATCGGCTCGGTTGGTTTTGTGAATGCAGTTCCGTTACCTGCTTGGAACACACCTGTACGGCGGTTTTGTGCACTTGTAACAGCATAGACATCATCGTTAGCGTCATCCAAACCGGCTTTGATAATTGTCGGTTTGTCTGTATTGCTGTTGTTTCCTGTCGTTTCTGCCCCTGTACCTGCAACCAATGCTTGTGAGCCAAAGGTTGTAGCATGATATGCAAATTGTACAAAACCTGCATCCGTACCACTTGCTGCACGTTGGAGATAAACATCACCTTTATTTGCAGAACCGGCATTGATACTACCGTAGAGACCGTTTCCAACTGCATGGAGTACGATACCACCACGGATGTATTTATTCTCAGCACCGTTCGCTGTGATAGCTGTACCTGTACCCGGACCGGTTGAAGAAATAATATGTGCGGAAGTTGCATTTAAGGCATTGGCTGCCGCAGGTCCGAGAATTGTTTGATGCATAAGACCTGTTGTACTTGTGAATGCTAAGTTTTCTGCATAGTATTGGTCTAACTCACCAATAGTCCAACCAGCATTTTCACGAGCCGAAACAATGTTGTTAAAGGTTTCGCTACCTGCACTAAATACAGTTGAAGTATTGGCAAGAGGTGTTACAATTTGACGATAAATTCGCATTGTACCACCAATTGCTACAACATTCGCACTGCGTCCCATTTGTGTACCAAAATTATACGGTGCGGTTGCATCTGTTGTCAGAATTACCGCATGACTGAATGTATTACCTGATGCAGGATTGAAGAATGTACGTAATATTGCACCACGTGTACCTGAGTTATCAGTTACTGTATAATTAATACCATCAACAACCTGACCTGAGTCACGAATTGTATTGTTTGTTCCTGCAAATGTGAATCCGGCTTGACCAAGGAAGATATCAAGATTGTTATCGGATTGTGTAGACGTTGGTAAACCTTTACCACCTATTGTGTTGCTATTCACATTCACTGTTCCGCTGACCGGATTGGCATAGATACCTGCAAGAGAAGCTGCTCCTCCTGTACCTTTTGCATCACGAGAGCCGGTTATTGTATTGAATTGGATAGTATTTACTGCTGCACCACCGTCTGCGGTTGCTGCATATAATGTTGCACCACCACCACCAATTTGAACACCTGCGCGCTCATTATTAGCAATTATATTATTTCCATTTGTGAAGCCCAATGCTGTACTTACAGCATTGAAAGCTGCGTTTTGACCAATTGTATTTGTACCTGCACCTGCTGCTGCACCTGATGCATCGACGGCTAAGATACTTACACCACCAACACCGCCCGATGTGGAAGCAATGTCACGGTTCGTACCGAATTTATTGCTTGTAAGTGCTGAACTTGTTGTACGGTCAAGTGCAACACCCCATGAACCTTTTGTATTGGAAGTACTTCCACCTTCGAACCACACACCATCAACAACCAAACCTGAAGTTTGTGTTGCCATGATTCCTGCACCTTGTGGAGGATTAGCAGATGGTGTTATGGAACTATATCCTTGAATACGGAGGTTACGGATTGTTGTATTTATACGTCCTGCACCTGAAATTTCAAATGCATTACCATTACCTGTGCTACCTGTAACAGTTCCTGTAGTTGGAGTGACAGCCGCACCAATTGTTGTCGGTACAGGATTCAAAATATTATCAGTTCCTGCTAAGTAAGTTACTGAAGTTTGAACAGCACTTGCAGAACAGTTGTATTCAGAGTTTGTAACACCACGGAATTCCACGCCTGCAACAGCTGTAAGACCGGTAACATACTCAGAGAAGTATGCACCCCACGCACTCGAACCTGCCGGTCCGGGAGCCGGAGTCCAATGTGGCATACCCTGCATAATCAATATTCTATCATTTGCAGTAGCAGTTAAAGCAGCTGCATTGATTGTAGTATAACTTCCCTGCCATGCACCTGCTGCGTTTGTACGAGTAACACGACCAAGCGCGTTTGTAGCGGCCGGTTCTTGCCATCCGTCTGTACCAGCCGCAGCATCTGTACCAATTGTCCACCAAGGGATATAGCTGATGCGTGTTGGGTCTGTACCGCAAACACCGTTATTGGAAACAGCGTCTCCAAAAGCTGCTGCTGTACAAGGAGTTGGGTTCAACGGATTGTATGTGTTCGTTGGTCCTGATGCATTATTCCACCAGTTACCGCGAGCATTGATACCACAACCTGTTGCACCGTTTTGTGTATAGAACAATCCTGTTCCATTACCGGTTATGCTATTGTTATTGATTGACAGCAACTGATGTGTAATTGGTGCTGCTGATGCCAAATCAATACCTTTGCCTACATTTGAATTTATGAAATTGTTTGCTACTGAAACAGCATTAGCCATTGTTTCGGGTTGGTCGAATTTTAAACCGTCACCCGCTGATGCTCCTCCTATTCTGTTCCGTATGATATTTACATTTCCTATTGTTGCATTTGTTGAACCGTTTCCACCAATAGAGATTGTTGAGTTACCGGCCGTACTTGGAGCATTTACAAATGCGTTGTTCTGTATATTATTTGCAGTTGCTCCTGCAAAACCACGGAAAACTATCGGGAAATTTCCTGTAGAACCCGTACCATCGTATAAGTTTCTGTTAAAAGTTGTATTTGTATGGTCAACCATTTCCAATACAACATTAGCACCTAAAGCAACAGCCGGAATCATACGGTTACAATCAACCGTCCAACCGGAGTGATATGTGCCGATAGTTCCTGAAGCAACGTTTCTTATGAATATTTCGGAAGATCCTGTATAAACATTACCTTTAATAGTTACGTTGTTACTTATATTTACTCCTGTTCCCGGCGAATAAATAATTGACAAAGCAGCACCATTTGCTATACTTGTAAAGTCAAAACCCTGAATAGTAACATTGCTGACACCTGATGAAATCGTAAATATCGGGTTTGCAGCCGTAAAGGCGCTAAACGTTGTTGTGTTTGTACGTCCGGCATTTGCTACCCATGTACCTTGAGCTGCAGCACCATCAATAATATATGCCGTATTATTTGCACAAAGATTTGTTGTGTTTGTACCTTGAATTGTTACCGGAAGATTGATTGTATTATCACGGTTATAGGTATCGGTACCTGCTCCATAATTAGTTACTCCTCCCCAGGTAGTTGCGGCACCAGTACTACCGACGTTCACAGTTTGACCTGTACATGCGAGCAGTAGTCCATCTTGAATATCAGGTATTTGTAAATATCCTGAACCCGCTACTTGAGTAACGTTTACAGTATTATTACAGAAATTCGTTGAACCTGCAATTTGTGTACCTTGTGCACCAAGACTCATTGATAATGAACCTGAGTTTGTATTTCCGGGAGCTGTTCCTGTAAAACGAATATCTTTTTCAACTATAAGAGCTTGAGAAGAAGTAGCACCTACAAAATTCAAGTTAATTGTGCCCGGACGGTTATTTGTTCCACCGCCAGGAATCTGAGTAGCACCCGTAGCATTTCCTGGAGTATTATCTAAACCAACACCTTCATCTTTTTGGAATGTCGAGCGACCGATAGCTGTTTGAATAGCATCTGTACCTAATGACATATTAATAGTTGGAACAGAGAAACGACGAATCATTGATTGAGTAGCACCGGGTGCACCCGAACCATTTAATGTAATCGAACCTGTTTCAAGCTGAACAAACTGAGTAGCATGGTCAGATGTTAGGGTTATTTGTGTTCTGCTAATTGTAGGCGTTTGCGCTGTACCTGTGGTATAATCACCAAGGTTATTTACTTGGCAAACACCGGTAGAAGCACCACGAGTAAATGTTAATCCTTGTTGGATTGTATTGGTTGTATCGGTATTATCTGCCCATTCAGCAGCTACTGCCGAACCCGGAGTACCAACACGGACATCTAAGGATGTAAATGTACCGCTGAGGACGCGAGTATCAAGAATATCATCAAGTGCACCTACGCCTGCTATTGTAGCACAGTCAGGTCCAAATGGACGTACTTTATTCCGCAAACGAATCCAACCGGTAGTTGTAGCATTACCTGCCGCGGCTACAGTAAAGCGAAGTCTTTTTTGAAGATCAACATTTGTTGTGAATGCCGCTCCACTTGCAAGAGTAATAGTACCGGCATAACCGTTAGAGTCCACAATAGAGCTTATAGCATCAACTAATGCACCATTGTTACTACCGGAAACAGTAATGTTAGCAGGGCGATTCCAACCGTAGTTTGTTGTTTGATATTGACCTGCACCTGCGTTAAAGTTTGCAGGAGCTAATCCGGCCATATAAGTATTTGAAGCATTCGGAACGATACCTGATGGTGTATGACCATTCGTCAAACTTGCCGCAAGCGGCGTTTGAGTTGCATTCGTTACGAAGCGGTATCCGGGTTTGCCCGGTACAGAGCAATCAGTAGCCCATGTTAAGCCGGCGGCTGAGTTACCGTAGATAATACCATTTGACTCAACGATGATCGGAGGATAATTCTGACGACCTGTGTAGTCCACTCTCATATCGAATGGGCCATTGACCGTTAGCTGTGCGGCACTCTTATAGATACAGTCACCCTGTACATACACAGTAACTGCACCTGTACCTAATGCGCCAAGAGCAACATTGAGGTCATCACCGCAATACACGATGATAAGATTTGTTTGGATGATACGAGCAAGATTATAAATTACTCCACCATCTACGATATTACCGTCAGTTTTCTCCCAAAGTTTGAAACTTGGGCTTGTTGAAACTGCGTTATAGTTAAAGTTATTATTGGCTGACGCATCCACGTCAGACGGATCTGCAACAGCAGGACTAACGTTTCCGCCATACGCTTGACGACCTGTATTATTAAAAGGATATTCTTCTGTAGCCATTGAAGCACTTGCCGCAGCAGTTCCATCTGCTACTTGAGTAGCATAGCCCTCAAAACAACTGTTACGTACTTGAGTTCCTGTAGGAGGATTATTGGTTGCAGCATTCGTATTGTCCCAACCTGTTACTAAGATTCCTTCTCTTTGTGTTCCTGCTCTTAGGAAATGAATACCGTTCACTGTAATATTTGTCGTATTAAATGAAGCGGCTGAACCTAAGGTAAAGATGTGCATTGCCGCACCCGAAGCCGGGCTGATTTTCGGTTTTGATCCGCTTCCGCATGTAGCAGAAGAGTCACCGATGATACTTACATTTGTTTTGGTGAATACACACACATTTTCTGCGTATGTACCTGTTCCAACTAAAATATTAGTTCCGTCACCTGCGGCATCTACTGCTCTTTGAATTGTATTAAAAGCAGAATATCCCCAACCGAGAACAGTTGCTGTATTAGTTGTTGCAACATTTTCTATAGCGGCAAATACAGGGTTCGCAACATTCATTTTGTCACCTGATGTAACAGACCAGAAAGCATCTGTATTAGCACCAGCTGCCACAGGGCTACCAGTACTCATGCCATAACCGTTATTGAGAGGGTCTTCATGTCCCCATGCATTATTGGTAAGAGCTAATGTACGGTCTGCCGCAGATGTAGTGTTTTCATAGCGAACACAACCTGTAGTTGTTACTGCACCGGAACAAGTCAAACCTGAATTTCCATTACCATTGTAGGCAATATTGTTATTTTTAATTGTATAGAGCGAAGGAGTACCAATAATGCTATTTGTAACAATAACATTCAAACCCCAAGCATTATCCGAAATGTTGTTTCCGTCGTTTTTCACGGAATTTGAACCAATGACAGCATTACGACCGTCGTAGATAAGTACGCCTGAAGCATCCCATCCACCACTATTTCTGTGGCTAAGGAGTAGGTTTCTTTGTGCACTTATTCTTCCGCCATAACCGCTCATAATACCGGCGTACCAACCGGTATTATTTTTAGTAATACCCGTTATATTACAATCTGTAATAACAGGGTATGGCATTTGGCTTGTAAGAGTAGAAGAGAGTGAGCGACCAAATGAAGCGACCGCCGCATTATGATACCCTGTGAAGATATCATACTGAATAAGTGGATTTGCTGTACCGATACATGCAATACCAAAACCAAAAATTGTGTTTTCTGTATTTCCGCCGGCACCTTTGATATCGTTCACCGAAACTTTACCCGTATCAAGTGAATTTCCAACTGTACCTTGTGCGTTTTTGTACATGATACCTACAAAGAGTTGAGCAGGTGCGGCCGGTGCCGCTGTATTACCGTCAATTTTAACACCATAGATATTTACTGTATAGCTGTTTGAAGCAGCATCAACAAATACAACCGGCTTAAATTCACTTGTTGGCAATGAGTTTGCAACGTGTGATGTATTCCAATAAAGCAAGGTAGCTTCATCGTAGGTAGTCATTCCAGCCCATGTCGGTGCTTGAATGATAGTATTTGCATACCCGCGCCCACGAAGAGTCAGCGATTTACTAGTGATTACAACTTGCTCTTGGAATGTTCCTGAACCTATCTCGATAACATCACCATTCACAACCGAACCTGAGTTAATCATTGCTTGGATTGTCAACTTTGCGGTTGCAAGCGAGTTACCGGTATTGGCATCGTTACCGGTTTTGGTAACATACCATGTCGCGGCTTCCCCGACATTCCAGCCGAGCAGGATTAAAACCATGCTCGCTATAATCATCAAAGAGGATTTGTTACGCATTTTTTGCGTTCCTTTCTAAATTGTATAACATAAAACTACTATTATTGTACATTTTTTTTCACACTGTAAACCAAAGCACACACATTATATTGCACCACTTTCCCACAGTACTCTGCGGAATAAGGGATACTGATATTCATTAAACGGGAACGAAAATACGAGATTATCTTCAAATAACCAATGGATAAATTACTTTTTTTGTATTTTCATTTCGTAGTATTCTCGGATAAATTGTATAAGAATACTCTAATATACTCTATTTAGTTACAAACCAACGCAAATTTTATGCCAGCAGGCATATTTCTACAAATCATCATGGCGCTTTCCAAAGAATCTTTCCGTCCGTATCTATTATTGCCGCCGCTCCACTACTTTGAGATGTAATTCCTACGGTTGCTCGGTTCAATCCTTTTGCATCGAATAATGCCAGTCCGTAGGTTTCTTTTTCGTGTGCATACAGTCCTACGCGCTTTATTCCTTCTTTGTCGTATAAATCAATATACGGGAAACCTTCCGCGCCTTCGGATAATCCCATTATGGCACGAGTAGCACCGGATTTATCTGTTACTACATAGTTTCCGCTGAAGATTACATTGTTTTGTCCATTATTCACAATGGACGTTGCCACTTCACCTTCTTTGTTATATACAGTAACACTCGTGGAAGTATCGGCTTCGTTCGTCATAAATATAATTTTTTTTCCAATTTTATTATAAAGTGCAAATCCTGTTGTTCCTGTCGAGGCACTTACACCGAGCGATAATCGCATTGTGTTAGTATCCGAACCAAAGAATTTCATCGAAACAAAGTCTTGATTTGGCGTTAATGCCACTCTACAGCGAACTTTGCCTTCCGAATCATTTACATCCAAATAGTTTGTCATTATTTTTGATGCTATTACCGTATCCACCGACAGTAAATGTTCACGAGCACTCCAGCCCGCTATTCCGGCCACAACTAACAATATCAACATTGTAACAACCAAGCGTTCGAGTCGTCGAACTTTTTGCCGAAGGTTATCTATGTCTTGATTCTGTGGTACTTCTGTGTCCATTGTATTAAATTCTCTGTGAACTATGGGTTTTCTTTATGGCTAGTATATCCTATCTCGCCACAACAATAGCTGTATTATTAGCAAATTCATTCGACACTACTTTTACATAATAGACACCTTCGGGAACTGCCGATGCATCATTACTTTTGCCGTCCCAAACAAATTCTGCTTTGTTTTCCTGCATGGCGGCTACTATTCGCCGCACTTCTCTTCCTGTTGCATCTACGATTACTGCAATTGCCGGATCGCCTTCTGTGCTTCCGAAACGTTTCCATACTATTGTACTGTGCGATGACGACGGATTCGGATATGCCTCAAGCGATGCTAACTGTCCCGGGAACGGTAATGAAAATACCGACGATGGTACTTCTACTCTCGATGAAAATATCAATACTGAATCTAATCTTTCAATGACCACATCTAATGTGTCGTTGCCGTCCACATCATAGATAAACAGATTGTCTGCTTGACGTGAAAAGCGTGTTTCAAGCATCTTTTCTTGTGTTTTCGGGTCAATTATTTTGATATATTCCGAGCCGGTTATGTCTAAACCACGAATCGGCATATCTAATACACCGTTTCCATTCAAATCTTTAACCAAATCCGAACGAGTGAAACGACCGTTATTCACAAAATCAATAAAAAATGATTCATCTGATTTTGCATCTAATGGAATTGTATAGAGTTTCGTGTGATCTTTACCATTATAAATTGTGATTGCATCCGGCGATTGAACGATAAAATCACGTACTTTATCCAAATTCACATCTATTGTGGTAACAAATGCCGAACCCTCCGGTACTTTAAAACCCTTTTTCTGTTTGAATTCTTTTGCCTCTGCGGTTCCAACGAGTGCTATAACTGCTAAGCAAAGCATTACTATTGTTTGTTTCATATTTTTTTCCTTAATTGTGTAACGTATTATATTTTATAAAGCTTAAATTTATTATTGAAGATGGTCGGTTATAACAACCTACCTAACACTATTAATCCCCTCGCTCCCCTTTAACAAGGGGATGACCTAGTTTCCATTAATAATTGACTTAACCACTTTTATTTCTTCTTTCCCCCTTGTCAAAGGGGGATTATGGGGGATTTCCCACGTTTTCGATTCTTCTCTCCCTTCAGAATGACAGAGCTTTATTGGGTTATAGCCATGATTTTTTAATCTATTCCTGTATTATCATCTACCAATGTAACGAAACTTTGGTAATATTACAATTCTTTGTGTATTCACATTTCTACACCGACTTGTGCAACGATTGCATTAACCGCCATGAATTATTAAACCTTAGTTCTTATATTGTTTTTTGCTGATTNNCTGATTACTTTCAGATTATTCCCATAAATCATGCCAACAATAGAGTTTAGTCTAAAGTTGTTTTTGTTTATTCTTCATCACTGCAATTTTATTGTGCTTGCAACTACCTGTTTTCTAATCCCCTCGGTCCCCTTTAACAAGGGGATGATGTAGTCCTTAACATACAAACCTTTACAATCTATTTTCTTTTCTTCTTTCCCCCTTGTCAAAGGGGGATTAAGAGGGATTTAAGTTCTTGGCTATGAAGAAGGGCGGTTGTAACACAACCAAACTGACTCAAATTATGCTCTCTCGAACGACAACTATGGACTCTCGAACGACAACTATGGACTCTCGAACGACAACTATGCTCTCTCGAACGACAACAATGGACTCTCGAACGACAACTATGGACTCTCGAACGACATTGATGGACTCTCGAACGACTATTTCAGTCTCAATCAGCCCTCTTTAATACTCCTCTGCGAGTGAGAAAACCGAATTTGGTTGGTGTTTGGTTCAACTGCCACCTATATATCGTCCAAATAGGGCTTTTTCGTTGTTCAAGTTCTTCTCTCCCCCTTGTCAAGGGGGGAGAAAAGTTCTTGGCTATGAAGAAGGGCGGTTGTAACTACCTACCAGACACTAAAATTTGTAAAACCTTCCTTTAATTGATGATTCTCTTCGTTTAATTGACGATAACAGTCAAAGGAATGACGATAACAGTCAAAGGAATGACGATAACAGTCAAAGGAATGACGATTCCATTCACAAGATTGACGATTCCAGTCAAAGGAATAACGATACTATTCAAAGGAATGACGATACCATTCAAAGGATTGATGATAACCTCCCGTAGATTGGCGATTCCTTTCGTATGATTTATACCCACAAACTAAAAAAAGCACGGAGCCATTACAACTCCGTGCTTTCTTATTTCATGCGATTCCGATTAGGTAATCGCTTCCAACATTAGTTACTGATTAGTAATTAGCAGCACCTACTAAGTGCCAATTAGCACCGTTGAAGATAATCATAGCAGCACCACCATTAACTATATCTGCAGTTGCAGCTCCACCTGGGTTACTTCCTAATACTCCAACACCAGCATTAGATAAGAACATATCTGCACCTGAGTTATTGATAACCCAAATAACTTGACCTTGACGACCTGGTCCCGGTTGGGCTGTCCAGTTACCGGCACCTTGATAGTCAATAATAGTCATTGTACGGATATCGCGTCCGAGGTTAGCATTCGAAGGATTCGTATTGAAGAGGAATCCGGTGTTTTCGTTACCTACGTTATCGAATGCTATACCACCTTTGCTCACTTGAAGAGCAACAGCGTTTTGAGCTACATTACCACCGGCATTGTAGATTTCAACTGTTGTTCCTTGGTTACCAGCATCATCATTTTCGAAGAATGCTGCACCACCATTAGTAGCAGAACCTGCACCAACCGAAGTTGATTTCGATGTTACTGCTAATGTAGCGTAGGTAGTAGTATTGATTGTGCTTGTAAGAGTAAGAGCAGAATTGCCTAAAGCATTTTGCTCAACTTCAACAACCGGACGAGGCGAACCTGAAGTTGCTTCGTGTACAAATTTAGCTGCACCACCTGAAGTTGCATCACCACCGTCATGACTTACGCTGAGTGCGTTATCACCGGCTGAGTTTGGAGCAGAAGCATTGAATGCTACTGCAACTGCACCTGTTGTTGTGATTTTACCGTTTGTACCTGCGATTGTTGTTTTACGTGTTGTTGTTCCAACGCGAACATTACCTGTTTCAGCATCTACTTGGAATACACCGGCACCTGCTGTGCTTGGTCCAACTACGATACCCGATACAGTTGCACCTGCAAGGTCGTTGTTGATATGGTGGTCAGCAGGAGCTGAACGACCAATCACGACTGTACGAGTGTGTGCGGCATCAAGTCCGGCACCTGTTTCGATTGTACTGTTGAGTTGGATATTTCCGTTTGTACGGATAGCGAAGCGAGGAGCTGCTGCATTATTAGTAACTACTAATGTTGCATCTGCGCCTGTTGCATCCGCACCACCGTTAGCAGTTGTGCTTGTTACAACAAGACCGCGTCCACTTGCACTGTTGTTTGTAATCGAAGCTGCTGTGTTTCCTGCACCATTACGGAAAGAAACCACTGCAAGACCTTGACCATCACCGGCGTTTGTGAATGAAGCAGTTGAACCTGCACCGTTATTAGCACCAACAACAGCCGAACCGGTTGTTGCAGTTGCCATTACAGTGTTACCGCTTGTGCTTGTTCCTACGATTGTATTACCTGTTGTAGCAGAAGCTGTTACAGCACTTCCTGTTGAAGTGTTTGAAGCATTTACTGCTGTTGCTGCTGCTGTACTTGTAAAGCTACCGGATGTACCTGCGTTAGAAGCTGTTACACTTAGACCATTGAATGTCGAAGCTGCGTTATTAATAGTAGTAACACCTGTTAGTCCAACTGTACCTGCAGAGTTCAAAATAGAAGCTGCATTGTATGTAGTTGTATTACCGTTGTTATTGACAGCACCTGTGTTTGTAACAGTATTTTGGAAAGCATTTGTTCCAGTCCATGTGTAATTACCTGTGAAGGTAGAACCTGTTGTAAGAGCATTAGCTGTGATAACACCTGCACCAGCCGGAGCCAAAGTACCTGTTACTGTTAATGCGTTAGCATTAGCGGCACTTGTTATTTGGCTGAAAGGTACTGTTACTGCTGTTAAAGCAGTTGTCCAAGCCGGAGTTGCATTAGCTGCACCTGAAACAAGAACTTGACCGGCAGCACCGGCGTTTCCGTTCATACGGAGGTCAGTAGTTGTACCGTTTAGATTAACACCTGTTCCTGCACCTGTACCGTTTACAGTAAGAGCAGTAGTTGCACCTGTTGCAGTTAACGTTGTTGATGCATTTGTTACATTCACATTATTGTTGAATGTAGTTGCACCGTTCACAGTGTTTGTTCCACCTGCATTACCGATAGTGTTCGCTGCATTAGCGAATGTACCGAAGCTATTGACAGTGTTACCTGTAATTGCTGCGTTTCCACCACTTTGAGTTAAAGTACCGGTAAGTGTTGTTGCACCGTTTACTCCCAAAGTCGAATTAACAGTTGTAGCAGCATTCATTGTTGTAGTACCATTATTAATGGTAGCACCGGCTGTAGTCAAGCTACCGCCAAGAGTTGTTGCGCCTGTTCCGACTGTGAATGTATTTGCACCTGTTACTGAAGCGGCACCATTCATTTGTGTTGTTCCGTTATTAACTGTAGCACCGGCTGTAGTCAAGCTACCACCAAGAGTAGTTGCGCCTGTTCCAACTGTGAATGTGTTTGCACCTGTTACTGATGCGGCACCATTCATTTGTGTCGTTCCGTTGTTAATAACATTTCCATTGTGTGTTGCAACACCGGCAACTGTTAATGCACCACCAAGTGTTGTAGCACCTGTTCCAACTGTTAAAGTATTAGCACCTGTTACAGTGGTTGCACCTGTTAAGTTAGTTGTACCATTAATAGTGTTTGTACTTGTAGCATTACCGATTGTATTTGTAGAAGCGGCAACTGTACCGAAGCTGTTCACTGCACCACCGGCAATCGAAGCGTTTCCGTTCGATTGTGTGAATGTGTTGTTTTGTGTTGTAGCTCCGTTATGTGTTGTTGTACCGTGAACAACCAAGTTAGATGCTGCATTATTACCTACTGTACCAAGAGTAGTTAAACCTGTAATATTAGCATTTGTAGCATTAACATTTACCATCGACAAGTTCGCCAATGTTGAAGTACCTGTTACATTCAAATTACCGGTAATTGTTGTCGTTGGAGCTGTTAGATTGATAGCTGTAGGAGAATTAACAAATAAATCTGCATTAACAACCGCTGCTCCAGCATTTACTGTTAGAACATCGGTAGTTGAATTACCTAAATTCATCTGATCGCTATTTACATTAAATACTGTTCCATTCGAGAAATTCGCTGAACCACCATTAAAGTTAGCAACTCCATTGAGGTTAGTAATACCTGTTACATTTGCACTTCCAAGAGTAGAAAGTCCGGTTACACCAAGAGTTCCACCAAGGTTTGTTGCGCCTGTACCTACAGTAAGTGAACTTGTACCGTTGATATTAACTGCTTGACCTGTTGGAACAGTGATACCACCGTTAGCATTCAATAAACCGGTTAATGTAGTAATACCTGTAACACCAAGAGTTCCTCCCATTGTTGTAGCACCGTTTCCGATAGTTACATTTTGACCATTAGGAACATTAAGTCCTGCATTTGCATTTACTAAACCATTTGCTGTAAGTGCATTTGTTGTAGTAGCACCGGTTACACCAAGAGTACCTGTTACAGTAGCGGCACCTGTCATGTTCGTTGTACCGTTTACAGTATTTACGCCGGTTGCATTACCAATTGTATTAGCTGCACCTGCTGTTGTACCGAATGTGTTTGTTCCTGCACCTGTAATAGTTGCATTTCCACCACTTTGTGTAAGACTGTTGTTTAGTATAGTAGCACCTGTTACAGTTGATGTACCTGTTACAGCTGAATTACCTGTTACAGTAAGATTACCACCACCACCAACATTTACATTACCTGATGTAGTTGCGATTGCATTTCCACCGGCTGAAGAAGCACGAATACCATCATTAGCTGATGTATTTGTAGCTGAAACAGCAGGAGTTGCGTTTCCGCTTGTCGCTGCGATAACACCGGTAAATGTACCGGTGATATTTGTAGCTGATAAGTTTCCACCGATTGTAACATTTCCTGGAGCTTGAACTGTAATGTTACCAGATGTTACTCTGATAGCATCTTGTCCTGCAGGTGCGTTTGCACTTATTCCTATTGATGTACCTGCTGCTGAAGCTGATACCAACAATCCTGTTCCACCAACATTAGTATTGGAAATTGATGCTGTTTGTGTAGCTGCACCGCTTGTAGAAGTTACTTGAGCCAATGTTGTAGGACCAGTTGAAGTCAAACTTTGATTAACAGTTGTTGCACCATTAATTGTGTTTGTTCCACCTGCATTACCAACTGTATTAGCAGCATTTGCGAATGTACCGAAACTATTTGTTCCTGCACCTGCGATTGCCACATTACCACCACTTTGTGATACTGTTCCTGTAAGTGTAGTTGCACCGTTTACAGCTGTAGCACCATTTACTGTTGCTGAAGTTGCGGTCAAACCACCATTATGAGCAGTTGCGCCTGTGAATGTTGAAGCACCGGTTACACCAAGTGTTCCAGCTACTGTAGCATTGTTTGCTGCGGCAAGTGTACCGTTAACTGTAGTTGTAGCACCTGTAATAACGTTTGCACCAGTTGCATTACCTGCTGTTAGAGCTGTACCTGCTGTAGTTGCAAATGTTGAATTACCTGTTGCTGTCAAGCTATTATTAATAGTTGTTGCACCACCAAGTGTGTTCGTTCCGTTAATTGTATTTGTTCCACCTGCATTACCAATAGTGTTAGCCGCACCAGCCGCTGTACCGAAACTATTTGTTCCTGCACCTGCGATTGCCACATTACCACCACTTTGTGTTACTGTTCCTGTAAGAGTAGTTGAACCGTTTACAGCTGTAGCACCATTTACTGTTGCTGAAGTTGCGATCAATCCACCATTATGAGTAGTTGTGCCTGTGAATGTTGAAGTACTTGTTACTCCAAGTGTTCCACCAACTGTTGTGTTACTCGAAGCTGAAAGCGTTCCGGTTACTGCAGTATTTCCATTTACATTCGTTGCACCATTGATATTATTCGTTGTGCCGTTGATTGTATTTGTTGTACCTGTAATTGATGTAGTACCTGTTGCATTACCGATAACTGTGTTTGCACCACCGGTAGAAGATAATGTAGTATTACCTGTTGTGTTTAATGTACCTGTCAACGTAGTAGCACCTGTTACATTTACTGCACCATTTGCACTGATTGCGGCACCACCTGCAGTAGCATTACTTGCAGAGATAGTTGCATTTGCAGCGCTATTGTTAGCAGCTACGATTGCGCTTCCACCAATTGAAGTTGCTGAGAATGCACGACCTGTACCTGTGTTTTGTGCGCTTAAAGCAGAACCCGGGTCAGCAACATTACTTGTAAATGCTGTTTGATTTGCATTCAATGTACCTGTTACATTTAGGTTTCCACCTACAGTTGTATTACCGCTAATGTTTGCTGTACCTGTAACAGTAGTATTACCATTGAGGTTAGACAATCCATTAACTGTTAATCCTGTACCACCTGCTGTATTATTTGTGAATACTGCAGTTGAACTTGCAAGGTTACTGTTTGTACCTGTAATTGCACGTCCTGTACCTGTGTTTGTAAAGTTACCTGATTCGCTACCTGAAGCACTTGTTACATTCAAACGGTCGTTCAATGCTGAAGTACCGGTTACAGTTAGAGTACCACCTACAGAAGTATTTCCACCAACGGTCAAGGTTGATGCGCCTGTTAACGTAGTGTTACCTGCGATATTCGTTGCACCGTTGATGTTATTTGTTGTACCTGTGATTGTATTCGTAGCTCCAGCATTTCCGATTGTAGTATTACCACCGGAAGCAAGTGTTGTATTGCCTGTTGAAGTTAATGTTCCTGTAACTGCAGTATTTCCGTTTAATGTGGATGTACCGTTTACAGTTGTTGCACCGTTCACAGTATTTGCTGAACCTGTGATTGTGTTTGTTGCAGTAGCATTGCCAATAGTAGTATTACCAGCTGATGCCAATGTTGTATTACCGGTTGAACTTAATGTTCCTGTAACAGCAGTTGCACCATTTACATTTGTAGCTCCATTAATGTTATTAGTTGTACTATTAACATTTAATGTAGTACTTGTAAGTGTTGTTGTTGTACCTGTTACATTTACAGTTCCTCCTGCACCATTACCGATTGTAGTAGTTGCACCTGCACCAGAAGCAATCGTCGTATTACCTGTTGAACTAAGCGTACCATTTACATTCGTTGCACCATTTACAGTATTTGTAGAACCGTTGATAGTGTTTGTTCCTGCGGCTGAACCAATTGTATTAGCTGCATTCAAACCTGTACCAAAACTGTTAACTGCATTAGCAACACCTGTTGCGAAGCTGTTAGTAGTTCCACCGGAAATTGAAGCATTACCACCAGATTGAGTAAATGCACCATTCACTGTACTTGGTCCGTTTACTGTAGATGAAGTTGCAACAATACCACCGTTTGCATTCAATGCACCGGTTAATGTTGTTGCACCGGTTACACCAAGAGTACCGCCAACAGTTGTATTTCCTGTTAAGTTATTAGTACCGTTAACTGTATTTGTTCCGGTTGCACTACCAATTGTATTCAAAGCACCTGCAGCAGTACCAAAGCTATTTACAGCACTACCTGTAATAGCGGCATTGCCACCACTTTGTGACATCGCACCAGTTACAGTTGTTCCTGCTAATGTTGTTGCACCGGCAACGTTCATTGTACCACCAACATTAACAGCACCTGTGGCACCGTTAGCTGTGAATGCAGTAGCACCGGCTCCAACTTGAAGACCATGTCCAGGTGTATTATTTACAAATACACCATTTACAAATGTAGAAGCACCGTTAGTGATTCCTGTACCAACTTGTACATTATTATCACCGGTTGTTAAGATACTATTGATTTGGATATTACCTTCTGTTCTAATCGCAACACGAGGAGAAGCAGAGTTGTTGATAATATTTAATGTAGGAGTTGTACTGTTGTTCGTTGCTGTAAGTGCGCTTCCTGTTCCATTTTGAAGAACTTGAACTGCATTGTTAGCACCTGAATTTGTTACGTTAATTGCGTTTCCTGTTCCGCTGTTTACGATAGTTTCAGCATTACCTGATCCTGTTTTCGTAATTGTAGAACCTGAGCCACTATTATTACTGTTAACATTCAAACCACTACCTGAAGTAGCTGCACCACTCATTGTTACCAACAATCCATTTCCGTTTCCACCGGCAGCACCGTTTTGATTAATAACTGCTCCGTTACCGGTTCCATTATTATCAACTTGAATACCGTTTCCGCTTCCGGCACGTAGAACTGAAATTGCAGGAACTGCATTTGCTCCCGAATTTTGAGTTACTGCAATACCTGATCCGGTATTATTAGCTGCAACATTAAGTCCGTTTCCTGTTCCGTTTTGAGTAATTGTTTCTGCAACACTTGTGTTAGTAGCAGGCAATGTAATATTAAGACCTGCTCCGGTTGCTGAAGTAATTGCTCCACCTGTACCAGAACCTGTACTGATATTAAGACCTGTACCTGTTGTTGTTGTTAAGTTAGCTGCCGTACCTGCTGTTGTCGTAACATTTGCACCAGTTCCGTTTGTTCCGGTAACATTTACACCAGTTCCGTTTGTTCCGGCAGTTACATCTACACCATTTGCTGAGTTAGCCGCAGGCATAGTAACAACAACACCACGACCTGAAGTTGAAGTTACTGCAACGCCACTACCTGTACCGGTAGAGACATTAACACCTGTACCAGAACCTGTTGCAGTTGCGTTCAACGAATTACCGTTAATTGTTGTAATGCTTTCGCCTGCACCTGTACCGCTATGTGTAATTCTTAAACCCGTATTTGTATTGTTCACACCTTGTGTAAGGTCTGCAGCAATACCGTTTTGTGTTTGATTATTTACTGAAAGTCCTGTCGTGCTTCCACCTAACAAGTTATTTGGAGTACTAATTGCGACAGCTGTTCCTGAAGTACCGGGATGCAACACCGAAACTGCACTACCTGTATTCGTTGGTCCAACCGCTGCATTAATTGCTTGTCCTGTTACTGTAGTTATTGTAGCACCTGCACCTGTACCTGTACTTGATACGGCAATACCTGAACCCGTACCTGCATTATTAACAGACACTGCATTTGCGGTTTGGGTAGCACCAGCAAGATTTACCTGTAATGCTTGTGAAGTATTAGCTAATCCAGTGCTTTGAAGAACTAAAGTAGGTGCTGTACCACGATTGGTTAAACGTACCATTGCCGGAGCAAGAGTTAAGTCAATTGTAGTATCACCGTCTATCGGGAAGAACAATTTATTATTCGCAGCCCATTCAATAACATCTGTTGCACCATTATAACGAAGCACATAACCACTTGTCGTTGGTGAATTCAACCAACCCATTGTTCCGGCAGCAACCGGATCAATACCAACTAACAGTCTATTTCTATTTACTGTTGTTTGTGTATTTGATGCGGCAGTAGCACTTAAAGTATTAAGTGAAGCAGGAGTAACTTTTCTCCAGTTCAAATTAACACCATCCCAATGCAACACTGTTTCTGTTGTTGTTGGCTGGGTCAACCATACCATACTATCAGAAGCAGTTGGTCCCCATCCCATCAACAAGCGATTTTGCAATACTTGTGATGGTGCAGTTGCCATGTTTGAAGGTCTAATTGTATTTAGCGCAATATTTGTATTGAGAATTGTATTATTTGCAATATCAACACTTTGAATTGTACCATCAAGAATTTTAGCTGATGTTACCGAACCGTCGCGAAGTTTTTGTGTTGTTACAGCACTATCATAAATACGATTTGTTTTAACAGCACCTTCTGCAATTTGAGGATTCGGATAATCACCGGTTAAATCTCCTCCTGCAGGACCACTTGGTGGCAATGTTACGCCCGGAGCAAATTTAACTTGTGTAATTGAGAAATCAAGGATTTTTGCGGCGTTGATTGCACCGTCACGAATTGTCGGATTTGGATATGTTCCGGCAAGATCTCCTGCTGCAGGTCCTGTAGGACGAGCTGCATCAGCTATCGCCGCACTTGCAGCACGATTAGCATTCATCGCATAGCTTGCTGTATCTACATACATAGCTCTGAATGCATAAGGAGATGTTGTCAATCGCACTCTTGGTATTAATTCAGGTGCGTTATCAATTGAGATACCTAACCAATATTGTTTATCGAAAGGAAGGTTAAGTGGCTCATATTGACCAAGCACCACATTAACTAATCCACCTGCTGCCGGAACTACATTTTGAGTTTCCTGCCATACGAACACTCCACCGGCTTCAATTTCATAAATTTTGAAACTGACACCTTTTGGTCCTGTAATTGGCTGTCCCGCACCATCTGTTAGAACAGCTTGATAGGTCATTAGCTTTGGAACTTGTGCTTCCACTCTACCCGCAGGTAAAATGTATGCGCAAGCGGCTAAGAGACCAATAAGAAAACTTTTCTTCATGCTATACTCCTAATTAAGTAAAACTAAAAAATACTATTATGATTATACAATTTTTAAATTCATTATTTTGTTGATTTTTTGCGCACTCAAACAAGAATCGTACCAAAACATCTTCTTCTCAAGTATTGCGGCAAAATTAAACATTCCAACAGCATCATTTACTGTCAGAATAAAAATCACTTCACTAACATCATTTGTTGACGTTGGCGAAGGTTACCTGCAGTTCCTAATACTACTAATTCATATGTATAAGAACCCGCACTTAATTCATTATCCACATCATCTTTTCCATTCCATGTTACATCTTTAGCACCACCGTCTTGATATTCATCTACCAATACTCGTACTAATCTTCCCGCTACATCATAAACCTTTAAAGTTACATTACCTGCACCTGGAAGATTATAATGAACAGTTGTATTTCCAACGAACGGATTAGGATAGTTAGACAATATTGACATGTCAGCTTGTTGATTTCCTTCATCAATACCTGTAGAACCTTCAATTGCTACCATTGCCCAAAATCCTATATCAAACTTTCTACCTCCGCCATCTCTCAAGTTTCCGATTGACGGCTGCCCGACAGTAGCCGACACTCTAATTCCACTACCCGAAGAATTTACAATCCCACCGGATGAAATAACCGACCACTTTACTTGCTCGTTACCTACGGGTTTTTGAGCTAAAACTGTATTGCTTGTTAAGGCAATTAGCCCCAATGCCACCAGAAGCACTGCAAATGTTTTATTGGCAAAACTTTTCATTACTATCTCCTTACTATTAAATAAGATGTTGAAAAACCATTATATTAATTTTCTTAAATTTACATTTCATTCTTGAATTTCAGTTATTTGATGATTGAAATATAATTATATCTCAAATACAAATACACTGAAACTATTTTGATTCAGCAATAATTATTCCAATTTTTTTTAACCACACTAATCACCTACTCGTAAGCGATGTTTTTGTTGCTTTCGTTATAAATAATTGTTCCCTCTAAATTTTGCAATTAGTTAATTTAAAAGAAGTTATTGCATTGTTTGATTTTTGTGTTTTTAGACACAATTTATACTCTACAGAATAACTGACACTCGATTTCACTCTAAATCAACGTGAACTTACTAAAATTATCGCTAATATCAAAACAACTTTGCATTCTGTAATATTATTTTTAATAACTTTAGAAAAATCCAACTCACAAATACTTTATTAAATTTACTAGTTCCGTAGAAAATATTTTACTGATTATAATCGCTTTTGTCCTATAATATAATTAGATACTCTTTAGTTTTTATTACGTTACCGTAACATTCATATTATAAAACTTGTACCTCTTTACCCTACAAAAAGTCCCTGTCAATTATTCTGAATTTTCACCCATCATTTTAGAACTTTATTTATTTACAACTACAGGATATTTTTTGTGGAATTTGTATTGAATATATGGATAACACTTCTAATTTTTAACTCAAATTTTAATTTATAAAAGTACTTTAGTTATTTGAATTCAACATTCTATTTTAACAATCTTTTTCTCTGTCAGAATATTAAACAGTTGTGTAATTTATTCCACACTTTCATTTT
>JAFDZU010000014.1:29049-87880 GCA_018266765.1 Bacteroidota bacterium
ACATATTCCCAAAACTGTTTTGATGAAAGAAGTAATACTTTATATATTGCAGATCGTACACTTAATGGTTGATTTTTTATAAGTACGGCTAATTCAACTGTTATTTTTTTATCTGTTGTATCTTCAGTTTGTTCGATGCTGATAAATACACTTGCCAACTCAACTCTAATCTTCTCTGGAACTTCCCCTGCAAAAATCTTTTTAATATTATCTTTAGAAAATTTCTTTCGTTTAAGTGCTTGCACTACACTATTGCGAACAATCTGCTCTTTATCAATAAACGCCGGTTTTATCAATTCAACAACATTGTCCGGCATTAACTGTGCTATTGAAAAAGCTGAACGGGCACGAACATACGGATGATTGTCTTGTAATGCTATTGAAAGGGCAGAAGCGGCTTCGCTATTTCCTAACTCTCCTAATTGCTGGGCGGCTAATGCTCGTACTCGCCATTCTTTATCATTCAATAATTCCACAAATTCAGATAAACTTTCTTGTACTTTTTTCCTTCCGAGTATAACGGCACTCATTGCACGTGTTTCATATATCGGCGATTGGAGCGAATCCAAAAGCAACGCTTTAACTGCAACAGTATCTTTATCAAATATCTGTGGAAGAATTACATCTAAAGCAAGACGCTCACGAGGTGATTCTGTTCCTAATTTATCTGCCAAAAATGGCAATGCTTGTGCGCCCATTTCTACTATCAACTTCCTCGCCGGCTCTACATTATATTGATATTTCTGTGGAGCGGCAGAAGATTGGATAAACACACTGTCTATTGTACTGCGAAGTGGTTCTTTTAACGAATCAGGCGGTGTAAGTGCCGGCTCGTTATTTGACACTTCTGGCTTTTTATTCAATTCAACATCTGCAAATATACCAAAAGTAGATTTCTTCATTATTAAATTATTTCGTGTTTGCTCACCATAATAATCTTTGCCACCTCCATCTGCGAATATTCCTATCATTCCATAATTTCTTCTAAAGTCTGAAAACCCCATTGTATTTGAGGAATTACGAGCGATATAACCGTCACCCCCCATTTCATCTACAAATAATGAAACAGCATTAGCATTTCCACCACCTAACGATAAACTTTCTGCCATATAAGAGTCGTCTCCGGTTTCATCTAATAATGCTCCAAAGGCAATATCGTGTCCGCAACCCTGTGAGACTCCATGCGAAATATACACATCGTCTCCCTTTTTATCCCATAAAATTCCGAATGCCAGATGCACACCTGCACCCTGAGAATACTGATATGATTGATAACGGTCATCTCCATCTTCGTCATATAAAGCTCCCAAACCAAACCAATAGGCAGTACCTTGTCCATATATATCTGATATATATGTATCATTCCCCTTAAAATCAGCCAGTAATCCTATTCCTCCCGATGCAATTGGACGAAATCCGAGTGCCGCTCCTTGAGCAAATGATTCAAAATGAGATTCATACCGCAAAAAATCTTGAAATGGACTCGAAGCTACATATATATCATTACCATTCATATCTGCAATTGCTCCAAATCCACGTGTTGAGCCGAAACCTTGACAATGTGCTTGCGCCTCATAACTATCGTTGCCTTCTTCATCAATAAGCAAACCTATTCCAAAAAAACCTGCTCCCTGCGTGCAAGTCTTACCAACGTAATGGTCATTCCCCGAAAAATCATGGACAATTCCAATCCCAAAAACACCGCTTCCAATCGAATAATTTCCGCCAATATATGTATCATTTCCTGATAAATCAAGCAACAAATTCGTCCCGAAAAACCCACTTCCGAGTGAATAATTTCCTGCGGAATACACATCGTTTCCACCTAAGTCCACTATTGCTTGAACAGGAAATTTCATTGCCTCCGTTTTAGAATGCTCCGATAATAAATATTTATCATCACCTCCAACATCTATTATCATAAAATAATCACCTTGATATACATCGTTTCCTTTACCGCCGAGTGCGATTCTTCCAAATGTAGTGTTGAATGTAATTGTATGAATACTATCTCTATATAAAGTCAAAAGGTTTTTACTAACAGTCAAAAAGTGCAAATATGTTCTATACAGTGAAAGTCCGTTTGAATACAACTGAGAAAGCTGAACCTTATCTGCTTTATCAAAAAACTGTTTTGTAGTTTCATTACCTCGCAGTTCATCTGCTTTTAACTCATACAAGTTTGCATTCTGACTTTCTTCTGAAAGCATTAACAGTGAATCCGCTTGCTCTTTGAGTATCTCATTATGATCTAAAAATTTTAATACTTTTTGAGTATTGAGTTCTACTTGTATTAATGGAGAAACAAATTTCCTTATCACACTCGCTCCTACAAATCCGGCAACAGAATCTAAATCTACACCTAACATTATATCCAATTGTTTTGCAGTTAGTCCTGTTTCATAATACATAGATACGTACTCTCCAAGCTCAAGCTGACGCATAAGTTCAGTAGAATAATCATCAACAGTAGTACTCGAAATTTTATGAAGTTTATCGGCGTGATATTTAGTTATATCAAAGCTTCTGAGAGGTGAGTCGAATAGTGAACGAATTACTTGCAATCGGTGATCGTCATTTCGTACTGCATCCCAAGGCATTTTCATATCATTTCGATTCATATCTAATAATGTCAGTGATGAATCAATCAATCGCATGGTACGAGGGGCTAGAGAATCTTGCGCAGCAACACAGATTGGGATTAACAAGAAACTTAGTAAAAACAAGCAAAACCGTATTTTCATAGGATAGCGGGAAGGTTAAAAGTATTGCTCACAGAATTCTAAAACATATTTTTAAAAAGAAGGACTATTGTCATAATTTTGAATTGAATACGGAGCCGGCTCATCATAATGATTTGCTAAATTTTCAAATCGAGCAAAGTTTTTCAGATAGGCAAGACGAACCTGACCAACCGGACCATTCCTTTGTTTCCCGATAATAATTTCAGCAGTTCCTTCTGTTGGCGTTCCATCATCGTACGTTGTTATACCATATTGTTCTCTACGGTTTACAAACATAACTACGTCGGCATCTTGCTCAATTGAACCTGATTCACGCAAATCCGAGAGCATCGGCGTTTTATCGGCACGAGCTTCCACCGAACGATTTAATTGCGCCAGTGCAATGACGGGTATGTCTAATTCTTTAGCAATTTGTTTTAGTGAACGTGATATAATCGAAATCTCACGTTCTCGGCTTTCTGCTTTACCGTGAATTAATTGCAAATAGTCTATTATTACCATACGAACATCGTGTTCTGCTTTCATTCGTCGGCATTTAGCTCGGATTTCCATAATTGTGAGTGCAGGACTGTCATCTATATAAATCGGTGCTTCGGCAAGGCGCCCGATAGTTTGAACTAATTGTGGCATCGAAGCATGACTAATTCTATTAGTACGAATATCATGAGCATTTATCCGTGACTCAGCACTCAAAAGCCGCATCATAAGTTGTGTTGCCGCCATTTCGATTGAAAATATCCCCACCGCTTGCTGATACTCCACTGCCACGTTTCTTGCAATGGAAAGTGCGAGTGCGGTTTTTCCCATACTCGGACGTGCGGCTACGATAATTAAATCTGACTTTTGGAATCCACCAAGCATTTCGTCAAGTTGTACAAAACCGGATGGAACTCCCGTAATACCATTGTGTTCGCCACCTTCCATCATTGCCGTTATCATTGCAAATGTTTCGCGAGCAAGTTGGTTCATTCCGATATAACTGCGTCTCAAACGCTTTTCTGCTATTTCAAATATTTTAGATTCCGCATAATCAATTTCTTCGAGTGCGTCGGTAGTTTCATCATAGCTTCGTTGTAATATTCTGCCGGAAGCCATAATTAAACAACGCTTTAAATATCGTTCCTGCACAATCCTTGCATGATGTTCAATATTAGCTGATGTCGGTGTAAGATTATTAATTTCAACAAGATAGAATGAACCACCCACAGCTTCCATCTGTCCGCGACGACGTAGTTCTTCGCTCAACGTAAGAATATCAACCCCTACTCCTCGCTCGAATAAGCCGAGAATAGCATCGTAGATTTGCTTGTTTTTTTCGTGGTAAAAACTATCCGGCTCTAATATTTCAATTGCTTTTGTAACTGCGGTACGATCTATCATCATCGAACCGAGCACATTCATTTCCGCTTCTGTCGAATGCGGTGGCACATGACTTCCGAATGCATCTATTGATGCAGTAACAGGTGAGGGATTGCGTTTATTCGACATCCATTTACCAACCGCTTTTGCAGTCGCCAAGTCTTCAGTATTGAACATAATATCTACGGATAAAGAATAATAAAACCATGATATTAAAGCTTGTAGCATCTCTACTTATTTTACGATAAAAGCTACTTTTCTTTAATCATTTCAACAAAATTAATGATATTCTTTGCAACTTGGAACTAATATCTTTACACACTCGCTTCATTGTTTTCCACAAGGTTTTCCACGTATTTATTATGGTTTTCCACACAAACTGTGGAAAAGTTTTTTATATGTTTCAACAAATTGTGTTGCAACACATAAATTATTTTTGTAATTTTGTATTGTTATGGGAACAATATTACATCATAGAATTCAACAAAAGAAGTTTGACTCTCCTCAAATGGAAGCTGTTCTTAATATTATGGTGGCTGGTGATTTTCTTCGCCAGCAGGCAGAAAAAGTGTGTGCTGGGTTTGATATAACCCCTATACAATTTAACGTTCTCCGAATTTTAAAAGGAGCACACCCAAATGGGCATCCACGATGTGAAATAATAGGACGATTAATTGAACGCGGTACAGACGTTACCAGACTCATTGACCGACTTGAAAAACGCGGTTTAGTAGAGCGAAGTCGAGACGGGGAGGACAGACGGCATTCACACGCTAGAATTACAGAAGAAGGAATTAAATTGTTAGAACAGTTAAATCCAATGATGAGTACTCTTCATCTCGAAACTATGAAAAAATTTACACAAGACGAATGCGATGAATTATCTCGATTATGCGAAAAAATATATTCTGAAGAATTCACAGAATAATATGTAGAAATATCAATATTTTTTTACTCAAATGTGTGTTACAACATATTTTGTTATCACACAAATTATACACATCCTTATTTTAGGAGCTTTTTATGAAGTCCGTTTTATCAATACAATCAGTCACCAAAATGACTGTAACAGCACTAATTTCTTTTGCCATTATTATTGGAACTGTTAGTGCACAATCAACCAAATGGAAAGAAGATGCTGCCCACTCTACAATCGGTTTTAGTGTTAAACATCTTTTGATTTCTACTGTCAAAGGGCAGTTCAATGATTATTCTGTTTCTGTTCTATCAGACAAGCCGGATTTTTCGGATGCTAAAGTAACTGTAAAAATCAAAGCACAAACTATAAATACAGATAACAAACAACGAGACGAACACCTCCGCAGTGCAGATTTTTTTGAAACCGATAAATTCCCGGAAATTATTTTCGTGAGCAAAAAAATTGAAAAGACAGGGAAATCTACCTTCAAAATTATCGGTGATTTTACGATGAAAGGCGTTACCAAAACTATAACATTAAACGGAGAGATAGGTGGAATTTTGGCTAAAGACCCTTGGGGACATACCAAAGCAGGATTAACTCTCACAGGGGAAGTTAATCGCTTTGATTATGGATTAAATTGGAATAAAGCAATCGAAGCCGGTGGCTTTGTCGTAAGTGAAAATGTTAAATTGAATATCGAACTTGAACTTATAAAAGAAGGGTAATATTTCATTTGATTCGTAAAATCATTGTAATTAAAATATTAAGACGGAAATGCAGATGAGTATGACTGCTCTAAATATTAGACAAAGCATATGTACATATAAATTTTTTAAACTTTAAAAAAGGTTAACCCAAATGGATAAATCAGGAAAAACAATATTAATCATTGGTGCTACAGGAGCACAAGGCGGAGCGGCTCTTCGTCATCTCAAAGCAGACGGTTGGAATGTGAAAGCGCTCGTTCGTAATCCCGAAAACCCGACAGCAGTTGCTCTTGCAGAACAAGGTATCGAATTAGTTCATGGAAATTTGAATGACCTTGCATCGCTTGAATCTGCTATGCAAGGAATGTATGGAGTATTCAGCGTCCAGCAGTTCTGGGAAGGTGGATTTGATATGGAAGTTCAGCAAGGTAAAAATGTTGCTGATGCCGCTAAATCCGCCGGAGTACAACATTTTGTTTATACTTCTGTTGATGGTGCTGAACGCAAATCGGGTGTTCCGCATTTCGACAGCAAAGGAATAATTGAAGAACATATTGCATCTCTTGGACTTAAAGCAACTATTCTTCGACCTGTATTTTTCATGGAGAATTTTACTTCATGGTTCAGTCCACAAGAAGGCACTGACGGTTCACTCTCGTTTATGATGGGATTACCCGAAGGGCGGCCCCTCCAAATGATTGCGGCTGATGATATTGGAGCTTATGTAGCAATTGCATTTAATAATCCGGAAAAATATATTGGAAAATCGCTTGCTCTTGCCGGAGATGAGATTACAATGCCAAAAGCAGCTCAAACCTTAGGTAATAAACTCGGCAAGCCCGTTCAATTTATTTCCTTACCGATTGATGCAGTTCGTGCTCATAATGAAGAAATGGCAATCATGTTTGAATGGTTCGATAAACATGGGTATATTGCAGATATTCAATCTCTAAAAACTCTGTATCCTGCTCTTAAAAGTTTTGAAGAATGGACAAAAGTATCATTCTGATTAGTTTGAACTTAACAGTTGCATTATCAAATAAAAACATTAAAATCAATTAAGTATGAAACAATTTATGGCAGACATATCGCTTCCAGCGGTAATAAATCAAGATTTTTTGGCTCTGATTCCACTTCAGCGTTTACAAGTTGGAATTCTGTTTAAAAGTGGACGACTGACAAACTATGCTCTTTCGCTCGACCGCTCAAAACTTTGGGCAGTTTTTATCGGTAATTCTGAGGAAGAAGTACGTAACATCATTGATATTTTCCCGTTGCGGAGGTATATGGATGTCAGTTTATACGAACTTGCTTTTCATGAGCAACTACAGTTTCAGTTTCCGATTCATTCTCTCAACTAACAAATATCTGTTTAGTCTGCAAACATACTATACAATAAATGAAGCCGCTTGCTCACAAACTTGCGGCTTTTTTATTACTGCTATTATTCTTATTCTACACCAACTTTCGGTAGTATCATCATAATTTTTGCGTTGCATCACTATCAGTCAGTTAGTTTTTTTTTTGATGTAACTGTATGATGTGTAAAAAATTTCTTATCTTTGCGCCTCTAATGTACAAAAAAATCCACCATGGACTTTATAGTCCTTATCGTGGATTTCAGTAGTGAGAATCAAAATTTTATCGTTTTTTTTAGTATTTGCCCCTGTATCTTATGACTGAGAATCAACCTCTTGATAATGCCGCGGAAGAAACATCCACAACAGACATTTCCTCCCAAACTGACGAATCCACAAACATTTCAGCAACTGAAGAAGTAGCCACAGAAGTGAATTCGGAAACCCCAACTGAAACCGAAGTAACAGAATCCACTCCGGAAGAAACTGTAGCTCCTGTTCAAGAAGATGTTAAAGTAACATTTGAAGTTATTATCGAAGAGGCACCAATGGCAGAAATTCCTGCTGTAGAAATTCAACAGGAAGAAGTTCCGGTTGTGATACTTCCTACAGAAGCTGAAGTTCCGACAATAGAAGCTACTCCAAGTGCAGAAGTTACTCCTACAGTAGAAGAAGTTCCGGCTACGGAAGCAATGCCTACTTCTGAAGTTGCTCCAAGTGCAGAAGTTCCAACTGCTGTTGCTCCTACTATAGAAATTCCGGCTGTTCCTGTTCCACTGACGGAAGAAGAACTTGCCGCAGCAGCCGCACACGCCGAAGCTGAACGTAAACGCAACGAAGAACGAGCAGAAAGAGAACGTAAACGCAACGAAGAACGAGCATTAGCTCAAAAAGCACTCGACGAAGTATTCGAAGAATTAACTGAAGTTAAAAATGCCAACGGAACTATCGAAGTAGAAATTGCCGATAGAATCAAAGGTGGACTCAGAGCAGTTTATAAAAATGTTCGATTGTTCATGCCTGCTTCTCATTTTTCTACAAAGCGTGTTGCTACTGAACAAGAATTACACGAAGCAGTCGGCAAGAAATATACAGTGAATATTCAAGAGCTTCAAACAGATGATAAAGGAAGAAAAGCAATCGTTGTAAGCCGTAAAAAGATTGCAAAAGAAGAATTTTTCAATACACTTCAAGAAGGTGCGATTGTTGACGGACGAGTTTCGTTTATTGCTACGTTCGGCGTATTTGTGGATATGGATGGAGTCGAAGGACTTGTTCATATTTCCCGACTTGCACACGAACATATTGATGATGCATCAAAAGTATTCAAAAAAGGCGACCCTATTCAAGTAAAAGTTCTGGCAGTGGATAAAGTCAGGGGAAAAGTTACCTTGAGCCGCAAAGAATTAGTGCCGTCGCCATGGGCAAATATTGAAACTGAATTCCCCGAAGGAAGTCGTCATAAAGGAGCAATAACAAGATTTTCTGACTTCGGTTCGTATGTAATGGTAAAACCGGGTGTAGAAGGTTTACTCCGCAATTATGACCTTTCATGGGGACGTAGAGTTAACCATGCTTCCGAACTCTTTACTATCGGGCAAATAATTGAAGTTCAAGTTCTTTCAGTCAGCGAAGAAAAAAGAAGAATGGGACTCGGATATAAGCAAACGTTGGCTAATCCTTGGGATTCTATTTTAGAAACATATCCCGTTGGCACAATGATTCAAGCAACTGTTCGCGAAGTTATTCCGCAAGGAATTATCGTTCGTGTAAATGATGATTTGGATGGATTTGTACCACGCGGACGAGTTAGAAACAATGATGAATCAATGAACGTTGGCAATACAGTTGAACTTATGGTGTTAGATGTTGTTCCTGCTACTTCTTCGTTTATTCTCACACCAAAATATGCGGATGATGGCGGCGGATATTCAAATGACCGCAGATCTTCAAACGACAATAATTATAGAAACGAAGACAAACCAAGAAACGAAGGAAGACCACGAAATGACGATAGACGCGACAATCGCAATGATAGACGCGATGACCGTCCACGTCGTGATGATAGAAGAGACGACAGACGCAACAACGATAACCGTGATCGCCCTCAGCAACAGCACGAGGAAGAACCAAAACAAGATTTTGCATTCTTCGACTTACTTTCTGATGAACAAAAGAAAAATCTTGGTGTAAAATAATCTCTCGAATGCGTTTACACAAACAAACGCACTTCGGATATGAATTATCAGCGGTTGCTCTAATAAAGAACTATTTGTAGTATCTTGAATGAGTAGCCGCTTTTTTTATTACTCTTACAATCTCAACACTATGAGTCGTATTCTTATCGTTCGTATAATTGCTCGATTTACGTTCGTTTGCTTACTTGTTTTTACGGTTATTTCGCTGTATAGCTGTGACCGTTTTCGTGATAAATGGGAACGCCGCGAACGTAAACTTCATTACCTCGAAGAAGAAATTGATTCTGCACGAAAACTTGAAAACCACTTTCAAGATTCTGTTTGGAGAGCATTAGATTCCGCCAAAGAGAAGCAAAAATGAATCTACTCGAACGCAATATTCGACTGATGTTCTTTATCAGAGTACTGCGGTGGTTTCTGCTTGTAATGTCAACACTTGTGTTGTTTTACCAACACGCCGGACTTACAATGCAACAAATCCTGCTGATTCAGTCGGCATTTTCCGCGCTTGTAGTGTTGTTTGAAATTCCATCGGGATATTTTTCAGATGTTGTTGGACGAAAAAGAACGATGATTGCAGGATGCGTTTTGAGTTTTGCCGGGTTTGCATTGTATTCTTATGCAGATGGTTTTTGGGGATTTTTCATTGCAGAAATGACTCTCGGCTGTGCTGTGAGTTTTATTTCCGGAACTGACTCTGCCATTGTTTATGATTCACTTCTTGCGCTTGGTCACCAGTCGGAATATTCTAAATTTGAGGGAAGACTCATGTCTATCGGCAATACTTCCGAAGGAATTGCCAGTATTGTAGGCGGTTTATTGGCAGTAATTAGTTTGCGAATGCCATTTTATGTAGAAACATGTGTCGTATTTTTTACGATTCCGCTTGCAATGATGCTCACCGAACCACCTCGAACCAAAATTGATAATTCAAAAGGTAATTTCCGAGCGGTGTGGGAAATCGTGGTTTATGCCTTGCACGGACACGCCGAACTTAAATGGCTGTTGATTTATTCTTCGTTTGTAAATGCTTCTACGCTGACGATGGTGTGGTTTATTCAGCCCTACATGAAACTTGTGGGATTGCCGCTTGGATGGTTTGGAGTGGCATGGGCGGCTTTGCAATTTTCGGTGAGCTTCTTTTCGTTTTCGGCACACAGAGTCGAAAAGAGATTGGGACGATATTATGTTCTGCGGTCGTTAATTATACTTTCGGTGGCGGGGTATGTGCTTGTGGCTGTGTTTCAATCATTATGGGCAATTGCTTTTTTGCTTCTATTCTATTTTGTGCGGGGATTAGGTCAGCCCACATTCTACGGATATATTAATTCATTGATTTCGTCAGATAGAAGAGCAACTGTATTATCGGTTGACAATCTTACAGTTCGGCTGATTTTCTCATGTGTTGGCCCTGTTATTGGGTGGATTGCCGACAGCTATTCACTTTCCACAGCATTTCTTACGGCAGGAACACTATTTTTGATTCCCGGAATTGCTTCACTTCTCATGTTAAACAAGCATACCACCGTACATGCATCTGTTTAAATCTACTATTTTCTAAGTGTAATAATTAGAATATCTTAAACTATGTATTCTATGTATCTACGTGGTTAAAATAAAATCAAATATAATTCTCTCACTCGAATAATCTTGGGATTGCATATTTCATTCGTATCATCGAAAATTGTAAAGAGGATTGCGCTACTGCATCTGCAACTTTCCACAATGAAGGCACAAATCTCAACTCAACATTCCGCGTGAGTAATTCTTCGATTGGCGATACAATTTCGCGAACTGAGAGTGGAATTACAGATTGATACGAAATATAATATCCTGCATTTTCATCCAACAATTCAAAACTCTCGGTCGGTAATTCATAGCAATACAAGATTGTTTCCTGTATTACTTTGAACCATTTGGATTCGACTGTAATAATAAAATCAACGGCTGAATGACCAAAGAAAATATCCCTATCTCTCTGAGTGGTGTTAGTGGATTGATAGTATGTAATGCGCGGACAATCCCGTGGCAATAGGTAATTGTGCAGAAGCTGTTCGGTAATTGCAAAAACAACGTCTCCCCTCAAGGAATCAAAATGCGATGGCGACGGACGCGGGCGAAATATTGTAATCTCGGCATCTTCGCTAATATGATATAATCTTTCGGACATAGATGGTTGTGTAATTGCTGAATTTTCGTCGGGTCGGCTACCACAGCTGACCTTCATCATAACGTTTTCGGGCTTTGCGATGAAAGGGATGATTAGCACTATAGTTCATTCAGAGAACTAAGATTTCACCTTGCACTAATGTATCTGCGAAGCACGAAACTCCCCTATCGCACCCTCCATTTAAAGTTGAGTCAGTTATTACAACTGACTTCAAGTATTTACTAAATAAAAAATTACAGTGAATATCGGTTTTAACAACCGATCGGACTGGGTAGCATTAGGTTAATAGAATAAAAACCGTCTGCGGTCAAGGCGGTCTGCGGAAACCGCGCTAACAAAGTGTTTCATAAAAACTCCAGATAAAAGAAATGGGAAATAAAAACAATATACCGACACTATTGGCTAATCAAGTAGTATTCTTTTTAGTTTTTAAGACGACAGCGAAATCAGGTAATGTTAAAGTATTCGGGTGCAACATTATACAGATTATTCGACATTTCCAAGAAGTATTTTGGTAGAAGAAAGAATATGATAGTTACGGTTGGTCATTCCATGCAGAAGATACATGGTTCTTTAGTATAAACAAACGAGATACGGCAGGAGTTAGCCGTTAGGAAGAACTCTTTCAAATGCTTTGAAGAATTTTTGATTTCGGTCTAATTCAAAGGTTGTGGGATATTCCTTTTCGTAGGTAATATTAGGAGAAGTTCCAGCGGCAATAAAGACACTTCGAGCAGGTAACGTAATGCGTCCGTCGGTTCTCTCGAAGATTATCCCACTGACAGCCCCAAATTCATCTACAATTGCCTCGAGAGGAGTCATATTTTCAACGAATTCAATACCTTCTTCGAGTGCTTCGTGTACTTCTTCGTGATTCAAGCGATAGGCAGGCGAGTCTTGCAGACGTTTTCTATAGACAAGTTTCACACCACCCCATTGTTTCAGCATCGGAAGGAAATTAGGTGTTTCGCCAGTTGCTTCTGCCCGTTTTTTTTCGGTGATTATGAGCTTTCCATGCTCGTAATATTTCTTGGCAAGGAGAGTTTCTTCACGGTCGAATAGAGTCCAGAATGAGTTTTCACCGACACTTTGCATTAATTCATCCGCTTCAATCACAAATTTTTCAACTTGAACGGGATAATACGCAAGTGCCTCAGTAGCAGTATCAATTGCGGTAAGTCCGCCACCGATTACAATAGCAGGAAGGTTTATTTGGAGATTAGCGAGCGAATCATATTTTGCCGCTCCTGTGAGTTGCAATGACATGAGAAAGTCGGATGCCTTGCGGATTCCTCGGCACAAGTTATTCTTCATATCAATTATCGTGGGCTTTCCTGCGCCCGTAGCAAGTGCAATATGGTCGAATCCGAGTTTCCATGCGTCATCTACTGTTATCGTGCCTCCAAAGCGTACTCCGTCCAATATTTTAAAAGTGGTTCTTCGTGATAAGAGTAAATGGAGAACGGTAAGGAAATTTTTATCCCACCGTACGGTAATTCCATATTCACTAACTCCTCCGAAACCTTCTAACACACGCTTATCGAGTTCTTTTTCTATTTCTTTTTTATAATCAACTATTGGTTGTGGAGGAATTGATTCAGTTCCCGTTAATTCTGGCGGAAATGGTTCTATTTTCAGTCCGTCCACCCCGACAACTGCAAATCCTTCATTCAGGAGATAATGTGATAAGGTATATCCAGCCGGCCCTAATCCAACGACCATTACTTTTTTTCCATTATACGGAAGTGCGTGAGGCCGACTTATATTCAATGGATTCCACCGAGTAAGCAAACCATAGATTTCAAACCCATACGGTAAATTAAGTACGTCGGTTAATACAGATGTTTCAATTTGTGGGATATTGACAGGGTCTTGCTTTTGGAATATACAACCTTTCATGCAATCATTACAGATTCGATGTCCTGTTCCGGCACACATCGGGTTATCAAGAGCAACCATTGCAAGGGCCCCGATAGTAAAACCATGTTCTTTCAGTGCGTGCATCTCGGAAATTCTTTCATCCAACGGACACCCTGTAATATCAACACCAAGCGGGTTTTTCTTGAGATTTCCGTCTTTTTCTTTGATGCCTGTCGAACAAGAGTCTTTCTCACGTTCATGGCAAATCAAGCAATATTCGATTTCACGGGTTATTTCACGAGTATCTGCGCGGTTATCTGTAAGGGCAAAGCCAACTCTTTTCCGTATATGAGGTGATGTAATGACCTCATTGATTTCAAATTCAGGTCTGATTATATCAACTAAGTTTTCAAAGTCAAGTTTGCTCGGAATATTAGATGTTATCCAAGTACGTACTGTTTCAGGAAACAGCAGCTTGCGGAGGAAATAATATTCTTCGAGTGTAGAGAGTTGTTCTTTTGCCGTAGAATTATCCGTTTCTTTTATCTCATCTATTAACGAGATAACAAGTTGGGCAAATCCGAGTTCTTCATCATTCCAATTATATTTATTGTATAGATGTTGGTATGATTGATACACTTTAGATAGGATTTCAAAATGTTCGGGGCTAATTTGTTCTGGTTTATCTTTCTTCTTCAGAATTCCTTTTTTAATAAATTCACGCTTCAATCGCATGATAAGCTGTTCATTGTAGAATTTTTGGTGTATTTCTGAAGATTCTTCTTCGATTTTAAACAGTTTAATTATGAAGAGTTCTACGGCTTTTGCAGTTTCAATCAAGATATTTGCTATTTCAGTTTTGGTTAGGTTTTCACCTTTAGTAGAACGGTAACTAAGATAACGAACAAAACCTTCGGAAGAGAAGGTTTTGTAGAATTCATTGAATACAGAGAGAAGTTCAGACAAGCGAATTGGGTCATACAAATCTTTGAATGTAAAACCATTTATCCCTAATTCGTTCGTTGTAGATTTTTCTATCATTTTTTTCAGATTCTTAGCGAATTAACATTACTTTATGGGATGTTGTCATTCCATTTGGCTTAGTAATAGCCAGAAAGTACATTCCAAGCGGAAGATTTTGCACATTAATTTCACTATTTGAATCTCCCATTTCTCCATGCCACAGCAAAGATGCAATTGATGAATATAATGAGATTTTACTGTTTTTAACTGATTCAATTGCAATTACATCACTCTCTGGTCTATACTTGATATTGTCTGTTATTAATTCATTATTAAATTCTTGAACATCAACAGATCCTACATTATACCAAACGTTAACGAAGTAAGTAGAAAGTGGTGTAGTTATTAACGGGCTAAATCCTTTACTATCCAACCAAAATGAAACGATACTACCATCTATCCTGTCTGTTAGCTGAGCTGAATCTATATACTTTGATAAAGGGTATTCCCAGGTAATAAAAAATGGTTTATCTTGACGATTTGGGTCTTTTGGGCTTACATTAAGTTCATATTGAATTTTAAATTTTTTAAGTGGCGGTATTCTACGATAATCTTTATAGCTTAATTCGTTGTAAACTAACATTCCTGCATGAAACCCTGACGGAGGATGCCCTGGTAGTGCTTGCTCTCCTAAATTTAGATCAATTGAGTCTGTGGCTCTTGTATCTATACCGAGAACTAATGGTATTTTAACAATAGGATTATTACTTGTATCTGTTGCTGTTATTTTCAATTCGACAGTAAAAGGAATTTGTGCTTCAACCGAACTAAACAAAAGAAAGAATAAAGTTAGGAAAGGTAAGATTCTGACAAACGGTGTAATATTTTTTTTCATAAGTGTAAATTAAATGTAATAAAAAATGGGCAACGGAGAATATCTCTGTTGCCCATCTCATTCTCATTGTTACAACAACACTTTAGTCTTAGCGAATAACCGTAAGACCTGCATTTGTTGTTACATCACCTGCCACCATTTTCACAGTATATTGACCACTTGGTAATGTACTTGATGTAAATGGAACAGAATAAGTATCTGCATTTTTGTACTCTTGAACCAACATAGCTACTTCTATGCCAAGCATATTATAGACTTTAACGGTTACAAATCCATTTTGAGGAACAATATATTGAACTGTTGTATTACCGCTTGTAGGATTAGGAACTGTTTGTAACATTGAACCGGTAAGCGGAGTATCAGATTTGAGTAATTTAACAGCTTCAACATTTTTATTAGTAATAATAACTGTTGAATTTGTTTGATTAATCGTACCTAATGATTTTCCGGTTACAATATCAATAACTTGATAAGACTCTTTCGGGCAATCAATTGAAATTGCAAGAGGATATTCTACACCTTGGAATCTAACAGTTGGGCTTGTTACATTTTCTGCATTTGCATTATTTGTAAATCTTGTATCAAACATTCCAAATGGAGGCACCGGAGGAAGTTCAAATGCAGTAACATCATTAACTTTTGACATATACAACTCGTTAGAATGCTGAGCATTATCACTTATTTTGAGCTTAGTACTATTATTGATAATCTCTTGTTTTTCATTATCAATATCATCTGAATATTTAATACCTGTTGGAGCAGTCAATTTCAAATACCCATCATCAGTAACTTTTATCCAATATCCGAGACCCGGAACTATTTCAGAAGTTTCAAAATATCCACGATCTGTACGATATCCCCAAACACTCTTAATTGGCTTATTAGGAATTGAAGTATTATATGGATCAAAATCAATATCTTTTACATTTACCGGAACACTTAAGCCACCGATTGTATTCCATCCCGGTGTTAAGCGTACAGGATTCATTGTACTATTAATTCTGTTAATCTTTGTACCTGCAATCTTTGAATCTAAATACTGACCATATTTGATGAAGTATCCAACTCCAGCTGATAATACCGTTTCATTTTGATATGATTGTTGATAGAATCTAAATGGTTGACCTCCAACTGCATTCGGATAGATAGATGTAGCTCTTAAATCTGATGGTAACACTGGTAAAGAAAGTAAATTCCAACCTTTATTAATAACAGGGAAAGCTACTACTTTAGGTAATGTGTATTCAATCAAAAATGATGTAATACGTGCATCACGAATTGTAAATGATCTACCAGCAGGGGTTCTTGGATCTGATGTTGCATTTCTCATATCAACACTAAATATAGAACCATTCAATGTATCTCTCAAGAATAATTGTGCTCCATCAGGGAAATCTTGTGTATCCCAACTTATCACAATTGGATAATTTTGAGCTCCATCTGCGTTAAATCTACAGAGGAAAATAATTGATGAATCAACTGAATTATCTCGAATATCTCTTGAATCTGAGCGAGTACCGATAGTACCTTCATTTTCAATTGGAATTTCGCTAAATCCGTATGGTGCAACTTCATTTCCACCAGCATCAACTACTTTTGGATTGAACCAACGTGCATAATACCCAGTTGGCGGTACTCTATAGTAATCTTCACCAAATAAGCTATCTACACCATCTGTTGCTCTGTGTCCTGAACCAAAAATTAAGTCATTTGATTCTCCACCAGTACCTTTAGAATTAGATACTGTCAGTCTAATTCCCCAATCTCTTCCTTGTCTTGGTGAGGTATATGGTTCTAAAGGATTACGTAAATAAATGAATGTTACTTTAAGTTGTACAGGTGATATTAACGCTGAACCTGAAGTCAATGTAATATAACCAACATATACACCGGCATACTCTCCATTTTGTCTTAAAATATCTCCATTACATATAACACGCATTGTAATTGCTTGTTGAGCTGAAGCAACATTGTTCCTTGCATCTTTCAAGTTTGGAGGAACAGGTCCATTTATACCATTATCTATATATGTTACTTTTGCTTCTCTACTTTGTGTTGGTACAGGATTAAATCCATTTGGTAATGTTCTAAAAAACAACCAAGGAGCATTAGATTGGATTGTAACATAGGTAAGTCTACTTCTTGCTGTACTATTTACAAGTTGGATGTCTCTAGTTCCATATCTACCTGTATTTAAACTTGAGTCAATAACAATTGGTCTCGTTAAGTTCCATGCTGAACCATCTGGTATATTTTCGTCTTGACGAACTTCATTATTTGTTCCTCCAATAACATCTCTAAATCCAATTGCAGGATTTTCACCTACGTTTACCCAAACTAAACCTGACTTACTTGGATAATCTGGATAATCATCTGAATTAATGTTAATTCCAGCTAATCCTATTGTTGGATTTAAATCTCTTCTATATAATTTGTTACCGTAAGGATTATTTGCATCACCTTGAGAAACGTTTGGAAACGGATCGTCTTCTCCAATTTTTAACTCACCATAACGAAGTGAATCGTTTGTTATATACATAGGTGATTTCTCAGCACCACTGTAACGGGTTGGGTCTGATTGTAAAAGTTGCTTAGAAAGTGTTACTTTAAACTTGAGATAAAGTAACACTTGATATTGTCCATTTTCATCAGTTGTAGGAAGTCTTCTGTTAGATGTCCCTGTAACAAATACTCTACGTCCGTATTTTGTTTCAGCATCTGCAGCACCGGTTAAATAGATTCTATATCTATTCGGTGCAGGAATATCATTTATTACAAACTCAAAATTCTTTGCTAGAGCGGTAATATCTCCACCTAATGGATCTGTTATTTGTACACCGTTTTGCGCCATCACTCTTCCGTCATAGAACATCATGAATGAAAAGCTGTAAATCGGTTTTCCACCAAATCTTGGCTCTGTAATAGCTGAAGAGTCCCACCAAAGATTCTGCATAAAAACAGGAACTAAAATTTCCCGTTGTTTAACATCCGCAAATCCTAACCAAATACGACCATCAGAATAAACCTGATTATTATATCCATTATTTGCCCCTAAAAGGGATAATTTTGGAATATCTGCTTTTTGAAGTGCTGACATTTGGGAATTTGGTATTACAAATGTAAATACCCCCAATAGCATCATAAAAAGTATTTTACTGCGCAATTGTAAAAACTGCTTTTTCATAACTCTCTCCTTTGAATTGTAAGAAGATTTATTTAATAAATTTAATATAATTTTTTTTATTTTCCGTTGTTGTAGTCACTTCAATAAAGTTGATTCCTTTTTTTAAAGCGAATTGTGGCATTTTTATTTTAAATGCAGGGAGTTCATCATTAAGCCATTTTAATTCATCTCCCAAATAGCTAAATATTCGTATTTTTTTTATTAAATCGTTAGATTTAATAATTAGAAAGTCATCATTTTCAACTAGTTGTACAACTTCTGATTTAGAAGTAATTTTAGATTCGTTTACTGATATAACTGTATCAGATTTAACGTTTGTAATTTCAACTTCGTCACCTACCCAATTTTTTACACAATTACACTTATTTGTTTCAGTTATAATTGCTTTAATTTTAGTTTTAAAATTATCATCAACAGTTGACTTAATTTTAAGTATTATTGCTGGTAGATTTGTTTGATAATTTTTATTAAAATTAATTGTTGTTTTTAGTTTGTCTTCATAATTGAATACAGAATCCAATGTCACACCATTCTGAGCTGCTTTAATTGAAAGCATTTCTATACGTTTTGTTGTATCTTTTGAAAATTCAACTTTAGCAGAGTTTATTTTAGCATCAGATTTAAACAGATAGTTAACTGGTATTTCTTTTAAAGAATCATTTTTACCTAATTTAATAGAAGACTCTCCAAATTTAACTTCTAATATTCTATCATTAAAATTAGCAACTTCACCATAGATGTAATTTTCATGATCATAATCAATTACTTTTTTCGATCCAAAACTATAAAACACCGGTTCAAAATCAGTTATTCTTATCGATGCAACACCTTCACATTCTCCAATATATCTTCCACTTAAAACAACTAAAGGTAAATTTCCTTTAATAAACTTTGCATCATCCGGTAAATAAGCTGAAGCTCTAAATACTCCGGATTCTAGCAATCCAAAGTGAGTAAATCCCCCTCCGGAAACTATTTGTGATGTTAATGTACTGGCAGTTAATGCTTGTTCAATTATTACATTATCAGGGTCAAATTCAATAATAAAATCATATCCTAATAAACTATCTTTAGCATAAATTTCGTTCGTTTGTATTTCAATTAAAATTCGTTTTTCACTTGCACAAACATCTACCTTTGTAGTTGCATTGATATTGACTTTAAGTGTGTCTTGTGAATATCCGTTCTGCATACCGCCATTAAATATAAATAATGACGGTAGCAGAAATAAGATTTTTTTAAGAAAACACATTGTAAATTTATTTTACAATTGAAATCTTTTGAGTATTAACTTCGTTGTTACCAGTCACTCTAACATAATAGATTCCACTTGTTAATTCTTGACCCTTATCTGAATAACCATTCCATTCAAAATTCTTTATACCTTGTTCACAATTTCCTGCAAACAATGTCTTTACACTATTACCGATAACATCTACAATATCAATTGTGTAATTCTCTGAGTTAGGTATTCTAATTTTAATGGTGGTCGAATTAGTAAATGGGTTAGGATAATTTGAAATATTTTGTCCAATTTCATTATCATCTTGTGCCAATACTAATTTTTGTGCATTTACTTGTCTTTCATTAAACTCTATATTTGTAGTTTGTAGTTCTTTTTTTGTTGATTCAAATGTTATATATGCAATTGGTTCTTTCTCATTAAATTCACCATCTGCAGCAGCAACAACCTTATTTTCATTAAAATCTACATGAACAATGTTCATTTCTTTTTGAACTGGTTCTACATTAAGAACTTTTCCATCAATTGTAAATTCAACACTTAAATTATTCGTTTCACCATTAATATATAATGGTACTTTATATGTATTGCTTGATAATTTTACGAAGTTATTGAATTGAATATTATTTGCTATTTTATTTGATATTGTAGCTTTACCATAAATTCCAAGAGTATCCCATATCCAAGGCAATGAAGGAATTCTACCAGATATATAATGTAATATATCTGAAGCATCTTGTGCATTTGCATGGTAATATATTAATCGTAATGGACCTGCATCAGGAGGTAATCCAGCTAAACTCTCAACTGAATCTCTTCTGATTCTTACCCCAAACGTATCAACATCAATACGTCTTTTCCATAATAGTGTATCTCTTAAATTATCTACAGTTCTTGAAGAATAATAATATCTACCATTATGATTAACATCTGCATGATAATTATTCCCTAATCGTAAAGTATCTCTTTTTAAACTATCAGGTAAAGATTTATCTTGAACCAACCAACGAAGAATTAATCGTGAATCGTTCACTGTTACAAATCTATTTTGTATCATATACGCATGTTTTCGTACACGTATTTGCGACAAATCTGCATCTCCATCTCCCCATCCTGGGCTTGACGAACGTGGAATTGCTCTAAAGAATATTCGTCTTCCTTCACCATTATTTATTCCACTTGAAGGTCGCCAGTTTTGAGTGAGCTGTTCGCTTGTAAATGCTGTACTAATATTATCATACATCAATCCATTTATAAAATCGCTTTTAATTAAAAACAATCCACTTGCCGAACCTTTTAATCCTACCGAAGCATTTTTATATGATACAGTTGTTAAATTTGTAAGTGTATTTCCACCAACATCGCCATATGCAAATTCTATTCCACCCGCAAAATTATCTGGGAATTTATCATCAACACCTTCATACAAAATTGCTTGGAAATTTCCAGTACTTGAAGGCAATGTTTGATCCATAATATTCAAGTTTTTCCATTGAATAACTAATCTTCTTCTAGGATACGAACCCAAAACCACATACGATATTTCTGATCCTAAATATGTTCCATTTGAAGATGGAGTTGCAACTTCACCCGGCAATCTTAAATAATGATCACCCCAAAAAGGTGCAATTACATTATTAGGATATGATGCACTATATAAGAACAAGCCATTAGCCTGATTATTAGCAATAGAGGAGAATACATCAGGATTTTGAAAAGTAGCAAATCCATTAACACATATCCAGACATTAGGTTGTTTAACTCCTTGATAATTAAAATCAAAGTTCAAAGAACTTAAATCTACTCTATAATAACCATCATTTCTATCTGTTCTAAAACCATTAACTGATGGAATAAATCTTGATTCAAACCAAGTAGGATTAATTGCAAGACTCCTTTGATAGCTTTCGAATCTAATCAAGGATGATACGGTTCCAGATGGAACCCAGCTAGAAGTTTGAGCGGTAGAAGAAGTTGATTGTGATAAATTATTGAATGATAAACCATTAATAAACTCTCCATTTGCTCCTTTTAAACCGACAGATGCTCCATTATAATACGTAGGATCTACTGGTCCATTTCCACCAAAATTTCCATATGAAAAGTCAATATCTGATTGAGTGTTCAATTGTGGTTGTCCCGCGGCTACTGGTACTTGTCGTTCCCAAATTATTACTTGGAAATTAGCTAAACTTGTATTATCAGATGGCAAACCTTTAATATTTACACTTAAATTTTTCCATTGAATAACAATTTTTCTTTTAGGAGCAACTCCATACATTTGCCATGACATTTCAGTCTCTTTCCCAACAACTGATGTTTGATATGCATGATTACCCCAATATGGAGCTATAATATTCGATGGCAATACATTTGTAAACATATCACCTGAATTATTACCAACATAATTAGGTTGTGTGGCTGCTGTCGAAACTATTACAAACCCATTAACTGATACCCATAAATTACCAGTATTAGCCGGGTAAGTAGTTCCATTATATTGCATTGTAAATGGCAATTGGATTGCATACATACCTGCATCTATAGCTGCTGGTGTAGTCGGAGCTGGATATATAATTCTACCTGCATCAGTATTTTCTGAATAAGGTATATTATTCACTAAAATCGGACCATTACCATTATATCGACTTGCAAATGTTAGAGGATTAGTACTATAATCTCTATACAATTTTCCTTCATTTATAACTGGCGCATCAAATTCATCATAAATTCTTTGCGCTTTAACTTCTTGTGTTGATAGCAATAGCGTAAAAGAGAATGCTGCTATCAACGCTAAAAATATACGTCTACGAAACATAAAGACTCCCAATATTTTTTTAAATAAATTTTTCACGTTGTTAATTGTGATGAACAGTGGCTCTTTGCATTAAAGAGCCACTTTCATTCAATAGTTTATCTAACAAGCATCATTCTTTGAGCTGTGCTAAATGCACCTGATGTCATTTTTACAAAATATACACCAGTTGACATATTTAACCCGGAATCATTTTTAGAATCCCAATTAATTTCTGCTTTTCCTGCATTATAATAACCATCTATTAAGGTCTTAACTTTATTACCCATTGCATCATAAACTTCTACTTTAACTTTTGAAGCAGTAGGAATATTTATGGTAATATTTGTCAATCCGGATGATGGATTTGGAGTACATTCACTTAATTCATAAGTTGTTGGCATTCCTGTTTCAGGAGTATCAACACCACTAATAAAGTCATATACAATTATAAATCCATCAATATCATCTTTATTCACAGAAATCGTCGAAACACTACCTTGAGATGCATAATCTACAATTGTGGAAGAATGACCACCTACTCCGGTTTTCATATTATATCCAAAGAAATTACCATTAGATATATTATCTCTTATCCACCACGATGCACCGCTTGGATTCTTTTTATTATCTGTTTTTGCAGGAACATCATCTCTATTCCAAGAGATCGTTACAGGATATGCTGCTGAAAGATTTCCAGTAATATTTCCTGCTTGGAATCTAGCTTTGTAAGTAGCCGTATTAGCATCTTTAGGAACTGCTTGCGGGAATATATTTCTAATAATTCCATTTCTTAGCGCAATCGTCCATCTTGCATCAAATACATCTCTTGGTGGAATTGGAGGTAATTCAAATTCACAATAATTAGAATCTAATCTACCTAACTCATCAGCTTTTTCACCAGTTGTCGCATTTTTTGCTGTTCCGAAATAAAGTACCTGGAATGCTCCTAAAGTTGTATTATTCGAAACTGTAACCGGAACTATAAAATCTGTCGGGTCAGATATATTTAATTTATATTCCAAAACTCTTGTTACTTCACCATCGGTAATTTGTACTTTAATAGTCATTTTACCATCTTGAACTGCGTTAGCAGGGTATGTAAATGGACCATTAGAACGAATAATCACTTTATGTGTAGTATCAGTTTTTGTACCTCTTATCGTAGCTGGTTCAATAACTAAATTTGTACCTGATGGAGAAATTATTGTTAAAGTAACTTCTTCTATAATTGGATCAAAATTAGACGTTGTATCCCACCAAGGTTTTTCTCTTAATAAATCTAAGTCTTGTGCAAACAAAGTATCAACATAAACATCTCCATCACCTATACATCTTACTATCGGTGCTGTTAGAAGTTTAGGAGCATGATTCAATGAATCAACTTCTAAAATTAATGTTTTTACATCTGTTAATCCACCAGCATCTGTTAACAGAACCGTCACTGTATCAGGATTACCTAACGCGCGTGAACGTGGAGCATCTTTAATACCAGGTGTTCCGTACAACAGTCCACTAATTGGATTGATTTTTAACCATTGTGGAGTCTTTTTAACTCTTCTAACATCCCAGAAACCTGCTTCTTTAAAGCACGGATCTTTTGCTATAAGCGTATCTGGATCAGTAGAATATAACAATCTAAAGGTTTGAGCTTGTCCAAAGTTTGGATCGAAATATGCGATTTTTCTAGGTCTGTTTAATAAATCAACATTATAATCTGTTCCTTCTTTAGCTTTATTCAAATCCGTTGTTAAAATCTGAGGCGACACATTTACAAACACTCTTTTTGTTAAATAACTTATTCCACCATGACCATCGTTAACTACTAATGTAATTAATGTATCTGTGTTCAATCCACCATTAGCTTGGTCTGCAGGACTACCCGGCTTTAATAAGTTCAAAGCTTCAGCTCTTGGTATTCTTACATTAGCAACACCACGTCCAGTAAAATCAGATCCGAATTTATCCGGATATGCAAACACATGGTCAACAAGGTATACTGATGTGTCCTTTACATATTCATTTTTAATTTTATCTAAAATTACATTCCCGTTATTGTCTAATTTATTATAGATATCTATTATAGTATCTCGTTTTATAACTTTAGATCCCGCATAATTTTTGATAAGATTTACATCTGTTACTATGCTATCAGTTTGGAATATATTAACATCTAAAGTATCTTTAAATCCATTTACGAGAATTCTTACTTTAGTTGCATACATAGTATCTGTTCTACTTTCAATTGTAATATTAGCTTTATCTCCTAACAATACACTTTCTCTAAACATATATTGATCCATCAACCAATTTGGTCTGATTTGATATAATTGATCAATTGCAGTATCACCGGGAGTTGTTCTCATTGACTTTGAAAGGAATGCATATGATGTTTTTCCATATCTAAAATCCCAATTTTCGCGATTTGCGGCTACAGAATCTTCTTTTTCATCATCTGTATTAAAGTCAGCATAGAACCTTAATTTATCAGTAACACTTGCTACTAATAATTGCTGAGTTCCTAATCTACAATTTGCACTTGGACGCTCAACTCTTGCAAACACTGGCAAACTATCCATTACAAACACCATAAATCTATAAACTGATGAATCTGTAGATCCAAAGTTTAATGTATCTTGATTTAAATATCTTGCATTTATCGGTAGATTCAATGCTGTATCTGAATCATATTTTTGAGCATGGAAATATGACGGATATAAATATATGAATTTCGATAAAGTATCTGTTATAAATGCTTGAGATGGATAAGAACTATCAATCCGTTTTCCGGCTGAATCTGTAGCCAACCTTAATAAGATGTTCTTTAATGCATCAACATATCTTCCATTAGAAGAATAGTTTTTAACAACAACTTCCATCCACTCTCCTCCTGGCACTACATATGGATTCGAAGGTTTACCTTTAAGTTCTACTACTCCTCTGCCACCATAATACGCTGGATTTAATGTTCTTGGGCTAGTTGCTTTATTTGGATTCGTTGTTGGCCAAATTGTATCTGCTTTAATCCAACGTCGTAACGCAGTTAATTTATTAGCAAATACATCTCTAATAGTATCACCATACTGACCAACATAGAGAGGGAACCAAGATATTTCTAATTGGTTGTATCTTTTATAAGTTGTATCACCATCTTTTATTTGTCCATTGGCATTAATATCTAATGCCCAACGAGGGTCATACATAAAATTTGAATCTATCGCTGAAATTACAAATATAGAGTCGCGACCTTTTTTGTTTGGATCTGGGGTTCTGTTGTAATTTTCATCTTCTTCTACAAAAATCTTATTCTTATAAGAACTGAAATATATTGGACTTACTTTGGGATTTTCAACAGCTATTTTATTACCAGTCAATATTGGTGGTGGATTCGAAGTACTTATTCTAAATCCTAAACCTTTATCTATAGCTGTGTCAACACCTTCTCTCCAAAGCACAGTTCTTGATATAACTCTTACAAAGTCACCTGGACGAACCGGTAAAGTATTCCAACGCTCACCTGCAAAACTTGTAACTATTGTATCTGTACCATTTGCTAAAGATGCAGGCATACTAGGACGATTTGAATATACTACCTTTTGACCATTTGCATAGAGAATACCACGTTTATTAAGTGCAGAAGATAAACTCATATCATATTTTCTACCACCTAATGCTGATATATCTTCATTAAATGCTGTATCTGCTAATCTCGGCAATAATGTTTCAGTTCCACCAAAATTGTAAAGACCTTCATAAGTTCTACGAACACGAGCACTTGTTCCTGTTCTATCTGCAGAATCTGGAACAAAATCTACTCTTCCACGAAGTATTTCTTTAGGATAAACACCATCATTATTTAATGTTTGTGCATCTGTAAATTGACTCATGTTAACTCTTATATAGTCTCCAGTTGAGTCGTTAATTACAAAGAACACAGAACTGTTTAATGTAGTCGGATCATCATTATTAAAATTAATATCTTCACCTTGATATTTCGCTCTTGCTTCTAAGAACAATGGGTAACCAATTGGATGACTGAGTTCATTAGTTCTATAATCAGGAGCAAACTCAGTTTGAAGTCTTCTTAATTGTCTCCACAGTACATTTTCTTTATTCGTTGCATAATTCAACGAATCTGTATCAAACGGATTTCTCGTTAATCTACGTACATATTTATTAAATGAAGATTTTGTAGAGTTACTATATCTTTGAAGTTTTGGAGGAATTCCAACTGAGAAGTCTTCAATCGGTGACATTCTTCTAGCAGAATAATCTGCAGTCTTCATATCTGTACCTTTATCGAAGAAATCGTAAATACGACCTTCCATCAAAAGTGTATCTGGAATTTTACCAATTTGAATTGGTGTATATGTATAACCCGGGAAACCATTTTGTTCAAAAGGTCCTTGTTGAGTATCATCAGTTCTATTTGCTCTTAAGAATCTCATGTGAGTTTGTCCATTGCCTTGTATAAAGAAAGATTCTTGAATTCCTCCGTTTACAAAACCTGGCTGAGATGTTTTGATAATTGTATTAACATTACCTTGTGTTACACCCCAATAATTTCCTCTCAATGTGTCAACACCACCAAAACCTATACCTACACCACCAGCCAACACACTTTTCGAATTTGGAGCATCGGGAAGTCTAATAATAAATCTAGCGTCATTATCGTAGATTGAATTCGCTGCAATATTAAAAGCTGTCCAAGGAATAGGCCCAATCATATCTCCATACATTGTAGCACCAGCTAAATCACTTGAAGCAGGATTGTCTGGAGTTATAAACGGACCTTTTATAACATCCTGACTTCTACCTACAGGTGAAGTTGCTTTATTTGATGTAATCAAACATCTTGTCAATACAACTTTTAAATCATAATTATCTGAGTATATAGCTGATCCAGTATAAGCTGTATTATTTTGAATTCTTACTCTATTCATAAATATAGAGTCTGTTCTATATCTTCTTTGAAGAGTTACACTATCTAAAATAAACACCGCTCCACCAAGTCCAACTCCATTTTCTCTCAATCCATTTCCTAACACATCTCGAACAAATCCAGGGTGGAATCTTTTAATATCGATTGAGTTTGCACCCATCTGAGTTGTACCACTTCCTAATAATCTTGAATCTGGATTAGGTTCAGCAACATTATTATAAAATCTAGTTAAACTTCTTACATCTGCTGAAACTGCTGCAATTTTTCTATTATCATACAAACTGTCATTTGAAATATAGCCAGTTGCTGTACCATTTGGAAGAATTGTAAGCTGATCTGCATCAGTTATAAAAAATCTTTTTGAAGAAGTACGAGGATGTATCATCGCTATAGCACCACCATTACTATTAAAAGCGCGATTATTGGTAAACTCAACACCTTTAACAACATTTAAATCTCCGTTCATTGAGTAAACTGCTCCACCACCTCTTACTTGTTTTAACATCTCTACACTTGTCGAAGGGGCGAATTCTCCTGTCACATTATCAATAAACTGGGTTCTTACTAATCTAATATACCGTTGCTCAATTGGCACCGGTGGCTCTATACTCGGCAAATGGATTGCTATTGCTCCACCTGAAAATCCTGACTTATTGTTCGCAAACCGAACACTAAATCCTGTACCATAAGCCTGTGCCAAAGGAAGATCATTTATAAATCCGCCTGCACCATATGAAGTCATATTTCTTTTTGTATACACTGCTCCACCATGAGCTAAAGCTGTGTTATTTTCAAAGGTGATTCTTCTACCATAATCTCTAAGTCTAGGATTAGGTATATCGGATCCGCCTATAATAGGAGAAGGACGAGGATCTGTGTTACCATCAACATACACTGCACCACCTGAACCTGCTCTATTATTTAAAAATTCTGTTGCTAGACTTGGATGTCCTCGTAATTGCAAACGTCCTAATGTATTCTCATGAAAAATAGCTCCACCCAATGCATATTGTTCACTATTGCTGTTTACTTGATATGGAGTTTCTGCATAGTTGTTTCTAAATGATCCATTAACAATCAACGATGTATACTTTCCAATATACAATGCTCCACCTTTTGCACCTCTTGAATTTGGAGAAGATTGGCGGTTTAATGCATAATTATTAGAAAAATTTACAAAATCTTTAGAACCAAAATTTATAAAACCAAATGGTCCTGCAGCAACTCTTATACTATCATTTACACCTAAACCAATTTCAATTTTTCTATTCTCGTCTAATTCTCTACCTGCAATCACCAACGCCCCACCAAACGCCTCGTTTTTCCATGATTGAGATTGCAATGCAGCCGGTCTATTCGTATCAGTTACAACTCTATTCCCATTGATTCTTAATGTATCAATATCCGATACGATTACTCTGTTATTATCAAAATTTAACTGACGAACTCTTCCTAAATAAATAGCAAGTCTTGCGTCATCAACTTTTTGACGACGTGAATCTGAATTTGAAACTGCCGGTTCAGCTCCTGCATTATCTAATTCACTTAATCGAATTACTGTTTGTGCTATTGTACTTCCATCTCCTTCTGTCATTGCCGGATTTTTATCCAAAAATGCATAGTTAGTTATACCTAAACCAGCTGTGTCTGGATATACACCGGTTCCAGCTGGCGCTTGTAACATTTGGAGAGCCCCACCTCTAAAACGTGCTTGATTGTTTGTAAAATTACATCCTATCAACCATGTCCGTGCCGAAAAACTGGTAAGAGCTCCACCAGCACCATTAGTGAGTTTATTCATTTCTTGATTCAACGCAGTAAAAGCAGACTTCAACGAAGGTGCAACTGTTGCTGTATCATAGATTACCCTACCGTCAACAGTAGTATCTTTTTTAAAGTCTTTAAAATCTACATCTCTAAAAAACGCTGCTCGAGCACCTGGCAGTACAATTATATGTCCCCACTCACGAGAATAATCATTTATCGGTTGACCTCTAAAAACTATCTTTTTTGATGCAGCACTTACTGGAATATTCGGTGTAACACCGAATAATCTTCTCCATTGTTGAAAACGGATTATATCATCTGTCAACCACAATCTCGATGCAGTGTACATAATCGCTCTCATTGGCGAAATTACTACTTTGTTACTTCCGGGCCCAGGTAAACTAGCTCCGCTTGTAAGGTTCTCAATTTTCTTCGTTATAGTATCTAATACAACATTGAATATATAGTTGTATTTACCATAACCACTTGGGTTGGCAAAGTTACCTGGATATGTCAACGCACCCTGTATCGTAGGCTCATTAAAATTTGTTTCTTGAACCACCGCTGAATTAAGAAAATATCTTGGATCACTATACTCTAGCAACCCAATAGAACTTGGAGGTGTACCGTTATATGCAGCACTCAATCTACTGTCTGCAATAATACGTCCACCTACTGAATCAATCATTCTGCCGTTATCTAAAAAGACAACCTCTGTACCGGGCTCTATAATCAATGTACCGGCGATTGTGTACGTACCATTTACCTGATACACACTATCTTGAAGAAATATTCGCACCTCATTTGGAGCAATACGTCCCGCCACCTGCACACGAGGTTTTTGCGCAAAACCCACAGACACAGCTAGGGTTAACGCAATCAAAAGAGTGCTTAAACGAAACCAACGTTGCATAATACCTCCGTTTGGATGAATAAAATTGTAATAATTTAACTTTATGTTTTACTTTATTTTTGTCTTAATAAAAAGGATTCACAGGCGCACTTACTCAATTATCATGCCAAGTCGAGTTAAGCCACACTTGGCCTCTGTCTCGTATTCAGCAATGTTTAGTTTAATAATTTCTCTGTATAACTTCTCTGCTTTCTCTTTATTTCCTATTTTTTCAAAGTTCATTGCAGCATACAAATAATATTTTGCTTGTAATGAAGGTTGTTTTGATAAATTTGCTGCTTTTTCAAAGTGTTCAGCTGAGGCAGAATTTTCATTTTTTGATTCTTCGCAAATAGCTAAACCAGCATTTGAAGATATAACTACGTCTACAGACTCACTCCCCAAGCCTTTTCTAAAGTAATCGGCTGCAGTCACATAGTCTTTCTTCGCTACAAGTGCATTCCCTGCATAAATTGCTGCTACTTCGCCATTTTCTGTACTGCCATATTGGTCAACAATTTCTTTTAAACCAATAACCGCATTACCTCGAACCAATTTGTTTTTATCTCCTGACAATGCCTTATCATAGTCACCATTTTCATAATAAGTCATAACTCTTGACAAGGCAACTGATGCTTCAAGTTCTTTAGATTCATTTGACTTATTATATATTACCATACCTATTATAGCTATAACCACTATACCTATTATGATAAGAATTTGTTTTAAATTTTTTTGAACATTGTTACTGATAAAATTTCCTTTTAAAGGTATTTCATCTTGAATTCCAATTTCTTGTATATCGAATTCCGCAGTTTCTTCTTTATTTGCCATCTTATTTGATTAGTAAATTGAATGTGATTTTAATGTATCAGTCTCTATTTAAAGTAAAAGTATCCTTTGGATTTTAAATCTTCTTAATTCCATTATTCCCTTTGGCATTATCCGAGCGTGCGCCCGAAGGGAGTCGAACCCCCAACCTTTGGAACCGGAATCCAACGCTCTATCCGGTTGAGCTACGGGCGCATTTATTTTTACATATTCCACAGAATCCCACAAATATAGTATTACTTTAGCAAAATACCAATGAAAAACTTTTACAAATCCACACTTTACTTTTTGAATTTGTAAAAAATCTTTAATTTTAACGTGCCACGTTTTCCACACTGTCAGATTATTTCCACACTGTCTGTTTTCACACTAAAAGTTTATAATTTCTATTCAATACTCTATAGTTTTTCTTAGCGCACCAATTATATCATTTTGATTTAAAAGAATCGCACTCTCTAACGCTTTAGCAAAGCCAACGGGAGTGTCCTTTGAGGCGACTCTTCCTACCGGAGCATCTAAATGTCTAAATAGTTCATTACTAATAGTTGCCGCTATTTCTCCACCTAAACCTCCTGTTAAGTAATGTTCGTGTGCAACAACAACTCGACTAGTCTTTTTTACAGATTCAAAAACCGTTTTTTTATCCCATGGAGCAAGTGAGCGTAAATCTATAACTTCGGTTGATATACCTTCTTTTGATAATTCTTCAGCTGCCCGAAGTGAAATGTGGATTGCATTACCATAACTAATCAAACTTATATCTGTTCCTTGTCTACGAATTTTTGCTTTACCAAAAGGTATGATAAAATCTTCAGACGGTTCTGATGCCGAAGTAGGACGGTAGTTATAGAGAAATTTCGGTTCGAGATACATCGTAACTCCCTTAGAACGAATCGCATTTCTCATTAATCCTATTGCATCATCTGCAAACGCTGGGCAAACCACCCGAATTCCTGGGGTATGGGCAAAAATAGCGTCCAAATTCTGAGAATGATATAAACCTCCCTGAATATAACCACCACTGGCAAGTCTGATTACAATATTCGGAGAAAACTGTCCTTTTGTTCTCCAAAAATCATGAGAACATTCAATAAATTGTTCCATTGCAGGCCAAAAATAATCTGCAAACTCAGCACCTTCAATAACAACACGGATATCTTCTCTATACCGAGAGAAGCCATTTGCCGTACCAACAATATAATCCTCGGCTATTGGAGCATTAAACACCCTGTCATTTCCAAATTCATCCAACAACCCTTTTGGTACATTAAAGATACCTTGCTTTTTTACAGATGCAACATCTTGTCCCCATAAAAATGTATTTGGATTCTTTTTAAATTCCTGCATCAAAGCTAAGTTTATTCCTTCACGGAAGGTAAGTTGTGGTTCATTAGGATTATTCACATATCTTGATTCAGAATTATCATCATATTCTATAACCGCTTCCGGCATTAAAAATAATTTATATGATTCCGGTAATGGATCCGGTAATGGCTCAACTTTATCCGCTGCTGCAAATATTATTCGTTGGTTTTCAGCTTCAATCTCTTGAATTTGTTGCTCTTTTAGAATTTTCTTTTCAATTAAGACCTCTCTAAACCGTACTAAAGGGTCTCTTAGTTTTATCTCATCAATTACTTCCTTTGGACGATACAGCTCCTGATTATCTGAATTCGAATGTGAACCTATTCTATCACAATCAGCATGTACCATCGCTGGTCCGGCTCCGGATAACACATATTTCTTTGCTTCTTCCATTGCCCTAAATGAATCGAAAGGGTCTCTTCCATCACAATTGATTATTTTCAGATACTTGAAACCTCTGAAATTATCAGATACTTGTACATTTGCAGTTTGTTCTTCTACTGGTACAGAAATTCCATATTTATTATTTTGAATTACAAATATTATCGGTAATTTTTCACGTGAAGCACCATTTACTGCTTCATAAAAATATCCCTCAGAGCAAGCAGATTCACCTCCGGAATAAATTGCAACTTCATCTCCATTGTATTTCTTTATTGCTCTTGCTGTTCCCGCTGCATGTTGACAATGGTTTCCTGTACAAGATGATCCGTTTTGAATTCGTATAGATGGCTTTGCAAAATGATTACTCATGTGCCGTCCACCACCTGCTACATCTGCATCTTTGCTGAGTCCGTTCAATATTATTTCTTCTACGGTTAAACCTGCTGAGAGGCAAGTCATTAAATCCCGATAATACGGAAACAAGAAGTCTTTACTTTGGCGAAAAATCTGCCCTATAGCTAATTGGATACCATCATGCCCAGCGAATGGCGCATGGTATGACCATCCCTTAGCCATCTTTAAATAGAGTGCGGCTTTTTCATCTAATCTTCGCCCCAAGTGCATTAATTTATACCACTTAACAACAACAGAATTGTCAAATCCCATTAAGTCGAAAGCACTAAATGGTTTTACTTTTTTTGCTGTCGTGGTTTTTTGATTGACTGCATTCTTAGTTGCTGTTTTCGTCTCGTTTTTCTTATTACTGTTTAATATTTCTTTTGACTTTACAGGCATATTCCTAACCCGTTAATTATTTTTAAACTGTTATATTCATTACTCGTCATCATTTTTTCTTTCTTTTTTGTTTGGGTTCTTCTATATATGTTAACCAACCATGAGGGTCATTTCCATTTTCAACAACATCAAAGAATTTTTGTTGAATTTGGCGGGTAATTTCACCAACTAATCCATCTTTTACTTTAATATTATCTACAGAACGAATCGGTGTTACTTCTACTGCCGTGCCTGAGAAAAATATTTCGTCCGCTAAATACAACATCGAACGTGGTATAGTTGTTTCAACAACCGGTACACCCAAATCTTTAGCTATTTGTATGACACTTGCCCGGGTGATACCTTGTAGAATTGACGCACTCATTGGTGGAGTATAGATAGTTCCATCTTGAACAAAAAATATGTTTTCTCCACTACCTTCACTCACATTTCCTTGTCCATCCAATCCTATTCCTTCGGCATAACCATGATGAAGTGCTTCTATTCGAACTAATTGCGAATTAAGATAATTACCACCAGCTTTAGATGCCGCAGGCATCGAATTATTCGACAACCGATTCCATGACGATACACAAACGTCTACACCTTGTTCTAACGCCTCTTTACCGAGATATTTCCCCCATTGCCAAGTACCAATTGCAGCTTCCATTGGACATTGGAGCGGATAAACACCCAATTCACCATAACCTCTATACACTATCGGGCGAATATAACATGCTTGCAAATTATTTTTACTAACTAAATCTAACGATGCTTTGCAAATTTCTTCTTCACTATATGGCATTTCTCCATGGTAAATCTTTACAGACATCCTCAGACGATGTATATGTTCCCGTAATCGGAAAATTGCTGTTCCGTGCTTCGTATGGTACGCTCTCATACCTTCAAACCAGCTCGAACCATAATGTATAACATGAGAAAGGACGTGAATTTTAGCATCGTCCCATTTGATGAACTTTCCGTTCATCCAGATAAACTCTGTTTTCGGCAGCGGCATAGATTCTCCTGTAAATATTTAACACAATTGGTAACTATGTGAGCCGCGACCCGCTTCCCCCTTGCTGATGCAGCCAAAAACCTTATGCAAATTACAATACATTTCTATTATAGAACTCTAAATTTACTATTAAACTTTGAACAAGTAAAGAAAATAGTAGTCTTTAATTATTATTCAACTCTCGATTCAAAATCTCTGTTACAATTTTTGGGTTGGCTTTTCCTTCTGTTTGTTTTAGTACTTGACTGACAAAAAAGCCAAAGAGATTTGATTTGCCTGCTTTATATTTTTCAACATTTTCGCTGTTTTGAGATAATATATCTTTTACTAATGATTCGATTAGTTTTTCATCTGAAATTTGGGCAAGTCCTTGTTCTTTTACTAGTTCAATCGGCGACTTATTACTTGTCAACAATTGAGGGAAAATTTCTTTTGCAATTTTACTGCTAATAGTGTTTGTTACCAACAAATCCACAAGCTCTGCGATAAATTCAGCAGGTAATTCAAACTCAGATGCTGGAATTTTTCTCTCCGATAATATTCTCATTACTTCTGTCATTAACCAATTACTTACTAATTTGTAACTTTCTTCAGTTTTTCCGGATAATTTTGACACTACAGACTCAAAATAATCACCTAAACTTTGCTCGTCAACCAAAATTCCAGCATCATATTTAGGCAAGCCAAACTGTTCAATAAATCGCTGTTTCCGTGCAAGTGGTAACTCTGGTAATCGTTGTCTTATCTGCTGCATCCATTCTTCTGAAACAGATACTCCAACCAAATCCGGCTCCGGAAAGTATCTATAATCATGTGCTTTCTCTTTTGTACGCATCACTTTGGTTTCATGGACCGTTGCATCCCACAACATAGTGTGTTGAACAATAGTTCCACCACTTTCTATCAATTCGATTTGACGATTGATCTCATACTCTATAGCTCGTTCTACATTTCTAAAACTATTCAAATTTTTAACTTCAGTTCGGGTACCAAACTTCTCTGTACCGCGTTTGCGAACCGATATATTAGCATCACATCTCAGAGATCCTTCTTCCAAATTTCCATCGCATATACCAAGATACATAACTATTTGTCGTATCTGCATCAAATACTGATATGCTTCTTGAGCCGAACGAATATCGGGCTCGCTAACTATTTCCAGGAGTGCAACACCACTTCTATTTAAATCTACAAGTGTATCAATATCAACATCATGAATAGATTTCCCTGCGTCTTCCTCGATGTGTATTCGAGTAATTCCAATTCTCTTCTGTCCTTCAGCCAGTTCAATTTCTAATGCGCCGTCATAACAAATTGGATCTTCGTATTGAGAAATTTGATAACCTTTCGGTAAATCCGGATAAAAATAGTTTTTTCTTGAAAAAATCGAAAAAGGACGTATCTCACAACCTGTTGCTAAACCTAATGTTATCGCATAATCAACTACACTTTTATTTAGTGTAGGCAACGCACCGGGATGTCCCAGACATACAGGGCACGTATTCATATTTGGTGAAGTACCAAACTTAGTCGTACAACTACAAAATGCCTTAGTATTTGTAAGCAGTTGAATATGCACTTCCAAACCTACAACTGCCTCATAATCATTTTTCATTCAAAATTTTTTCATAAAATGAATTTGCAAGTAAGTGCAAATTTAGTAAAATATCTTCACTTAATTCTCGTTTTCGCCGTTGTTATTCCATATAGATTTTACGTGTTTTTTAAATTTAATTGCGATATTCACTTTTTCAACTTGGTTTATGTATCGCAAGATTGTATTTTTGCGCCAAAATTTATAAAAATTTGCTTTTACAAAATCAAGTAAAACAATTAATTTTCATTTAAGATAATTAACTATTTGCTTTCTTCAATCATACACAATTATTATTATTAATTTTATTTATTAAAAAAGAGGTTTTATTATGTTTTGGACTCCCGAATTAGCATATTCTCTCGAAGATGCTCCTTGGCCTGCTACTAAAGAAGAACTCATTGACTATGCAAACCGAACCGGTGCTCCTCAACAAGTTGTGGACAACTTAGCCGAACTTGAAGACAATGATGAGCTATATGAAGGTATGGAAGATTTATGGCCTGAGTATGAAAATGCAACCGATGATTTATATTTTTCGGACGACGAAGACATGGATAGCATGTACTAACCTCCTTATTTTATTTTAGTTATGCATTGATTTAGCCCGAACCAATATTAGTTTGGGCTTTTTTCTTTGTTCGGCTGAGGGTAATTTCTCATGCGCTTTTTCTTATACATTTTTTGGAGTTTACTTTTCTGTTTTGAGTGTTTTTCTAAAACAACAACTACTGATGTTTTATCTGAAACTCTTGACATAACTTCAACTTCTCAGATTACTTATAGTTCACTGTCGCTTCCCAAAGAGGGTGAAATTAGTGATATCAGGTTTGTGGGTAACGCATACTTTTCTAGTTCTGTACTCGCTGACGCAATTTCCCTTAGACCATCAAATTTAAGCTATACGCATCAAGTTTTTAGATTTTATTATCGTCAATTTTCACTTAATCCCTATACTCCTAATCCCTTAAGAGATGCCCTTAACACTTCTCTTCGAGGGTTTCAAGACGAATATCGTTTCTTCGACCAGACATCTGCTGAAAACGATGTTACCTCTTTATTAAATTTATATAACCAAAATGGTTTTCATAATGCTTCTGCATCTTTCACTTTTATATTTGACTCAACTGAACGTCTCAACATCCTTACATTTCATATTATTGAAAATCAGCCCTATAAAATTGATACTATAGTTTATAATGGTTTAGAATTACTTCCCGTAAATCTTCAAGAACAGATTTCTCCTTTGTTATTGGCTTCAAACAAAAAACAATTCAATGAGCTAACAATTAAACAAAATTCTGATCGAATTTTGTATTTTTTGCAAGATAATGGCTACTATTTTGCTAAATATGAACAACCTATCGTTGCTTCTGAAATTTCATCTTTCAAAGACAGTATTTATATTTCCTTCTCTACTGGAAAACGTTGTAAAATTGGTGAAATTAAATTAACTCATAATTATCGTGACCAACCGGCTGTAAGTTCTAATTTAGTAAGAGAAATGCTTGATTTTCATACTGAAGATTGGTTTAGTCGTTCTTCTCTCTCAAAATCGCAATTAAATCTCTATAATTTAAATACGTTCGACCTTGTTGTTATAGATACGAATGGCCTATCAGAAAATGAAGAGTATATTACGTTATCCATTCAAGTTAGTCTCCAATATAAGAAATTACAAGAAATCAGTTTAGCTCCTTTCGTTAATCGCACTACGTATGATAATTTTACAAATTTCGGTCTGGAGCTATCTTATCTGCATCGTAATTTTGGTGGCTCTGCTCAATCTTTTACTATTTTTTCGAGGGTGGTTTGGCAAGACTTTAGCTTTAAATTCACAAATCCTACATTTCCATATATTGTATTTACTTCAATTTCGAGAGAACTACTTACCGGTATTCAATTTAGTCAACCTTACTTTTTTTCGATTTGGTCATGGAAGGTTGGTGCAACAGCTCAAACATCGTATTCTAATAGGAAAATCCAAAGTGGTTTGCCTTTTCAATCAACTTCTTTAGGTGTTTCTTCACTTCCTTTAAGAGTCTCACTTCCAGTAACCTTACCTACTTACACTCTATTTAACTCCCTTGTTTTTGAAATTGCTACTGAGTGGCAAAACATAGATAATTATGAAGAAGTTAATACTGAAATGATAACAAATAGTTATGACTCTAATCCTGATATTTTTACCAAAAACATTCAAGCTAAAGACGAGTTTCTCCTCCCTTTCAATCAAATTAACCTTTATAGTCATAAAGGAGCTGATACTATCAACGGCAGTTTTCGTAATCTGGGTTTTATTTTTTCCTTTACCGGCATTGGTGATACTCGTGACAATCCATTTTCTCCATTAAACGGTAATTTTTTATCTTTATCTTTTGAGGGTGCAGTTGGAGGTTTATACCGTTTTTCTCGTTTTCAATTCACTGATTATAAATTCTGGAACTTTTTATCCAATGATGTTCTTGCATTTAAATTCAGAGTTGGTTATATTATCATAGATTTAAGTACGGACGCATTTATACCTTTCGATAAACGATTTTTTGCGGGTGGTGCAAATAGCGTCAGGTCATATTCTTCACGTTCATTATTTGATATAAACTCTTCAAATTTAGAAGGTGCACTGTCATACACAAACAACCTTACAGGTAATTCCGCAATTTTAGAAGGAAGCGTTGAGTACCGATACAGATTTTCCAGACCTCACGGGTTCAGTACCATGCTTGCTGACCAAATAGAACAATTAGGAATAACAGCTTTCATGGATTGGGGTAATGTTTTTAATCGTTTTACTGATAAAAAATACAATAGTGCGACACTCAATGATATTCTAACAGGTCTCGCAATTGGTGTTGGTGCCGGTATTCGACGAGAAACTCCCGTGGGCCCAATTCGTGTTGATTTCGCAGTTAAATTTTATGACCCAACTGTAACAAGCAACAAATGGATATTCAACCGCCAAGCTTTTTCTGACATTCAAATTCACATTGGTTTAGGGCATGCCTTCTAATTTAAATCATAACGTATTGAATCTCCATTACATATAGTTTTCATCTCATTCCCTTGTTTGACTTTTAACATACCATAATCATCAAAACCTATAGTTTTCCATTTCCCTTCGCGACCTACTAATTCCACTACTTTTGCTTCTAAATTGAGAATCAGCTTCCATTCTTCTATCAACTCTTTTAATTGCATACTCTTCAATTGTTCGATTTCTGAAATTATTTGCATATTTAAAACATCTATACCAATATTAATACCCAATAAAACAAGTGAAGTAGCATTTATATTTTCTTCAAATTTATTTTGATAAACATTTACTCCTATTCCCAATATAGTTGATTTAAGTTTACTTCCTAAAAATTCATTTTCTATCAAAACACCGGATATTTTTCTAAAGTCATCTTCCTTCTTTTTGGCATAAATATCATTAGGATATTTCAAACAAAATTTTACCGAACTATCTAATTTTTCTAATACTTGTAACACAGCCAAACATCCTAAACATTGATACCCGAGCATTTTTATACTCGATTCTTCATCTATGTTTTTGTATTCTATTCCAATAGAAAGGAAAATATTTTTTTCCGAATCCCCTATCCATTTTTTATTATTTCTTCCTCTCCCTTTTAATTGTAATTTTGCGTTTACAATTACGTTAGTTCTATTTTCTAATAAAATTTTTGTTACATCGTTTGTTGAAGTAACTGTAGAAAAACTAAATATATCTTTACTCATACATTTTTTTAATGGTTAGTAAAATACCACACATTTATTACTATGAATTCTCAAACTACAATTTGTGCTCAAGCCACTCCACCCGGCATTTCCGGTTTAGCTGTAATACGTTTATCTGGCAAAGATGCTTTTACTATCGCTGATAAATGTTTTAAAGGAAAAATATTATTAAAAAATGCACCTAGCCATACTATACATTATGGTAAATTCTATGACTCTGATACACTACTTGACACAATTACAGCTTCAGTCTTCCGTGCTCCGCATTCTTACACCGGAGAAAATATTATTGAAATCGGTTGTCATGGTGGCTATGTTGTAACAAATAATATTATCAGTACGTTAATCTACAGTGGAGCAACAATTGCCCTGCCGGGTGAATTCACCCAAAGAGCTTTTCTTAATGGAAAAATTGACCTTACCCAGGTTGAAGCTGTCGCCGATATTATCCATTCAGTTTCTAAACAAGGATCCCATATCGCGGCTCGCCAACTTCTTGGTGGATTTAAGAAACGAATAACCGCTATTCGTCAAGAACTGCTTTCTGTTTGTGCATTATTAGAATTAGAATTAGATTTTTCACACGAAGATATTGAATTTATCGATAAAAGCAATCTATTAATTTTACTTTATAATACTATTCAAACTTGCCGTGACTTATTAAACAGTTTTTCTGCTTCTTCTGTTCTAAGGGATGGCTTCCGTGTTGGTTTAGTCGGATTTCCAAATGCCGGTAAATCAACTCTTTTTAATGCTTTACTTGATAAAAAACGATCCATAGTCAGTCCAATCGCTGGTACAACGCGTGATTACATTGAAGATTCACTTTCACTTAACGGTATTTCTATTCAATTATATGACACAGCCGGATTACGACACGATTCAACAGACACAATTGAAATAGAAGGAATTGAGTTTACACAAAAACTTCTCGAAACAAGCAATTTAATCATTATTGTAAATGATGTTTCCGTTTCCCCTGTGTATTCTTTATCACTTTACGAGCACCTTGTTAAGCTATACCCTGAATCTAAGTTTTGTTATGTTCAAAATAAAATTGATTGTGTCACCAATATTGATATTCACAATCTGAATTTTAGCTCCATTTTTATCTCTGCTACACAAGATATTGGCATTAAACAGCTTAAAGATTTTATTGAAAAATCTGCTTCTGAAAATTTAGAACGAATATCAGATGTTTTACTAAACACTAGACATTCTGTAATCTTATCTAAAATTATCTCATCACTCGAAATTTCAATTCAGAGTTTAGAAAATGGTTTTTCTAATGAGTATGTTTCTATTGATGTTCGCAATGCAATTCACTTTCTTGGTGAAATAACCGGTGAATTTATGAATGAGGAGATACTAAACACTTTATTTTCAAGTTTTTGCATTGGTAAATAAGCCATTCCTCTTACTTCTTCAACTTCCCTTCATTATTTTCTAAATTCAATATATTCATTTCTATTTTTTTCAACTCTAATTAAGTTGGTATTGATTTTGCGGAAGTTTTTTAGTGTATCAACGACTTAATTTTATTAGCTTAATGTTTCACGTGAAACATACCATACTGCTAAACAAACAGAACCAATGAATAATTACGATGTAATAGTGATAGGTGGTGGGCATGCTGGAATAGAAGCATGCATTGCTTCAGCAAAAATGGGGTGTAAAACCGCTCTTTTTTCTATGAATATCCACACAATCGGACGATTATCATGTAATCCATCTATTGGAGGAAGTGCAAAAGGTCATTTGGCGAAAGAAATAGACGCATTAGGAGGGGTTATGGGTGTATTAGCAGATAAAAGTGGAATACAGTTTAAATTGCTCAACACTTCTAAAGGACCAGCAGTATGGTCTAGTCGTTCACAAAACGATAAAGACCTATATCCATTATTTGCACAAGAATTATTACTATCTACCCAAAACCTTACACTTATAAATAGCAATATTAAAGAAATAATTATTTCTGGTAATCGTGTAAAAGGAGTACTGACCGAAACTGATGATATAATATATGCAAACTGTGTGGTTTTATGTACCGGAACTTTCCTTAACGGTATACTTTACACTGGCTTAAATGGTATAGCAGGTGGCAGAATAAACGAGCAATCATCAGTTTCAATTTCTAAAAACTTATTGAATTATGGTTTTAAAACAGGTCGATTAAAAACAGGAACTCCCCCAAGAATCAACCGCAATTCTATTGATTTTAGAAAGTTAAACGCTGTCGGAGGTGATATAACTCCAACACCTTTTTCATTCAGAACCACAAATGTTAAAAATACTTTAACTTGTCATCAAACCACAACCACAGAACAAACACACGATATATTAAGAAAAGGCTTTAATGAATCCCCGATGTTTTCAGGAATAATTTCAGGAAAAGGTCCTAGATACTGTCCTTCTATAGAAGATAAAATCGAACGTTTTTCTGAAAAAAATTCACATCAAATATTATTAGAACGCGAAGGACTTTCGACTGATTCGGTATATGTAAATGGCTTTTCAACAAGTTTGCCACGTTATATTCAAGAAGAAGGACTAAAATCGATTGGCGGATTAGAAAACTGTATAATTCTAAAATATGGATATGCCGTTGAGTATGATTACTTTTACCCTAATCAACTTACACCATCTTTAGAAACAAAATCTGTGCAGGGATTGTTTTTTGCAGGGCAAATTAATGGGACTTCCGGTTATGAAGAAGCGGCGTCTCAAGGTTTAATAGCGGGGATAAATGCTGGGTTGAAGTTTTTAGGTAAACCGCCCTTTACTTTAAGTCGAGCTGAAGCATATATTGGTGTAATGATAGACGATCTTATAAATAAGGAATCTGAAGAACCTTATCGGATTTTTACATCATTGGCTGAATACAGATTGTTACTACGCCAAGACAATGTGTATAAGCGCTTAAGTCAATATGGATTTAGCTTGGGATTGCTTAGTGAAAATGATATTATTAAGTTAAATCATCGAGAATATTTATCAGAAATATTAGTTACGTTGGCTCAAGAGACCAAAACCAATCCGACAGTTATAAATTCTTATTTAGAATCTATAGGAGAAACTCTTATAACATCAACTACACCAGTTAATACTATTGCTAAACGACAGAAATCATCGTTGAAAGCCCTGTTTGAATCAAATAACACACATGTCCCCTTTCCAACGGATTCTAATTTGTTTGATAAAGCAGAAATTGAAATCAAATACGAAGGATATATTCAGAGACAATTAGCGGAAATAGAAACATTCAGACAAACAGAAAGTAAATTAATTCCTAAAAATATTGACTATCAAAACATAAAATCTCTTTCAGCAGAAGCAAGAGAGAAACTCATTAAAATCGCTCCAATATCCTTAGGACAAGCGTCTCGAATCGCTGGTGTTTCTTCAACAGATTTGGCGGTATTAATGCTTTACATTCGTTAGAAAATGTAAACTTGGATGTTGTAAGTAGTACAACATCCAAGTTTCACGTGAAACCGAGACAAACAAACAAATCACAGAACTAAAAGGTTGTTTTTGTCACAAATCTGTTGTTTTTACATGTGTGTCATTTTGTCGTGGTTGGCTTTTTGGGGTTTTTGGAGTATTTGTCATACGGCAAAAACAGTGATTATATAATATTAAAATAAAATACTTATGAATAAAGATGAAGTAACGCTTATTGCAATTGATGGTGGTGGTTCCAAAACAAGAGGGATTCTAAAAAGATCAAACGAGATAATTTGCACAATAGAAGCAGGTTCTACAAGAATAGGTGCTGTAGGAGTTGGAGAATCTACAGAGCGAGTATTGAATATAATTAGAGATTTATGTCATCGTTCAGAGATAGATTCGAGTGAAGTTGATGCTATTGTTGTAGGGCTTGCAGGAGTATGGTTGGAAGAAGAAAAACAACGCTCTACACAGCTTTTAAAAACATTAGCTCGAAACAGCAATATAACTATCAACGACACAATGATTACCAGTGATGCAGAAATAGCCCTTGAAGGAGTTCTTGGTGGTAAGAACGGAATTGCATTGATTGCGGGTACAGGTACAATAACATTAGGGAAAATAAATAATAAAGAAGTAGTACGATGTGGTGGTTGGGGAATTGAACTTGACGATGAAGGCAGTGGAGCATGGATAGGAAGAGAAGGACTCACTGCAATAGTGAGAGCAGTTGATGGTAGAAGTAAATCAACCAAACTATTCGATATGCTTGCAGAACGCTATCCAATGGTAAAAAAAGACCGTCCTCGTACCATTGTATCAGCATATTCTGAACGAATATTTGAATATCATTCTTTGACTCCAATGGTTATGAAATGTGCCGAAGATGGAGACGATGTTTGTTATTCAATAATAGAAACATCAGCTCAGCACCTAGTAGATGGAATACTTGCAGTACGTCGTCAGTTTAGCAATTCTAAAGAAAAAGTTGAGATTGCTTGTATGGGTGGAATGATTGAGAACGACACTCTTCTCTCTCGATTACTTTATCAAATATTAGGAAAAGAAAAAAATATAAAAGTTGTAAAACCGTATGGTTCTGCTCTCGAAGGTGCTTTATCGATGGCTTTTAAATTACTTAACGAATATGAATAACCACATGAAATACACAACAATTATATTGTTTGTAGTTATTAGTATAACCAATATAAAAATATCAGCACAAGATGCACCCCACGCTAATGCATTGTCAGTAGAAATGACAAGACGAATTTCTAAAGAATTACTAGGACCAAATAGTGGTCCGTATTTACAACCGCTTGTCACTACTTCAAATGCAACTGCAAACTCACGCTTTTTCCGTTCGGCATTTGTTCCGAAGAAAGTGGATAAACTATATTTTAGATTTGGTATACACTCTATGTTTGGTTTTGTACGAGATGACCAAAAGTCGTACGCTCCAATTGCGCCTCGAATGACAATAAACGAAGTGTTAGCTGATAAAAATGCGGCTGAATATATTATTAATCCTTTTGATCCTACTAAATCTACAGTAATAATCAAAGATACAGCAGGAATGGTTGTAAATATTCTCAAATATTTGTTTGACAAGGGATTGGATCCATTACGCGATTCAGCTACAAGTGGGCTTAGCTTTCCTAACAAAGCGGCAACAGTGTATGGAAATTCTAATGCTACGTTTAGTCTGAACGGAGATTATTTTAAAAATCAAATAATGAAAGATGATCCATTGTTGAGTGTTGTATTTAAACAACTTAGCCCATCCGTACAAGATACAATTTTAAAAGCAATAAACCAGCTCCCTAAAACACTTGCTCTACCGACGGGTGGAAATATTAATAGTATTTTTGCAGCAATTCCTCAATTTGAAATCGGTTCGTTTATGGGTACAGAATTATTGATACGATTAATTCCACCTATTAAATTGGATAAAAACATCGGAACATTCTCGTTTTGGGGAGTAGGTTTGAAACATAGTTTATCACAGTATTTTAACGATGCGCCATTTGATGCGGCAATTCAATGTGTTTATCAACAAACACATATTGATAATACAATTGGAGTTACAAATGCAGAACTTAATTCAGACGGGAAAATTTACAACATTAACCTTCAAGCAAGCAAACATTTTAAGGATATTATAGATGTATATACTGGTATTTCGTACGAGAATACATCTATCACATCTTCCTATAAATTTTATATTCCTGCTGAACAGCAAATTAGTTTAGGATTGCTACGATGGGTTCCGCCGACTGAAACGCCTAAACCTGAACCTCCCGAATGGCCGGGAGATACAAAACCACAAACAGTCAACTATAACCTGTCCGATACTAATCTAAAATTTATATTGGGTGTGGCTAAACCAATTGGTCCGGTTACAATTTTTATAGATTATAATATTAGTAAGTTTAATATTTTCACAGCCGGAGTTGATATTATATTCTAAATAAATATATTACTTATTTAAAGAATCTTTAATAATACGTCGTAAGTAAACAGGAAAATTAAAAACAGAGTCATGTGCGTTGCTCCAAATTGTATAGTCGATCCTCTGTAATGAGTCTGTTAATTTCACTGTATTAAAAGACAGACGAATTTTACCTAAGCTAAATGGTGGAATGGAAGAGTTCAATATTGCACCATTTGCACAATAACACGATGCCTTAATCTTTTTAATTTCTAACACCTGCCCTCCCCTATTTAAAATTGTAATATCGGTAGTTACAAATTCTGAAGGTGCAAAATCAACTTGAATGATGGACGGTTTAATTTCAATTTCAGCGGGATAAACTGAATCATTTTGAATTTTTTTGATAGGACTTTTTTTATAAAATTCAACTGCATGCAATAGTTGTATTGCACCAAAAGCGATAAAAAAGGAAGTAATAACAGCAATTTTAAATTTCATATATAGTATTGATTGTTATTGTGTTACAAATATTTCAGAGAACACCGAGGTAAAATCAAACATTCCCTTTTTATTCCAAATCCACCTGGCGGCTTCTAAAGCACCGAGGGCAAAACCTTCTCTGTTTTTTGCACGATGAGTAAGTTCTATAGTATCAGCTAATGAATCAATATAAACTGTATGAGTTCCTGTAACTTCACCACCTCGAACAGAGCTGATATGTAAATCGTTGTCGTTAGATTTTCCATGCATTGTTTCGGAAACTATAGTTTGTTTCCTTACAACTTCTTCCAAAATAATATTTCCGAGAGATAATGCTGTACCACTTGGACTGTCTATTTTCCGTTTATGATGAACTTCATGTATAAATACATCGTAATCTTCTATAGAATTAATTAGCTTTGCGGCTTGACGAATAACTCTAAAGAACATTTGCATTCCAACTGAATAATTTGAACCATAAATCAATCCAATTTTTTTTATTTCAACAAGTTGTTTGATTTCATCAAATTGATTGTTCCAGCCGGTTGTACCAATAACAACATCTTTTTTGAGCATTGAAAGAATTCTGACATTTTCTGCAATTGCCATTGGAGTTGAAAAATCTATAGCAACATCAAAATTTGAGGGTGAGGATAAAGTTAGTGGGTTATTTATATCAAAAATATTAGTAATTGAAATCCCTTTAACACCGGCAAGTCGTTCAATTTCCTTCCCCATAGACCCATAACCTATCAACGCTATTATAGGAAAATTATTCACATTTATCATAAAATCATACCTTTATGAAATTGTTTTAGATGTTGCCGAAACAACTCTGGTTATTTTTCCTTCAGTCATTTCTAATCGTGCAGCTTTTGGAAAACAAGATATCAACTCATTACTGTGAGTAGATATTACTATCGTAACTCCTTTATCTGATTGTTGCTGTAGTGTTTTTGCTACAGCAGAAGTTGAATCTGCATCTAAATTACCAGTAGGTTCGTCGGCAATAAGAAATTCAGGGTTATGAACCACTGCTCTTGCAAGTGCTACTAAGTGCTTTTCTCCACCAGACAATTGATGAGGAAATTTATCTCTCAGATGGCTAATTCCAACATCTACAAGGGTTTCCAAACATAGTTGGTCGATATTTTTATTAGAATAGTTATTGATGATTAGTGGATAAAGTACGTTCTCATATACTGTATTGTGTGCCAATAATTTACAATCTTGGAAAACAATTCCAGTTTTCTGCAATAAAGTTCGTTTTTGTAAGGGTTTCATTATTGCAGTATTCTGCCCATTAAGGAATATTGAACCTTGGGACGGAATAATATCAGCATATAACAACCGAAGAAGCGTTGTCTTTCCCGCGCCTGTTGCACCCACTAATAGTGTAGTTTGTCCGTCGGGTAGCACTCCGGTAATATTTGAAAGAGCGGGTATTACATCAAATTGTACAGATACTCCGCGAAAATCTATGTGCATAATATTTATAAGTAATTAGAATGAAACATCAACAACAAGAATGGTTGTCTACTCCAAAATTGATTTGTGGATTAATGTCCGGAACCTCATTAGACGGTATTGATGCCGCCATAGTTGAATTTTCTGTTCAAAATGGCAAACACATCTTTACTATAAAATCTCATACCACAATCCCCTATTCGCCTGAATTTCGCACCGAAATCACACGTATTATCGAAAAAAAATCTACTATAGCTGATATAAGCTGGTTACATTTTGCCATATCAGAATTTCATGCAATCGCTGTACAAAAAGCGTGTGAACTTGCAGGAATAACTCCACATTTATTAGATGGTGTGGGATTTCACGGTCAAACCGTCTGGCATTCACCTACTCCCAAGAAAAAACTTGGAAATTCTATTAGCTCTACCCTCCAACTTGGCTCTCCTTCAGTACTTGCTACTATACTTGGCATTCCGGTCGTCGGAGATTTTCGCTCTGCTGATGTTGCTGTTGGCGGACAAGGTGCGCCACTTGTCCCAATGTTTGATGCAAACTTTTTGCGCGAAGAAAACCGAAGTATCATTGCTCTCAATATAGGAGGCATTGCAAATATAACATTATTACCTGCCTTAGACCACAATGGTAGTATCAGAGCATTCGATACCGGACCGGGTAATGTACTAATTGATGCGGCAACTCGAATGTTTTTTGGAAAGCAACTCGATTCCAACGGTGCTTTTGCGGCGGCCGGAAGAACTGTAGGAGCAATGCTTACTCAATTGAAAAACCACAGTTTTATCACAAAAGTCCCACCAAAATCAACAGGACGTGAAGATTTTAATCCTACTTGGCTTCAAAAACGGATTCGCACTACTTTCCAACCTTCTATTCCCTCTGAAGATATTGTGCGAACTGTAACTGAATTCACTGCATGGTCAATTGCTGAAAACATCCGACTTTTTGCCGATACTTCATCAAAAATAATTGCATCGGGGGGCGGAATTCACAATAAAACACTTATATCAATGATACAAAAGGAATTACCAAACACCGAAATCATCACAACAGATGCAATTGGCATCCCATCCGACGCAAAAGAAGCAATTTGTTTTGCGTACCTTGCCTACAGAACTCTCGGAGGATTACCGGGAAATATTCCAACCGTTACAGGCGCATCCCGCGAGGTAAAACTGGGAGTAATAGCTTTTCCATAATTTAATATCTTTATTTTATTAATAGATAAGTCAATCTTTATACTTTTCCACAAGATTGTCCACAAATCCACATTTTATGAGTGGATAGGAATGTTTTTATCGTGAATAGATATTTCTGAACGTGAATAAAAACTATTGTTTCCACAGAGCAGTTGATAACTTCAAACTTATCAACACTACTTTCCACACATAATGATAATCCTAATAAGTAAAGTAACACTTTATAAATTTACACTTTAATTATTCTTTTCCACAAGGTTTTCCACTTATCCACACACTATCTCTATTCTTACATAAAGAAAATTTTAAACATTATTAAGATATAAGAAAATTTGAGGGTATAAATATTGGTCGTTTGGGAATGCGTGCATTGCAAAAAAGTAAAATGTTTCCTTCGTGAATTTCAATAGACACACTTTCCGATAATGCACAGTTTCGCGCTCCCTCTCTCACACCAAGTTCTAAAAACTCATTTGTTAGATTCCACTGTAAGCCGGAAGTAGTTATTTTAGCAAGAGGTTGAGGTATAAGCGATATAATTTCACCAACATTAGAAGGGAGTTGAACAGATTTCTGTAGAGGTATTGCATATCGTTCTTTTTCATAAACACATAAATTAATCAGTTGAGAATGTCGCATGAGTACACTCCAATTGTTTAATGTATGCTCGGCAATTCCACCGTGAAAACCACAGACTAAAACATCCGTATAACCACGTTCTTGGCAAAATATCAAACACTTTTCAAAATCGTTAGATTCTTGGTCAGGAAGATGAATTATCATAGAATCAGGAAAATTTACATTTGTATCTGATAAATAAATAGAATCCAAGTCGCCTATGATAAAAGTCGGAGAAATGTCAAGTTGTTGTAAAGCACGTGCGGCACCGTCAGCAGCAATAATTATTATTTCTTTGAAAAAATCGAAAAAATCTTTTGTATTAGGTAAATTGCCGTTTAAACATAATAAAGCATCAAACTGAACGCTTGAATATTCAAGTAAATCAAAAGGTTGTGAGGGTAAGTCAGTCATAAAGAGTAGTGTTGTAATTTAATAAACCATCAAAAAAAATACGATTTTCTTTACCATGATTGAAAACTCGTGTTTCAAAGGAAGCTAAAGTTTTGTTAAATTTGTACTTCCGCAAAAATACAGAATTAATTCTGTATTTATTTTTACATACAATACAATATCAATTGAAATGGCAACAGTACAAAAAAAATTCTCAGAGTTTCCATACGAACGTCCAAATCTTGAAAAACTTGAAGCATCCTATAAAGACCTAACGGCGCGATTCACCTCAGCGACGACGGCTAAAGAGCAAAACAATGTAATTCGTGATTGGAATACGCTCCGAACCGCATATATGACTAATATTAGTCTTGCTCATGTTCGATTTACACTGAATGTAAAAGACGAGTGGGCATTATCTGAACGGTTATTTATTGACGAAAATTCGCCTACGATTGCCGAGTGGAGTCAGAATTTCGTAAAAACAATTCTTGCTTCTCCATTTCTCAAAGAAATTGAAGAAGAATGGGGAACGCTTTTTATCGAAAATTTAGAGCAAGGGATTAAAACATTCTCCCAAGAAATAAAACCAATGCTTATAAAGCAATCCGAATTATCCAAAAAATATGATGGAATTCTTGCTTCAGCCGAAATTGAGCTTGATGGCGAAATATTTAATCTCTCTCGTCTCGAACGAAAACTTCTCGATACAAATCGTGAAACTCGCAAAAATGCCCAAAAAGCTCGCTTTAAATTTCTCGAATCGAACAAAGAAGATTTCGACAAAATTTATGATGACATGGTAAAACTCCGTCATAAAATTGCGAAACAGCTTGGATTTAATAACTATGTAGAATTTAGATATGTCGAAATGGGAAGGAATGAATATACTCCCGATGATGTAGCAAAATTCCGCGATTATGTCCACGAAAAAATTGTTCCTTTAATTGCTAAACAACGTAAAAAACAAGCCGACCGTTTAGATGTGGATGAAATTCGTTTTCACGATGAGATTCTCCATTTTCCCAATGGGAATCCGACCGCACAAGGAAATCCTGAATGGATTGTAGAGCAAGCCCGTCAAATGTACAGCGAACTCTCTCCTCAGACGGATGAATTCTTTACTATGATGATTGACAAAGAATTAATGGATTTAGTTACACGTCCCAATAAAGCTGTGGGCGGCTATTGTACTAATTTTCCTACGTTTGGTGTGCCGTTTATATTTTCGAATTTTAATGGTACAACCCACGATGTGGAAGTATTAACTCACGAAGCAGGACACGCATTCCAAGCGTATAAAAGTCGCAATAATAAAGTGGTTGATTATATCTTCCCGACAATGGAAGCATGTGAAATTCATTCGATGGGAATGGAATATCTTACGTGGAATTGGATGGATAAGTTTTTTGGAACTGAAACCTCAAAATTTAAGTTTTATCACTTGTTGCGTTCGTTGATGTTTTTGCCGTATTGCTGTGCTGTTGATGAATTTCAGCATTGGGTGTATGAAAACCCCGAAGTAACTCCTGCCGACAGAAAAAGTAAATGGCATGAATTGGAACTTAAATATCTTCCATGGAGAAAATATGAAGATTTGCCGTATGCTGAAGAAGGAACAGTTTGGCAATTCCAAAAGCATATTTACGATATGCCGTTTTATTATATAGATTATGCACTTGCACAGATTTGCGCTTTGCAAATATGGAGTAAATCTCGCAAAAATATGACTGAAGCACTCGAAGATTATATCAGAATTTGTGAAATAGGCGGAAGCAAAACATTCCTCGAAATCGTAAAAGCAGGAAATATGCACTCCCCTTTCGAAACTGAATGTTTAGACAGTGTTATTCACGAAGCGGAAGAGTGGCTCGAAGCATGGAAAAATTGATATTAGTACTGTGATAGAACGGTTAATAAAAGAGAATTTTTTAGTACATAAATAGTAAATACACAATGAACGTAGAATTTAGCGATATAACATTTGAAAACAGGCGACGCACCGCCCAAGAGCTCACGGAAATTGCAACAGAAATTCGCCGCGATATTATGAAAATGCTCGTGCTTGCCAAATCAGGACATAGCGGCGGTCCGCTCGGTGCATCCGATATTTTTGCGGCACTCTATATGGGTGGAGTAATGCGTCATCACAAGGATAATCCACATTGGAGTGGTCGAGATCGATTCGTTCTAAGCGCAGGTCATATGTGTCCTGTGCAATATGCAGCTATGGCGAATGCAGGTTTTTTTCCTAAGCAAGAATTATCTACTCTCAGGCAATATAACACACGATTACAAGGGCATCCCGGACGAGATATGGGATTACCAGGCATTGAAACATCTTCGGGGTCACTTGGTCAGGGAATTTCCATCGCAGTTGGAATGGCAATGAGTGATAAACTGCTCGATAAAACAGACCATCGTGTGTTTTCGCTTACAGGAGACGGCGAATTGCAAGAAGGTTCTGTGTGGGAAGCAGCGATGTCAGCGGCACACTTCGGACTTGATAATTTTTGCTGGATTATAGATAACAATGATTGTCAGATTGACGGCAGAATCCGCGAAGTTATGAATGTCTATCCGATTGATAAAAAATGTGAAGCATTTGGTTTTGAAACAATTGTGATTGACGGGCATAATTTTGAGGAAATTATGGGCGCATTCGATAAATTTATTGAAAACAACCAAAAAGGTACAGGAAAGCCAACTGCAATTATAGCTAAAACCTATATGGGACGTGGTGTTTCATTCATGGAAGATAATTTCAAATGGCACGGTAATCCTCCAAATGAACAACAAGCAGAACAAGCACTTGAGGAATTAGTATAAGTGAAAACGATAAACAGATACTTTTTTGCTTATGCGATAGCGGCATTGTTTATTGGGTGTAATGATCCTCAAAAGCAGCAGCAACCGATAAAACAAGAGCAAAATTCTCAAGTATCAGGAAAACAAAACAACGAACCGTCAGCCGAAGCTCCTAATGCAGTAAGTAATGATTTTGCAGGTCTTACATTGTCCAAAAAAGATCCGATGTCCCCAAAAGAACTTGCAGGATTTTTGCCGAATACATTTGGAGGAGAAGATTTTCCTATTTCAATGCTGAATTCTGAAAGAGACGGTTATAGTATAGCAATGGCGAGGAAACAATATACAACAGCCAGAAAAGGTACCATTACGGTATCAATAACGGATTACGGCGGAAGTGCTTTGCTCAATACCGGAGGGTATGAAATGCCTGATCCAAGAGCTGAAATTGGTATTCAAATAGAAAAAATTACGTTGCCGTATGGCGTTGGATACAAGACTTTTAATACAAATAACAATAGCGGAATCATTGCGGCTTTGGTTGGTGGACGATTTGGAATTGATATTGAAGCTGCAAAAATGCCGGATAATTTTGGGGATATTCTACAGATTTTAGAAAAAGTGAATATTGACGGTCTCCTTAAAAAAGCAAAATAAAATACTTACATAATTAAGCATAAAAGTACACAATGGAAGAATATACATTATTGGGTTCGAAACCCACAAGGCATGGATTTGGCGAAGCATTGGTTGTTTTAGGCGAACGAAATGAAAATATCGTCGTTCTTGGTGGTGATATCACAGGTTCGGTAATGACTTCCCTATTTAAAGATAAATTTCCGGATAGATTCTTTTCGATAGGAATAGCCGAGCAAAACGCAACTACAATTGCCGCAGGACTTGCACTTTCGGGGAAAGTTCCTTTCTTTGCGAGTTATGGTGCATTCTGTGCTCTGCGTAATGCTGACCAAATTAGAATCTCATGTTGTTATAACGAAGCAAATGTAAAAATCGGTGGCGGTCACGCAGGAATCAGTGTCGGGCCGGACGGTGCAACGCATCAAGTGCTCGAAGAAGTTGCCTATCTGCGGACGTTACCGCACATGACAATGCTTGTGCCATGCGATTATCTTGAAGCTAAAAAAGCTACAATTGCCATGGGTGAAATGGTTGGCCCGGCTTACATTCGATTTGGTCGCTCTCCTGTTCCGCTTTACACTACCGAAACAACACCATTTGAAATTGGCAAAGCACTCGTTCTTCGCGAAGGAAATGATGTTGCGTTAATTGCTTGCGGTGCTCTCGTTTGGGAAGCAATGCTTGCCGCACAAGAACTTGCAAAAAAAGGAATACAAGCACGAGTAATCAACAATCCTTCTATCAAACCGTTCGACGTAGAAACTACTGTAACTGCCGCTCGAGATTGTGGTGCAATCGTTACCGCCGAAGAACATCAAGTTCATGGAGGTTTGGGCGGAGCAGTAGCAGAAGTAACTGCCAAAAACTCTCCTGTTCCGATAGAATTTGTTGGAGTAAAAGATAGTTTTGGTGGAAGCGGTGATCCTGATGAATTGATGATAAAATTCGGATTAACATGGAAAGAAATTTATGCTTCGGCACTCAAAGCAATGGAACGCCGAGATAAAGGTTCGGTAGGTTTCCGCCGAGTAAAAGACGTGGAGCAATATATCGGTTAATAAATTTCTTAACAGTACAAAAATTAAAAGGATTGCGTGATAACGTGCAGTCCTTTTTTTATGATAAACAGGAAGTGTCAATAGAAAAACAATGAATAAAAAGCTGGAAATAAATGAAAAAATGCTCCACACCTTAGGTGCAATTGCCGATGACAAAGGTGTAGAATTATACGCAGTCGGTGGTTGGGTGCGCGACTATTTTATGGGAAGAATAGTTCAGGATATTGACTGTACCGTTGTTGGCGATTCATTAGAGTTTGCAGAAATTGTAGCGAGGAATTTTCATTCAAAAGCTGTTGTTTACGAACGGTTCCGCACGGCACTTGTTCCTGTGGGAGAATACAAACTTGAATTTGTCGGAACTCGAAAAGAAGAGTATCAGCCGCACACCCGCAAACCAATTGTAAGCGAAGGAACACTCGGTGATGATTTGCGTCGGCGTGATTTTACCATCAATGCAATGGCTGTTTCGCTAAATCAAGAATCGTTTGGGATGTTGATTGATAATTTTGGAGGTCAGCAGGATTTAGAACAAAAAATCCTTAGAACTCCACTTGAACCGACAATTACATTCAGCGATGACCCGCTCAGGATGATGAGAGCCGCACGATTTGCCGCACGATTTGGGTTTGCCTTACCACCCGAAATAAAAGACGCGATGACAACAATGGCAGATAGAATTACCATAATTTCACAAGAGCGTATAACGGATGAATTTCTAAAGATACTTTCCGCACCAAAACCAAGCATCGGGCTGATTATTCTCTACGAAACAGGACTGTTAAAATATGTATTTCCTGAAGTAGAACGCCTCGCCGGAATTGATCTTGTGCAAATCGGCGAGCAAGAATACGCACATAAGGACGTTTTTTATCATACACTTCAAGTGTTGGATAATCTTGCGGCTGTCTCTGATAATTTGTGGCTGAGGTTTGCAACACTCATGCACGATATTGCAAAGCCGAAAACAAAACGGTTTATCGCAGGGATTGGTTGGTCGTTTCACGGGCATGAAGAAATTGGAGCGCGGTGGCAACAGTCTATTTTCCGTCGGTTGAAACTGCCAATGGATAATCTTCCGTATGTTGAAAAGCTCGTGCGGCTTCACCAACGTCCGATGACACTCTTAGACGAAGAAGTTACCGATTCGGCTATTCGTCGGCTTGCAGTGGCGGCGGGTGACGCTCTCGAAGACCTTTTTGCTTTGTGTAGAGCTGACATTACAACTAAAAACCCGAAACGTGCAGAAAAATACCTTCGTAATTACGATGTTGTATTCCAAAAAATTAAAGATGTACAGGAGCGTGACCAACTTCGTGCATTTCAATCGCCGGTGCGAGGTGAAGAAATTATGGAAATATGCAATATTCAGCCATCAAGAGCAGTCGGGTTTATAAAAACTGCAATCGAAGAAGCAATTTTGGAAGGATATATTCTCAATGACTATACAGAGGCAAAAGAATATTTGCTAACACATAAAGACGAGTGGCTTATTGCGGCCCGGCATGAAATTATCCCTAAAAAAACCAAAATGTAAGCGAAGAAAAAACACCCAAAGAAAAATAATTTTTGCGGAAACGACAAGATTCTTGTATTTTTGCGTTCCCAAATCGAAAGCTCTTGGGCTTGTAGCTCAGTTGGGAGAGCGCTTGAATGGCATTCACGAGGTCAGGGGTTCGATCCCCCTCAAGTCCACATGGATGATAAAAGCAACATTAAAATAGTGTGGGATCGTAGCTCAGCTGGTTAGAGCGCCTGCCTGTCACGCAGGAGGTCNNGGTCGCGAGTTCGAGTCTCGTCGGTCCCGCCATAAAAAAAACCCGCTTCATTATGAAGTGGGTTTTTTTTTGTTTTTAATAATCAAGATTTTTAAAAATCTTTATCCAATCACCGATTGCATCTTCTCCTTTTCAAATGCTTCATCGGCACAAATAGCCGCCATACTCACTATATCCTGAACATCGGCATCACGTTCTAAAATATGAACAGGTTTATTCATTCCAATTAGAATCGGGCCAACTGCTTCTGCTTCACCCAAACGAATAAGTAATTTATATGCAATATTAGCGGCGTTCAAATCAGGGAATATCAGCACATTTGCATCACCCTGAATCGTACTGAACGGGAACTGTTCGCGAGCTTTATCCGGCCAAACAGCCGAGTCTGCTTGCATTTCACCGTCAATTATCAGATTCGGTCGTTTTGATTTTACAATTTCCATTGCCTTACGCATTTTCAACACACTCGGGTCGTGCGACATCCCGAAATCACTGAATGACAACATCGCAACACGAGGAATAATCTTGAATCGTTCGGCGGCTTCGGCGGTTATCATCGCAATATCGGCAAGCTGTTCGGCTGTTGGATTTGGAGTTACGGTGGTGTCGGCAAAGAAAAGCGTGTCGCCTCGTTTAGTGATGACCACATACATTCCAGCAACACGAGAATAACGGCTGTCAGTGCCGATAATCTCAAGTCCGGGGCGAATAGTTTCATCATACCGTAGATTCAAGCCGGAAAGCAATCCGTCGGCATCACCGGATTCGACCATCAACGCACCAAAATAATTGCGTCGCGTTACGAGTTTTCGAGCTTCGCCGAGTGTCATACCGCGCCGTTGACGTTTGTTGGTGAGGATCTGAGCGTATTCTTCGCCTTTATCAGAATAATAAATATCTATTGTTTCAAATCGAGAAAGGTCAATTCCCATCGAATCTGCTACAAGTTTCATCCGTGCTTTTCCGCCAAGGAGAATTGGCTTTGCAATGCCGTCGTCTAATATTATTTCTGCGGCACGAAGAGCTTTGGGTTCTTCGCCTTCGGTGAGAACAATCCGTTTCTTTGATGTTCTTCGCTGAACACCGGTTGTAATATTAACTTTGAATCGCTTGGCGTTTCCTTGACGAGACTGAAGTGTAATTTTATATTCTTCCAAATCAAAATCAAGTTTACGAGCTACACCCGAATCAATTGCGGCTTTTGCAACGGCAATTGGAACGGTTAATAATACTCGCGGGTCTAATGCTTTGGGAATAATATATCCTCTGCCAAAATTAGTTTCCTCGCCGCCATAAGCGCGAGCTACCGACTCAGGTACTTCTTGTTTTGCAAGCGAAGCAAGCGCATACGCTGCGGCAAGTTTCATCTCGTCGTTAATTGCTTTTGCTCGCACATCCAATGCACCACGAAAAATATACGGAAACCCCAATACATTATTCACTTGATTAGGATAATCACTCCGACCTGTTGCAATTATAATATCATTACGAACTTCGATTGCATCAGTATAGGATATTTCAGGGTCAGGATTTGCAAGGGCAAAGACAATCGGATTGGGAGGCATCGAGGCGACCATCTCTTTGGTAACAAGTCCGCCGGCACTTAATCCCAAAAGAACATCAGCTTTGCACATCATTTCTGCCAGTGTTGCCGGAGCGTCTCCATTGGCAAAGAAGAGTTTTTGGTCAGACATATCTTCTGTCCGTCCTTTATAAACCAAACCCTTTCTGTCGCATAAAAATACATTCCCGCGTTTCACACCAAGTTTCACATAAAACAAACTGCACGCTATAGCCGACGCACCCGCACCACTGACAACAACAATTACCTCGTCAAGTTTTTTACCTTGAACTTCACAGGCGTTCAAAAGTGCGGCTCCGCTTATAATTGCCGTTCCGTGTTGGTCGTCGTGAAACACAGGGATTTGCATTCTGCGTTGCAATTCTTGTTCGATATAAAAACATTCGGGAGCTTTAATATCTTCGAGGTTAATCCCGCCAAACGTCGGTTCAAGATTCGCAACTGCATTGATAAACTCATCAGCATCTTGAGTTTTTACTTCAATGTCAAATACATCTATATCAGCAAATTTCTTAAACAGAACGCCCTTCCCTTCCATCACGGGCTTGCTTGCCGATGCACCGATATTTCCCAAACCAAGAACGGCAGTTCCATTAGAGATTACTCCAACAAGATTGCCTTTGGCGGTATATTCATAAACTAATTCTTCATTGTCGGCTATGTCGCGGCACGGCTCGGCAACACCCGGCGAATATGCAAGCGACAATTCATATTGAGTGTCGCACGGTTTCGAAGGAATTACCTCTATCTTGCCTTTTCGTCCTGATGAATGATATTTAAGTGCTTCGTCGCGGTTTACTTTCTTTTTGTACATTTCAGACATACGATTGTTCCTAACTATTAATAAATAAGGTTCAAAATATTCGATATTTTGGCTTTGGTCAGAGTGCAAAATAAAGATATTTTGAATGATGATTACCGTAGTGCGTATAATTTACCAAAAAACAACAGACCGATTATCGGGAGAATAAACTGTTGTGCTTGTAGTTGAGATAGTCGGAACGGATAAATAATTCACCCTGTTTCTGCTGTTATCTGCCAAACGGTGAATGAGAATAAATTGCAGAATACGCAGGGTAAAAACAACCGTAACCATCATATTTTTTCTTCTACCAAAATACTTCTTGGAAATGTCGAATATTCTGTATAATGTTGCACCCGAATACTTTAACATTACCTGATTTCGCTGTCGTCCTGAAAAC
>JAFDZU010000015.1 GCA_018266765.1 Bacteroidota bacterium
GAATGGGTAGAACTCGCGGTGGAAGGTGTATAGATGATAGTTTTAGTAGAATGAAAAAGCCCGCAACTAAAATGAAAGTTGTGGGCTTTTTTATTATGCCCGTCTGGTAGGTTGTTACAGCCGACCAGACGGGAACCGGACAGAAGAATACAGTCTATTTGCCTACATGAACAACAAAGCTACCTGCTTTGCTTCGCACCAAATATACTCCATTAGCCCATGTGTGTGTGTCTATTCTTGCTTGGTTCCCAACATTTCCTGACCATACTATCTGACCTAAGATATTTGAAATATATGTTGTCAAAAATTGAACTTCGGATTCAATAATTAGTTCGTTATCAACTGTTCTCACAGAAATCGAAACTTCATTGTTCAACGTCAAATTATCATCGTGAACATCAGAGGTATTATCTTGTAGAATCCATGCTTGTGTTGTTTCGTCTCCGGTGAAATAATCGAACATAATTTGACCTGATTTAATTTCACCGGATGCGCTGAGGTGCAATCCGTCACCACCAATATCCAAATCACATAACCACTGAAGACCGTCATTACGTTGTACTGAACCATCAGCCCAATGATAAGTTCCCCAAGTAACAAATGGTAATGGTGCAGAAACACCTTCAAACTCATATCCGGTATCGCCATTTATTTGTTTCTCTACCAACCATTTAATTGCCCAGCCATTCAAATAATCTCGTGGAAACAATAACCCTTTCCCAACCGAAGAACCTATCGCCGGATCTGCATATCCACTATAAGCACGAGCTGTCATATAACATAACTGTAAGTTGGGATACAGTTGTTTCATTGTGGTAAGAAGTGTTTTAAATTCCTCACCCAGCATTTGAGGTGCTTGAGGAAAGGTCGTATCTCCGGTTTGAGTATTATCAGTTTCAATCCAAGCAATTTGTACTTGTTTATTACTAAGCCCCGAATCACTTAGCTGTTTTTCTGCTTGCCTCCAATAATTATCATCAATGTTGTTCATTTTTTGAATGCCTTGACCACCGATACAAGTATTTATGAGCTTGAGTGCCGGATTTTTTAGAGCAAAAGTATCCATTTGATTTGAAAACCGCAGAAACTCAGTACGAGGATTAGATGCACCTACTCCTATCCATACAATTTTACCCGATGATGAAATTACTCCCTTTTCATCTAATGCCTTTACATTTTTTGCTTGAATGAGTGCTTTGTTTTTATGAGATGATGGACGATTGTTTGTACCATCGGAGTATAATCCACCGATAAACCCTCGCCATGATTTTCCGGTGAGGTCGGTAAGAGGAATAAGTCCGGTAGAATCTTTAGCGCAGTTTTTTTGGGTATATAAATTTGAACTTCCGGCTAAGAAGAGTACTGTAAGTAAGAGAAGTGTTTTCATAGTATTTCTCAATAATTATAAAAAATAGCTAAAATAATTTCTCAATAGATAAATGAAAGAAGTGTATGGTTTAAATAAATATTGATTTTTATAATTACGCTCTGCTTATTTACCGCCCGAACTCACCATAGCCATAATTTGCTTGAAATCAGCGGGAAGTTCTGCTTCAAATTCTAATCGTTCTCCTGTTTGCGGGTGTGTGAATCCAAGAGTACGAGCATGAAGTGCCTGACGGTTCATTACTTCCAAACATCGCAACGCAAGAGATTTTTGTGTGGTATTGCGTATCCCTCCATAAGCAATTACATCTCCGCCATAGGTAGTGTCGCCCAAAAGCGGATGATGCAAACTTGCGGCATGAACGCGAATTTGGTGAGTGCGTCCTGTATGAAGTTTGAAACGTATAAGTGTAAAAAATTCATGGCGTTCGATAACTGAATAATCAGTAATTGCGTGTTTTCCATCTTTTTCGACTACGGCGAATTTCTTTCACGCGGAGAACGCCCGATATTCGACTCAATCCGCCCTTCATTTTCTTTGACAACTCCCCACACGATTGCATTATATTCACGCTGAGTCGTATGTTCAAAAAATTGCTTGGCAAGTGCGGCATGGATTACGGAATTTTTGGCAATAACCAACAAGCCCGACGTGTCTTTATCTAATCGGTGAACAATTCCGGGACGGATAGCATCAGAATTGAAGACATAATCGTTCTCGCCATCATCATCACTTTCTGTGTCAGTTTCATCTTCATCGAATGTTTCAATTGGAATTGCCGACCGCTGACCAAAGTGATACAGGAGCGCATTGACAAGTGTACCATAGCGGTTTCCGAATCCCGGGTGCGATACCATTCCGGCGGGCTTATTCACCACAAGCAGAAACTCGTCTTCATATACTATGTCAAGTGGAATATTCTCGGGTAGTAATTCCATTGGAGGTGGCTTCATCACAAGGCATTGAACTACGTCGCCGGGTTGAATCTTACGCGAAGATTTATGAATTTTCCCGTTAATAGTTACGTTTCCTGCATCAATAGCAACTTGAACTTTCGAGCGAGTAGCATTCGGAATTGCTTCGGTGAGAAAGACATCTACACGTTCGGGACGTTGCCCTGCGGGAATGATGAATTCGTAGGTTTTTTCGATATAATCAGGGTAATTTTTTTTGTCTTCGGAGCGTTCCATAGTTGTATAGATTAACCAAGTAAAAATAAAGACAGGCGTTCATACTTAGTAGATTGAACGCCTGTTCATGTTTGTCTTTTTTTGAGCAAGAATTACTCGAGCAGAGTTTGTTTTTCTGCGGGAGTTTCTGCTGTTACTTCAGAATTTTCATTGGATGTTTCGGGAGTAATTTTGGGCGATAAATCAGCAAGCATTGGAATTTTTTTGTTCATAATCAGCAAGAGAACCATGCCACAACTTACACACGAATCTGCCACATTAAACACCGGCCAGTGGGTATAAACCTGCCCGAACCAATTAACATCAGGAATATCCACTTGGATAAAATCCACTACTAATCCGTAAAACAGCGCACCTTCGTTATAGAAAACACCGTAGAATGCTCGGTCAATAAAATTACCTAATGCACCTGCAAGTAATAGTGTTATGCCAAATTGCACCCATTTTGAATGATTGCGAATTTTAGATAAATACCACGCCAAACCAATTCCCGCCACAAGCGAAAACAGCGTAAGAAATACTTTGCCCCATCCAAAACTTACACCAAATGCCATTCCAGGATTCTCGACAAATGTAAGCCGAAGAGTATCGCCAAGTATCGGATAGCTTTGCCCAACGAACATACCTTCATGTTGGAAACCGAAGAGATTAAAACCTTTTACGGCAATTTTTGTAGCTTGGTCAAGCAGAATCAATCCGAAAGCAAACAGAAAATACCCACGTGAACTATTTTTTACGTTTTCGCTCATAAGAAGTATTATCCTTGTTTTGTTATGCGGTCAATACCGTCTTCGGGGCATTGCTGACGTATTTTCCACGAGGCAGAAAGTGTGGTAATCGGAACAGCCATAAGCCGCTCTTTGGCGATTAATATTCCACATTCTTTGCACACTCCGTAGCTTTTATCTTTGATTCGCTCGAGTGATTCATCAAGCTTACGAAGATAATCATTTACTCTGTTGATATGTGCGTATGTTTTTTCTTTTTCCATGGCTTCCGAACCTTGTTCGGCCATGTGCATCGAATAAATCATGCTGTCAGCGTTATTATCTTGATTCGTAAGGTCATCCAAGCGTTCGTGGAGCATTCGCATTTCATCTTGTGCTTCGGTTTTTGCTTTTTCAATAATATTTTTGAAAACCAAAAGGTCTGCATCTGAATATCGTAATGTTGGTCGGATTGGAGTTGTATCTGTTTGTTCTTTTATCAAATTTGACATCGCTTCTCCTGTATTTTAAAAGAGGTTTGGGATAATTTATTAAAACTGCTTATTAGATATTTTCAATTTTTATTTAGTATGAAATTAAACAACCTAGGTTATTGAAATTTCATTGAATTTATACTGTTATTTTTTCAATATTCATGATAATTACTTCGCCGTCTATTTCCACATTTTCACCGAGTTCGAGTTCGGTATATGTTATCACTTCAGCAAGTGTTTCGCTTTGAATATATTCTTTCATACTATCAATTGCCGTATGAATTTGCTGTGAACAGGAATATTGAAGCGAAATTCTGTCGGTTACATCTAATCCTGATTGTTTACGGAAATTCTGAATACGATTCACGAATTCGCGGGCAATTCCTTCGGCGCGTAATTCATCATCAATTTCGGTGTCGAGAGCAACAGTTATCGTTCCCTCTGATGCAACAAGCCAGCCCTCAATATCTTCACTGATAATTTCTACATCTTCGGTCGAAAGGTCATATTGCTCCTCTCCGACTGTTAGGATATAATTACCATTTTGTTGGAGCATTCGGAGTGCTGTAGGATTCATCTCTTTGATTGCATTTGCTACATTCTGTGTGTTTTTACCGCATTTTTTACCTAATGTTTTGAAATTCGGCTTTGCACTTCGTTTTACGATTCCTGTTTCTTCACTGACGTATTCTACAGCTTTTATGTTGATTTCTTCTAAAATAACATCTTCAACCGCCTGCAAATCGCGGCGTTGCTGTGGCGAAGATACGGGAATTAAAATTCTGCGAAGCGGCTGACGTGTACGAATTTTTGATTTTTCACGAAGAGAACGAGCAAGGAAAACTACTTTTTGTGCGGCTTCCATTCTGCGCTCTAATGCTTCGTCCAATAACGATTCATCGCACTCCGGAAAATCCATCAAATGGACAGATTCCGGTTCATTTTCATTGCGCAAACGGCGGAATAAATCTTCCGAAATAAACGGTGCCGCAGGTGCCATCATTGCGGCAATATTTACCAAGACAGTGCGCAGAGTTTGATATGCGGCTAATTTTTCATTGTCTTTTTCGCCTTTCCAGAAACGACGACGATTACGACGCACATACCAATTCGACACTTCAAGTCGAGCAAAATCCTGAAGTAATCTGCTCGCTCGTGTTACTTCATACGCTTCCATATATTCAGTAAATTGCTTGATAACCGAATTGAGGCAACTCAATATCCATCTGTCAAGTTCGGGGCGTTCTGCTATCGGAACTTCGCGTTCAGTGCCCGAAATCTCATCAATATTTGCGTAGAGTGCGTAGAATTTATACGAATTCGTCAGCGAACGGAAAAAATCGGCAATAACTGTTTCTTCAATATCTTTGGCATTGAATAAAGTCGGCTTCCATGGCGGATTATTCACCAGAGAATACCAACGAACCGCATCAGCACCGTACTTGGACATCATCTCGAACGGGTCAACGGTATTACCTTTCGATTTGGACATTTTTTGTCCGTTTTTATCTAAGATTAGTTCATTGACGATAATTGTTTTGTAAGCAGGTTTACCGAAGATTGCCGATGCGATATTATGCAATGTATAGAACCAACCGCGTGTTTGGTCAATTCCTTCGGCAATATAATCACCCGGAAAACTTTTCTCAAAAAGCTCTTTATTCTCGAAAGGATAGTGCATTTGAGCAAATGGGACTGCACCCGAATCGAACCACACATCAACAACTTCATGCACTCTGCGGTAGAGCTGACCATTACGTTTGAATACAACATGATCCACAAACGGACGATGCAAATCCACCTCGACTCCACATTCAGGAACAGGTGTAAAAGATCCTTCACGGAATTCATAAAGTCCTTCGCTGAGCTCAGCAATCGAACCGACGGCAAACATATCGTTGCCATCTTCACTTACCCAAATTGGAAGCGGTGTTCCCCAGAATCTATCTCGTGAAAGTGACCATTCTTTAACTTCGTCGAGCCAATTTCCAAAGCGTCCGGCACCAATTTCCGGTGGTTGCCAGCGAATTGTTTTATTAAGCGCAATCATAGTTTCCTTATATTCGGGTGATTTAATAAACCATGAATCACGAGCATAATACATCACCGGATTGTCAGTTCGCCAGCAGTGAGGATAGCTGTGCAAATAATCCATTGAAGATTTATAGATTTTTCCGGCGCGTTTGAGGGCAATAATAATATCTTTGTCTGAACCTTCTTCGGTATGGTCTGCATACTTGAATGTTTTGATTGCTCGTCCGGCAAATTCTTCTACATCAGTTGTAAAATGTCCATTTGGAGTAACGGGCTGAAGCATTGGAAGTCCAAAATTTTTGGACATTTCAAAGTCATCAACACCAAAAGCCGGAGCAAGATGAACCACACCCGAACCGTCGTCGGTAGAAACAAAACTGCCCGGCAAAATGCTAAGGGCATTCGGGTAAATCGTTGCGTCAATTTCACAATAGGAGAAAATCTTTTCGTAGCGTGTTCCGAGCAATTCTTTACCCGAAAACGTAGCCAAAATTTCAGTTTCGCCATCCAAAATTACCAACCGAGAACTTGCCAGCACTAAATGTTCACTTACGTGAGCACCGTCAATTTGACGTGTGTTTTTCACTAAAACATATTCAATATTTTCACCGACAGCAAGGGCAGTATTGGCAAATAAAGTCCATGGAGTAGTAGTCCAAACAATTATGGATGCACCTTCGACCTGTGGAATCGGAGACGAAACAAGCTTTAATTTTAAGTAACAATTCGGATCTCGTACTTCGCGATAACCGAGCGAAAGTTCGTGCGAGCTAAGTGGCGTTTCGATTGTCGGCGACTGCGGTACAACTTTAAACCCTTTGTAAATTAGTCCTTTGTCAAAAAATTGTTTTAGAGCCCACCAAACAGATTCTATATAATCATTGGTACAGGTTACATACGCCGCATCCATATCCACCCAATATCCCATGCGCCGAGTGAAGTCGCGCCAGCCACCTTTCATTTTGATATTGCTATAGACTAATTCTTTGCAAGCACGATTAAACTTCTCAACTCCCATTTTCTCAATGTCGGATTTATTCACCAGCCCGAGTTGCTTTTCGACGGCAATTTCTACCGGAAGTCCATGCGTGTCCCAGCCCGCTTGCCTGCGTACATAATAACCGCGCATAGTTTTATATCGGCAAACTAAATCTTTGAGAGTACGTGCCATCAAATGGTGAATGCCCGGCTTCCCATTAACAGTAGGCGGGCCTTCGTAAAAGCTGAAATAAGGTGAGTCTTTCCGTAGTTCAAGAGATTGCTCAAAGATTGCCTCTGATTCCCAAAACGTGAGAATATCTTGTTCTAAATCGGGATAGCTTATTTTATCGGGTAGTTGATTATACATTGTTCTGAAATTGATAACTCTAATAAAGATTTTAGTCAGTTGAAAAAATTCAAGCCACAAAAGTAGGGCTTTTTTCGGGGAAAATCAAAGAAAATGCCTTTTCAGCAAATTACTTCCCTTCCTTAAGGCGAACAGTAAAGATTGTTCCTTTGCCTTCAATGCTCTCAGCAGTAATAGTACCGTGATGCGCCTCGACAATCCATTTTACGATAGCAAGCCCAAGTCCGTTGCCCTGAACATCTTGCGAGCGTGCCTTGTCCACACGATAAAATCTGTCGAAAATATGAGCTAAATCATCGTGAGGAATTCCAACCCCCGAATCACTCACTCGCAATACTGCATAACCGGATTCAGAAACTAATCGTACTAAAATTGAACCGCCGATTTGCGTGTATTTAACAGCATTATCCAAAATATTTAAAAATGCTTGATGAAGTCGGACTCCATCGCCAAGAATTGTAATATTTGGCTCAATTATCGTTTCAAGTGTTTGACTTTTTTCTTCAGCTAACAATTCAATATCTTCACAAATATCTCTAAGTAAAATACTTATATCGAGCTTTTCCATATCAATTTTTACTTGACCTGATTCTGCTCGTGATATTTCGAGTAAATTCCTGACGACCTTTGATAGCCGCGTTACTTCCTCTTGCGCACTTGCCAGAATATTTCGATATTGTTCTGAAGATTTTGGGCTGCGGAGTGCAACTTCAAGCTCACCCATCAATATTGCAAGTGGAGTGCGAAGCTCGTGCGAGGCATCCGATGTAAATTGACGAATCTGAATAAACGATGCTTCGAGACGCTCAATCATTTGATTCAACGTCGCAGTCAAACGTGCTATTTCGTCGTTTGCCGCAGGCATAGGCAGACGCTGACTCAGATTGTGAGCTGTAATTTCTTGCGCCGAACGTGTAATGTCATCCACCGGCTGGAGTGATACTTTTGCCAGAAACCATCCACCCAATGTAGAAAAAATCACTACGATTGGAAATGCAACAAGCAAATATGAGAATAAACTATTAAGAGTTTCTTGAATTTCCTCAACTGTATAGCCGATAGATATTTGTGCAGATTTAGTTTTGCCAACATATAATCGTAACTGTTGCGAATGAAGGGTATAATGCACAAATTTTTTGGAGTCAACAGTATCACTACCATGAGTTTGAAATACCGGCAATGAATCCGGTTGTAAATTTTCGGAGCGATAGACTACTTGATTATTAAAGTCAGCAATTTGAATATAATAATTTTTAGAATTGAGCAAAATATGTTCATACACAGCTGACCACACAGGATTTTGGTCATCTTCGGGCAATGTATCTGTAATTGCTATTATTGAATCACTATTTGCTGTTTCACTCTGTCTGAAAAAAGCAAATGAATCTCTCTTTACGCTATCTGCCGCACGCCTCTCTTTTCTTGTTCTTCGTTTGCGAGGAGAAGCTGGTTTGAGAGGTTTTTGTGTTTCGGCTTGTTTTTTTTGAATAATTTTATCAAGCGATGAAGCCACACGTGTTAGCGAAACATCAAGATTTTGATTCAGCTCATTCGACACAGCAAAATACGCTATCACGCCTAATGCCGTAAGCGTAACCATAACAATCATACTATACCAAGCTGTCAGCCGTGTTCTCAGCGAAAGTTTCATGTATTACAAGTAATTAAAACGGCGGGAGAAGTAGATTTGTACTCTCTCCCGCCGTAAGAATTTGCTCATCAAAGAGCTTAGTTTATTCTTTGATTATCTTACGTACGCCATGCTTACCATCAATATAAATATGGAGCAAATACACACCGGACGGTAGAGTAGTAAGCTCAATGTTTTTGCGATAATTTCCGGCTTGTGCTGTTTCTGTGATTGTAAGCATTCTGCCACCTACGAGATTATCAATCATAATACGAACTGCAACCGGACGCTCGATGTCAGCTTGAAGTGTCAGTTCATTATGAACAGGATTCGGGAAGATAGTTACTCCGATTGAAGTAAGTTCTTCATCAACGCCTAAAGGATTCACAAAACGTGGATTAGAAGTTGCTCTGCAACCATTTTCATTTGTAATTGTCACAGAATAATTACCACGCCCTGTTGCGGTAAAATTATATTTCTGGGCAGTAGCTCCCGGTATATCTTTACCCTCTTTTGCCCATTGATATTTTGCCGACGGAGTCGAAATTAGCGTGTCATTTACTTGCGTAATTTCAGGACGAATCGCAAGCGGATTGACACCCACATTAATAGTATCACGGCTGACACAATTATTAGCATCAGTTACTGTGAGAATATACTGAGTATTTGATGAAGGCGAGGCAATCGGATTTGGAATCGAGCCTGAATTCAACCAGAATGAAGGCGACCAAGCATACGAAAACGGTGCTGTTCCGCCCGTGAGTTGAGAGTTTAATTGTACCGATTCACCTGAACAAACAAATACATCTTCACCGGTTGTAACACTCAGATTTGGTTTGACCTCTACGACAACTGTATCGTGAGAGATACAACCATTTGCATCATTTGCCGTAACTATATACGTTGTTGTTACTTGCGGAGTAGCCAGTGGAGTTGGGATTGTTGCTGAACTGAGTCCGAGCGTCGGCTCCCACATATACGTAACAGGTGCAAGTCCGCCTGTAGCTACTTTTCCGATAACTTTAGCGTTACCCGAACAAACAGTAATATCAGGACCGGCACTCACTAAAAGATTGCAGACCGAACCTGTACGGAAATCAGCTTCTGTCGGTGCGTCAAATCCATTATCATACCAGCGGCTATAGGGCTGAAGAGCACCGTTGCTCGGTCTGTATTGGAAGCGAACGCGCCATTTATATGGCGTTGCATTGGTCAGTCCGTTTACTACTTGATTAAGCACAACACCCGAATTTCCTACACTTGTCCATGAATTAGTTACTATTAAACCATTACTATTATATGCTACGTTAATTGGCTTTACTTCAAATTGTGCTTTTACTTCAACTCTTCCGGCAGGGGTTTTGCCAAATACAGCTAATCCTACTGAATTTGGAGATTGCGTACGCAAAGCAGGAACAATTGTGGCTGTATAATCAGGGCGGAATTGTCGTGGATTTACTTGTGTACCTGCAATTCCATTGCCATAGAATACTGAAGCACGTCCACGATCTTTGAGAGTATTATCGAAGCGTCTTGCGCCTACTGCAAAGTCAGCATAACCGTCACCGTTTACATCACCGAGACCTGCAACACTGTTTCCAAATTCAGTATTTTCTTGATTTGGGTCACCCATCCATGATGCTGTAGAAAGTCCTGCACTCGAACCATTATAGAGATAAACACGACCTGCGTCGAGCTGTGTGCCATTATCAAAAAGAGGGGAACCAACCAAAATATCTCCATATCCATCTCCATTAACATCACCGGCTGCTGATATACTTTTACCGAATTCAACTGCTGTTTGTCCACCCGTTGCTGTCCACGACGGAGTATTCGAAGCACCGTTTGCTCCACCATTGTAGAGATAAACACGTCCTTCGTTTGAAAACGAACCGTCATACCAAATTGCACTTACTATCACATCGCTGTAACCATCGCCATTGACATCACCGCCACCTGCAACTGTGAATCCATAATTTGCGCCTTCTTGATTGCTCTCTGAAGTCCATGCGGCAGTAGTTGAAAGTCCGTTCGTTGTTCCATAATAAATATAAGCACGTCCTTCGTCTGTTTGTCCGTTATCATAAAGATATGCACCAACAATCATATCCGATATACCGTCGCGGTTTACATCACCTGCCCCGGCAATACTATTTCCGTAGTATGCTCCAAGCTGTTCGCCGTCTTGTATCCAAGGAACGGTAAGTTTAACACCGGAAATACTTCCATAATAAACCGTTACACGTCCTTCGTCGCTTAATGTATTATCATAACGAGGTGCACCGATTGCAATATCAGAATAACCATCATTATTGACATCGCCAACACCGGCAACAGCAAATCCGAAGAGTGAACCGATTTGATGATTTTCAATGAGTGTGGGGTTACTTGCAAGTCCTGATTGAGAACCGTAATAAATATATACTCTACCCTCGTCAACTTCATTGCGATTAACACCATCAAAATAAGGAACACCAACCAATACATCGGCAAAACCGTCAGCATTGATATCACCTGCACCGGATATTTTCCATCCAAACAGAGCACCTTCTTGTGCAACAGGTGAAAGTGCGTTGATAGGCGTAGCCGAAAGTCCGGTTGCACTACCTAAGTATAGATAGACACGACCTTCATCAATAAATGCGGCATCAAAATATGGAGCAGATACTAATACATCTGCATATCCATCACCATTAACATCACCGGCTGCTGCCACACTAAATCCATGCTCAGCAAATGCTTGCGCACCTTCTGTTGCCCAATTTGGAGTAGCGGTTAACCCATTATATTTTCCTGCATAAACATACACTCTTCCTTCATCATTTTGGCCATTATCATAGGCAGGACAGCCGGCATAAATATCACTATATCCATCGCCGTTAAAATCACCGGCATTAGCAACTGCGGCACCGAACTGAGCATTTGCTTGGTCGCTTTCGGCTGTCATATTCGGCACGAGAGATGGGCCGGTTGAACTACCAAAATACACAAACATTCCACCTTCATTTTGCTGACCGTTTGTATAATTTGGTGCGCCAACAATCACATCTGCATATCCGTCACCATTGACATCACCGCCACCTGAAACTGCTTCTCCGAATGATGCACCAACTTGATTGACTTCCATCGTCCAATTTGCAACAGGTCCCGGGCCATTTACACTACCATAATACACCACTGCACGGCCTTCGCCAATTTGTCCATTTTCATAATTTGGAATTCCTACTATCAAATCACAGAATCCGTCACCATTGACATCACCTGCACTTGAAACAGATTCTCCGAATTGAGCACCGTCTTGTTGTGTATCACCAGTCCAACTTGGACTGGCTTGTGGGAATGTTGTACTACCAAAATAAGCATATACTCGTCCTTCAAGTGCGGCATCTACGTCTGCATTTGCCTCCGGAGCACCGATTACTAAGTCAGAATAACCATCACCGTTTATGTCATTTGCTCCGGCAATGCTCGCCCCGTAATGAGCATTAGTTTGATTGCCCTCGCCTATCCAAGCAGGTGTAGGATTCACTCCCAAAAGTGATCCACGATAGACAAACACCATTCCCTCGTCGGTTTGTCCACTATCGGCATACGGTGCGCCTATAGCAATATCACTATACGTATCTTTATTCAAATCACCGACACATGCTACTGAAGAACCGAATTGGGCACCTGCTTGGTTCATTTCGCCTATCCAACTTGGTGCGACAGACGGACCACTTCCTCCACCCAAGAACACAAATACACGTCCCTTATCCGTTTGAATACTGTCATAAAGCGGAGCACCGATAATTATATCAGAATATCCGTCAGCATTCACATCGCCGGCAGTCGAAACGCTGTATCCAAGTGCGGCACCTACTTGGTTACTCTCAAAACTCCATAATGGAGTTGTGCTTAATCCTGAGGCACTTCCCTGGAAAACAAACGCTTTGCCTTCGCTTAATTGTCCGTAATCCCCACCCGGAACACCTACAATCATATCGCTGTAACCATCGCCATTGACATCGCCTGCACTCGCCACACTGAATCCCATAAATCCTGCGACTTTATTACTTTCAAATACTGCGGCCGCATTGCCGATTCCGCTTGCCGAACCATAATATGCAAATGCTCGACCTTCGTCAAGTTCACCATTATCAAAAAATGGAGCACCAACAGCAACATCACCATAACCGTCACCATTGACATCACCGATGCCGGCAACTGATGTACCATATTGAGCATTGATTTGATTACCCTCGGTAATCCATGCAACTACAGAAGAAAGACCGATAGTACTTCCTTGATAAATAAATACACGACCTTCGTCATTTTCACCGGCATCATAGAGTGGTGCACCAATGATTATATCCGAATTTCCATCATTATTAATGTCACCTGCACTTGCTACACTATGACCAAATCGAGCATTAACTTGATTAGATTCAGCAGTCCAACTTTCAGTAGTAGAAAGTCCGGTTGTTCCGCCATAGTATGCCATAACGCGGCCTTCATTTGATTCTCCGTTCGAGAAGAATGGTGCTCCTACCAATAAATCAGCAGATCCATCACCATTAACATCACCAGCATTTGCTACACTATACCCGAACTGCGCATCATTTTGATTGCTTTCACGTGTCCAATTTGGAGTTGCCGGAAGTCCGCCTGCGGGAATACCGTAATATACATACACAACACCTTCGTTTGTCTGCCCGTTATCCCATAATGGAACACCAACAGCGATGTCGCTTTTGCCGTCGCGGTTGAAATCAGCATTACCTGCTACACTCCAACCCATACGTGCGGCATCTTGATTGCTTTCAGCTGTCCAAGGAGCATCTGACCGAAGTCCGGTTTTACCACCGAAAAAGACATAAACGCGTCCTTCGTCAATTTCTCCATTATCAAAATAAGGTGCTCCTACAATCACATCAGCCGAGTCATCAGCATTAATTCTTCCGGCGATTCCTACTGAATATCCGAATTGCGCTCCTGCTTGGTCACTTTCACGAGTAGCGGCGGGAGTAGTAGTTACACCCGTTGCACTTCCCAAAAACACAAATATTGCGCCTTCGCTTGCTTGTCCATTTCCATAGGTAGGTGCACCAACGATAATATCTCTATAACCATCTTTATTAACATCACCTGCGGTTGAAACACTCCAACCGAAATTGGCGTTTGCCATATTAATTTCCAAAATTTTTGATGGAGTAGCACCTAAACCTGTTGCCGAACCATTATAGACAAATACTGCACCTTCGTCAGTTTCGCCGTTATCATAACGTGGGCAACCCACCAATACATCAACAAAGCTATCTCCGTTTATGTCGCCAGCTTGAGTAATACTCCAGCCCATTTCACCATCTGCCTGATTGCTTTCGGCAGTCCAATTAGCTGTAGTTGAAAGTGGGTCAACCGTTACAGGATACACTGCATTACGGTCATCTACTACTAAATCCAGCATTGTGCCGCGCAATTCCATTTTTGCAGATAATTTATTGTGTGAAGCATCCCACACATTGAGGTCTTTATACCACACTTTTCCTTTGCTTTTATTTGTTTTATCTACGAACAACACACCATCATTACCTTCTTGGCGTGCTTTCAAATTCGTTGAAGTTTTGAGTGTAAGTGTTAGAGGAAGATTACCGGCCGGCTTGTTTTTCACCAAGAAATTTTGGCGCATGCCTTCTGGTTTGTTGAGGTATTCAATTTGAATATCGGCGTTCTCGGCTGTCATGCGATTGTCTTTTACTTGAATATCCGTTCCGGCAAGCGACAAACCTTTTTCGCCCTTTGAAACAGAGGTAAGACGCATGTCTACATTCCAAGTATCATTGCCTTGGGCACGAGGCGAAAGTGAAAATCCATCATTAAAGTAGGTTATACGCAGGTTTTGAGAGCGGTTCGGGCTTTGATAGCTTTTTGCGCTTTCTTGATACCGTATAAAATATTCACTTTTAGCAATATCTTGAGTAACGGAAGCGTACCAATTTTGGTCAATTCCGGCTTTTGCTGATTGTACCGTTGGTTTTTGAATTTCTGCAGGTTGTTTGCTACTGCCGAAATGTGATATGGCAATAGCTCCAATTGCTATTGCGGCTGTTATAGGCAATAAATACCATTTGCTCTTCATCTGGAAATCCTCCAAATATTTATGAAAATTTGACTTTTAATTATTTCTTTAAGTTAACGCGTAGAAAAACTTCAATTGTGGTTGAAATTCTTTATTCAACTGCAAAGCAGGAATATCGAAAGCAAGAATTATACCTAAACTACGTTATTCTTGCAAAAATACGAACTTGAACGATAATATTAAACTTAAAGGCGGTTTAACTCGCAATATATTTCATAATCATTTCAAAATTTCGCCCGTTTCTATACTCCAAAACAGCAAATCCATTTCATCAATTGGGATTTTCGCCCATGTTGCAAACTCTTGCCATCGAGCTTCGATATCAAGATACTGCGCTTTGGTCAGCGAGGGTGGAAGTTCAATCACACCGTAAGCAGTAAGATGCTTGAGAATATGCCTGTCCAGAATAGCAGTTCCGAATATTCCGATGTTCCGCAGGAAATGCGCGGCTTCTTTCATCCCCATTCCACGAACATTCCGAACAAGCCATTCACGTTTTTCGTATGCTGATGACGAGGACAGTATTTCTTTTTCGATTTGCCGATAATTCGCTTGGGCTTGCAGGAGAGAAATTCCTTTTTGATTGTGAAATCTGATGTAATGTTCAGGACGGCGCAGTATATCCGATGGATTAAACGGTTCATTCTGAAAATTCCGTTGTTTCAGTATGTTAACCACTTGAATCGCATTTTTAGCTTTGGACTGTGGTGTACACAGCGTAAAACATAACTCATAAAAATACTCTTCTTGCGGAACGTTAGCAAAATCATCGAGCCGCTCTCGAATTGCTTCGGATTGATTATTATAAAGCGCTCGGAGGTTCTCGGGAAATGAAAAATTATCGGACATAATTTACCCTTAGATTTATAGTATAACGTTAATTCTCACCTACAGTTAAGTAATAATAAAATAAGTTTTTGTGTGTAACTGTATTAATTGTAATTTTGCAAGGAACATTCGTCAATCTGCAAGTTATCTTATTTTATTCAAACGTACAGCACTTAATATTAACTTTTTTACAATTTAAAAAACAGTAAGAAATATGAAAACAATAACGTTCATAATAGCTTTAATAGTCACATCGTTGACGACAACATTTGCTCAACAAGATGCCGAAGGAACAAAAGATCATCCCATGTTCCCAAATAGAATGGCAAATTATTTCATTTCTGAATCCAAAAGTAATTTTGATGCTGTGGATTTTAATATCGCCCCTCAAAGTTCTAAAATGATTACAAAAGAAGGGACAAAAACCAAAATTCGTTATGATTTCAATGCTGAATCAGGACAGTCAAAACCAAGTGCATTGCAAATACTGAGAAATTACGAATTTGCGACAAAAAAAAATGGGTGGCAAAACTGTTTATTTAAATGCGGGTGAAGTCATCGGTGTTTTTAAAATAATGAAAACAAATGCTGAGGTTTGGGTAAAAGTAGAAACGGGTGGTAATGATAATAATGACTTTTATGAATTGACTATTCTTGAAATTGAAGCAATGAAACAAGAAATCACATCCGATGATATTTTACGGCACTTAATGCTGACGGGCACATTGCACTCTACATCAACTTTGAAACAGGAAAGTCTGACATTAAACCCGAATCTCAAAAAATTATTGACCAAATAGTTGAGATGCTTAAAACAAATCCTACTCTTAAAATAAGTATTGAGGGGCATACAGATAATATAGGTAATTCTCAATCTAACCAAACACTTTCTGAAAACAGAGCCAAAGCTGTAATGAATGCTATTATTTCAAATGGTATTGACAAATTACGACTATCGTCTAAAGGTTGGGGACAAACAAAACCAATTGACGACAATAAAACAGAAGAAGGAAAAGCAACAAACAGACGAGTAGAAATTGTGAAACTATAATAACGCTTGTACAGAAAGTCCTTCCAATTCTTGCAACTGACTTGACTGTAAACGTTATGTTCCTGCCTGCACTTGCAAATTTACGAACTCTTTTGCCCATTTCGTCATACTAAAATGAAATGGTGGTAATCTAAAAATAAATCTACATGATTCTTGATTCTTTTTGATAATTTTGTAGTGTAAATTCAATTTTAAAGTCCAGTCGGTTGTTACAACCGACTTCAAATATTTACCAAACAATTGAAATATAAAATAGTTGTGCGGCATTTAAAATTTCAAAGTTGTGCGGTAAAGTATTCTTGCACACTACGACAAGAACGTTTTGCACTCGTCTGTTTGCAAATTTACGAACTCTATTGCCCATTCCATCATAGAGGAAGGAAATTTCTGTTGTACCTTTCATTACCTTTCGTTACTTTTCCTGCGCCGTTCCAGTCTATGCTTGTTATGCCTTCTTTGGTGTCTTGGGTGAGATTGCCTATCACATCATAGAGATAATTACCGGTTGCTTGGTCATTTATTGCACAGAATCTACTTCATCGCTATTTTTGTACTGTATTACATAGATAAAAATGATACTCCCAATGAAGAAATGACCGTGTTGCCTTCACAGTTATTAACATAGTACATACAAAAAAACAAATTTAGCAGTATGAAAACACAAGATATATTCATAGCACACCCCACAACAACTGAACAAGTGAACGCCTTGATATCTTTTATGCATGCTCTTAAAATCAAATTTGAGGTTGCCAAAGACGAAGATTACAATCCTGACTTTGTAAAAAAAATATTGGAAAGTAGAGAGCAAGCAAAAAGCGGCAAAGTAACAAGGATACAAAAAGAAAACCTAAAAGAGTTCTTGGGCATATAGAATGGCATATCAGTTAGACTTTACCGACAAAGCTCAAGAAGATATTGCTACCTTCAAAAAATCAGGCAATAAAGTTATACTCAATAAATTGCTTTCCCTTTTAGAAGAGCTGGTCGAACATCCGTTTACCGGAACAGGAAAACCCGAACCACTCAAACACTCCCTTGCGGGCTTGTGGTCTCGCAGAATAAACCGCGAACACAGACTCATTTATGAAGTTACTGATACTATTGTTTATGTCCTTTCTGCTAAAGGACATTATTAATAAAAGTGCTTGTGCGGGTTTCTTTAACGCAAGTCCCTTCCTGTCGGTTGTTACAATCGACTTTAAAAACCTGTCAAGCAATTGTAATACAAGTAAATTATGCAATGTTTAAAGATTCAAAGTTGTACATTTAAGTATTCTTGCATATCACAACAAGAACGTTTTGCTCCTGTCTATGCTTACAAATTTACGAACTCTCTTGCCCATTCCGTCATATAAAAAATCACTGTCGAAAGAGCAACCGAGATATTTATGCGGTGTCAACATATTTCAGAACAATTCACAAAATGTATAAGTTATTGCGGAGTTCAGTTTAAGTTTGTAGTTTTGGTCTTCAAATTACGTTTGATCTCAACTTTTTCCTTTATCAATAATGGAAATTTACATTACGCTTCTTTCGGTTGTAGTATTAGTTGCGGCAGTTTATGCAGTTGTGCGGGGAGTTGATGTTCGGCTTGTATTATTTACGGCGGGCTTGATACTTGCCTCGCTTGTGATGAAACCGCTTATCATTTTTGATACATTCCAGCGAATAATGGGCGACGGTAAAATTATCGGCCCGATTTGCTCGGCAATGGGATATGCGTTTGTACTGCGAGCTACCAAATGCGACCGCGAAATGGTACGTTTGCTTATGCGTCCGATTCGTCATATTCGCTGGATGCTGATTCCGGGCGGGTGCGCTGTGGGCTTTTTTACGAATATGGCAATCACAAGTCAGACAGCTTCGGCAGCGGCTGTTGGGCCAATTTTAATTCCGATTCTTATGGCGGCACGAATTCATCCGATTATTGCGGGTGCTGTCTTAGTGCTTGGATGTTCGGGCGGAGGTAATTTATTCAACCCCGGCGAGCCGGATATTGTAACAATTCAAACAGCAACTCAAGCACAGCTCCCATCAGTTTTAAATGCGGCATTATATCCCGAATTGCTTGGTTTTGGAATTGCAGTAGCAGTTTTTACGGCAATGTCATTTTATTTCAAACCCACATCAACAATAGAAGAACCGGAAATTGAAACAGAAACTTCCCAATCTCCATTTCGGTATATAAAAGCACTGTTGCCTCCGCTTCCTGTGGTTGCGCTATTGCTTTGTCAGCCGAAATTTCATCTTTTTCCGTCGTTATTGGAGCGTTATCCTGATGGTTTGCCGGTGGTTCACGTCATGCTTTTTTTCACAATAATCATTTTACTGATTAATTTTCGTGAAGTTTCTTCTCTCACCAAAACATTTTTCGAGGGTTTGGGTTATGCGTATATTCATGTTATTTCATTGATAATTGCGGCAAGTTGTTTGATTGCCGGAATGGAAGCTGTCGGTTTGGTGCAGGTTGTTGTGTCAATGGTTGCAAACTTCGACCTTGTGGCAAAAACAATCAGCGGTTCGATGACTTGGCTATTGGCTCTGCTTTCGGGTTCGGGAACTGCGCCGAGTGTAGCGTTTTCCAAAGCGGTATTGCCGTCGCTTGCCAAGGTTAACCAATCGGGTGCGGTTGACTTGGGTGTCATTGGGGCAATCGGTGCAACGTTTGGGCGTACAATGTCGCCGGTTGCCGCGATTGTAATATTTACGACAACACTCGTAAAAGCAACTCCTTATGAAATTATTAAACGAACTGCACCGGCTCTGATAGCCGGATTTATTGCAATCTTGATAGTGGATGCAGTATTGCAAGCCAACGGATTACAATGGCCCTGAAGGCACGATTTAGCATAAATAAGTGTTAAGTACTTTATCATTAAAAAGTTGACTAAAAAAATATCTATGAATTCTTCTCGACGAACTTTTCTCAGACGTTTGCTGAATGGTATTGGAATTGGTGCAATTGTTCCGATTGGATATGCAGTAGCTGCTTATCTCTATCCACCGTTGGCAAGATATAAACGACGTGCGGCACAATTTACTACCGATAATCCCGACAACCTTTTTCACGATAAAAAATACGCAACTATCAAACTTGGCGACAAAGATGCAATCGTTTTCAAAAACAATGATAATACATTTGAGGCGATGAGTTTGGTCTGCACTCACGCCGGATGCACGCTTATTTGGAAAGAAGACGACGAGCAATTTCATTGTAGATGTCATGGTGGAGTGTTTCGTCGTGATGGAAGTGTAGCAGTCGCACCACCAACGCAACCTCTCGAACATCTTACAGTTCGCCACGCAAACGGCAGCATCACCGTAATAGATAAATCTCTGTAAAATAAATGGTTAGTAAAAAATGAAAAAGCCGAAGCAGTTTATCATTGCTTCGGCTTTTTGTTTTTCTCTACGAATTGAGAATTATTATTCCATTCCTTTTGCGGCAATCAAATTTAATGCACTGCCGGCGGCAAACCATCCGATTTGATTTTCATTGAATGTATGCTTAAGCGGAATATTTTCCATTGAGCCGTCATCATGCCAGAGGGTTGCCGTCAGCGGTTTCCCCGGAGCAAGGTCTTTGACATTAATGGAAATACGGTCGTCTTCGCGGAATTTATCATAATCCGATGGATTTTCAAATGTAAGCGGTAACATTCCTTGTTTTTTGAGATTCGTCTCGTGAATTCTTGCAAATGATTTTACAATCACAGCTTTTCCGCCTAAATGTCGTGGTTCCATTGCGGCGTGTTCGCGGCTCGAACCTTCACCGTAATTTTCATCACCGACTACAATCCAACCAAGTCCTGCCGCTTGATAAGCGCGAGCAACCACAGGCACTTCAGCATATTCACCTGTGAGAGTATTTTTTACTGAATTTGCTTTGTCATTAGCGTAGTTTATTGCGCCGATGAGCATATTATTCGAAATGTTTGTGAGGTGTCCGCGATAGCGAAGCCATGGGCCTGCCGCCGAAATATGGTCGGTTGTGCATTTCCCTTTTGCTTTGATTAATAAGGGCATATCAACAAATTGTTCTTCGGAATTTGGCATAAACGGCTCTAATTTTTCTAATCGTTCCGAGTCGTCTTTGATAATAACTTCAAGACCGGAACCATCTTCAGCCGGAGGAACAAAACCATCGGAATCCGGTACAAAACCGCCAGCGGGCAATTCTTCACCCATCGGAGGAACGAGCATGACACCATTAATCGGTTCTTCTGTGAAATTAACAGTCAAATCACCTGCAAGTGCAAATCCTATAACAGTTTCGGGTGATGCAACAAATGCGTGAGTCTCGGCAATTCCATCGTTCCGTCCGGTAAAATTCCGATTGAATGAAGTTATAATCGAATTTTTATCACCTTTTTTGACATCGTGACGTTTCCACTGTCCGATACACGGGCCGCATGCATTAGCAAGTACCATTCCGCCGACTGCTTCCATTTTTGCTAAAAATCCATCACGTTCTATTGTTGCACGGACTTGTTCGCTCCCCGGAGTTATCGTAAATTCAGATTTAGTTTTCAGTCCGTGTTCGGAGGCATGAGCAGCAATTTCGGCTACACGGCTCATATCTTCATAGCTTGAATTGGTACATGAGCCAATCAGTGCTACACGCAGTTCTTGAGGCCAGCCGTTTTCTTTTACTGCCTTCACAAAATCAGAAATCGGAAGAGCACGGTCGGGTGTAAATGGCCCGTTAATATGCGGCTCGAGAGCCGAAAGGTCAATTTCTACAATGCGGTCGTAGTAGAGTTCGGGATTTGCCAGAACTGCATCATCGGCACGAAGATGTTCGGCTATTTCCGAAGCAAGAGTGGCAATTTCAGCGCGATCGGTCGAGCCGAGATAGCGTCCCATTGATTCGTCATACGGGAAAATCGAAGTAGTTGCACCAATTTCAGCACCCATATTACAAATAGTACCTTTGCCTGTCGCGGAAAGAGTAGCACATCCGTCACCAAAATACTCAACGATTGCGCCTGTTCCGCCTTTTACAGTCAAAACTCCCGCAAGTTTGAGGATAACGTCTTTTGGAGAAGTCCAGCCGGAGAGTTTTCCTCTTAATTTTACACCTATAACTTTAGGAAATTGAAGTTCCCATGGCATTCCCGACATCACATCCACTGCATCTGCGCCGCCTACACCAATTGCCACCATTCCAAGTCCGCCGGCATTCGGTGTATGCGAATCCGTTCCAATCATCATTCCACCCGGAAAAGCATAATTTTCTAAAACAACTTGGTGAATGATACCCGCTCCCGGTTTCCAAAAGCCAATACCGTATTTTTTAGAAACAGAAGCAAGGAAAGCAAATACTTCGTCGTTTTCCACAAGTGAACGCTCCATATCGGATTTAGCACCTGTTTCAGCACGAATCAAGTGGTCGCAGTGAACCGTAGAAGGTACAGCAACAGTCGGAATTCCTGCGCTCATAAATTGTAACAGTGCCATTTGTGCGGTTGCATCTTGCATTGCTACGCGGTCAGGACGGAAATCCACATACGATTTTCCGCGTCCGAATGCAGAAGGTGCGCCATCAAGATGTGCATACAGTACTTTTTCAGTTAGGGTTAGGGGACAGTTCAGTATTTTGCGAGCCGCCGCAATTTTGGAAGGATATTCAGCATAAACGCGCCGAATCATTGAAAGATCAAAAGGCATGTAATATTCCTCTTATGAAAGTTAATAAAATTATAAAATTCAAGAACTTAAAATCAAAATTATTTTACTGCTAATGGAACAATCAACGAAAGGGGCATCTTCAATTACTTAAAATGTAATCGTAATTATTCCGGTTGCTTCGTTAAATTCAGTCGTAAACAGTTGCAGTGTCGGGGCTGATTGTCCTCCTATGTTTTTGCCAAAATTACCATCGGCTATACTATACTGCGCTCCATGCAAATTGCAAACTGCTTTATTAGCTGAAGGTGCTTCTACACTGCCGCCTTCGTGCTGGCAATAGGTGGACATTGTTTGGAATTTTTTGTCGGCTGTTCGTACTACAATCACGGGTAGATTATTATTATTACCCGTAAATACTCGACGAATATAGCCATTTATAGTGGCTAATGTCGGTTCGTTTGCGAGTACAAGTGTAACCTTCACGCCGGTATTTTCTATAGGCGAGACAGAATCCGACGAGCATCCACCCAAACAACTTCCAAGGGAAATAACACCACCGAGTACGGTTAATTGTCCGGCGGCTTTCAAAAAGTTCCGGCGAGATTGATCTTGCGTTGTCATAAAGTTTCTTTCCTTTATTAAATATGCTGAAAAAAAATGGAAAGAGCGAGAAAGTAATATTTTGTGCTCACTCTTTTTCAGCAATAAGATATACCGAAACAAAGAATGGTTACTGCAAATCTACCGTTTTTTATCCATTGGAAATTTTCTACCGTAAAATATAGCTTAATTAAAAGAACATAAGTTGTGAAATTATAAATTCACATTCACACCTGCACGCAATGTAAGATAAAACGGACTAATATTGCCACTTGAAATAGCATTAGTACCTTTGCTGAATCGAAGCTCGGCAAATAAACAGACATCATCTTTTGTATAAGGAAATTCAACTCCTAAACCCGCCGAAAACCCAAGTGACTTATCCGAGCGTTCCGGCTCAATCCGTGAATTTCCTGCCGAATCAATTGTTAAATCATGTTGAATCAAATTGAAAAAGCTTGCTCCGGCTATTAAGTATGCTGACGGGTCGCGCTGAAGCTCATTGAAGCGATAGCGCACTTCACCCGAAAGCTGAACAGTTCTAAAAGGAACATCACTATGAGAATGAACAACCGGCTGTTGCGTTTCGGGCAGATCTACCGGAGTTTTTGGTGCGGTAGCAACCGAAGGAAGCGAACCTGCCTGCGCAACGCCATAATGACCGCTTGTCAGCACTGCAAATTTACGAGAAAGTTTGTATCCTAATCCAATTCCTCCGGTTACGCCAAGTGGTGCAATATATTCTACCTTGCGTGCCGTAAAGACACCGAGATTACCGGAAATAATAAATGATTTGAGCGGACGTACTATTTCTTGTGCCAATAGTTCGGAATGCAAACTCAAAAGCAAACTAAGGATTATTGGTAATCGTAGGAATTTCATCAGGATTTATGTTTTACAAACGTAAGGCAAACAGAATTAATACAATAGCGTAGTCCGGTGGGTTTTGGCCCGTCGTCAAAAACATGACCGAGATGAGCGTCACATCGTGCGCATTTTATTTCGGTTCGGCTGATTCCTAAGGAGTTGTCGCCGGCGTTACCGATATTTGCGGCATTAATCGGCATCCAAAAACTTGGCCAGCCCGTTCCCGAGTCAAATTTATGTTCCGAGCTGAATAAGTCTGTACCACAGCAATAACATTTATAAATTCCTTTTTCGTGATTGTCGTGGTATTTTCCCGAAAATGCTCGCTCGGTGCCTTGCTGACGAGCTACTTTGAAGACAGATGCAGGAAGTTGCTTTTTCCATTGCTTTTCTGTTTGAACGATTTTATTGACAGCAATAAATTTATTTTGGTCGGCTGAATAAATCTTGATTTGTTGGGCAGTTGCGTTCTGGCAGGATATATTCCATGCAAAAATAATAATAGCGAGCGAAAGAACCATTTTCATCGCGTAATTCCTTAGTAAAGTGAAATGAACGATAATCTATTGCAATTTACGGAAACTTCGGCACACATAAGACGATTGGGAGTTAATTCTGAAGCGCGGTATCCGAACAAACCGTAAATTTGTACAATACACAACGATTTACTAATTTGTTCTATTGTTTTACATTTGAGAATTTTATGAATAATTACAACACACTTCGCCGTTTGGTCGAAATTGATTCGCCGTCCGGCTTTACGCATACTGCTTGCTCGTATATTTTTGAATTACTTGAAAGCTACGGCTGGAAACCCGAATATACCAATAAAGGTGCTGTTCGCTGTGAGCTTGGAACGAACCCAACTCTTGCAATTGCCGCACATACCGACACACTCGGAGCGATTGTTTCGGGTATTAAATCGAACGGAACGCTCTCGTTTTCGCTGTTGGGAAGTCCGCTTCTGCCAAGTTTCGAGGGTAGTTATGTTCGTGTTCACACAATGAACGGAACAGTTTATACCGGAACTTTGCTGTTTAATAATCCGTCGGCTCATGCTAACCGCGAGGCATCCAAAGCCGACCGAACTATTGACTCGATGCACATTCGGCTCGACGAAGAGGTGTATTCTCAGCAGGATACGAAAAAATTAGGAATAAATACAGGCGATATTATTTGTTTTGATACACGCTATCAGGAATTGCCGAACGGATTTATCAAATCCCATTTTATGGATAATAAAGCCGGATGTTTTGTTCTTTTTGAAATTGCTCGGCGATTAAAAGAACAGGGAAAAGAAGCACCCGTTGAGATATTTTTCTCTAATTATGAAGAAGTGGGGCATGGCGGAACGTGCGGGTATTCACCCACGATTAACGAATTGCTGGTAATAGATATGGGTGTTCTCGGCGATAGTTGCGAAGGGCGTGAAACGCTATGTTCTATCTGTGTAAAGGATTCGAGCGGGCCGTATGATTACGGTTTTCGGAAACGATTAGTCGAACTTGCCGAAGCTCAAGCTATTCCTTATTCACTTGATGTTTATCCATTTTATAGTTCGGACGGCTCGGCGGCTCGCTTGGCGGGTAATGATTTCAGAGTGGCGCTAATCGGACCGGGTGTGGCGGCTTCGCACGGTGTGGAGCGCGCTCATAAAAAAGGAATTGAAGCTACGATTGACCTTTGCCTTGCATATATCGAAATGACAAACGGCTAAATGGCTGTGTTCAATTTCTTTTACAGAGTTATTATCGCACGGTGTGGAACTTAAATACAGAGAGTACAGTATAGATTATATGAATCGTTATCTGTCCATTAATTATTAATAGTTTGGTATGAGACACTTTCTTGCTTCTCTTGCTTTGGTGCTACTAATCATAGTTGCACCCGTCGTCCATGCTCAAAAACCCGTTCAAGACACTATCCCCCAACTCAAAGAGTGGTGGCGGGCTGATAATATGAAGTATGGTAAATACGGCATGACATGGCTCGATAACTTCTATAATGGTAAGGGTGCGCTTGTAGTCTGGACTCCAAATGGTGTACAAACATGGCAATTACGATTTCCGGGTGATACTCAAAACGTATTTACTTGGGCAAAAGGTAGTGCAAATATAAAGACAGGTGATTTTAATGGAGATGGTTTAACAGATTATATGGATGAGAATGCTAATATTTATGAAGGTGTTAAAAATGGAGAGCCACCGAAAGCAGAGGCACAGTCGCCCCTACAAATTTTCAATCCTTTTAATATCTCAATAATTATAGATATTAATGGAGACGGCTATGATGATATGATGACAGCAGGTTCTGTAGGATTTGGCAAACCAAAAATTAGCGATATGAAACTTGAACAAATAACATATCCTGATATAGACAGTAACAACAAAGGTATTATAGGACTATATAGTCCCAGTCCTAAAGAATTTCGCATACTTTGTCGGCAAAGATTTTGGGTAAACCTTACAGATTTTCCTTTTCATAGAGATATTAAAAATGGTTTACGTTTGGTGCGAATACGGTGGAATGGAACAGGTTTAATCTCTGAGAAACTTGATGAGTTTAATGTAAATACAGAAGACAGCACTGGAATATATTGGAATGGTATAATATTACCCCAGCTACAAAAGAAATACTATTATATTGGAGCAACATTAATTTCAGGGAAACACGATAAAACAAATGTAACAGTATATGATTTAAGTAATGATAAAATTGATAACTTATACAGCTATAGAATGGATAAGATAGCTGGAGGAGGGATAAATAGTTTTAGATATGGACTTGATAGTATTAATATTCCTTCACTGTGTATTCGTCAATACAATGAATTTGCAGAGCCAGTTTTACATGTTTACAATGGCGATATTTCAACATCATTACAGGAGATAGCTCAATTTACGATTAAGGATTATACAAATCTTCTAATAACGGGGCTACTTTCTATTCCTGATACTGCCATGAATGGAAAAACTAAAGTTGGTTTATGCAACAGACTTTCATTTAATATTTTATCTCAAAACAAAGAAGTTTCATTAGTAAAAGAGAATGAATTCTCTCATTTCAGTATAAAGGCAATTTCTCCAATGCCTGTTTCAAAAGATAACATCCTTCAAATGAAAGTATCAGTTCCCAAATATGGCAATTATTCTCTTTCACTCTATGATATACTTGGGAAAAAACTACCAAGCAAGTCAGCGGAACGCTTTCAATTAACAGGCGAGCAGGTTTTGTTTGTGAATATTGGCGATTATGCGGTCAGTAGCGGCGTTTATACTCTGCGCTTGGAAGGCGGTCAGGGTTTGATGGCTCAATGTTCGGTTGTTGTTGAGTAGAGATTTTTAATTCCGTTCGGACGGCTAAAACAACCAACCTACTTCATAACTTTAATAGGTTAGCAAATAGTTGAAGACGGTTGTAATACGGATATAGATTAAGAAGTAG
>JAFDZU010000016.1 GCA_018266765.1 Bacteroidota bacterium
TTTAACCACATAGGTACATAGGTTACATAGATTTTAAGCCCGCGAGTTTTTTCGTGGGCTTTTATTATTTTACCGCAGTTTCCACTTTAATTATTACCGTTCTGTTGTAAAATCTGCCTTCGGGTGTGGTGTTTGAGAAGTGCTGTTCGCTTTTGCTGTTTGCAACACTTGGCTTTAGTCCCAATGCTTGTGCGGCGGCAGTTGCACGCATCAAAGCAAGTCGGGAATTATGTTCTTCGTCGCCTGTTTGGTCGGTAAATCCTCGAATAGAAACACGAGAATTTGATGAAATGCGCTTTTTAACAAAGTTGAGAATAGACATATTACGTCTGTCAATAACCGCTTTATCAAAGTCAAACAGAATCAGATTATAGAGGTCAATTGTTTTGTCGGTTAGTTTTTCCTCTTGCTTTTTTTTGAGGGTAATTCGCTCAAGCGGAACGAATCCGACCGCCGTTGTTTCTTGCCCGTAATTATCGCGAACATCAAGTTTATAGGTAATCGTATCGCTAATTTTATCATTATTGATTTGATTCGTAAGTTGCCAGTCAATTGAAGTTTTAATGTCGGATTTACCTTCGTATTTCATTGCGACGGTGTGATGATAAAGAGCAGAGATGCTCCACTCTGCGAGTCCTGTATCGGTTTTGACATGAGGTTGAAAGCGAAGTATCGGCGGTGTAACCGACCGCAAAGTATCGCTAAGAACAATTGCAGTAATAATTTCACCTTCATCAGAAGAAATTTCTACACGACGGTTTTCCTCACGCCCGTAATCAACCGAAGAATTCGACGGCTTCACGGGTAAGTTTCGTTGTTCCACAATGAGGCGTTTTGGAGCAATTCCCCATGTTTCCACAAGATATTTTTTTACATTCTCAGCACGCAACCGAGAAAGTGCGCCATTGTTTTTTTCATTCCCTTCATTGCTATTGCATCCTGTGAGTGTAACGGTAGATTTCGGTGCAGTTCTCATACGGTAGCCCACGATATTGAGCAGTCCGTAATACACTTCCATCGAGTTTTCACCAATATAATCCAAGAGTGAGAACTTATTTGTGTTTTCCGGTGCTATTCGAGAATATTTTCGGGGAATTTCTGCAGAATTTTCATCAAAAAACACATATTGAAGCAACGGATGAAGTGCAGTCGAGGCAAATTCTTCAATTTTAATATGGTCAATCGGCTGTTCAACGCCATCAGAATTTACACCAACTGCTGTTATAGAAGCTGATAACATTGGTTTTTTCTTTTCTGGAATTGGTGGTGGGATTGTATCCTTTTTGACAATAACAGGAACTTGCTTTAGTGAATCATCGGGAATTATTGGAGGGATTATAGCCGAAGGTTTGGGGGCGTATTTGAGTGCAATGCCAAAATGTATACCTCGCGCTTGCCAATCATACCCGCTAATAATCGGAAGCAACCCAAGAGAAAATTGAAATTCAGGAACAAGAAAAAGTGTTTTGGATGAATTAAGCGGCAACGAATAACTGATGCCCGAAAGCAGGTTGAGTGCTATTGTATTAGCATTGGGAATAATCCCCGAAGTATCATTTCTAAAGCTCTTTCCATTGGAAAACACTCCGTTATCAGTCGGCTCCACGATTACTTCAATTTGTGAATAATTCTTTTGGACAACAACTCCACCGCGAACACCAATCTGAAAATTAAACTGAGGAAACAGCTCATAACCAAGCCACGATTCTGCTCCGACCGAAGCAAGTTGTGTAGCAATTCGATGCTCAAACTGACCTTGAATTCCACCGGCAAGAAGTTCGGATTCGCGGGTTAGTAGATTTGCACTATAATTTTCATAGCCGGCTCGGAGTGACATAAACCATTGCCGCGAAAAGGGTATTTCATACAATACGCCGAATGACAAACCGCTTCCGCTTCCTGTTTGAAATTTCGGACAGCAATTAGGAACACCCGGAAAAGCTCTGAAATCTGCTGTGTGTGAAGTAAACCCGATGTTTCCATACACTCCATATCGAACAACTGATGAATCTTTACCCTCAGTTGGTGTTTGAGCCCAAAGTGAAAGCGTAGAAAAAACAAGACAGATAAGCAGAGTTCCAAATTTCATAAGTATTCCGGTGTCCCTTTACTTTACTATGCTCATTCTGATGGTTTTTGTTACGTTCGGACACTGCAACATTAAAAAATAAATTCCAACGCCTGTATTTGTAAACTCAACGTTCCGTTTGTATGTTCCCGGTTTGCGAATTGCCTCATCAATTACCATAACTTCACGTCCCAACATATCCATCATTGTTACCTTTATAGGTGATTCTTCGCGAAGAGTATATTCAATTTCAGCACTTCCGTTTGTAGGATTCGGAACGACATTCAAACTAACACTTTTTGTTGGATTATACAGCCGAACTCCGCCTTCGAAACACAGATTTGTCAAACGAAATTCTCCATCTTGGCGAATAACTTCAACGGGTTTATTCCCATTTAACCACTTGAAAGCTACAAGTTCTAATTTTGTACTTTCAACTGCTCCAAGCGTTGCTTCGGCAGAAAAAAATGCAATTGTATCTTGTCCGAACTTGTATTCTCCGCTAATATCCATTTCACAAATATCGGGAGATGTGCCACTCAAACATGACAGGGTCGGGTCGGTAGCGTGGATAATTGTTCGATTAAATCGCACGGTAGCACTAAATTTCTTTGCACCTGACTTGACTAAACCAACTTCTTTTTTGAGAATCAACGCTATCTTAATGTTGTCGCCTGTTTCAGCTTCCGCATCTGCTATGGTAATAAATGTCGAGTCGGGCGTACTGCAATCTTTTCCGATTCCAATTAATTCGGTTGAATCTCGAATCAAGTCGGTAATCCAAACAATTCGCGCCGCTGTTACTCCCACAGCCAAGGGCATACAGCCAACATCTACGCTCATATCTTCACTCGGAAGAAGTGTACGAGGTGCGAAGTTTTTCAACGAATAATCACCTGTATTTCCGCTCAGAACAGCTTGTAGAATTTGCAAGGGTACACCGCCATCATTGGTTAGCTTAGCTGTTAAAATTTTCTCTACTCCCACACAGACGCTGTCGAAATTAAGTCGTTTCGTAATAGAAATAGATGGTTGCGGTGTGTCCGTTCCTTCACCTTGAATGATAACGCTATCAACAACAGCACAGGGAATCGTTCCAAAAGCGAGAACAGTGGATGTTTGAATGCCGTCAATTGCAAGATAAGTAACCGTAACAGTCAGTTTTTCGTTTGGCAATAATTCAGCGGGAAGCGGCGGTAATATATTCGTTATAGAAAACGGCGGTGCAAGATTCGGAACACTTGTAATGGTGAGCTTTGTACTTCCTGTATTCGTAAAAACTACGGGAGCAGAACGGTTTGTACCGTTTTGAATTTTCCCGATATTCACACTCGCTACATCAGCTTTGAAGCCAACATCTGTTCGCCGACCTTTTACAAATACCGTCTTGGTAATACCGCAAGGATTAAAAGTAATGATCAAGGAATCAACAAACAAACCATCGTTTTGAGGAGTAACTGTAACATTGAAATTGAGCGGTGTTTTGTTTGGTAGTGCTGTGCCGCTCATAAGCGTCGTTGAGAGAGAATTACCACTTTTTACCGAAAGAACGCTTCCGTCGGTTGCATTACTACTCGTGTTTTCTATTTGTAATGTGACCGTAGCAGAACCATTGACACACTTTATTATTTCACCGGCATCAAGCGTATCACTAAGGGCAAAACTCACACCTTGCTTTTCACCCGAAAACTTCGCCGAAATAATCTTATTACAAGGACTAAAAGCAAATTGTAGAGAATCATTGATAGTTCCAGAATTTTTCGGTTCAAAACGAACTTTGAATTGGAGTTTATCGCCTGATTTTATGAATGTGGGTAATACCGGAGATAGTATTTTGAATAGTCCATTCCTGATAGTTGAATCAATCCTACATTCCATAGCACTTGGATTTTCAATAGTTATAACTGTATCGCGAAAGACATCACAGCCAATAAGCGTTGGGAAAATTGTCATCGGCGGGCTAATAACCAAATTTTGTGAAATACTCTCGCCATTCATTGAAATGGTCACTGTATCATTGCACGATCCGGCCAGATATGGAATGCCAATAGTTTGATTGTAATTCCCATCAACTGTAGGAGCGTACCGAATTCTAATTTTAATACTGTCACCAACGTTTACCGATTGCGGAAATCCCGGACTAACTATACTGTAAGGCGACTGAATCGTTGGCGCAGAAAGTGACAGTACGGTAAGTCCTGTGTTATGAATTGTAATTGTAGTGTCGGTTACTTTATTTGTACAACTAATACTTTGTCCGAAATCCACAGTCGCAGGAAAACTTTTTACGGCAAGATTTAGTTTCTCGCCACTCACCTGAATTGGCAGTACTATTCCACAAGGCGAACCCTCAAATGTTATCGTTCCCGAGCTTATTCCCGTTGAAACAGGTGCGTATTTTATTTTTATATCAGTTTTCCCGTTTGCTCCAATTATAATTGGAAAACCGGTAGTTACGCTAAACGAAGGATTGCTTGGAATTGCCTTTGTTAATTTAGCGACAAGAGAACTATTATTGAAAATTGAAACAGTTTTTTCTAATGAAGAGGTACAGCTGTTTAATTGTCCAAAATCAATAGAGGACGACGAAAATACAAGAGATGGCGTTGTTATTACTTGAACGAAAACAGTATCTTGTGCTTTACATCCTTTTGCATCGGTAACATGAAAAATATAATTATTACTGACAGTTGGTGTGAGAATTGGATTTGTAATTGTAGTAGAACTTAATCCTGCCGTCGGTGTCCATTGAATAGTATAAGGAGGAGTACCTCCTGCGCTCGAATCAGCAGAAAGCAAAACGCTTTCACCCCGACAAACGACCAAGTCCTTTCCGGCAAAAGCGATTGGTTTAGGATTCATAATTACTCGCATAGAATCTTTTGATATACATCCTCGCGAATCTGTAGCTGTCAGAAAGTATTGAGTTATTGGCTGCGATGGCTTTACCGAAGGTCTTAAAAGTGTCGGCGATGTTATAAAAGTAGCCGACGGAGTCCACGAATATGTTAAATTACCGATTCCACCTGAAGCTGAGCTGAGTAATACCGCAACAGAATCTTCACATATTTCTATATCCGGCCCGGCATCTACGATAGGCAACGGCGAAACTTCGACAAGAAGCCGAGCACGAGCCGAACATCCAAATCCATTGGTTACCGTCAGATAGACCGTGTCAAGACCGACGTTTGTCCAAACTACGGATATCGTTTGGAGAGTATTATCCCCTATAATTACACCACCTCGCGCTTCCCATCTGAATTTGTCGTCGGATTTGGGCGAGGTATAAACACCCGTCAAGGAATACGAACCAATAGTTCCAATACATTGCGGGGGTGGAATAGTTGAAGCTGTAACAGTCGGGCCGGGCTTTACAGTAAGAACAACGGTATCTCTTCCGTAACATCCGGTGGCATCCGTTGCAAGAACATTATAGGTTAGAGTCGTTTGGGTTGTTCCTGTGTTTTTAGGGAATACTTTTGGATTTGCGATTGTAGAGTCGGAAAGGTTTGCGCGTGTATTCCAACTATATGAAACTCCACCAATAGGAGCAGAACCAATTTGAATTGTATCACCGGAGCATAAAACTGAATCTGGACCTGCATTTGTATTCACGCCGGTTGTCGTACAAATCTTTGCAATTGTAATGCTATACGGCGTTCCAATTCTGCGGTCAGTCGGAACGGGAAAAGTAGCGGCATTCCCTTGGTGAAATGAATTTATTCCGAAATACAACCCAGAACTGCCAAACGGAAGAGCATATCCGCCATAATCTTGGCCGATTGAACCGAATAGTGAGCAATACTGAATATTTCCAGTAGCTTTTTCAAATTGAGCAAAAAATCCATCGGTACTTCCACCTTTGTAGGTTTGTTGGATAGTATAAGCCCATGATGGAACGGAAGTGTTTGTCGTAACGGGAAAATCAGTGCATTCTGCCGCCAAACCGCCTATCCACAAACCACCGCCACTGTCAAAACCGATGTTCATTCCGTAGTCAATATAGCCGTATTGCCAACTCCCCGCCTGCCCTGTTCCTCCCAAAAGCCGTGACCACGAAGTTGCGTTTCTATTACCCGTACCATTATCAAGTGTGAAAATACAAACATCAGCCGCACCTTTTATTGCATTTGAAAAACCCGATGTTACTTCAAATGTTCCTTGATGTCCACTTGTACCGACGACGTAAAGATTACTATTATCGCAAATTATATCATTACCAATTCCACGACCGTGAAAGGTTGCCCACACTCGCTGTCCGTTTGCGTCTAACTTCGTAACAGTGATTTTACTTCCAAAAGAATTATTGGTAGGTTGAAAAGTGCTGCTCGTGGTGGGAAATGTACCCGTTGTACTTCCTGTTGTATAAATATTACCCGAGTTATCAGTTGTTACCGCGGCAAGATAATCGGAATTCGCGGCGTTGGCAATATCTCCGCAAAACGTAGCCCATTGCCGTGCGCCATCGGGATTAAGTTTGATAACAACTCCAGTACCTCCGCCCAAAGGATTTGCCGGCTGAAAAACAGCTCCAAATGTCGGGAAATTTATTGACACACTGTACCCTACAATTATTACCTTACCCAATGGATCTACAGTTGCACCGGTTGCAATATCATCATTCGAGCCGCCGTAATACGTTGCCCATTCTCGTGTACCATTCGAAAATAGTTTAATAATAAACATATCTACCGTGCCGCCGCCATATACATTTTGAGTGGCATTTTGTCGAGGAAAATCTGTGCTTGCGGTTGCGCCGACATAAACAATATTATTATTAGCATCAAGTGTCAGGCAATTCGTGAATAAATCACCAAAAACAACGGGTTCTCCCCCACTACCACCATAATAAGTTCCCCAAATACGGTTTCCATCTTTATCAAATTTCGCTAAATAACAGTCGTTACCACCGCCATATGTTTGTTGAATTACGCCCGGAGTTGTCGGGAACGTAGATGTTGGCGCAGAACCTGCAATGATGACATTACCACCACCATCTACTTTCATTCCTAAAATTCCAAAATCCGAAAGTACTTCATTTTGATACACGCCCCACACAACCATCGGGTCAATAATAAGTGTTTGTGTCTTATCATATTCTCCAACGGAAAAACCATACGTTCCTTCGGTTTGCTGAAAGTGAGTTTCTACTTCTGATCCGTTTTGAAAGGAAATCGGAGATTCATCTTGAAGAGAGCCAAAGGGAGTTATCGCAGTAATCAATGTAGAATTTTGCTCGACACGTGCACCTTTATATCGCATTGCAATTTGGTGATAATCGCCTCCCGGTCGAACGATAAATTCATTCTTAAGTCCGCGTTCGGTAGTTTGCCACACAACGTCTATGTTAGGATAAAGATCGTGAACGACAAGTTTTCCAAACGTCGGAACATGAGTAATTCCTTGTGGGCAGTGGGCTAAGTAATAATTCGTGTATTCTGCAGTTTGCTCTGTTCCCGTGATACGAGCATTTGGATTTGCTCCTATATATTCTACATCCATTCGATAGAGTTCGGTAATGTTGGCTTGGGTATTTGGTATTTGTGGCGTAGGTTTCTTTTCTGTTTTGGGGAATACATAGCTTACTTGCGCTGAAGTAAAATATGCTTGAACTCCTCCTTTTGTTCCTGTATAAAATTTCACATCAGGAATCGGTTGGTTGTCAATGCCAATAATTTGTCCTTGATTTTCAATAAATCGTGAGGACGAAGTATTGAATTGCGCTTGAATTTCTTCGGCGTATGAAAGTTGAAAAACAACCAGCACAATGAAAAATAAAGTACGCATTGAAGATTTCTGAGAAAATAATGGAGAGTGAATTTTTGCTTATCAGTTCCAATTAACAATAACTTACAAAAAAATCGGTTCTTGCCCAAATAAGTACTTGTCCATGAAGACAATCAACTGTATAAAACTTTACTTGTAGACATTTAAAACTCTTTGGGATTGAACAGTTTTCGGGTGGTTATTGTTTGTTGATTTTGCAGGTAGAATAACACGAGTGCTGGGGTTACGTTGCAGTCGGTGCTTAGTGTATATGTTAATCCACAATTAGGTTTAATCGGGTATTGATTCGATGGTTTTTAGAGGGTGTGAATCATTTGGATTCACACCCCAAAAAAAGTTTATCGTGGCATTCCACTTCCTGCATACCAATCATTCATTTCACTTTGTTGAATTGCCTTTGAAACAATTCCTAAACCAAAAATTGCAAGCAATAAGCAAATCAACGGTAAACTACTATTAACATTAAAGCCGTTTTCTTGCTGAATAGCGTTTATGGATACAGCCATTTTATATTCGATGTAGATATAATAGATGCCGCACGTAACAACCGAGAGAAAAAGCACCATCCAAAAACTATATTCTTCTCGATTGAGCCACGCATTGATAGCTTCCATTTGTTTGTACCACCAATACAATCCATATACTCCGCACGTTACCAATGTGAGAATAATACTGATAACGATGTCACGGCGTCCTTCATCAATCGGAAACGGGTATTCTTTCATAACTAATGTACCTCAATACTATAAATATGTTCTGTGTTGCAATCGAATTGTTCGTCGGTAACTTACACAATCGTTTGTTACTATACAAATAAATCAAGTGACGTTACAAAAGTACGAACATAGTTTGAAAAGGTTTCCGAATATTGTTGGGACATGTAATAAACTTTGTAGAAATCTATGAACTACACTCTACTTTTCAACAGATTGCTGAAATAAAATAAATCTATAAAAAAGGAATAATTTGCTTTTGTTTTTATCGATTCATCACAAGATAGTGGTGCAGTGGCTCTCACAGTTCACGTAGATGAAGAAATCATACAAGGAACATTATCAACTTGTTTTATCCATGCAAGCATCGGGGAAATAATTGTTAAAGAGATTGGTGATCAGGAGTTTGCAAGGCAAGTGTTTCGTCGTAGCGAAGAGTTTGCTCGTGGATTTGATGACCTAGAATGTTTGGCGGGCACTATACGGCGCAGTTTAAAGGATAGAATTTGGTCTAAACGTTTGAGAGCAGAGGCAAAGACATTAAACAGAAGTAAATTGTTCTCAGAGTTCGGTAACTGTCCACAAGTGCCCCATTCACCTATATGGTTGGGTCATTTTTCATTTACAACTGCTTTTTATTCTGATACAAGATGTTATCTTTGCATTATCTTTTTCTGTTTAAAAAAAATCTACAATTGCAAATCTATACGAATATTTAGGTACTTCCATCTGTGAAACTCAGATTAAAAACTTAGAGGAGAACAATTACTATGGGCGAAAAATTTGTAACTATACTAGGAAGCTTAGTCGGAAGTTTTTTACTGCTTTCTTTACTGAGTGCGCTGTGGTCACGGCACAAAGTTCGTAATGCAATCAAACGTTTGCGCAAACGTGAATACGGTAAAACTCTTACAAAAACCTATCAAACATCTGCCGTTTCATCACTTCCGCCTATTGTACAGCAATATTTTTCAACCGTTCTGACCGATGGACAACGGTATATAGATTTTATCGAAATGTCTCAAGAAGCAGATTTTCGTACTCAAGTTGATGGTGATTGGTCTCATCTATCTGCTGATGTCTGGTTTAGCGCTAATGAGCCGGGTTTAGTATGGAAAGCGCGGTTTGGAACGTCAATTTTGCCATATAAAACTGCATCGCTCGAATTTATTAATGGGAAAGGACATGGTTTGGTACGACTTTTGGGGACAATTACCCTATTAGAAACGCATGGATTCGAGGCAGACATTACCCTGCTTTCACGGTATTTAATGGAAGCGGTATGGTTTCCAACGGTTTTGCTGCCGAGCAGGCAAATTGAATGGTCGTCAGTAAGTGAACTTTCTGCAAAAGCCGAAATTAAATTTGAAGGTCTCTGTGCATCAGCCGTTTTTACTTTTACGCCCGACGGACTGATTGAAAACATAGTAACTCATGATAAATTTCGAGATTTCAAGGGGTCGTACGAGAAGGAACAGTTCACATTGCATTGCAGTAATTACAGGCAATTCCAAAAAATAACAATTCCAACAAAAGTTGAGTTTGTATGGAATTTACCCGACAAAGATTTTTTGTATGGTAAATTTCGTGTAGACAATGTTCGGTATGAATTATCATAAAAACAGGTTGACAGAGTAGTTTAATGGCAACCTTACCTTAGCTTATGAAGAAAAAATCGTTGCCAAAATTTAATATTCCTTTTCTACTGCTTAACACTACAATTGTTTTTTCAGTATTGTTACTCTTTTCGTCCTGTTCGACAACTCCGGCCGTTCATTTGAATACGTCCATAACAACCAAAACCGAGCAAGAATCTTCATCTTCATTATTAAGTTATAAGCACACCGAATTTTCTGCCGTTGCCGACACTCTTCTTCGCCGTGGAATAGATACTACTTTTCTTTTACAACTACTGAATGAAGAGCGTTTGCACTTCGAACCGAACCTTGTCAAAATAAACGTTGCCGGAACCAGAAAGAAGCCGGACTATTCTAATCATTACAACAAACTATCCGTAAAAAAAAGCCAAGAGTTTCTCGAAAAACATCGCCCTATTTTACAAGCCGCGGAACAGCAATATGGCGTACCCAAAGAAGCAATTACCGCAATTTTGTGGATAGAAACTAAGTTTGGCGGTTATTTAGGAAGAAATTACATTCCATCAATATTTTTTAGCGTAGCACTTGCCGCTACTCCCGAAAACATTACAAAGAACAAGGAAGTCATGCGTGCTGAATATGAACCGGCTGATTCTGTAGAGGTACGAGAGTTAGAATTAAAAATCGAACAACGAGCAAAGCGAAAGTCAGCTTGGGCAATTGGTGAATTACTGGCTTTGGATACTCTTCGGAAAATTTCTCCTATTTCTCCGTTTGAATTATACGGTTCGTCGGCAGGTGCGTTCGGTCTGCCTCAATTTTTACCATCGAGTTATGTTCGGTGGGCTGTTGATGGAAACGGCGATGGAAGCGTTAATCTTTTTGAAGTGGAAGATGCTATTTTTAGTGTCGGGAATTATTTGAATGTGAATGGTTGGGGAAATGCTCGCGAAGCGCAAGAGAAAGCGGTGTTTCACTACAATAACAGCAAAGATTATGTGGATGCAGTTCTAAAATTGGCAGAGAAATTGAGTGAGCATTAAATAAAGACTTTAAACTGTTTGAGCAATTTTAATTCTTTCTCAGACTTTAGCGGTAAAAAGACTTTAAACCGTAATAATATAAAAATATATTCAGTGTGTGATTTCAGCACTGAATATATTTTCATCTATTCTTTATTTACCGAATCTATTAAAACCAATCAAATGCCAAAAATGATGTAAATAAGAAATAATTACAATAGAAAAAATAAAAGTGCCCTAATTTTTGAAATTACGGCACTTTTTTAGTTTGTATAACTATTGTAATATTTTTTTGACAGAAAGTTTGCTGTTTAAACGGCTTTTTGGTTGTTTCGCACTGTAATTGTGGGTGAAAGTGGGGCAAAGAAGTAGATTTTTTGCAAAAGTGGGTGAAAGTGGTGGAAGAAAATTTGTAGTGGTACTTTAATAGTTATTCAGCAAAATCAAATGTCGTTCTTCAAAGGTCAGGAAGTTTTTTCCATAGATAATAAAGGTCGGGTGAACATCCCAGCGAAGATGCGCAAGGCAATTTCGCCGGATGCAAACGACACGTTTATTATCACACGCGGGGCTGATAAATGCGTAGTCGCTTATCCCTTGAATGAATGGAAAAAATATGAAGAACAATATTCCGTACTTAATCAATACGACGAAAAGAACAGATTCTTCCTACGGGTGATTTTAGCATGGAGTGAAGAAGTAGAGATAGACGCTCAACAAAGAATTTCTCTCTCTAAAAAATATCTCGACTTTGCAGGAATCGAAGGAAAAGTAACTATCGTAGGAATGATTGACCACATAGAATTTTGGAATCCTGAAGAATTCGAGAATTACATTTCTAATCACGATGAATCGTATGAAAATGTGGCGGCGCAAGTGATGAGAAAATAACATTTGCCATTAACGCCACTCGATATGAAAAAACGATACGTAAAAAAAAGAGATGGTGAACGTAAAAGTGAGAGAGTAATTCAAGAGTATGATTATCATATTCCGGTAATGCTCGAAGAAGTATGCAACTATTTAATTACGGATACCGACGGAACATATATAGACGGAACACTTGGTGGTGGAGGGCATACCGCAGAGATTTTAGAGCGGCTTTCGACTAACGGAAAAATTATAGCATTTGATGCTGACGAACAAGCAATCGAACATTGCACACAAAAGTTCTCAGCAGAATTAGAGAAAAGTAACAGCAGACTTGTTCTTTATAACGACAATTTCATTCGGGCATGCAGCATAGGGGAACTTCGGGGGAAGGTACTCGGGCTTTTGTTGGATTTAGGTGTTTCATCGCGACAGTTAGACTCTGGCTCGCGAGGAATCAGTCATCGCGTGAACTCCCGCCTAACGATGAGTTTCGGTTCACGTGGAAATACAGCAGAAGACCTCCTGGATGGTGCGGACGAAAGGGAAATCGAATCCATTCTCAAAAAGTATGGTGAAGAGCCTTTCGCTAGGGTTATTGCGCGGCGGATCGTTCAACGTCGCCGCGCTGCCCCTCTCCGCTCCACCTACGACTTACGCTCAGTAATCGAAGAAGTTGTACCGCCTCATATCGCTTCCAAATCAATCACTCGTGTATTTCAAGCAATCCGTATCGCTGTAAATGACGAACTTGGTGTATTAGAAAAAACGCTTCGCGGCATTATTCCGGTTCTTGCTCCTCATGGGAGAATAGCAGTTATTTCTTATCATTCTCTCGAAGATAGAATTGTCAAAAATGTATTTAGGGAATTAGCCGATAAGAACCAAGATACTCCACCCGAACTAACTATTATTACTTCAAAACCGCAACCACCGACTGACGATGAAATTCACCGTAATCCACGCGCTCGCAGTGCAAAACTCCGTGTAGCAGAGAAAATCTAAAAAACAAAATTATATTAAAATCAAAACTATGAAAACAGACTTCAAAAGCAGATTAAAATCAATTACTTAGTCATCAATGGTTGTTTTGGGTAACGATTTGACAGACAAAGATTCTTTATAGAAAGAATCTATTTTAGTATGAAGCAAAATAAGTTCTTGTTCCGTTAGTGATTCCTTATGTATTGCATTTTCAATTCCAAAGAATAAAGCACGAACTTTAGTAATATCAACACCAGACTTCCCTGCTGTTTTATAGAGAAACTCCTCAGTAAATTCATTCGTACGAACAAAATATGTGCTGCGAATATGTTCCAAAAAATATTGAATTTTCTTGTCGGCAAGGTTTGCATGGTTATTCTGCTCGTAATACATTCGCCCAACTGTTTGCACAAAATCAAGGGTTGAATTCCGCACCGGCTGAATAACAGGTATAATCCGTTGGTTTCGTTTAGCACGGAATAGCACAAATAATACTGCCCCCACAAGAATCAAGTAATAGGCATACCGAAGCGACTCTACTGATAATATATATCGAAATGGACTCGTTGCTTCTTCACGACCAACCTTGTAATACTCGTCCCAAAGAATACGGTCAGAATTTATAAATGAAAAAGATTTAGAAATAAAATCTCTATTCCATTTATCCAATATAGAATAATTGGTAAAACAAAGCGGAGTGGAAGACAAATAAAAATATCCCTTACCGAATTTCATACGAAGTAGGATGGGGTCATTGGTGAAGTTGGTTGCAATAATTGTTGATTTTACTGTATCAAATGTGTGAAAATAGTGTGTCGTTGTTCCTTTTTTGAATAACCACTGTTTACTGTTATTCGAAAAGGCAGTGGACGTAAGGTGAATAACATTAGAGTCACTGTACGACATTGAATAATTTACAGAGGTAGAGAATTTGAGTGTGTCTGCTAATTTACCTTTGAACGTTTCTGCACTTGCAAATACTGTTCCACCTGAATTGACAAACTCAAGGAGCGTTTTAGTATCAAGGTCATCAGGACTAAACTTTTCATTGATAAACACATAGAGTGGCGGCGAACTATCTTTCCACTCGGCAGAATCGGCTGTGATACTTGGAAGCGCATTATATATCGGCTCTCGGACAATCTCCACAGACGATTTTGGAAAAAGGCGAGGTAGCATTCTATACAGTATAAAATTACCATACGGTATTTTATCCTTCTGAGAATATGTATGTGCCCAATTAATAGGAGTTGGTTTGAGCATTTCCAGAACAACCATTGCCACAAATACTACCGCAAGAATTATAATGAATTTTCGTTGTGATTTCATAATGATTGCGCCGGTGTAACTGCAACAGAAAATAACTGAACCGCTGATTGATACTTATCCTTGTCAATTTTTACATTTCCATACCACACATATTCAAAGATAATGCTCGCCTGACTAAAGCCAAGATGAATCTCCGGTAAGCGAATCTCATTGCGATAATCACGGTTGGTTTTGTTGATTTTCAGTTGAATAATTTCATCATCAGAGAGTCGTTTCAACAACCAAAGATAGTGTAATCGTATGGCATGACGATAGTCTGAACGAGCTTCGGCAGTGGCAATCAGTTCGGGGAAATTTAACTCGTGAATATTTTCGTCAAAAACGGTAAAACAAACGTTTGCATTCGCTTTTTTACCACCAAACAAACCACCGAGTTTACTTCTGAACAATATAATATTGACAATTGCAATCGCAATGACTATTAGAACATACATCAGAGCTTTGCCGACTTTTGCTCCAATTTGAGTTCCAAAAAATTGTTCGAGCATTGACCAAAACCAACGCTTAAACATTTCCCATAGTGATGTTTGATCTGGTGTTTCAAGGTCGTAGTCGAATGTTTTATCGTTGAGATATTCCTGCAAATCATTCTGAGAAATGATTTTTTCCACTACGGAACTGCTATCGTAATTAGGCGTGGGTTTTGGAGGTGCATCAAAAAGCTGAACCCGGGCCGAACCGTAATAATCATAATCTTTTACAGTGGTATCAATAACTGAAACGGAATCCACTTGGGCAACAGCTACTGAATGAGCCAATACAACTACAAATATAGCAAGAAAGTTACGCATCAAGAATTGCTCTGGGGAAAAGCACAAAGAAGTGTTGCTGTGCCGATTGGATGAAGCATATACTCACTGACTCCTGCCGGTATTAGTGCAGATTGACCGCACTCAAGCCTAACGCTGGTAAATTCTCCGCGAACCTCAAGTGTGCCTTCGATAACACTTAATAAATGCGGTGTGGTTGATTCGGTATTAAGCCAAAACTGCTTGGAAAGCATTATTTTATCTAATCCAAAATATTGCCCGCGAAGAAGTGACACGAGGGAAATTCCATCGGTAATAAGTTCGGTTATTTGCTTACTGACTGCTGTGCTGTTTACCTCGAAATGACTGCACTGCAAGCCCTTGTCAATATGCAGTTCTCTGGGATTGCCGTCCAATCCTGTGCGTTCCCAGTCGTACAGCCGATAGGTTGTATCGCTTGTTTGTTGGAGTTCATACAACACGATACCCGGGCCGATTGCATGAACAGTTCCCGCAGGTACGTTTACAAAGTCGCCTGCCTTTACCGAGACAAATTGGAGACAGTTTTTGGCATTTCCGTTTTCAATTGCAGTGCGGAAATCATGCTTATTCATTTCAGTGGAAAATCCATAAATAATCTCAGCATTCGGAGCGGCATCAAGGATATACCAGCATTCCGTTTTACCTCTCGGTTCTCCTTCAAGTATTAATGCAAGTGTATCATCAGGATGAACTTGCACCGATAGCCAATCTTGTGCATCCAAAAATTTAATTAAAAGCGGAAAGCCGTTTTCAACATTACAACTTCCCACAATTTCATTTGGGAATTGAGCTGTTACTTCACCTAAGGTAAGCCCTGAAAACTCACCATTTGCAATACGATTTTCTGAGTAAATTTCCCATGATTCGCCGACGGGTTCATTCGGTGGAAGTGATTTATTCAAACTAATTTCCATGGCTCGACCGCCCCACACTTTGATATGAAGAGACGGCTCGAATAGTAATGGATAAGGATTCATAGGTTTCCCTAATAAGTAGAGTTGGACGAATGGAAAAGTTTAATTTTCTGTATCCGATTTTTTCTTTCGTGGAATTTTCGGTACAAACTCAGCACGGTGATTTTGGACTTCATCACGAATAGTTTGGGCTAATTGGCGAACTTCCTGCATGTTTTTACGGAGTCGAACTCCTGCTTCACGATTTTCCTTATCGTAGAATTTACGGAAATCCGACTCGAAAGACTGAACAAGGGTAAGTAATTCTTGATAGCGATTCATGGATTTTATGATACAAAGAAATTTATACTGTTAATGTTTCTACCATCCAATTCAAATACTGCGACGAAGCACCTGAAAGAGGCAATGAAATAATCTCGGGAACATCATACGGATGAAGTTCGCGGATACGTGGCTCAAGAAATTCAATCTGCTCTTCAGATGTTTTAATGAACAACATTACTTCTAATGATTCACGGATTGCACCGCGCCAACCGTAAATTGAATATGCGCTTAACATTATATTACAACATGCGGCAAGTCGTTCTGAAACAAGGATGCGTGCAATGTTTTGAGCGTTGTCGAAAGAGTTCGTTGTTACAAGAACAAGTCGAAAGTTTGAGGCATTTTCCATAGTTTTGCAGTTCAATTCAATTGTTAATTTACTTTATCTTATATCGAAATTACGAAAAATGATTATCAATGCCATCTTTCTTCTTCATATTGTTGCCGCTTTGTATGGTTTTACGAAGCGTTGGCAAGAAGCAAATATCCGCGAAGGATTACTTGCTGTGCTAATTTTTGGACTTGCCTTTACGATTTTATGGGCTATTACCGGACAAGTAGCTCGGCTTATTTCTCCGCAGGGAGGATTTTCGTGGTGGTTCGACCGAGATACAATTTCGCTTGTGTTGCTCGGTATTCTCGATGGCATTTTCTTTTACTTTTTCTTTCTGAAAGAAAAACCTGCCGAAAACAAATAATTGTGATTCTTTCTTATCACATAGGCACATAGAGAACATAGAAAGATTTAGAAACAAACAGCCGCCGAACCTAAAGATTCGGCGGCTGTTCTATTGTGATACCTACTTCATTATTATTTCAATTTCCACACACGAACGGAAGTCGAATAATTACCTGAGCTGGGATATAAAATACCGCTTAAATAACGACTATCGGTCGTATAATTAAAATTTGTGAACTTCGAACTCACCGTCGGTACTGCCAATATCTTCTGAATTGCTCCGTTTGGAATTGTATAAGTCGTTGGCGGAACCGGAGATTGCCAGTCGGAGATTGCCTGAATAACAAAGGTGTTATCATTAGCTACACCAATAATAGCTGTCTGTTTCCGATTGATACTGTCCGGTACTGAAAAAGGAGATGAATTAAGTTTTGCACCTGTTGCAGTGTTGAAGAAATTGACTGTACCCGGATTATTCCAATCTTGTATAGCCATAACAGAACAGTCGGGAGAAAGAACGGCACTATTATAATAATTCAGAGCAGGCACTGTAATATCACTTGTTTTTGTATCGGATATAAAATCCCAAGCATATAATCTCGACAAAGTATTTGACTGTAGAATTAATAGAATTTGGCTTGAGCCGAGTAAACCACCCATTGTCGGATTTCCCTGCTCGGCGTACGATAAGTCTTTAATCTTAGAGCCATCTACTCCCGAGTACATTGATAACTTAACAGGATAATTATATTTGTCCATCGCAATAATTGCAGAGCCGTCGGGAAGCATTCTGCCGTCATACGCTTTTCCTATTTTGTAAAGAATTACTCCTGTTTGAGGGTTCACCACACACATCGTATCATATCCATAATGAATAAGCAGTTTTGAGCCGTCAGTTGTGAAATTAACGGCTCCTGTCGAGCTGTCTTTCACAGGTATATTCGTAAGTTTTATTCCTGTTTTCACATTATACACCTCGATAAAATTAATGTTATTGTGATAACCACTCATTACTACTAACGAGCCATCTGGTGAGAGAAGAGCATTCTGAACTGATGAATTATTTATAGTTGATTCGAGATTAACATCATAATACTCGGCACTGATACCGTTTTCACAGCCCGAAATTACACCAATATCAATTTTATCTCCCGAATTAATCATCGGAATAGAAACGGGAAGCCCTAATCTACCATCGAATGTAGTTGCCTCTACCGTTAATGCACTGCCCGATGGAACACGTATTTTGAATTTACCGGTCATTGTGAAATATATACTATATCCACTGCTGTGTGTAACGACAACTGTTCCTGCCACGGGTGCAGAGTTACAATCAACTATCGTTCCTGTAATCATAGCAGGACAAACAGTTAATTGAATGTCGGCAAGTGTGCGGATTTCATTGGGTGAAAGACCTGTTACGTTTATATCCGGTGCGGTTAAGCCACCATTATCACTCGGAGTAATCGAAACTGTAAAATCTACATTCATCGGTACACGGCGTGAATAATACCCACCTGAATCTGTAACTACTTTTCGTTGTCCTACTGTTACATACATGCCTGCTACACCTTCTCCATTGCAAACTACTCGACCTTTGATTGTTCCTGTTCTTTCGGGTACATCACAGTTCCATTCTGAAAAATGGGAAACTTCGCCCGTGTACGTATTACCAGTTTTCGTTGCAATGCCTTCTTCTTTCCACATTCCGAGTGTTTCGTTGAAATGCCAGAGTGGTATTGAAGCGGGCGCATCTTTTTGCATTGACACAGCTATCGGATATGTTAGTGTAGCCGTTTTACCGGTCGCAAGTTTTAGTTCATTACCCGAAGCATCTTTGATTTCTACTCGCAAGACACCAAAAGAACGAAGTTCGGTCTGGCTGCCGTCTGTGCGAGTAGCGGTCATGTCGCCGGCAAATGAATTATAAAAAGTAGGTTTTGTCGGATCGAGGAATTTCGCTGATATATTGGCAGTAGAACCTGTAAATGCTGTTCCTGATGACGTTACAAAAGCATTTGGAGGGAAACTGACTGTTGCATTTCCTACGCTAATTGTGCCGCCTGATGTGGGGTTTACTGTATGAGTGGTTGCATTACTTTGCATCGTCAGCCGCATTTCTGTAATTCCACCTGCATTCGGAATTTCTGCACGGCTTCCGGTGAAATAACCACTTTTCTTGCATAGGATAAAGCACCGTGAGGACGGAACATTAGCGTTCAGCATCATAAACGAACCGAATTTATTTGTTTTTGTAGATATTTTGACTGTTCCATTGACGCTTACAGCAACATCAACACCGGCAAGCGGTTGTCCTAACTCATCGGTTATCACACCGGCAATGGTGGTAGAGATAGTTGTTCCGTCTGTGCCGCTTGTCGTTGGAGAATCAGACACTTTACATGCTGAAAACACAAGCATCAGCAATGGAAGTATCGAAAGAATACGTATATATTTCATTGATATATCCTAAAAAGTATGAAAAAGAAATTGATTATCTCTTACAAAGACACAAAATACATAAAAGCGTCTCAAACTGAATGAAATTAATTGAATATTAAAGGAAAAATTAGTGAAAAATGGCTTGTCGTTCGGTAGGTTGTTACATCTGATTTGTCCTTTAAATTCTAATGACAATGTATTAGTCTCGTCACCGTAAGTATCTTTTTTTTTTAAGTCTATACAAATATCTCTTGGGTATGGTAAGTATTCATTTGAACTTTGTACCGGGTGTTCTTTAATTCATTGTTCTATGGATTATTAATTGTATGATTATTTTGTGCCTGTACCTACTATGAAAACTATATTGAATATAGGTGACAAGGTTACTTTTTAATAGTTTTTCTTTGTTGGAATTACTCCCCTTACACCAAAATTACAACCCGTAGTAATTGGAATAAAGAAGTAGAAGAAAACGAATAGAATATGATGCAACCGCCTAATGTGATTTTTACAATGAAGAATTTTAGCAAACCACCTGAATAAGATGTGTGGGGTCTAAAATAATTCTATTTGTACAATCAAACCAACCGAAAGCGTTTCTAAATTGGATCGCCTTTTATATTGCTGAATAGTTGGTGTTATTATATGAAATAAATAAAAAGAGTACAAGAAAGAGTACAAGATAAAAATAATTTTAGATTTAGTGAAAAGTGAAAGCCCTTTGTAAGTGTTGATTTTACAAAGGGCTTAGATTGTGTACGCCCGGCAGGAGTCGAACCTGCGACCCACAGCTTAGAAGGCTGTTGCTCTATCCAGCTGAGCTACAGGCGCATCGTGTTTCGACTGCAAAAATACGAAATGATAGTGGATTAGCAAATAGTTTCCTTATTCGGTCAATGAATATCTTTAAAACAAATACATAAAATAAATGCCCTACTCATAATCAAGTAGGGCATTGAAAAATTTGTATGTTGCCTTATAATAAAGACACCAACATCATTATTATTCTTATTGGAAACGAACCACAGTCATTGGCTTGCTGACGCTCTGACCGTTAAGCTTAAGAACGATGGTATAAACACCTGATGGCAATGTTTGTATATCAAACGATACACTATGAACGCCTTCTGTATAATTTCCATTGACAATAGAAGCAACCTTTGTTCCGACTAAATTGTATAAATCCATTACAATATGTCCCGATTTTGGAGCCGCATACGAAATTGTCGTAGTTCCTGAAGCAGGGTTTGGATAATTTTGTCCGATAGTTAATTCTGTTGAAGATTCGAGGTCTTCTGTTACTCCGGCAGGTCCTTCGGTAGCCCAACTTGAATTATAAACTTCGCGAGTTGTGGTATTCTGCGCCCACACAACAACTTCAAGATTTTCCATGTCTTCAATAGAATTCTCTGTTGCAAGATTAATACGATTTGCAGGTTGCCCATCTTTTGCTAAACGATAATTTCCAGGAACGGTAAATTCGAGAGTTTTAGTAACTTTTTTGCCTTTGGTCATTGCAGTGATGTCCGTTCCTTTATCATCCGGTAACATTTTTTTTACAACATCTTCAAACATGGTTTCACCATTACTTTTTACATTCTTTTTTGTAGTTTTTTCCATCAATGCAACGTAAAGTTTCATGTTACTTTCGTTATAGTCTGCAAGCGGATCAAGTGAAACTGTTACCGTGATTTTATTACCATCCCATACATAATTAGACTTCATATTCAACAAACAAATCTGGCTTGTAGCATCATTAAGCACTTGAGTTGAAAAACTTTGAGCATTTTGATCCCATCCGCCGTCCACTTCCATACGAGGAATACTATTTATACCATAGAAATAACGACGATTGAGGGTTTCATTGGTAGCGTACGGATCACCGGTGCCGGGGAAATCTTGTTGGAATTTTAAAACTGTATAATTACTTCGATCAATAGGGTCAATAACTTTTTTGAGTTGCTCATTACCGGGTTTGCAAGGGCCACACGTGGATGAGGTAAATACTTCTAATAAAGGAAGACGTTTAGCTACAACATCTACAAGTGTCATTTTTACCGGAATTACAGCACTTGCATTTGTCGCATCATCGGAAGTGAGAGTAATGACAGATGTATAAACGCCTTCAGCCATGCCGGTTGAATTAACATTCATATTTACAGGAAATGTTGCACCCGGGTCAACAATGATTTCACCGGATTCGCTTGTGAGCCATTTATCTGTTTTAGGGACTGCAATCGTAACATTTAGTTCGGTAACGCCAAGATTACGAATATTAAGTGTTTTTTGCCCTTTATTTCCGGATTTTAGTTTGTATTCAATAGAATTTGGGGCAAAGCTAAGAATTGGTTTTGGCGCACCATCAACAAATTTATAGGTTTCAGGATTATCGGCACCATTAATAAAGTACAAAGAAGTACCGTCACCAACCATATTACCCACATAATAGGTAGCCACAGGCATGGTAAACGAAACACTCCATTTATCTTTTGAAGCATCATATTTATAGGTAGTTCCTGATGCACCGTCGGCATCACTTCCACCGGCTACAAATAAATTACCACCTAAAACACCTGAAGCCATAGCGGTAATTGCTTTTGGAAAATCACCAATTTTTTTCCAAGAGATATTTCCGGCTGAAACTGTTCCTTTGAGCACAGTAGCAAAAAGTCCGGTTGTTTGTCCACCTAACATGTAAATATCATTGCCAATTACCGAAGCTGTCGGATAGATTGCAGAATATAATGTATTGTTTTGAGAAGCCCATGTATCTGTTTCTACATCATAGACTTGAGTTGAATTGGAATATGCTCCGCCGGCAATTCCGCTCATCACATAAATTTTACTTCCAATGACAGCACCTGCCATACCATAGGTAGCAGTCGGCATTGTTTTTTTAGTTGTATATTTATTGGTAGCAGGGTCATATTCAAGAACTTCAGGTGTAGTAACCCGAGTATTATTAGCTATATAAAATCCACCAATAATGTAAATTTTGCCGTTTACTGCCGCCGCATAAGAACTGACACGCGGTATCGGCAATGAAGCTAATGTTTTCCATTGTGCATCTGGTGTTTTTGTGTCGAATGACCATGCACCGGCTGTTGCTTGGCTTAAGCCCGGCGCACCACCAAACATATACAATGTTCCGTCTAAATAAACCTGAGTAGCGAGTGCATTATAGGTAACGATAGGTGTCGGCGCGTTAACCTTCGTCCACTGAGAATAAGCACCAATAACTGCAAAAAGAAATACAGCAACTAACGATACTGTTCCTTTTGCAAATGAGTTCCGAATGAGCATATTAAACTCCAAAAATATTTGAGAATACTGTGTGTTGTAAATGGTATCTTCTATTAGATACACACTGTAATTCCAAAAATATAATAATTATTGATACTAACAAACATTTTTGAATTAATTTCCCAAAAAGGGGCAGGATTTCACCTGCTAATTCTCTTAATCTTGTATATTTGTGTACGGCAATTCTTACTTGAAATTTCTTTTGTCATTTAATTCTAAAAAATACTATGTTTTACGGACTTCACGACGCATCGGTCATACGCCTTGTTCAAATTGCTCTCCACGAAGACATCGGCGATGGCGATATCACCAGCGAAAGTATTTTCCATGAAGATTCACTTGCTTGCGCCACTGTACTTGCCAAGCAATCGGGTATTATCTGCGGACTGCGGATTGCTGAGTTAGTATTTCAAGATTTATCTTCCGATGTTAATTGGTTCGCAACTGTAGAAGAAGGCGCAGAAGTTGAGGCAGGAACTATCATTGCAAGGGTGGACGGTTCGAGCCGTGCCTTGCTTTCAGGTGAACGAACGGCTCTCAATTTTCTCCAACGAATGAGTGGAGTAGCAACAAATGCCAGACGTTTTGTGAAGGCAGTCGAAGGTACAGGTGCAACAATTCTCGACACTCGTAAAACTATTCCCGGCTGGAGAATTTTAGATAAATATGCAGCCAAAACAGGCGGAGCAGAAAATCATCGAATCGGACTTTTTGATATGGTTATGATTAAAGACAATCATATTGCCGCCGCGGGAGGAATTCGTGCGGCTATTAAAAAATGCAGAGAAGAAATAAATACTGACCGTATAAGAATCGAAGTAGAAACTCAAACTTTTCAAGATGTGTGGGAAGCCGTAGAATGTGGCGGTATTCATCGGATTATGTTTGATAATTTCACCCCCGACCGCATGAAAAAAGCGGTTGAATTTGTTGCTAATCGGTACGAAACAGAAGCATCGGGCGGTATTACGCTTGATAATGTGCGCCAATATGCCGAAACGGGTGTTGATTATATCTCAATCGGTGCAATTACTCACTCTTCGACCGCTTTGGATATTTCGATGGATATTGTTGTTACAAAACCAATGACATGGGAATCTTCGGTAAAAAGTTAAGTTCAATTCGTTTGTTACTGAGATTATCAAGAATAATTCCCTGTTTAAATCAGTTAAGTAACTTTTTTATAAAAACTTACGCACCATTGTTCTTCTGGGTGAATCTTCAAGTTAAGAATCCCCGTTAGAACGGACAAGAGTATAGTAATATATTGAGTTTCGATTTTTCACTGTCTTCAGAATTCAGCATTTCATATCAGCAAATTGGTTCAATGACAAAATCTTCCTTATATTGCGTCTGAAAATTGTATAACTAAACAGAAATAGAATGACATACTATAACAATATATTAGGATTAATCGGCAATACACCGCTCGTAAAACTAAACACATTAACCGCCGGAATCGAAGCTACCGTTTTGTTAAAAATGGAAAGTAGGAATCCGGGCGGCTCGGTAAAAGACAGAATCGGCGTTGCAATGATAGAAGCCGCCGAGCGCGACGGACTTTTGAAACCGGGAATGCTGATAATTGAACCAACAAGCGGCAACACCGGCATCGGTCTCGCACTCACAGCACGGCTGAAAGGATATCGTTGCTTATTTGTAATGACTGATAAAGCATCAGGTGAGCGTATAAAATACCTCAAGGCACTCGGTGCGGATGTACTGATAGTTTCATCAGCAGCAAAGTCAAGTTCACCTGAATATTATTTTAATACAGCACAACGACTTGCATCCGAACTCCCTAATGCTGTCATGCTCAATCAATATGATTTTTATGCAAACCCGCAGGCGCACGAAGTGGGAACAGGTCCAGAAATATGGCGTGATACTGATGGGAAAGTAACGCATTTTATTTCGGGAATCGGAACCGGTGGCACAATTACCGGAACGGCGAGATTCTTGAAAAGCCAAAACCCAGGTATTAAAGTTATTGCTGCAGACCCGACCGGCTCGTCAATTAAAACATTCAAAGATACCGGACGACTTGTGGAAGCATTACCCTATTTGGTCGAAGGCGTTGGTCAGGAGCGAATCCCCGGAAATTTAGATTTGTCGTTAGTGGACGAAGTTATGAATATTTCCGACAAAGAATCCTTCATGACGGCGCGTCGACTTGCGTTAGAAGAAGGGATATTCTGTGGAGGTTCTTCGGGAATGAATATAGCTGCCGCATTGCGTGTAGCTAAACTCTTACCAAAAGAATCAGTTGTTGTGGTAATTATTTGTGACACAGGTGAACGGTATTTATCCAAACATCATTCGGATGAATGGCTCAAAGAAAAAGATTTATTAGATGTAGATATTTCGCTCAAGATGGCAGTGTTCGGGAAATCAGTTTCCAAAAATATTCCTGCGATTGTATCGGTTTCACCAAGACAAACGGTTGACGAAGCATTGCAGTTGATGAGCAGTTATGAATTATCTGAGCTTCCGGTGGTCGAAGCAAATAAGGTAGTCGGTGCAGTTCGCGAGAATAAATTAATGGCAAAAGTGATTCAGAATCGTGAAGTGATGACTGCTGCGATTTCTGAGGTAATGGAAGAACCGATGCCCGTTTTGGATGCAAACGAAGATGTTCAAGCGGGAATTGCTAAACTTAAAGAGCATCCGGCAATCGTGGTCAGAGAATTTGGTCGGCTTATCGGAGTGCTATCGCGGCATGATGTTTTAGGATATTTATAATAATTATTTGCTTAATAAAAAAAAGCGACTTTTCTTACACAAGAAAAGCCGTTTTATTTTTTGTAATCGTTTGTATTTAATATTACTTCGGATACACAGGCGATGTCGATTCAGCAACATTCCCATAGGCAGTAATTTCGACAGTCGGGTTATCCGCATTTGATGTTTTCATTTTTACTGAACCATTAAAATAACCTTTTTCTTTTGGGGTTACGCGAGCAATTACTTCCACTTCAGAGCCACCCTTTACCACGATAGTTTTTTTAAGATTAATGCTTAGTCCATTACTTGCCTCAAAATCAGAGAAGGTAATATCTTCGGTTGTCGAGTTTTTAATTGATACTTTTGCTTCTGATGTTTGTCCAACCTTCAAATCACTAAACACAAAATATTGCGAAGGTGTAACTTGAATCGGACGTACAACATCAGCTTTCAAATAGAGAATTTTAGTTGGCATCGTTGCGTCATTGCTTGTTATCGTAACGCTTTTGGTCAGCATACCGTTAGCGGCTCCAAGATTAAGCGATATTTCTGTTGTAGCAATTTCACCGGGTTGCAATTCTTTTTTATCGAGTTCGGCAGTTTTGGTACAGCCGCACCCCGGATGTACATCAGCAATTTTTAATGCTTCAGTTCCCACATTTTTAATTTTAATTACTGCTTTCAAGGGGGATTCTTTAGAAGAAACTTTACCCCAATCGTGCGTATCTCCACCTACAATTTCAAGTTTGGGTTGTGCAATCATCGTTATTGCCATCCCAACAAATAAAGCCACACCCATTGCAAAAAAACGTTTCATTAAGCTAACTCCTTATATAATAAATAGTATTTAAAATAATTGATTCTGTAATTCAACTGTAAATCTAACAAGAACAACAATTGTTGAGAAATTTTTTTTGTCGTTTTATTCTTTTGACGATTATTACCTTGCTTATTGTATTACAATTAAAAATGAGTTAAGACCACAATTCCCAGAGAATAGTCCCAACTTTCCCACGATGTTACGGGTGAATGACTCATAAGCGGTAATCCAATCGTAACTTTAGGCGTGGCATACATTCCGCGACCAAGCTCTGCATCATACCCAATACCAAGTAATGGAGTTAGATAGAAAGTACGAATCCCTGCAAGCGAAGTTTGTCCGTATTGAATCGCTTGTGTAAATTCTATCGGAGTAAGAATAGTCTCAGTTTGCTCTACTGTATTTTTAAGTGCAAGTGTTCCGCGAACGCCCGCCAAGATATGAAAATGAGTAGGAGCAAATCGCCATTTAATACCACCTTGCATTTCAATTGTATGAAACTGAGCTTTCATCTGAAATTCACGAGAGAGGGCATATACCACACCGCCCAGTTTGAAAGGTTGCGACTCGGGAATTGAGCTAAAAGTCACCGAAGAAAATCTATATCCCGCTTCTCCCCAAACCGAAAGTGCACCTGTTTCCCAGTATTCTCCTGCAAGTGCAAGAGAAAATCCAGTTTCTTTGCCTAATTTATAATCACCGCAACGATACTCCTCACCAAGAGTGTAAATATCTGCTGAGTGAAAACCATAATTTACTTTTGCACCGCCACCCCAAAATAGTGTAGGTGAACCGCTCGGCAATCGAGAGGAATATTGCCAGTCGAACCCTTGAGCTCCTACATTTATAGCACAGAAAATTAGTACAATAAATGGCAATACAAAACATACAGCAGAATTTTTTGGACTAACTATTTGGTATATCATCGAGCTACCACAATGTTTTGCACAGCAGTAAATAATCCTGATTGCATTACACAATAATAAACTCCGGGCGAAAGTCCACCGACCGATATTGCCGCCTGATATGTGCCCGATTCGATTGTTCCATCGGCAATCGTGCCGACCTCAGTACCAAAAGAAGTGTACATTTTCACACTCGCAGTTGTGGTATAGGGCAATGAATATTCAACCCATGCAATTTCATCCGATGGGTTAGGCGCGATAGAATGAAGTTGGAATGGAGTTCCGGCACCCAAAATTACTTGAAATGCTTTTCCGCAAAGTGAATCCAATACAAAAATTCCATTTTTGGGTTTCACTGGAAATACTTCACTACAACTTTGCGTTCCGGCTTTTGCTCCTACCACCAAGGACGAAGATGTCAATCTGCTGAGATACGTGTTAAATATTAAATAAGCAAGAGTGTCACGCTCGTAAAAATTTCTATCGGGTGCTGTAATCGTAAACTTTAATGTATTCCCATTGAGAATTGGCGATTTGATTGTAGCTCCTTCGGAAGCCGTACCGAGAGAATTTAATCGAATAAATTCCAGTCCAAGAGTATCTTGAATAATAACCGACAACTCCATGTTACCTACCGAACTGATAGTCTTGCTTGTCAGTAGCGGAATAGAAATCTGCCTTCCGGCTCGTGAAGTAGTCCGTTCGGGAAATGATAGTGATACAACCGGCGGCTGGACAGATTTACCGCGAAGGTGAACACGAACAGTATCGCTTGGCTCATTTGATACACCCGAATTCGTTGCAATTAAAAGTTCAGCGGTAAAATTTCCGGTATCTGCCGGTGCTGTAAATGTAACATTTAAATTACGCTGTTGATTAGCAGGAATTTCGGCATCCGGAATTGAAGTCGTAAATACTCCAATTGGTCGAATTATTGCTGAATTTACCTTGAGCGGAGCATTACCACTATTTTTCATTTGCAAGGTAATTGTTTTGCTTAGTGAAGCGCATGATTTATCAATCGGTAAATACAATGAGTCAAAATCAATAGTTGAATTAGGTGCATTTAATAGTACAAGTGTCGGTTTGGCGGCACTCGCAATAATAGTCATTTTGTGCTGTTTTGCTGAATCGGGTGCCGTTACTATTCTACTACGAATATCACTCCCAAGCAGATAATTTACCGAAAAATTACCTGGTTCTTTGGGTTTAAAAACTATAATTGCAGTGTCAAGTTCGCCTGATTTATTTGCTGATTTTGGTCGTAAATCGTGGTCGTCTCTAAATTTTTTAAGGATATAAAAATATGCGGTATCGCCTGCTAAGTGTTGTGAAATCAAACCAAAAGGGATGTTTCCATTATTACGTATAACCAAACTGATGATGATAGAATCATCAACCCGTGCATTATTAGCAATAGAAACAATATTAGAAGTAACGATTTGAGCATTACCAGGAGTTGCAGAGGTTTGATTGTCAATATCAATAATTTGCTGAACACCAATCCCTCGTAACTTTACAGTAGCAGAATCAGTTTGATTGTCAATATTCGGTGAGTAAATTATACTATACTGTGCGCTGTCTAATCCTAATTCTAATGGTCTGAATTGTATTGGAAACGGTTTACTGCTGAGTCCAACAAACGTAAATGAATCAATATTTGCCGGCGGAAAAAATTCCTTATTAAATCGAGTTACAAGTGGAGTAAAGTTCTGCTTGGTAACACTTACATTAAACTCAGTTGTGTTTTTCACGAGCCAATCACGTTGAACGGGCAACGGAACTCCTACATACACCGAATCAAAATCCAATATTTCACGCCGTGAAGCAAGAAAATCCTTGGTTTTTAAGACTGTAAGTAGAAAGTCATGTTTAGCTACCAGTGTTGTATCGCTTGGAAGAGAGAGAGCAAGTTTCAATAATGCTACTCGATTACTAAGCGGATATTGTGAGGGTGAAATATCATTTTGAGGAATATACGATATGGTAAATGATTTTCTTTGTGAGGAATTCACTTGAAATGGAAAGCCCATCAAATATGAGTTAAATTCTGTGTATTCTAACGTAGCCGGATTAATTCTTAGAACAACAAAATGCGGTGCTTTGTTTTCGGCAATTTGTAGATTGGAAGTGCCACTATTATCAAGTGTTACCGAGCGAATAACAGGTGTGGTGTTTTTGTAGAAGACAATATCAAAATCAATCGTATCCGAACGATTTCCTGTCTCATTTGTGTAATAAATCTCACCTTTCGGCTGGGCAAGTGCCGCCGTTACAGCCGAAGCGAGAAGAATAAAGATGATAATTCCATGTTTCATGTCTTCTAAGTAATGGTGTTTCCTTTCGTTGTGGAGATGCGGAAAATTTAATTTCCGAACAGCAATTTAATAACATCAAGCAAACCAGCCGGCATCAATCCAAGAAATACAACTGCAACAGCTGAAACAGCAAGCGTAATACTTGCAATTCCCGGTAATTGTTGGGTTGATTCGCCCGACTCATTTGGTTCTGTGAAGTACATTTTTACGATTAACCCGATATAAAAATAAACAGAAATAATCGAAGAAATAACTGCAATAATCGTTAGCCATGTATATCCTGACTCAATAGCCGCAGTAAAGAGATAATATTTACCAAAAAAACCTGCAAACGGAGGAATACCGGCAAGAGACAACATAAAGATAGTCATAAGTGCCGCCAAAACAGGATGACGTTTGCTCAGTCCTGCATAATCTTCTATTTCAAGGTTTTTCTCTCCGCTTCGTTCGAGAATTGATACAATCACAAATGCGCCAAGTTGCATAAATAAATATGCAGAAAGATAATAGAGTATTCCACTTACTCCGCGGGCATGATGAGCAGATATTGCTACCAAACCCATCATCAAATACCCTGCATGCGCCACCGAAGAATAGGCAAGCATACGTTTGATATTGGTTTGGGTAAGTGCGCTAATATTACCGACAAGCATTGTTGCCGCAGAAATTATTGCGAGAATAATTTGAATTTTCATTTCAGTGTCAGCCGGAGATACGATAGCAACAATTGGCATAAATGCTGAAAATGCCGCTATCTTTCCTGCTGTACTCATAAATGCGGTTACCACCGTTGGCGCGCCTTGATAGACATCCGGTGCCCATTGATGGAAAGGAAATGCCGCCGCTTTAAAGCTGAGTCCGATAAGGAGAAGTCCTATTCCAATCATCATTAGTGACGGAAAACGGAGTTCATGTTGCGCCGCCATAAATATTTGATTATAATCAAAACTGCCGGTTGCACCATAGATGAGAGCCATTCCATACACAAGAAATCCGGTTGCAAATGCTCCAAGTAAAAAATATTTGAGGGATGCTTCCACAGAGCGAACCGAAGAGCGCATATACCCCGATAGAATATAAAAACAAACCGACATAATCTCTATACCAATAAACAAAATAAGTAAACTATTGGCATGAGCCATTATCATCATTCCGCTGACTGCAAAGAGAATTAACGAGTGAAATTCATCGTGTTCCAAGTTCTCACGTTGCATATATGGACGAGCCGCTATCAACGTCAGCAATGCACCCATGCAAAACAGTATATCGAAAAACGCACCGAAACTACCGACTGTTATCATTCCGTTGAATGCAGTTCCATTATGTTTGAGCGTCCAAGCCGCCAAAACGCCTGTGATTCCGAGTGTTAGCCAACTTAACGTAAACGTAATTTTAGAACTTTTCTTAATAAGTGCATCCACTACCATCAGAATGGTTGCCATAATAGAAAGAAAGGTTATCGGCGCAGAAAGGAGGAAATCTTGTTCCATGTAATATCCGTTAATAGTCTTTGATATTCGTAATAATTATCTGTTCATTATTTTGCAACTGCAATCGGACGAAGCATAACCAATCCGACTGTGTATACTTCACCGCGAGTACCGTCAGTAGTTTGCCTGCGAATTTTTGCTTCCATAGTGTCGTTACTGACTGATTCTACAGCATAGGTTATACCTTCGGTCATTGTCATAGCAAATTCCACAATATCACCCGTTTTTACCGATTTCCATTGGTCAGTTGTGTCATGTCCGTTCGGTTTCCAAACGTATTGCTTCGCAAAAAAATTCTTTATAAATCCCATATTGAAAACTCCGTCTTTATGTTCTGTTGAACGTTAATTTCTGAAATTAATTCCTGCTCGTTATTGAATTACCACAAGCAACACTCCTCATGTATTGCATGCCGTCATCTGTCGTAATTACCATAAAATAAACACCATACACATAATTTGATATTGGAATAAACGTGCTGTTTGTTTTGCAAACCACTTCTCCCATCACGTTATACATCGTAATATTTTTAATTGGACGAGAAGCGTGCACTGTTACCGAAGTTTCATCTGAATTAATGGTAATTGATACGTCAGAATTACTCTTTTCTTTCTCTTCTACTGCCGATGGTTGATTTATCAACTCACGGATTGCCTTCAACTTGAAATTTCTATCCGGCTTTGTGTAGTCATCCGTAATTCCCCAACAGCCATACCTGTTATATCCCGAAGTGATTGTAAAATAAAGAGCTAACCCGCCTCCAAGCTCTGACCAACCTCCTTTGTAATTGTATTGTATAACATCACCCATTTGCTTGGTTCTGTGAGCCAAAATTTGATTGCCGAGATTTGTAGTTCCACCACCCGAAGGAACTCCCGGGCCACCTTCATACGAGGTACAACCGCCTTTAAAACCCCAATTTTTTGCTTTATTGATATGATTCAGCCGATATGTACTTGCCTTTGTATTTGTAATTTGGTCGGTAATATCTTCGTTCATACCTTGATTTATTACCAATGGATCGGCATTACCACTTTTTGTAGAACCAAAATATAACGCTGAACTTGTTGCATAAATATAGTCTTTTGGCTCACCGAATGTTTTCTTGATATAATTTAAGTGATTATCACTTCTGCCGTTATACGATGCTTGCCCCGAAAGAATCACTCTTATTTTATTATTAATTTCATCTTTACCGAATACCGTAGCAAACCAGTTTGATACTTCAACTGTTCTACGGGCATAGTTTTCGTCGAATGTAATTCCATTTGATACAGCTTGCGCTTGATTATACGGGCCGTGCGTTGCTTGAGTCGGACTCCAAACTTCATTGCTGTTTTCAACATAAATATGAATCGAAGGGTCAAGTTTTTCTTTTAATAATTTTGCGAGATTCACCACATAATCAGAATCGCATGAAATATGAACGCAAATCCAAATATCTTTTTTGAGAATATTCGACAGTTCGATAATATATTCCCAGCACCAACCATCGCGTTTACCGTTTATTGTTGCTAACGATTGCTGTGCCGCGTCTGCCGGAATTTTTCGTTTGTCCCACGTAGTTTTTGTCGGGAAACTCGGCTCTCCATTCCAAACATTCTGCACATTGTAATAGCGATAACAAGCAAAATCTGCTGATTTACAAAGAGTTATAAACTCATCGGTAAAAATTTTAGAAGTTCCGAGTTCGTATCCCGGACGCATCACTTTTAACTTCGTAATTCCCGAATTGAGCGTATCTTGCGGCGTTCTTTGGGTTTTTGTGAAATTCAAAAAAACAAGACCGTGATTCGCATTCGGATAGCCACCTACATTTATATCAAAGTACGTTGTATTTGTGAGTGTGTCGTAAGATTTATTTGCAATAGATACACTTGTTCCCGACACATTTACTGTTGCAAATCCCGTAAAACTACCTTTATACGTGCCGCTATAATCTATTCTATATTGTTCAGGGTCATCAATCGAGTTTATCCATTCCGGCACCGGTCTTCCGTCAAGAAGTACAAGGTCAAAATCGCTTTTAGGCCAACCAAAACTATCAAATCCACTTGCTTTACTATACCTATTGGTATGATTGATGATATTAGTAAATGCGCCGTTATCATCAAGATTGACACCCAATTGTACCGGCTTAATCTGGCTATAACTATTCTGCAAACCCAATAGGATAACTATGACAAGCGCAGATAATTTTGTAAAATTGAGCATACGTTTTTACGAATATATCAACTATCCAACTTACTTCTGGGCTTGGGCTTTCTTTTCAACAAGCGGATAGATTGTTTTTCCAAATTTCAATGTTTCTAACTTTCCTACCAATGCTTGTGTAGATTGTTCGGAAATAACCATGAATGTTTTCGGATAAACACCGAGCCAAATAATTAAAATAGTAATAGGAATTAACTGCCAATATTCCGAAGCTGTTAAATCATGCAATCCATGATTTTTCGGATTGTCGTTTGTACCAAACATTACACGTTGGAACATCCACAGTAAATATACTGCTGCAAAAATCACACCCGTAGCACTAATAATACTAAGCCAATGATTATTCAAAAACGGTGATGTAAATCCACCCAAAAGCGTAAGATATTCTCCCACAAAACCATTTAATCCGGGTAAACCTACCGATGCCAACATTGCAATAGTAAAAAGAACCGCAAACTTCGGCATCACCTTTGTAATTCCTCCAAATTCAGATATTTCCCGCGTGTGACGTCGCTCATAAATAATTCCTACACAAAGGAATAACATACCTGTTGAAAGTCCGTGATTTACCATTTGAATTATTGCGCCTTGCAGTCCTTCGGGAGTCATTGAGCAGATTCCGAGTACAACAAATCCCAAGTGACTGACCGATGAATACGCTACTAATTTCTTTATATCTGTTTGTACCATCGCTACTAATGCGCCGTAGATAATCCCAACGACAGCGAGCCATGCAATCGGTGTCGCATATTCAAACATTGCCTGTGGAAACAGTTCTAAGTTAAATCGTATTAATCCATACGTTCCCATTTTGAGCAATACACCGGCAAGAATTACTGAGCCGGCTGTAGGAGCTTGAACGTGAGCATCCGGCAACCACGTATGAAATGGGAATAGTGGAACTTTAATACAGAATGAAAGCGCAAATGCAAGAAACAGCCATTTTTGAATTTCGAGTGGAATCGTGGGTGCAATTTCACGGAGTTTCATCAAATCTGCTGTGAAATGTCCGCCCGGAAGTCCTTGTGCGTAAATTCCTAGCCAAACAATTGCCACAAGCATCAACAGCGAACCGACCAATGTATAAAGGAAGAACTTGACGGCGGCATAAATACGATCTTTTCCGCCCCAAATTCCGATAAGAAAATACATCGGAATTAAAATAAGTTCCCAAAAAACATAGAATAAGAATGTATCCATTGCTACAAATACACCGAGCATTCCGAATTGCAACAACAGCATCCACGCATAATATTCTTTTTCGCGTTTTTGAATTGAACCAAATGAACAGAGAATTGCAATCGGCGTAATAAATGTTGTGAGGAGAACCATCAACAGCGACATTCCGTCCACTCCGACTCGGAAACCTGCGTCAAGCGTCGGAATCCACATTGCATTCATCGTAAATTGAAAGCTCGACTGCGTGTGATCGAATCCAAAATACAAGAACAGCGAAGCAAAAAACGAAAGAAGCGAAACTCCAAGCGCAGTATATTTTATACCCTTCGACTGGTCATTATTGATAAAAAGCACGGCAAGGAAGCCAAGCAATGGAAGGAAAAGAGTAACAAGTAACATTCCCATAAGTTTATCAGTTAAGTTCAACCAAAATTCAATTTAAATTTTAACCGCAATTAATGCGTATAATACGGCGATATCATCAAATAAACAACCACACCCGTTATCGTAACATAGAGCCATATCGGAAGAGTCCACCGAGCTATTTTTTTATGTTTAGCAAATTCGCCGCGCCATGAACGGCTAATCGTAAAAAGTGCAAGCGGAACAATAACTGCCGCAAGAACTATATGTGTAATCAATATAAAAAAATACACTGCTTTTATCATTCCTTCACCACCAAAATGAGTGGAAGGTGCTTGCGAATGATACGTTATATACGACACCAAAAACAAGCATGAGAGAATAAAAGCCGAAAGCATAACCGTCTTGTGTTGCTTAAATTTTCTTTGTCTGATAAATATATAACCAATCGAAAGCAAACAAGCACATGTTCCGTTAATAAAGGCGTTCAACTTCGGAAGCATCGAAACATCAATTTTCCCTAATGAAAGAGTTTGCGGGAAATAAATTAGGAATGATACCAATGCAACTACGACAATTGTCAGCGAATATATTACTACTGAAAGCGACTGTTCGCTTATTCCATGAATACCCGATTGCTTGTCAGCTTTTAATTCATCCATTCTTTAAGTTCCAAGTCCCAGCCAGACCAAAATCGCCACAATTCCAACCATCATCATAATAGCGTAGTTTTGTGCAATACCCGATTGTATTTTCCGCAAGAGTTCACTTGCACTTGCAATAGAACGAGCCGTTCCATTAACCACACCATCTACTATTTTCACATCAAAGATTTTCCAAAGGAAACCATTTGATATTGTATAAAAAACATCTACTATGAAATATTGATAAACCTCATCCAACATCCATTTACGCCACAAAAGTTTGTATATCCCGCTGAAACGATTTGCCATTGCCTGCGGTTGATCGGAAGCATTTTTGTAATATGACCTAGCAAGTAAAATTCCCAAAATAGCAATCATAAGCGAAGCCGCCATCAATCCATATTCAATTGCATGAACTTCATGAACTTCCGGACGACGGAGAATTTCCATTGCAGGCGCAAAAATCGGCTCAAGCCAATGTTCCAAAAGATTTGGAATACTTCCGCCAATACTAAGTGCGTAAGGAATTCCCAAAAATCCACCCACAACCGAAAGAAACGCAAGAACAATAAGAGGAAACGTCATAGTCTTGGGTGACTCGTGCGGATGAATGTGATGATGGTCAAACCTCTCCTTGCCTCCGAAAGTAAGATACAACAATCTAAACATATAAAACGCTGTACAGAATGCCGCAATGACAGCCACCGCCCATAATACCCAATGACCTTGAGAAAATGCGTTCCACAGAATTTCATCTTTCGAGAAAAACCCTGCAAACGGGAAAATCCCCGCAATTGCGAGTGTACCGATAAAAAACGTTTTATACGTTATAGGCATATACTTTTTCAAGCCGCCCATTTTTTGAATATCTTGTTCTTCGTGCATTCCGTGAATTACTGAACCCGAACCCAAAAACAACAATGCTTTGAAAAATGCGTGTGTCATCACATGGAATACACCTGCCGTGAATGCACCTACGCCGAGTGCAATAAACATAAACCCAAGCTGACTTACCGTAGAATACGCCAGAACCTTTTTAATGTCATTTTGTACCAAGCCCACAAGTGCGGCTGTCAGTGCGGTTGCAACGCCGATTCCTGCCACAACTGCCATCGTCGTCGGTGAGAGCGCAAACATCGTAGCATTACGAGCTATAAGGAAAATACCGGCTGTTACCATTGTAGCGGCATGGATAAGCGCAGAAACAGGAGTTGGCCCCGCCATTGCATCCGGTAACCACACACCAAGTGGAATCTGAGCAGATTTACCCGTACAACCCAAGAATAATAGTAATGTAATCGTTGTAATGAGTGTTGCACCGGGCTGAAATCCTGCCGCGGCTTGGGCATTAACAGCAGTATAATCGAGTGTGTGGAATTGATTATACATCAAGAACATAGCCACAAGTACACCAAAGTCACCGATACGATTGACGATAAATGCTTTTTTTGCCGCATCGCCTGTCCAGACGATAAATGAGCCGTCGAATTTGCGTTCATACCAAAAGCCAATCAGCAGATACGAGCAAAGTCCCACACCTTCCCAACCGAGGAACGTAAGCAGGAAATTACTTGCCAAAACAAGATTAAGCATCATGAAAATAAACAGGTTCAGATAGGCAAAAAATCGCGGGAAACTTTTGTCGCCGTGCATATAACCGATAGAATAGATATGGATCAGCGTTCCTATTCCGGTAATAATCAGCGTGTAGAGAATCGAAAGTTGGTCAACTTGGTAGGATACATCAATAGTAAAACTTCCGGCTTGCATCCATGTAAATAGTCGTACTATATGAGAACGCTCCTCAGATCCATGACCGACAAGCGTCATAAATATCAAAGCAGTAACGACAAATGCTCCGCCAACAGCGGCACTGGCGATTCCGCCAATAAGTGCCTCGCTTTTCTGTTTTTTACCAAAAAGTCCCGTTATGAAAAAACCAATAAGCGGCAGTAAAGGAACAAGGTAAATTAAATCTATCATACTTTTATTCATGTCAACTACAAATTTTTGTAAATAAAACTAGTTAAAGAGTTTATGGGTTGTTCTGCATATTCAAATCATTACTTTCGGCTATCCAATGCTTTCTAAACCTAAAAACATATTTAATCATCATGAGTAATCTGCCTCAAAAGCCGTCCGTCGGTCGTAATCTCCCACAACGGACAAAGTACATCGCCATCGTGGTGGCTTGAAACCGCAAGGGTTGTATTCGTGATAAACTCTGCATCTATCGGACCACCACCAAAATTATACATACAAAATCGCTTTTGAAAATCTATCTTTTCTACTGGTGCAAAGGTTGGACGTTCTCGTAGCCACTTGTCCACATCAATCACCCATACAGATTCCCACTTTCTGCTCGCCATCAATGTAACGGCAAGATTCTTGCCGTCTGGCGACCAGCTTAAACGGCTCAGTAGATCTATAGTGTCTTCTGCAATTCTCAGAGGTATCCCATCTATAAATATATTGTTACCAAAAGGTGGAACATCCATCTGTTGAACTATTGTAGCACTATGTTGACCGTTCGGACTAAATAAATAATCTTGTAAAAAACCATAGGAACCTAGCTTGTCAAACTCAGGAATTGATATTATCTTTTTCTCTTGAGGAATAATAATACCGCTTAAGTACCATGAATTTGAGCCGTATAAAAGAAAAAGAGAATCTGCCATCGGAGTTGATCCCTTTAGCCAGCCATATAATAGTAATGTTTTAGGTCCCGCCTGTGAAGCATATGGCAAGTCGATTTTTTCAAATATATTTTCTTTACGATGCAGAATAAAGAGATTCTGACCATAAACTCCAATCCTACCTTTACTTGTTGTATCTATCCCTGTAACAAACATAAAACATAGTTTATTATCATCATACGGACACCATCGAAGGTCAAAACATCCACTAAATGACACATTTGGCGGCATCATTTTTTTAGGTTCGTAGGTTTCTACTGTACCTGTTTTTAGTGTAATAATTTTGATAATATTCTCATTGACAGTATATGCGATTTTTGTTCCATCAGTAGAAATTCGTTGTAATTTATGAGATTTAGTTGGGCGATTTTTTGGTCCCTGTCCGCCAAGTAGATACTCTGGATATGGGCAATCTAAGGTATCAATTTTCGGAAGTACTCCTCCTCCTATCGGGGCTATCCCCTCACCACATGAGCCAATAATGAGAAGTACAGGACAAAGCAAAATTAATAAAAACAAGTTCTTCATTTTCCAACTCCTACCATAAAGGGTTGTACGTGAACCAAACCCATTGGAAGAGTCAGCTTGCAATAATATAGCCCTTGCACCAAGTTGGAAATATCAACTCTTTCGGAATATACACCAATCGAATTAGTTTGTACAATGGGTTTTATGATGTTTCTACCTAAAATATCAAGGATTTCAAGTGTAGTTGTAGTATGTGCAGTAAGTGAATATAAGATATGAATTTGGTCGAAAGCAGGATTCGGCTGAATGGTTAATTCTGATTGAATTGGAGCTTCGTCGGAGAGTTTGACAGATGTTGTAGTTGGCTTACCATAAACCGTGAAATGAAATTTAATTTCCTCATCAGTCGGCATTTTAATAATGTTTAAGCCCTTAGTATATTTGAATTGATAGGCTCTGCACGTAACGATTCTGTTATTATTATGGAAAATACCCGGAACATATCTGCCAGAATTATTTCCTCCCGTACCGCTAGTTACTTCAGTCCATGAATAACGATGATTCGGGTTTGCCGCATTATATCCACCTGTTCCCTCTGTTCCACCTCGCCCCCAGACAAAAAGACTATTAATATTCCAATCTGCATCATCTAACGTGTATGTTGCCGTAATTTCACGTATTTGACCATTTGTGATAACAAGATCAGTATCTGTTACCCAAGCATTACTACTATCTTTCCTAAATTCAGAAGTAAATACATAATTGTGAATATCTTCCCAATTGCTTGAGTCATATACTGCTCTGTTACTAATTGTATAATGTTTGGCACGAAACCCTTCTATGGCAGATTTAGTATAAACAATATCTGCTTGTAGATGCCCCCAGCCTCTTTCTTGATTATATTTATTTTGGTTCTGACCAGCTATTCTTTCAGCAGTTGCTTGAAGTATTCCTTCGTAATCTTCTGGTTCAAGCTGTGTTCCTGACTGCGTAAAGAACAAAGAATCGCGCTGATTAGTTGAGCGCATAAGAGCTATTACCCCCGCAACATGAGGGGTTGCGGCGGATGTGCCACTCCAATTTTTATAAGTACTAAAGTCGGGAGGGAAACATTTATCAGTTGTAAAAATTGTGGCATCATCAGTGCTAGTATCGGCATCTCCTCCTGGAGCAATAAAGTCTAATACCCCATATCTTCCATTCATGGAGACACTATCAAGTTTTTCAAAACTTGAATAACTACTTCTTGTCTTATTACGTTTTGCAGCACCAACACTTACGACCCAATTACCATCAAATGAAGATGGGTAGGCAGGTATTGTATTTGTATTTAAGGTATCGTTTTTTTCGCCATCATTTCCTCGTGCAGCTACAAAAGAAACGGAATGACGATATGCTTCAAAGACTGCTCGACGAAATGTTTCACTAGGAGGAACATCACGCTTAACAAAGCTAGCATTAATTACATCTGCTTTGCTACCATAGCTAGTATTTGTGCTGTGTCCGCTTGCTTCTAAGATTGCAGGTATTAAATTGACTAAATCTGGATCACCATCGGGTAAATTTTTCGAGGCACAACGATAACCAAGCAGAGAAACACCACTTCCTCTTGATGTATCTTGATTTAGTGTTCCCCATCCTCCAGCTATCCCTACAACACCTTTCGGTTGGTCAATTCCACAGTTTCCATCCTCATTCGTAAATGCGCCTATTATGCCAGCAATCATAGTTCCATGATCTCTGCCTAGATAAATAAGCGTGTCGTTATTTGTAAAATTATAGCCACCAACGACTTTTGTCGTCGGGAAATGTGTAGAATCACCTATCCCACCCAAATCACAATGTCTGTAATCAACTCCATCTGCATCAACTATTGCAACCTTAATTTCGGAATTACCCACCTCATACTGCCAAGCAGTTGGCATCCCGATGATGTTTGCAGTTAAACTTGTTTGTTTTGGTTCGTAATAATAATAATGGTCTCTTGGTTCGATTGAGGAAGACTCATACAGATAATCTAATTCAGCCACATCAACATATTGTCTGTAAAGCAGATTCAGCATTATCGAGGCAAGTACAGCACTCGTATCATTATTTAATTCAAGAACCATCCAATTATGGTGGTCAATTTTTATAGTGTCACCAAGACGGGTTATAGAAAGAGTATCGGCGCAGGGATTAGCCCATGTCATTCGCCGAAGATATGTTCCGCCTACAGACTTCATTGCACCTGCAAGTGGCGATGAAAGAAGAATACCACTATCTACGGGAAATTGCTGGGCAAGAAGTGACTGTTTGCAGGGATATGTTAATTCGTAGGATTGAGAACTATAAGCAGATAGAAAATTGTCGTTAGAAGCGCAAGTGTAACATAGTAAATCTTTATTCAGCGCACCTTCTTTAAATTTAATTACAATTATGTTGTGTATATACAAACTATCTGCTACAGGATATTTATAAGGAATTGAATCACCATGCACGTCCCTAAGAACGGGCATCCAACTTTGTCCAATTAACGGCGACAGCATCCCCATTAAAAGAACCAAAGAAAGTAGGATAAAGCGATTCATATCAATCTTTTTGAAAATATAACAACATCAAATTTCAAACAAAAATAACTATTCGATAAAATAAAATCGGATTTTTTAACGATAGTTTGAAAAAGCATTACCACTCATACTCACATTCATACTTCTTCAAACATTGCTTTTTCAATTGGCAATTCTACATTTTGGAAACTAATTCGCATTGTTTCGTCCACAATCATCATCGAATTTCGTTCGGCTTTCATCCAGTCCGAGCGGCGATACGTGAACGGCTCGGAAGCAATGACTATCGTCGTTGGTCGCCCGAAGGTCGGCTCTATTTGGCAATGCTCATCCCTGCAATGATATTCTTTTCCAAACATATAATACAGTGTTGCCGGCTGAACACTCGGATTGGTCGTATAACGTACAGCAACGATACTTGTACCGTTGGTTACACACAGATTCAAATATGAATGCGAGCGAATATTATGCTCTATCAGCAATTCGCTTACATCTTCGAGAGCTTTGTGCATTGCATACACCATTTCGTCGCATGTTACCTCGCCCGAGGGGTCATCAATATGATTAAGGAATAATCCGAATAAATGCTCCGAATCTGTTGAACCGAGGATAGCATCATACGCTGTATCATTTAATAATCGAAGGAGCTTACGGCGAATCTCCTTGAAGCCGCCCAACATTCCGTTGTGCATAAACATCAGTTTACCGCAAGAGAACGGATGCGAATTAAATTCTTCCACCGGCAAACCCGGCGATGCCGCGCGAATATGCGCGAAAATCAATGGAGAATAAATTTTCTTGGCAATATTACGAAGGTTTTGGTCGCTCCACGATGGCTTTATACTGCGATAAATACATGGTTCGCTGTCAATTTCGGGCATATACCACCCTACCCCAAATCCATCACCATTGACGGCAATAGACATTTCTCCTGCGTTCATACTTTGAGCGGTAATAATCGAATATTTCGGCTTGTAGAGCAAGTCATCCGCCAGAACGGGAGTCCCGATATACGCTATAAATCTACACATAAATTTGCCCGTAGAGAATAAAATCAAGCTAAAATTACGAAACGTGCGCCGTTTGACCAACGGAAAAAATACAAATGTTGAATCAGAGCACTCTTCGCAAACTGAATTTCTCTAAAAAAAATCCGCTTCGGACTTCTGTTGCCAAAGCGGATTTTTAATTATACTACGCTTATCCATCAACAAGTTACATTGCTGTTAAATGTTTTGAACAGTAGTTTTCATACACGCCGTCCAATAACAAATTCAATGCGTCGGCGGCTTCGCGAGCGGCATCAAGTGCGGCTTCTTTTTCGTTATCGGTTTGGCAAAGACGAGCAAGTGCTTCGCGAGTAACTGTACGATGAATTTCATCAGCATGTTCGTGAACTTCAAAGAATTCAAGCGCGTCTTTGGTATCTAAATTATAATGCTTTTTTAGACCTTCAATTTTTGTTGTGCTTACTTCGGGAATCTGCGATTCATACGCATACAATGCCGCTATTCCTTCATACGCATTCGGACGAGCCGAAAGTTCTTTGAGAATTCGTACTGAATCTTTGGTATGAGGCAAATATTTGCGCTCGACAATAGCAGAACGCTGAATTCCTAATGAATCAGCAAATCTGCGCCAAAGTTCAGGATGGTTATTTGGGCCATGCTCTTCTTCGATAAGATTTTCCAAAAGCATTTGCCGAACTTCAAAATCATCGCAATTTGCATGAGTAGCACTTACATACGTTGGAAAATTATGCACTTGAAGGTAGTACTCGTGTGCATATTCGCGGAGCATCTCAAGTGAGAGCTCACCGTTATTCCACATGATATAAAACGGATGCTGTAACATGTGGCGTTCATTAACAATTGCGTCTAAACGCTCTAAAAATTCTTGGCTTGTCATAAAAAAATACCTTTTAAAAATAGGAATTAAGCGACCGAACGATTACAAAGTTAAGTGCCACTTTTTAAGGAAAGCACAACGCGAAAATACGGGATTTTGAGAAAGTGTACAACATCAATTAATTTTTAAGGAATTTTCGCAGTTTTAATTGCTAAAAATGATTCGTTTCAACCGAAGTAGTTGTTAAGCATTTTATTGAAAATTATTTACTAATAAATTAAATAAGAACTACTTACAAATTAAACATCAATTTTTCTGTCATCCTGAACTTGATTCAGGATCTCCGTGACCTATTTGGCCGTGCTTTTTCAAGTTATAGCGGAGATGCTGAAATGAATTCAGTATGACAAGGTATTTAAAATTCATTACTACTTTTTGACAATTAAATGTAAACACCAGTTTACGTAATAGGTTTTACAAAAATCTCAATGAGGTAATTCCTCAATTGTATATGAATCTTTACTATCCAAAACCGTAAAACCCAATTCACTGATTTTGAGACGCATTTGGTCAGCGAGAGCAAAATTTCGTTCTATTTTGGCTTGCCAACGTTGCTCGGCATAATTACGGACTTCTTCGGGAATTTCTACGTGTTTTTCGGGACGTTTGCTGATAACCCATACTTCAAAAATTGCATTTAATTCTCTAAAAAAAGCAATAAGATGATTCCGCGATTCCTCATCGAGAGAACCGGCAGGATGAGCATTTATATAGGCAAACACTCGCTCTAATGCTTTGGGAGTATGAAGGTTATTGAGTAATTCAGCAAACACTTCTCTGCGAAATTCTGATATATACGAACTTGTCAGAGCCGATGAATCCAACGGCGATTCATGCAAATCATGGATATAATCCTGAATCCGAAACCGTGCTTTTCGAGCCGATTCCAACCCGAAGAATGTAAAATTAAATACAGAATTATACTGCGCCGACATCATCGCAAATCGAATGTCCATCGCATCCAATCCTTTATCCAATAAGTCTCGAAGCGTAAAGAAATTCCCTTTGGATTTGCTCATTTTCGTTCCCTCAACCTCCAGAAACTCATTGTGGCACCAGAACGCCGATGTTTCAACTCCATACCCTGCTTTGCTTTGGGCAATTTCATCTTCATGATGCGGGAATCGCAAATCCACACCGCCGGTATGAATATCAAATGGTAAACCGAGTGTAGCATGTCCCATTGCCGAGCATTCAATATGCCAGCCCGGACGGCCTCGCAGGTTTTTTCCGTTAAGTTCAAAATCCCATGATGGCTCACCTTCTTTGTGAGCTTTCCACAGCACAAAATCGCTTACTTGGTCACGGTCATATTCGTCGGCATCAATCCGAACTCCAGCCCGGAAATTTTCAGTGTCAATTGTGAATAACTGACCGTATTTTTCTGATTTGCGCCACTCAGCCAAATTGAAATACACGCTTCCGTCGGACTCATAACCGAAACCATTTTCGACAATTTTCCGCACAAGCGCAGTTATTTCTCCGATAAAATCCGTTGCTCGCGGGATTGCATGAAAATCACTGCGTTTGATTCCGATGATTGAAAGATCATTCAAAAATTCACGCTCATAAAACAAAGCTAACTTCGCGGCATTATCATTCGGGTTATTGGTCTGAACTCCCATTTCCGGTTTCCAAGTTGCGCTTCCGAGTGAACTGTCGAGTATTATCTTGTCTTCGATGTCGGTAATATTCATCACCCATTCCACACGATAACCGCACACCACACGCAAAACCCGCTGAAGCAGGTCAGGGAAAAGAAATGCTCGAATATTGCCAATGTGAGCATAATTATAGACCGTTGGCCCGCAAGAGTACATTCGTACTACATCGGGTTTGAGAGGCGCAAACAGTTGATTACTGCGTGTAAGAGTATTATAAAGATGAAGTTTCATAAAGATTAATCCTAAAGTAATTTTTAAAAAATATGTTGATACCGAAAAAGTAAATCAGATTGTAATTGATTCGCTTTGACATCGCATCAGACGCATATTTTCTTTCAAATCACCCGAAAACAATCCTGAGCCACTCACTAAAATATTTGCTCCTGCATAATAAATTTGAGCAGAATTATCAATTTTAACACCGCCATCCACTTCGATTTCTACGTGAGCAAGTCCGTGCGTATCCAAGTGTGTACGCAATGTGTTGCATCTGTGTAAAAACGACGGAATAAACGACTGTCCGCCAAATCCGGGGTTCACGCTCATCAGCAAAATAAAATCGCAATGCTCGGCGGCGGAATATGCAAATTCAAGTGGTGTAGCCGGATTTAAGACGATGCCGGCTTTCTTGCCGAGTTCGTGAATCAGTCCGAGTGTGCGGTGCAAATGCTTGCATTCCTCCACATGAACCGAAATCCAATCCGCACCCGCTTCGGCAAATGCCGGAATATATCGGTCAGGATTTTCAATCATCAAATGACAATCAAATGGCAATGACGTTTTGGAACGAATAGCACGAACAATAAGCGGCCCAATGGTGATATTCGGCACAAAATGACCGTCCATTACATCAATATGAAGAATATCCGCGCCCGCAGTTTCACAAAGCCGTACATCTCGCTCTAAATTAGCGAAATCTGCCGAAAGTAATGACGGAGCAAGTTTGAGAGGATGATGCATAGTTATGTTGTAATTTTAAGACAGATAGTTAGTTCTCAATAAATTTTTGATGATAGTTTTTATAGGATGCACCTAAGTCATACGCTTCTGAAACATTTAATTCACTTGCTTTTGCAAAGTCGTAACATGCTCCATGTATATCTCCAAGTATATTTTTAATAACACCTCTATTAAAATAACCTTGTCCGATTGCAGAATCAGTTTCTATTGCTTTTGTATAGTCTTGAAGTGCTCCAAGATAATTTTTAAGTTTCTGTTTTTCCACCCCACGACAAATATAAGATAAAGCATCAGTAGAATCAATTGCTATTAGCTTGTCAAAGTCTTCTATTGCTCCAAGATAATCTCTGAGTACATCCTTCAGAATTCCTCTTTGAAAGTAAGGCGTTGGAAGCAAAGGATAGTTTGTTATCTCTTGGTCAAGATCTTTAATAGACCCGACTAAATCATGTAGATTATATTTAGCTGAACTTCTATTGAGATATACGCCCTTAATTTTTGGATTTATTTCTATAGCTTTACTGAATGCTTCAATTGCTCCATGATAATCTTTGAGATTTTCTTTTTCTATCCCGCTTTGTATAAATTCTTCGGAAGTTTGTCCAAATATTTCAGCATGAAAAGTAATTATAAGCATCAGAAATAACAACATTTTATTCATTTCATCTCCTTACAAATAATTGATAAACTGTTTTGATGATTAGTTTTTGAAGCTAATTTCCCAACAAAACCCTCACCATAAATACATAGTTTCAACCATAGAACGATAAACTAAAGAACTTATGGTAAAATACGGATAATATCATTCCGAATAATAATAGTACACGCCGGACGATGTTTCCGTACAAACAGACACAAATCTTCATAGGTTGGATAATCAAATGTGCCGTCGAAACAACGAGCATCATCTATCAGAATAATATGCCGGAATGGAGATTTAAAAATCGCTTCTAATTCACCATAAATAGGACAAAAAACATCAGCTTGTGCTGTAATTCCACCACAATAATGACCGTCTAACCAAAAAACTGCGGATGTCGTAAGCGTGGGAACGAGTGTAGGAAGTACTGTACTGCTATCGCCTTGCAGAATACTAACAGCAGGATATTCTTTGAATCTTTTCACAGCTAATTTCCACAGATAATCGCTTAATTCAATCGAATACACTTTTTCAAAATATCCCAGCAAGGCATAGACCATATCGCCCATATATGTTCCTGTTTCGACCAAAACTGAGCATTTATATTCTTTGGCGTGGTCTTTTATTATGCGCTGTTTGAGAGCATGAGGCGGCGGTGAGGGCTTGCCTTGCTGTTCCCATTCCTCAATTGCATTTGCTTTGTTTGAATTAATTCGTTGCTTTATACTTTCCGGGAAAAGAAGGAATACTTTTCTAAAAAATGATCTCATATATAAACATTTAAGTGGATTGAATGATTAATTGATGTTGTCTGAGTGCAATTTCTATAGACTCTAAACGCATGATTACTGTCGAAGTAAATTACAAAAACCGTGAGTGCTTACCAAAATAAAATTTGGCTGTGTATTAAAAAGTATGATAATAATTGAACGGTGAGAATAAAACGTTCGACAGTTCATGAAAACAATAACAAGAACTGATCTGCCCCCGATACTGTAGACACTATAAAAATAGAGTATAACGGTAAAAAAGCGTTAAATTTATAGAACAATAACTAAACAAGGGTGCGTAAATAGAAAAACAATCGAAACGAGTATTCGAACAAGAGTTCAAAATTAATACAGTTCGTTTGATAGTAAGTAAAGTGAAGAAAAGATATCTGAATGATTGAGAGAATTACGGAGAAAGAGAATATGCTCCACACATGGCGGAATCAATATCTTAAGGATGCAGAGTGAATGTTTCCGGGTAAGGGTCACCAAAAGCCCACAAGAGGAAGGGTTGAGTTGACTCCATGGAGAGAGAATCAGGTATATATTCCGTACAATCGGTTGCTTACCAACGTGCGGTGTTAAGTAATAAAGCCGGAATAAAAGATTCTAACATCCATTTAATCAATTGCTTTAAACAAGACCAATAATACTGTGCAGAAAATAACTGTTACTATTTATGCACGGAGGTAAACAACTCTTGTATTGCATGCCCTGACGAGAATTGAACGTCAGATTTCTATGCTCTAATTGTTAGCTTGCGTTGATAAATATTACTCTACTTCCTCCACAAACTACTCTTGAATTTATTTCTTCGTAACATCTATAAACGGTGAAAGAAGTTGGTAACCTGCACGTTGTTTTTTAATGTCGGTAAATTCCTTTAAGCCATAGTTAATTTCATCGGGATTTACTTTGTGCCACGTTCCAAAAATTCTATCCCAAAATGTAAATACATCACCATAATGACTATCGGTAAATTTTTGTTCGTCCGAGTGATGGATTTTGTGCCAGCCCGGTGTCGAGAAGATATATCGACCATATTTCTCAATCCAATCCGGGAACTTAATATTACTATGCTGAATGATGACAAATATTAGCCCGATAGTTCCGTAAATAATAAACGAAGTCATCGAAACACCAAAAAGCATAATAGCAACACAGAAATATATTCCTTGAGAATAAACCACCTCAAAAGGATGGAACCGCAATGATGATGAAGTATTCAAATTGAGATCTGAGTGATGAATTCTGTGAAAACGCCATAAAAACGATGCCTTGTGCATAAGATTATGATTACAATAACTGCCAAAATCTATGAGCAACACACTCGCAATTATTTCTATGAACTCCGGTAATTCAACATAATTAAACAGTCCGAGCCGGTGAGCTGCTGTATATTCAACGGCAAAGAGAACACCGACACCAACTGCTATATTCACTACAATCGAAAGGAACGTTAGTATGAAGTTATGAACATCATGCTGTTTCTTGTTTGCTGGTATTGGCAAATACGGTATAAAATTTTCAATACTGTACATTGCAATAAGCAATCCTACAAGAATAATCGGCTGTATATCAGCTAATGTTTGTATCATAAGATTTTATGGATAAAATTTTAGAATATAATGTTAAATTCACTTACATATTGGGAGGGAATATACTAAGTTCCGTTTCTTTACCATTTTTACCTTTTACCAAAACTCCTACCAAGCCAAATTTATGATTCGCTATGTACGTAATCTTTTCAACCAGCGGGTCGTCTTTTGTTTCTTCTACTTTAGTGACTTTTATTTTAAAAAATCCAAGTACATAGTCATCAAATTCAGACTTCGATGCAACAGTACGCTTTACTTTGATTCCGTCTGAATTAGTAAATTCATATACATTCCCAACAGCCCAATCGTATTTAATGAGTGTGTGCGGTTTTGAAACGTCATTATTACTACTAAAAAACTCTTGGATTCCTTCTGATGTGATTTTGGCTTTGTATTCAGCTGTCAGAACCATCTTAGCTTTGTTGGTTGTATCAAGCGTTGCACCAAAATGTTTGAGATAAGCATATATTATAGGCAGTTTGAGTGAACTTGGCAGTGCCTCCATTCCAAGTGCTGTATCCAAAGCACGAACAAAAACTGAATCAAATGTAGAACGGTGATAGAATGTAACCAATCCGTTATCATTTTGGGTAATAACCGTACTGTCATTAATACGTTCCAAATTTTTATTAAATGGCTTGGTTTCGACATAGATTGGGAATTTCCCTCCAACCTGAGTCAAATCAAGATTGGTAGTACCACCAATATCATTGGGATCGGTTGCACTTTGGCAAGCAACGAGATAGAGCAGAAGATAGACAATTGAAGCTAATGACGGATAAAAACGTTTCATAAGAATGCCCTCCTAAGATTAAATAATAGAACTCTACATAGATTTAAATTCTGAATTACTCAAATCATTAAAATCAATACCCTTACCGGTAGTAGGCAATCCTTTGCATTGTCTAAGCTGAATAGTGAGGTGAATATATATGCAAAAGTAAATTCTTGTTTTATTATTTCCAAGTTTTTTTTTGTAAGGTATAAAATATTTTAAACGTTACTGATAAGTTGGCGTTTTCAATCAAACTTCAAGAAGAAATAGTCAGTTTTTATAATTATTATGCTGAATTCATTTTTGATATCTCGGTAATACTTAGAATAAGCATGACAGAATAGAACAGCCATGGATATCCTAAACCAAGTTCAGAACGACAGAAAACAACTGATGTCTAATTAGTAATCCGGTACTTGTTATCAAATTTTGAGGTTGATATTTCCTTTCGATGGAATATCAACCTTTTTAGTATTCTCTCTAAAAAATCACCAGACAATTCTTTGACAAAACCTTTACATCTTCATGACAAATAAAAGTTTTAATTGCCATATTTTTGTTGTAGTTAAATCGTAATTTTTTGTTTTATCGTTTCAGTTTTCATTTCTATATTATCTGGAGATTCTTATGAAAAATCTTGTTCTACTTTTGGGTGTATTCTGCTTAATAAATATCGTTTCAAAAGCAGATACTTTGACTATTGTTCATGTCAATGACACTCACTCAAACCTTGCTTCGGGAGGTCAGCGCGACGGCAATTTAAAGGGAGCTTTGGGTGGAATTGCCCGTGCCGCATCTTTTATTGGAATGGCAAAAGCAACAATGCCTAATGTTCTAACACTTCATGCCGGTGATATTTATGTGGGCGATTTATTCTTTCAGAGATATTATGGTGTGGCAGAATTACAACTTATGAGCGCTTTAGGATTTGATGCAATGGCTGTTGGCAATCATGAATTTGACCTAACGCCAAGTACGCTCCAAACTGCTCTCGATACTGCTTTTGCTGCAGGTCAATCATTCCCGCTTCTATCTGCTAATCTCATCTTGGAAGATAATGCAGTAAAAGGATTGAAAAAGTATATCAAACCATATACAATTAAACAAATTGGTGGAATAAAAGTTGGAATTTTCGGTATGACAACTCCCGAAACAAACCTTTTGTCTCAGCCCGCCCCTGCTATAATTGATACCAATATTATAGAAATAGCAACCGCAACGGTTCAAGCTCTGAAATCTCAAAACTGTACAGTGATTATCATGCTGTCACACCTTGGAGTTGCGCTCGATGAAGTTGTAGCTCAATATGTAGCGGGGATCAATCTTATTGTTGGTGGGCATGACCACTATGTTTTGGATAAACCGTTGGTCATAAACAGTACGCCGATAGTTCAAGCCGGTGCTTTTTATCACGAAATTGGTTTGGTACAATTAGATGTTTCGGGTGGAAAAGTAAGTGTTTTAAATGCAGAAGTAACACCGCTTGATGAGAATATTCTCGAAGAGCCAACTATTGCCGGAGCGGTTCAAATGTTGGTAGCAGACATTGAGTCGGTCTATGGAAACGTGTATTCGCAGAAAATCGCCGAAGCTGATAATGATTTCCATGAAGTGGCTGAAAAATTAACAGAAAATGGGAATAAAGATACCGAAGTCGGTAATCTTGTTACGGATGCTTACAGAGCCACACTCGGAACAGACATTGCAATTCAGCCGGGCGGTTCTACGGCTCAAATACTTTATAAAGGCGACATCGTTGAGGCAGATGCTTTTCGAGTTGTTGGATATGGATTCAATACAATCAATGGATTAGGTTTTCGCATGGCGACATTTAATGTTACCGGTTTGGAACTCATGGCAGGGTTAGAATTTGGGCTTTCTTCTATCGAATTGAACGATGAATTTTTGATTCAAGTTTCGGGTATGAAGTATTCATATAATCCGCTTGCTTCAGTTGGCCAGCGGCTTGAATCGGTGGAAATTGGCGGTAAAAGCATCAACCCTACAGCTTCGTATAGCATTGCTACGAATGAATTTGTACTTGCTTTCTTTGGTATAATCGGAATTCAGCCATCCAATATTAAGATCTTGGGGGATACAACTGAATTCGCAGTTCTTACCGGGTATTTACACGTAATTCAAAAAGTAGTGCCAAAGTCTGAAGGACGAATTGTTGCAACACCTATGACCAATGTTGATGAAACAAAAAGTTTCAATGCTACTATTATAAGCGTAGCTCCAAATCCAACCAATTCGAAGGCAACGATACAATTCACAAACGACAGACCGGAAAAAGTACGGCTTGTGGTCTATTCAACTATTATGAAAGAAGTTGCTGTGCCACTCGATGGTATTCTTGAAGCCGGTACTCAATCAATAGTTATTGATACAACATACTTACCATCAGGAGCATATGTATATAAACTGACAATTGGCGGGAAGTCATCTGTCGGGCAATTAATTGTAACAAAATAATTATCAATTTATCTCATTTGGAGGCATTATGAAACAGTTTATTTGTTTATTCTTCACTGTGCTTTGTGTTTCGCAATCTACTAATGCACAGTTTACTCTAAATTCTAACAGATCGAATGCTGATACTGTAATGATTGCTAACCTTTTTGATAACTCGGTCGGTCTAAAGTATTCAAATTTTACGGGTTATGGTTTAAGTTTTTCCAAGATTATTTACAAGGATTATTCACTTCATTTTTGTGGGGTGATAGAATATATCGAACATCTTTCATGGGAAGATATGAGTAAAGCAAAATTAACCACAAACCAAAAAGACATTACCTACAACTTTGGTTTGGAATTCAGGCGAAATGTAGTGACATATAATTATAGTAATCTTTATGTGTTAATTGGTGGTTATATAGATGAAAACAAGTATTCAAATACAGTAGACAATGATGTAGTAACGCATAAATTTGCCGTTGGAATAGGTGTAGGTGCTGAATGGTTTTTAAGCAGTCATGTTTCCGGAAACTTTGATTTGGGATATAAATTTGACAACATAGAAGCAGTGGACTACAATAAACCGAGTGTTACGCGTAAAACCGGGGTTGGAGTTGGAGTCGGGCTTCAATATCATTTTTAAAGTATATAATAACTGTTTAATCAATAAAAGTTATGAAAATCTATCTGCTGACTGTTAGCATTCTGATTCTATTAGTCCCACTGACTTCATTTAGTCAAGAAAAAACTTTTGACAGTTTGTATAATGCCGTGGGGTTGAAGATGTCGAATATTTCAGGGTATGGGTTTTATTACAACAGAAAAGTTAGTGATAGAGTGCGATTACAGGCAATGGGACTTATCTATTATTACTATAATCAATCAAAATCTGACAATGAAATTCATAAGAACTTCAACTATGATTTTGGGTTTGAAATTCAACAAGATATTTATCAATCGCCTTCGTTCAGGATGTTTCTGCTTGCCGGTTCTTACTATTATTATGATGATGATTCGAAAGAGAAAAGCACACAATCTTTGCTTTCAATTAATAATTCTTTTAACGTCGGAGTAGGATTGTCGGGTGAGTATTTATACAAAAGGTTTGTGATTAGTTTTGATATTGGTTATAAATTTTTTGAAGATAATATTGTGATAACAGAAGACTCCAAACGAACATATCCTGTTCTGAAACGGACAACAAAATTAGGTGCAGGTCTTGGCGTAGGGTTTATGTTTTGAATGTTGATGTTTTCGGGGTGAATGGTAAAGTAAAATTGAAATGGTTGTAATCTCCGACTTCAAGTACCATCGTCTTTAGTCAGTGGAAAAACATCTCATAACAGTTGTAAATAAACGCCTTCCCGAAATTAATCAGGAAGGCGTTTAAATTTAGAATTAACTTTATATTTTACACCTTACACTCCGAATGAATTCAAGTGATGGTTGAGATGTTTCCACATCAAAAAACCAATCTCTTCTCTTGATATTTTGCCCCAACTCCCATCAGGTATAAATTTGTAACTCTTATCAGTAGAACAAAATTTCTTTACTTTGTACTTTTTTTAATAATAGTACATAAATTTTCATTAATTTTGAAGATATAAATATCTTTTTGTTTTAATTCTCTGTTCTTATCATTATTTAATAGGTGTCGTTATGAAATCCATTATTCGCTATTCGCTACCAGCACTATGCTTGTTGGTACTTGTATCGTGCTCCAAGGAAAACTCCGAATCCGGTAAGTCTCAGGAGCAGCCACAAAATCTTGGAGGAGGACAATCTACAGTTGTTGATGATGTTTCGCAAAAAGACATTGTTAAGGTTGCTGTCGGGTCGAAAGATCACACCACTCTTGTTGCTGCAATTAAAGCGGCGGATTTGGTTAATTCGCTTGCAAACGCCGGCCCATTTACGGTATTTGCCCCAACAAATGACGCATTCTCAAAATTACCTGCCGGCACGGTTGATAATTTACTTAAACCTGAAAACAAAGAAAAACTCGCCGATATACTGCAGCATCATGTGACGGTTTCTGTATTTACAGATGACATGCTAACCGACAACAAAGTGCTCAGTATGGTAGATGGCAATAATGTAAAAGTAACGGTTAAAGATGGCTCGATTTTCATTGACGGAGCAAAAATAATTGGTTCGGTACGCGCATCTAATGGTATTGTACACGTTGTAGATGCTGTGATATTACCGCAAGCCAAATAAAAGTTTATAAATTTAAATATCAGTTTGTTTAGCACGCTTTTGTGAAAAAAGGCGTGCTATTTTTTTTAAATAAATTCAATTGAAAGCATTCAGATTATAGCATATAATTTAAAAATCTTGTATTTTGCAAACAGAAATTCTTCGTTCAAATTCAATTGATGAAAAGTTACTACTTAATTACTTGGTCAATGTATTGTTTGGGCGCGATTTGCGCTTTAGTTTTTTACATTTTGGAGGATGTTCTATGAAGAAGTTTTTAAAGTACTTGTTGATTGCCGTCGGGGGGATTATTCTTATCTTGGGAAGTGTGGCTCTTTATATAAATATGAGTGGCTTGCCGACCTACGACACGCCTAAAATTGACTTAAAAGTGGAAGTTACCCCACAGCGAGTCGAGCGCGGGCGTAAGATTGCAAATATGCTGTGTCGGAACTGTCATCAAAATCCGATTACGAAGCAACTTACGGGAAATTTAATGGTAGATTTACCCAAAGAATTCGGTGATATTCACTCTCGAAATATTACCCAACACCCAACCAAAGGAATCGGTTCGTGGACAGACGGTGAGATTGCCTATTTGCTCCGAACAGGTATTCGCCGTAACGGACGGTATGCGCCTCCCTATATGATTAAATTGCCTCGCGTTCCTGACGAAGATATATATTCTATTATAGCTTACTTGCGTTCGGACGACCCGACCGTCAAAGCCGCTGATGTGGATAATATAGAGCCGAAGGAATCATTCTTGACCAAAATACTTTGCCGTGTTGTTTTCAAGCCGTTTGAGTATCCTCAGCAAAAAATAGCAGTACCCGACACAAATAACAAATACGAGTACGGCAAATATCTTTCTAATGATTTATTGGGCTGTTATGAGTGTCATTCCGCAGATTTTAAAACTATGGACGACCATTTCCCCGAGAAATCCGAAGGTTATTTTGGCGGTGGTAATGCCATGGTTGATTATAATCAACGCATCATTTATACTTCCAATATAACACCCGATAAAGCAACCGGAATTGGTAATTGGACAGAAGCTGATTTTATACGCACCATGCGAACCGGCTTTAATCCTCAAGGAAAACCGCTTCGTTACCCAATGCTTACCGAAGCAGATTTAACCGATAATGATTTGAGCGCGCTGTATGCGTTTATCAAAACTGTTCCCGCTATCAATCATCAAGTTCCGACTTCTGTTTTATTTGATGCCGCATCGGATAAAACAGAAGGGCAGAAAATCTTTCATAAATATTCGTGTCAGTCGTGTCATGGTGAGTCGGGTGCGGGATTTGCCAATTTAACCCAAGCAAATATTAAATATCCAACCAATGATATTCTGAAAGACGTTATTCAACATCCAAAAAATTATCTTGGTGAATCTACAAAAATGCTTACATGGGCTGGTGTTATTAAAGACGAAGAATTCGAGCCGCTCTGCAATTATGTTCGTGAACTTGGTAAAAAATATAATAAATAACAGTCGAAAATAGTGATAGAAAGAAAGCCGACGAACAGATAGTTCGTCGGCTTTCTTTTATAGGAAGCAAACACCACACTGAGTGGAAAATTTGACACTTCGTTACTTCTTTATTCTAGTCATATAACTGTTTATAATCAAGCACAAAATATTTAAGCTGTATTTTTCTGTACTAATATAATTTTGCTTTACTTACAAAAGTATTGGCATGAAATTTTTCTCCAATAATTTCATGAAAAATTTCAAGCGACGTTTGCTATTGTTTAGTGTCATTACAATACTGATATAAAACTATTATATTTGTGGAACTTTACTGTTGCCTAAAGAGTATAATAAAGAATGTGATGTACATCTCTGTTTTTCCTCATTTTTTTACCGGAGTTTTTATGAATGTTCGTTCCTTGTTTGCTGTGGCAGTTATTATCCTGCTGACGACCACTTCTCTTTTATCGAAAGAGTTGGATACTAAAACACTTCCCTCACGGTTCAGTGCTACTAATGCCGGCACCGAGTTTTATTTTTCATTTCCTCCGTGTTACGAAGAGGAATCCGGTGCGAATAATAGCTGTCGTGTGTTTGTTGCTTCACTTTCAAAGCAACTTATTACCATCGAAGTCCCCGGAAGGGGCTATAGAGTAACCAAACTTTGCCAAGCTAATGACGTTGTAGAATTTGTTTTGGGTACCGGTGCTGCCCAGCCATTTTTGAAATCAGGAAAAGCAAATGCACCGGAAGAGCAAGTATATCAAGGAGCCGCTATTCATGTAATTGCCCAATCTCCGATTATTTGCTATGGTGTAACTCGTTATAACTATACAAGTGACGGCTTTCTTGCTGTGCCCGTTTCGGCACTTGGCGATGAATATATTGTAGCATCCTACCCGCAATATACGGCTCTTGGTTCGGGATATCAGCTCACCAGTGAAACGACTATTAGTGCCGCTTACGACGATACAGAAGTAACATTTGAAATGGGAGGAAATTCAATATCAGAAACCTCCGGCGGACTCAAACCCGGCAAAACTAAAAGTTTTGTATTGCAACACAAGGGTGATGTCCTCTGCTTTTCGAGTAACGGAGATATTCAAGACCTTTCGGGAAGTCGTATTACCAGCACAAAACCAGTTGCAGTTGTATCGGGGAATCAATGTGCCAATGTTCCTGCAGGTGTGTATGCTTGTGACTATATGTCCGAAATGGAACTCCCTACCTTTACTTGGGGTACTGAATATCATGTAACCCCTTTTTGGGGACGTAAAAATAATCCTGTAATCCGCATTTATGCTAAAGAAAAAGATACAAAGGTCTATCGTGACGGTCAAGAATGGTTTACACTATCAGGTGCTACTCGCAAAATAGACGAAGGGTATGCAGACCGTCGTTCGTCTGACGGTGTCCCACGTGCAGTTGTTATCAGTGCCGACAAACCGATTTATGTAGAAGAATTAAATCCCGGTCAATCGGATGATAATGTTGCGAGTGACCCCTTTATGCTTGTACTTTCGCCACTTCAGCAATATCAAAAGGAAATAGTATGGTGTACTCCCGGCGCAATCACAAGCAATAATAATTTTAAGAGTCATTATGTGAATTTGATATATCAATTATCACCCAACGATTCTATTCCCGATGATTTGGAGTTTGCTATTTCTGTCAATGGTCAATTTGAATGGAAAAAAGTAAGCGAACAATTTGGCAGTAACACCGGATTGATATTTTCAGTTCCGGTAAATGATCAAAAATATGCCTGCAAACAAATCAAACTCCCGGGTGACAATGTCTATCGCCTTCGCGCCGCCACGCCAATTTCTGCATATTGTTACGGCTTTTCTAACTACGATTCGTATGGAATGCCCGCCGGTGGTGGACTCCAAGATTTAATAACCATAGACACGCTCAAGCCCAATCCAACTTGGACAATGGAATCTAACGGTTCTGTCGGTAACGGCTTGATAACTGATTCTCCCGATAATACTACGTTTCGCTCGAATTTAGGTCTTATTTATATGGATAATAATTCAAGCAGTAATTACCAATTCAGTTATGATTCCAAAAAGGAGTTTATTGCCGGAAAAACGCAAACTACCGATTGGAATTTAAAAGTTATTAATCCCGATATTAATGCTCGTGCAGTGTTGGTGTTTAGTGACCGCGCCGGAAATGATACAACTATTCTTGTGGAATATAAATCCTTTGGTTTGACAATAGATGCAAAAGATACCATTGACTTCGGTGTGCTCAAACGTGGACAAGGAATAACCATGAGGTTCTATATAACCAATACAACTACAGCACCGATATCATTAGAGCGTTTAGAACTAAAAGACAATACGAAAGGATTCTTTGTATTGTTATTACCATTGCCGGTTGTGATAGCTCCGTCAAGCAGTAGCCCTTATGTCTATGCTGATTTTAGTAATAATCAAGTAGGAGTGTATATTGACCAAATTGGCATTGGCACTTCAAATCAATTCGCATATAAAAACTACCTTAAAGCAGAAATAGCTGATCCCGTGATCGTAGCAAGTGATTATGATTACGGCACAAAGACGGTCGGCACACGAACAAGCTCTTTGCAAATTCAAATTAAAAATACCGGAAAAGCCGATTTGGTTCTTATGGGCGACGACCACTTAACAGCACTTGCCGGAACTCCGTTTGAAGTAAAAAACTGGCCGATGAGTTATCCTCTATTAATTAAGCGAGATGATTCTGTTGCTGTTACTGTAGATTTTGTTCCTGTCAAAGAAGGTACATTCTCGGCAAAAATTCATTTTTCGAGTGATGCAGTGTTAAGCGATAGTGTGGTAGAATTACGCGGAAGTTCAATTATGACGGATGTTACGGAAACCGAAGCAAAACCATCGGGAATTCTGACGAAATTAACGCCTCAGCCGACATCAGGAACTGCTACTCTTACTCTAACAATGCCAAGCAGTCAAATAGTTTCAATTACTATTATCAATATGCTTGGTCAGCGTGTGGGAACGATAGTTGAATATTCAAAACTTGAAGCAGGAGAGCATACATTCCCTATTCCAACCGAGGGATATTCTTCGGGAAATTATAGTATCTCCATACAACCGGAAAACGGAGAACCGATTATTCAAGCAATGACAATTGTAAGGTGAGAGTTTTTAACCACATAGGTACATAGGTTACATAGATTTTAGCCCGCGAGTTTTTTCGTGGGCTTTTTTTCGTCCTAAAATGGGTTGATAAGCTTTTATTTAAAGTTGGTTGAAACAACTGATTCGACTGTAAAATACCCTCGTAACTATCATATTCTTTCTTCCATGAAAATACTTCTTGTATATGTCGAATAATCTGTATAATGTTGCACCCGAATACTTTAACATTACCTGATTTCGCTGTCGTCCTGAAAACTAAAAAGAATACTACTAATAGCCAATAGTGTCGGTATAATTTTTTTATTTCCTATCTTTCTGGAGTTTATATGAAACACTTTTTTAGAGCGGTTTCCGCAGACCGCCTTGGCCGCAGACCGCAGACCGCAGACC
>JAFDZU010000017.1:0-1231 GCA_018266765.1 Bacteroidota bacterium
CCATAACCGACTGAATTACGCCCGCGAACACGGTAGTATAATTTCCCAACTGAAAGAATAGGAACATTTGTATAATTCGCCGAAGTGAAGATGTCTGCTTGCCAATGTGAACCGCCATCACTCGAAACGGAAACGCCATAACTTGTTGCGTTGTCAATTTCCGTCCACGATAATGTGGTTTCATCCAAAAAATGAAGTCCGCTCGGCGCACCATGCACCGCAACCGCCGGTGTAGAACCGTAAATTATATAATCTTGATACTTTGCAGGGCTTTTTTTCTGATACAATCGTTTGCCCATATCGGTATAATCCACCACAAATTCATACAGATAATTTCCTGCTTTTGTACGGTCTTCGGTTCCTTGTGTTCTTTTGGAGATTGCAGAAATATGCGCCCTGATTTTATCCTCAAAGTCTTGAACTGTTTCTTCAAATTCTGTTGTTACTGTTGGCGTTTGACCATGCGGAAGTAATTGAGCGGTATATAATGGAAGTTTGGAATTAAGATTACGGGCTTTGAGCAATACATTACTGTCGTCAACTCCACTCAAATCCGATATGTCGAATTGATTAAGCGGAGAATGACCTTCAGGAAATGCAAGCCGAAAACGCAATGCAATATCATCCATTTTATCAATGAGAAGTTCTCGTGCTTCATCACGAATAACACGTGCTGTAGTGGCATCTGATTGATATTTTTCATCGGTCGGGATTTCTTGAAACGCATCTTGAAGTGCTTGAAGTGCATCGGTTTGCGTTGTAGTTATGCCAAACTTTGCAAAATCGTCTAAATCTCTCAGCATAAAAGTAACCAATTGATTTGCATAGACCGAAAGCTCGGCATGAGACATATTGTAATTCTTTGGAATTTCGTTTGCCATGATAATACTCCTTTAAAAAGGTAAATAATAAAGTATAGTAAATAAAAAAATGACCAAGACTCAAGAACTATACGACAATGAATACTGCGTATGTGCTTGGTATTGATGTGGAAGTGCATTGTATTGAAAAGTAATTACAATCAATACATGCAAAAACGACAGTATGTGTGTTGGAAGAGATTTCAATTGATTTGGATGAAATCTCAATTGATAAAAACGTGCTAAAATCTTGTTTGAAGTCGTATATCTGAATTTTTGAGCCGTACAAATGAGTTTCTTGTTTGTACAAATGAGTTTCTTGCTCGTACAAATGAGTTTCCGGCTTATACAAATGAGTTTCCGTCTTGTAC
>JAFDZU010000017.1:1341-28982 GCA_018266765.1 Bacteroidota bacterium
GTTTCCGTCTTGTACAAATGAGTTCTACGGAAGTAAATTCAGGATGTCAATGCTTCAAAAGATATGGTCTGCTCACAGGAAGAAAGGGTTACTTGTTTAGGTTCGGTTTACAGTTCATTAACGATGGATAATTTCTTTGTTGTGAGAGTTTTCGGTTCGTCCGTTCGTGCAATGAAAGTTTCGGAACGGGTGTTGTGCTGTGGTGCGGATTGGATTGGAATCCGCAAAGCCCTCAACAATCGGTTCACTGAGAAAGAATGGCAATCTGCGATGCATTAAGGGCAGTTTAGGTCGTCGGCGATGTTGATTATGAGTGGAGCTACTCCGTATAACAAGCGTGAGTTAGCTTCGCTATTAATTTCCTCCTCCAGTATTTTAGTCGAAATTACTTTTTTTAGAAATAGTGTGCAAATGTTTTTTTGTGTGATTGAATATTTACTATTGTTTAGCGCAGTTAATCCCCCTCGTTCCCCCTTTGACAAGGGGGATGACGTAGTATTTATATTTTTTTAGGGTTTATTACAGATTGGTATTGTATTTTTCTTCTCTCCCCTTTGTTAAAGGGGGACTAAGGGGGATTCCCGTCGTGAAGGAATAAATACCACTTTCTGGTTGGTTGTCTTTGGTTTTGGGGGGAATGATGAAAGCCGATTATTAAATCGGCTTGTCGGGGGGAAGAGAGTATATGTTAAATTAAATGCTTTGATTCGATTCTAATATTTTTGCGAATAGATTAATGTTGTTTTTGAGTGGTTTAGTTAGTCCCTTTCCATTGTCCTTTTTTTGTTTTATGAAGTCAAGACGGTACTTGTCATTAATTTTTCCGCTATTTTCAAATCTGTCTAATATCATTTGGTAATATTCCGGATGAAGTTCGCAACTTATATAATTCCGTTTTAAACTTTTGCATAGCATTAACTCACTACCACTGCCACCAAACAAAATGAAACAGTCGTCATTCTCTTGTGTGCAAGATTTGATTAACATCTCAACCAATGACAATGGAATTTGACAAGAATGAAATGTTTTGTCTTTACTAACATTCTTTACGAGGTCATAATAAAACCAACTATAAGGCATACGTCCTTTATGTCCATCGGCTATTCTACCTTTTATTCTTTTGTCATTTGGGTTTTGATATGGAACTGCAACATTGTCTTTGTAGAAGTGATTTTCTTTTGACTTTGTTGCGTGAAGTATTGAACGATGTGCAGTTGTAAATCTTCTATGACTATGACCAACGTTAGTATTATAAACCCAAACATAATCTTGAACATCAAAAGCATTGTCATCCAAATATTTAACGCGTAAATGAGCATTTTGCTTTGGGTAGTTCATCATGAATAGACTACCTGTAGGTTTTAGAACTCTCATACTCTCTTTGGTAAGTTTTATATACCAATCTATATAATCATTCCATTTGGTAGTATAATTTTTGCCTGAGTAATTAATGCCGACATTATAATCAGGGTCTCCATAAACCATATCCAGACTTTCATCTGGAAGTTTTTTTAAAACATTTATAACGTCTTCGTTAAAAACTTTATTTCTGAATTTGTCTATAATCATATTATTAGTTTTGTTGAATTAATTTATAAGATGCAGATTTAATGAACTTTATAGTAGTTATGTCAAACGGATTAGTAAATGTGTAAGCCCATAGTTTTAATGTGTCGTGAGTTTTTGATTTTTCACGAACAACATAAACGCAAAATATTTCCTTGATTTTATCTTTGAGTTCGGTTTTCTTGTTTGCATTGAAGTAGTACAGGAACGGATGATAAACTTGATAGATACTGAATGTATCTGGCTTTCCATTCTTTCCTTCAAATACTCCGATTGTTCCTTGAAACTCTATTGTCAGGTCAACTTCAATTTGTATGTTTTTCAATATTAGTTTTGATTCTTCCCCAAATGAATATTCAAAGCTTGTTTTTGTTCGATGAGGAAAATATGTTTTCGGCCTTTTTGAAATATCTACGTCCTCAAACTCTTTATCTTGATTGAAAAGGAAATGATGCAAAATTCTTTGATTGTTAGCAACTGAAAGGATATTGCTTTCACTTGTGTTGTATTGATTAAGAAGTGATTTTTTATAATTCCAATCAATAGTTTTTTGTATCGGCTCAAATTCATGAAAAACTTTGTCAATGCCTTTGATGAATTTATGATTGCCACTTCCCAAATGTATTACAGCATAATCCTCTTTTATAAGTCTGGGTGATAGTAATTTCCTGTTATCAAACTTTGTTGCAGTAAAAGGGTTCCCAAATTTATATTTTACGCAAACCTCTTTTACCAATGTATTGTGAAATACAAAATCGTTGTTCTTCTTACATATATCAAACAACTCGTCAATGACTTGGTGTTGCTTACTTCCTTTTTTTGTTGTTGCTTTTGTCATTTCTTCTAAAAATTATTGGTCAAAATTAGTCAAAAAAAATTGTTTCCTGTCCGGTCGGTTGTTATCAACCGACCTTCTTACATATTTATTTATTTGGAGTATTGTTTGAAAGGCGGTTATAACAACCACCTTGACGTGAATACTAAGTGTTGTTTGTTATTCTTACAGCGAAACTACGGATAATCTCTGAAAAGGACAACCAAAATGCTAAAAGTGTGTTAGTACTATTATTCCGGTTTTATCTTTACTATTTTGTTGTCTTTCATTACAACAAGCTCAGATTTCTTTAGCTTTTTAAATTCGATGAGTTTTTCGTAAACTTTTTCAAGTCCTACCAAAATTTTGTCTTTTAGTTCTATTTGTTCTTCAACTGTGGTCATGGTATTTTTTTAGTTCGTTAAACTTAACATCATTAATAATATGTAATTGCCCGTTTACTGTCTTTTGCGCCAAGAGTTCATGTTTTCCATTTGAATTATCAAATAATAGTGCTCCATCAACTATAGGCATATAAATATCAAATAGGTTTTTAATTCCTTTGTAGTATCTTCTTACTATTACATCCGATTCAATGTTGTGTCCACCCTCTGAAACTCTAATTTTAACACGTTCTTTGGCTAATTCTACATTTGAAAGCCAAAAGAAAAGCAATGTGATTGTATATCCCTTTTCTTTTGCAGTTACAATTTTGTGTTTATAGTTTCTTGACGAAAGTGTAGTTTCAAAAGCAAAGCTGATATTGTTTTTCAGAAGTTTATTAATTCTATTTATCATTATTCTTCCGGCTTCAAATGCCACAATTTCAGGTTGGAAAGGGGATAATCCTTTGGCGATTTCGTCAGCATTTACAAATTCTTTACAATTAATAATATCGGGTAAGATTGTAAACGAAGCAGTTGTTTGCCCTGCTCCGTTACATCCGGCAATTATGTAAAGATTTCTATCAGCCATAGTTGTAATTTTACAAGATGTTAATTTTTCGTCTGGTCAGATTGTTACAACCCGACCTCTTACTTGTTTTTTTAATTGGAGTATTGTTTGAAAGGCGGTTATAATACTCGCCTTGACGTGAATACTAACTGTAGTTTGTTATTCTTACAGCGAAACTACGGATATTCTCTGAAAAGGGCAACAAGAAAGCTAAGAGTGAGGAGGATTTGTTGTTTTGCTTTCACCGCTGTGTTTGTGAGCTTTTGGCTATACCTATCAATCAGCATTGATAACCTTCACACTCGAAGTTCGTCCACGTTCATCTACAGCACGAATAGAAAATTCAAACGGTTTGTTGGGATTTGCCGGTGTAATACGGAACGTTTGGACTATCGCAAAGGTTTTGCTGTCAGTCTGTCTGTTTCCGCGTTGGTCTTTGGGAGTATTTGCATTTCCTTCGACGATTTCCAACCGAACATCATTACTTTTCCCATTATGCACACCAAAAGAACGGGTACGAATCAAGACAACTCCATTTTGGAATAGGGGATTCGGTAAGATTTCCGGCGGGGGAAACGGCTCGATATGAATTGCAATCGCTTGTCCGACTTGTTTCTGTCCCACATACCGTTCAAACATCAATATTTTCTGTGTGTCGGAAATATCCGGCGTAAACGTGAAGAATTCTCCTTGCGGAGAAGACAATCGTTCGGTTTTCCCATCTCGCAGAACTGCTCGAACTTCCATATTGGTAAGCATCGGGAGATTTGGCAAAATAGAATATGTTTGTCCGGGATACATAATTTTATCTATTTCAGGTGCTTGAAGCGGTTGCGGTTGAATTGTGAAATCAACGCTAACTTCTTTTTTATCGGAGATTCTTTCAGCAGTAATAATAACTTTCATAATTCCTGCATCAGGAGTAACACCACTGAGTATAATTTCATTACCGCGCATTTCGCTAATGGTTGCGTTTCCGCCTTCGGATTTAGTTCGTTCAATTTTGATGGTCGGAGTGCGAAGTTCACCTGTAGAAGTTCCCGAAAGGAATATTCTATTTGTCCATTGCTGATACGCAAGTGATTTTATGGTAGTATTTTGTGGTTGAAGCGAGTAATCACCCAGTTTCCCTTGAAACAGTTGTTGATTCGCAGTTCCAATGATAAAATTAGAGTTTGGAGAAGTAGAATCCACTCTAAAACCGGGAAGAGATGCTATTGGTTGTGCAGAATAAGCACCACTATTTTCAAAAATTATATTCACGCTAAATTGCGCTTCAGCAGTAATACGAGCACCGGTAGCTTCTATCATTTTTTGAATACTGTCATTCTGAACTTGAGGTGAGGCAGTTGCTTTAATTTTAACAATAAAACTGCGGTTCATTTTGTTATGTTCCGGTGGATGCCACCGAAATTCAACAGCTTGACGGTTTGGAATTGGTGTCAAACGGAATAACTTATTTTCAGATGGAAGATTAGAAATCAATGTTAGTTTTTGACGCAGGGATTGGTCTTCTACTGTACATTCATATTGAATATCTTTGACATTGCCGGAACAAACTATCAAATTTGAAGAATCCATCGATACAATTCGATTTCCTAATGAATCGGCAATTAATCTACAAGTTAGCGTAGCTTTTTCGGGTTGGAGAGTAAAAGTTTGTCGGAATAATTCAGACCATTGTTTGCCGGAATTATGTGAACCGTTATTGTTTTTGCCCGGAAGTAACATCACGAGCGCAGCAATATAGAGAACAAAATAGATTTCTATCGTGCGGCGACGTTTCGGCATTGAGCGACTCATGACTTGCGGTTGATTACATTTTGTGCGAGCATTATTTCTACTTCTCGGCGAACAGCGAGTTCTATCTCTTCTCGCTTCAGCATTTCGGCAGATGTAGTAAGAGTGCGTAGTGCTGAAGTAAAATCGTGAAGTGCTACAGTAGTTTCACGCATAGATTCGAGTAGTTGAGGATTGGGATTGACAGCCATAGTTGCTACTTTTACAGCTTCAGTTGATGATTTAATCATTGTTTCTTGTAATGTACTGACATTCTCTAATGTATCGCCAATAATTTCTAATCGTACCGAAATAGCCGCATAATCTCTTGCAATTTCCCCAACTTCACGAACAAGTTCTGTAATTGCAGTTGTTTCGGAAGATAGTTCTGATTCTCCGTCATCAGAGGGTGAAAAAAACATCACAATAAACATAAACATGAGCATAAGAGCTTCGAATATCACGCTCCCGATAACAATAGAGTCGGGTAAATCTTCGTAAATTCTTCTGAAACCAACAGAAACAAGCAGTATAGCCGCACCAAAATAGACAAATGAGTTAATTGTAGAGAAATAAAACCGATTGACAATTTCTTCCATCCATAATGATGTGCCGGAGACTATGCCAAGTGGGTGTAATACGGTTACTTCGGATTGTGTATACCGGTAGATTTCGCGTTCTTTAGTGCAGATTCTCCAACTGAGAGCAAGCGTCGAGATAGTGTTCATTCTTTTTGAATACCGAAATTCACGAAAACAATCTTGGAGAACAGCACGCCCTTCGAGCGATGAAAGAGTATCAAGTTGGAGCATAAGTTACTAGTTCATAATGAGTAAGATTTTTATCAATTTAATAGTAAAGAAATAAATTTCCTATTTACTCGGGAAATTAGTTTCGATAGAACTAATATCTGTTAGATATTTACCGTTCGGGAATTTATGTTTATAAACTCCTATTAATGCTTTTGCATCTTCATAGCGTTTTAATTGAGCAAGCATTTCAATTTTACCAAGAAAAGCAGGTTCATAAAACTCTGTATCAGAATATTCTTCCATAAGTGTATCATAATATATGAGTGTTGCTTTCCAACTGTATAATTTCCGATAAATTACAGCGGTATTATATTCACGTTCAGCAAGTTTTTGGCGAAGCGAAACAATATGTTTTGTTGCTTCATTACTGAGAGAATCCTGGGCATAGACAGCTTGAAACTCCGAAAATGCTTGAATTGCTTTTTTGGTATATTCTTGATCTCTGTCTGAAGGAGGGGATAGCTCATCATAGCACAATGCGGACTTATACAGTGCTCGTTTGACATAATCGCTGGTTGGGTAACTCCTCAGCAACATATTATAATTAAAAGCTGCAATAATAAAATCTCTACGTTTGAAATTTAATTCCCCAAGATAATATTGAGCATCGTCAGCAAATTGAGTAGTCGAAAATTGAAGTCGAACAATATCAAACATTTTTTGTGCTTCGATGTAATCATTATCATTGAGAGCAGATACACCTGCTTTAAAAACAGATTCAGGATCACGGTAATCAACTACAACACTCGAACCGCAACTTGAAATGAGTATGAGTGTAACAATACAATAAAGATACGAAGAGATACTATGCATTTTTGGTTGCGAAGTTTTTGAGATATTTTTCATAATTAACACAAATTTAACGCTTTATAAGTTTTTGGGAAAAGATAAATTCAATTCGATGAAATTATTTTATAAAATAGAGTTAAAACTAATCGTTGTTTAGAATAATCTTAAGTTTTTGTAGTTTGCAATTTAAGACAACGTATTTCTCTTAATTTTATTCGTTTACTAACTTCACAGGAGCAAAATTATGGCAGATGCATATTGCGTATTTGATATTGAAACCGCACCATTAGAATGGGATTCTTTCGACGAAGCACAACATGAATACTTATTGCGAGGTGCAACCACACCAGAAGAACAAGATAAAAAGAAAGCAGAAATGGCACTTTCTCCGATGACAGCACAAGTTGTTTGCCTTGGAATAATTCATTTTGAAAAAGATGAGTCGGGTGATTTCATAGAGAAGAAACGTAGTGCATATTATCAAGATAATTCAATTGATGAGGGTGAATTTATTCGAGAAGATTTGCAGAGTGGGGCACATTATATTCGATGTAATGAACGGACTCTACTCGGGAATTTCTGGAAATTACTCAAACTAAATCCACGATTACATTTAATTAGTTTTAATGGTCGAACATTTGACGCTCCGTTTTTAATGCTTCGTTCTGCTGTTTTGCGTGTAAAACCAACTCGCAATTTGATGGAAGGAACAAGGTTTAATTATCCGCTCCATACGGATTTAATAGATGAATTGTGTTTTTATAATGGCTCACAATCAGGAGCAACCAGACGATACAACTTTGACTTTTTTACAAAAGCATTTGGTGTGAAATCACCTAAATCTGAGGGAGTGGACGGCTCGAAAGTAGCCGAATATTTCCGTGATGGAAAAGGCAAAGAAATTTCCGAATACTGCCTGAGAGATGTTCAAGCAACGTGGGAGTTGTTCCAAATTTGGAAAGAATACTTAACTATGAGGTGAAGTGAAATTACTTTAATTTATATGATGTTATTGTAAACTGTTTAATTGATATTTATTAGGACTTTATTCAAAGTGTGAATTCTGCAAATAGTAAATCTTACTTTGTAACAAATTATAATTTAAAATCAGGTATTTTTGCACTGTAATATTAGAGATGAATTATAGATTCACTCTAATATATAATATGATGGTTTTATTAATTTACGTGGAGTTACTATGAAAAATGTAAGTAGATTGCGATTAGCAATTGCACTAAGTATTTGTGTGTTAGGCATTGGTTGTGCAGACAGCACTACACCAACAGATGAAACGAAAGTCCAAATTTATACACAAATGGACGCAACGACTATTACTCCATATAAGATAAAAGATGGCAATCCCTCAATAAAAGCAAAAGGTGTAACCGCCGACTCTATGCATATTACTCGAGTAAGGGTGCTTGTTTCTAACATGAAAATGCATATGTCAAAAGAAGACATAAATTATGACGGACATAATGTGAAGACGGGACCTTTTCTTGTGACAATTGATGCAACAGGACAGTATTTATTCGCATCAAGTCAGATTCCTTATGGAATATATGACCATATAAAATTTGAAATTCACAAATTTAGTAATGATGAAGTCGCAAGTTATATCAATGATGTAGTCTATAGTGATTTTGTAACAGGCGACCGTTATACTGTGATTATTGATGGAACTGTTTATAATGCCGGAGTTGCATATCCTTATCAATACAAGAGTAATGTTACAGTGAACTTAAAGTTAAAATTTGACAAAGACTTAGACTTCATTCTAAACTCAACAAATGAAATTATCTTTGCTGTAAATCCTTCCTTAATTTTCAAATCAGGTCTTTCAATACTTGATCCTCGCGACCCAAATAACAGTAATGATATTGATAATGGTATTAAATCGGCTTTCCATGCTCTGAAGAAATAAAAATTTATTATTGAAATGAGTTATATTTGATTTAAGTATTTGTAAGTTACTCTTTTTAGCGAACATAAAAGCCCTAATCTTCATCAGATTAGGGCTTTTCGATTCCATGTGCGACGGGTGGGACTTGAACCCACACGCCCCTTACGAGGCCCAGGATTTTAAGTCCTGTGCGTCTGCCGATTTCGCCACCATCGCAGTTGGGAAGGCAAAAATACGGATTTTTATTTGCTTACAAAAACGTTTTTTCATCAATTGGAATTTGATTACGTAAAATATCATCCATTGTCTCTCTTTTTCTTATCAAATAATCCTTACCGCCAACTACCAAAACTTCAGCAGGACGAAACCGAGAATTATAGTTAGAACTCATCGTAAACCCATATGCGCCTGCATTCATGAAACATAAAATATCGTTCTCGTGCACCTCGGGAAGTCGTCTGTCCCACGCAAATGTATCAGTTTCACAGATATAGCCAACTACACTATACACACGAGTAGAACCGGTTGGATTAGAAATATTGAGTATGCGGTGATATGAATCATAAAACATAGGACGAATTAAATGATTCTGACCTGAATCAACGCCAGCAAAAACTGTAGATACAGTTTGCTTTATCACATTTGTTTTGACCAGAAAAAATCCTGACTCACTCACTAAATATTTTCCCGGTTCGAACCAAATTTCTAAATTTCTGCCGTATTCAGTACAAAATTCACGAAAATTTTCTGTGAGTTTACGTCCTAAATCTTCAATATCAGTCACGACATCATCATCTTTATAGGAAACTTTAAATCCACTTCCAAAATCAATAAACTCTAAATCAGGAAAACTTTTTGCAGTATCAAACAAAATTTCAGCTCCCTGCAAGAACACACCTGCATCAAGGATATCCGAACCACTATGCATATGGAGTCCTGTAACCTTCATTGAATATGTTTTCACTATTCGTAAAAGATGTCGAAGTTGATAGACTGAAATTCCAAATTTAGAATCTATATGTCCGGTTTGAAGATGATAATTACCTCCTGCAAGAATATGTGGATTTATACGAACACAACACGCGTGATTTCCACCGAAAGTATTACCAAATTGCTCCAAAATAGAAAGATTATCTATATTTATAACCACACCTTTTTTAACAGCTTGAGCAATTTCATCGAACGAAACACAATTTGGAGTGAAGATAATGTCTTTTGCCGCGAATCCTGCCATCAATCCAAGCTCAACTTCTTGAATCGAAACTGTATCTAATCCGGAACCCCACGAACGAAAAAGTTTTAACACAGATAGATTATTTAATGCTTTACAAGCATATTTAACTTTCATTGGAATTTCACTAAAAGCACTTGTTAAATTGTTATATTGTCGTTTCATTATCTCTGCATCATAGACATAGAGAGGTAGTTCGTATTTATCGGCAAGTTCTGTAAGTGCAATCCCTTGTATCTTATATTGATTCTCGTTCAATTCCAGCATAAATCCTCGTTAAATTGTTAAATATTCTATTTTTGTAATTCTGTGTTCATAGTATCCCAAACGCTTTTCATGAGTTCTTTTTCTTGACTGCGAGTTAATTCTGAATCAATTCTTATAGGAGGTTGAATTATCAAATTAACAATACCAGCATTAAATTTCAGAGATTTTTTGGGTAATATCAGATGTGTGCCTTTGAGAACAATCGGAACGATTGGCTTATGGCTACGCGCGGCCAGGTAGAATCCACCACGTTTAAATTGTTGTAACATACCGTCTTTTGAACGAGTTCCTTCGGCAAAAATAATGACACTCTCTCCGTGTTTAATTGCTTGAATTGCAGAATTTATACTTTCCATAGCATTCGAAGCACTTTCACGTTCGACGGCAATAAACGGCGACATTTTCATATTCCAGCCCAAAAATGGAATTCGTTCAAGTTCTTTTTTATACATTATGCGGATAGAATCATCAAGCGAAGCAAGCAAAACCGGAATATCAAATAAACTTGAATGATTGACAATATACACTCTCGATTCTCCATTTGGAAGTAAATCAATACCGTTTACTTCTACAATTACACTGCATATTTTTAATAACTTTTTTGCCCATTTTCTTGAATAATGAAAATAAATACTTTTATCTCTTCTTCCAACCATTTTTGTCATTACCACAATTGAATAATAAACAGTAACAGTAATGACACCGATAGTTTGCAGTAGAAATTTTATTAAATTCATTCGGATTTTGATTCCTGTAATTTACCTGACAATAACAAATTTACGAGTAAATGATTTACCCGAATATTCAGCTTTTAAAAGATAAATACCGGATTCAAGATTATTGGAAACAGGAATAAATTCTGATTGTCCATTAGCTGTTCCTCTCCAAATTTCAGTTTGAATTCCGAGACTATTTATAATAGATATTGTTGCATTAGCTTCCGTTTGTGGAAGAACTGCGACTGCTGTATAATTGTTTAAATTATTAGAATAAATAATATTAAGTGTAGATTCTAAGGTTTGTTCTTCAGATATTCCAGTGGTATGTATTTGCTCAACAATAAACCACATCGAATGAATTTTATTTTGGTCAATTTCAAATGAATATTTGTTGTTGGAAAGTTTTGTAATGACTAATTGCTCTTGAGTACGATTTCCGGCAGAATCTAAAGGAATGATTCGTATTGAATCAAATGAAGAAGTGAATGAAAATCTTAGTGTCATTGCTTCAGTTTGCATTGGGCCTTTTCCCCATGTTGTTAGTCCTGTCTTAGATTGCCATACAGCACCTTGATTAACTGCACGAGAAGAGAGTGTGAGGAGTGATTTTTTCGACTGAGTTATTGGTAAAGAATCATCACTTATCCACGAAAAAGAGCCAACTGAACCGGCATCTAATCGCTCTACTCGAATATCAGCTTTTCCCGCTGAAAATGTTAGAATTTTTCCACCAATTGCACCGGTCGCGGCTACATAACGAGGAGTATTTATAGTAAAAACACTATCTGCGGCATTCCATAATAATTCTTCTGTATCCGAAAGTAAATTCTTGACATCTACACCATTATCACTCGAAAGTTCAGAGATTGTCCGATGGGGTAGTTCAGTTTGCTCTTTTGCGTCGAATGAATCAATCTGAATTTTACGAAAAAGCAACATTCGTTGGTCTGTATTAATCTCAAGCCAATGCGGACGATAGAGTTGCCATTGAGGAGTCAGTAGATTATTAATGGTATATTTTAGTCCAATTGTTCGTTTAGCAGGAGAAATAGCTTCTGAATAAAAAGCATGAGCCGCTTGTGGCATCATCGAGAGGAATGTAGAATTTTTGAGTTGATATGCCTGCAAACTGTCTATGATATTATTTGTATTTGTATAACGGCTATCAGCATAATATGTAAGGAAAAATCCATCCCAATCTTGATACGCTGAATAAGCAGGAAGCATAGTCAGCATTTCATTTTGGTGCGCAGAAGGATATGCCATCAAAAAACCACTGACAAAGAATGGTTTGTCTTTAATTTTTGAACGAGCATAATTCGGGAATGGTCCTGCATATTGGTCGGAAGCCATTCCTCTGTTTTGGATTGTTTGTTTGCCACCATTTTGTTGCGCACCGTCCCAGCCGCCAAATTCATTTGTAAAGTCTGTATTTTTAACTGCAAAAAGGTCGTTCAATAGTTCTGTTTGAGTTCCTCCGGAAATTAGAGCTTTTGTTCCAATAGAATCTTTGAGAAAGGAATACATCTGGTCAGTATATGTTTTGACAAGTGCAGTATAAAACACTGCATTATCAGCCATCCTCTGAATACTGACAGAGTTATCATTCCATGCAGAACGTTTTACTGAAAAATTACTCATACTTTCTCCGGGCATTAAACCCTGAGTAGTAACTTCATGTAATTGAACATTATCCAAGTAAAAGTCACCGGTTGCTTGACCAAGATAAAAAGATAAATTAACAGTAGAACTGTCTGTTGTATTAGAACGAAATGGTATTACATATTCTTTCCAATTTGCTGTTACTGTATCTTGTTGGTAAAGTCCGTAAACATCATACGGATACATTCCACGCTGAGCTACGATAACAAAAGGTCGTTTGCCAACGGCTGAAGTTGTTTTAGCCGAAAATCGAAGTTCATAATCGCGATATTTGGTTAATTTTACTGTTCTGTTAATTAATTGTATGAAATAACTTGTTCCGGGTGTTTGGCTTACTTTGATATTTGCACTTCGTTCTCCTTCCACTTTATTTCCGTCAGATGTTAGCAAAACGGCTTTTGCTTGTTCACTAACAGATAATTGCCAGTCAGTAGTTGGATCAGCGGCATCTTCAAAACCGCCATTTTGAACAATATTTTTGGGCGATCCCGGCAAACTCATCCATGATTGTTTTAGAGCAATGTCATTGCCATATTTATTTTGCAAATAGATACAAAACATTGTATCAAGACGACTTATATGATAAGAGGTGAGACCATATTGACGTGGACTCATTAATTGACCATTTTGCCAGAGTATCATGAGTGAATTCTCATGTGTCAAATCAAGCCAAGCTATTGCAGGATCATCCTTCCATGCTTTATTAGAGAATGGATTTACATGATTCATTAACATTCTCACGATTTGTTTATGTTTTGTGATGAACTCTGGTTCAATATACGGCAGACAACGTGGAACAGTATCCCATTTTGTAATACCATCTCCGGGACGTGGTTGCCATTCACCATGAACCGGCATATAAATATATATACCGTTTAGAGATAGCTGATAAATAAACCAATCTATTCGATTCATCTGCTCAGGATTAAGAGCATCTGAAGTATTACCATCGGCTAAAAAACTTGCTTGATTCCAATAGGTAAAATCAAAACCATAAAAACAAGCGGCATTAAATCCAAGACTATGGAGTCGCTTTGCAATCGAAACAGCATCAGCACTATCGGGATAACAAGCTGTATAAAAAAAAGAGGCACCGATAAATCGCGCCCGTTTACCGTCATTACCAGTTGCAAAATGTCCATCTTTTATAATAATTTGACTTAATGGCTTTATCGGTTGTGTAGAAATTTCTGAGTTTGAAATCCCTGACTGTGGAATTATAAATTCAAAAGGACGAGAAATAGGTTGAGATTTCAGCGTTTCTAGTTGTTTTAAAAAAAAAACTAAACCTAAAAAAATGACAAAGTAAATAGAACGCATTTTTACCTCCGTTTCACCAAATTACAAGTTAATAAATTTATATTTGTAGCCATAAAACACAAAAGTAAAAAGAAACTACAAAAGAAACTCTTTTGAACCAAAGAAATTTTAATTTTAGGACTAAATATCATAAAGATTTTAACATGAATAGAAAGTTTTTGGCGGATTGCGCTTTTCTTCTCAATTTGCAGAAGTGTATTATCATTTCATTACTATTTTAATAATTTATTATGAGAGATTCACGCCGTAATTTTTTGCAAAAAGCAATGATGACTTCAATAGGAACTCTTGCTTTTCAGACTCAAGGATTTGCTCGTGCTTTAGAAGCCGTTGGTCAGCTTGATGTTACTCAATCTGCACTTGAGACTGCAAGTGACGAAGATTTTTGGACAACAATCCAAATGGCTTATGCAATGGACAGAACGTATATCAATCTAAATAATGGTGGTGTAAGTCCAAGCCCGAGAGTTGTAATGGATTCTGTAAAACGATACATGGATTTTACCAACGGTGCACCTGCCAGAAATTTATGGAGTCATCTCGAACCGACGGTCGAAACTGTACGTGAAAAACTTGCTAAAATATTTGATTGTTCACCCGAGGAAATAGCAATTACAAGAAATGCCAGTGAAAGTTTGGAATCGGTTCAGCTTGGAATGAATCTCAAAGCAGGTGATGAAGTAATAACTACAACTCAAGATTATCCTCGAATGATAACCACTTGGGAACAGCGAGTTCGTCGAGATGGAATTATTCTCAAGAAAGTTATGTATCCTGTTCCATTGATGCATGAAGAAGATTTTGTAAATGCAATTGAAAAAGAAATTACTTCAAAAACGAAAGTTATTCATATTTCCCATGTTCCGTTTTGCAGTGGACAGATTACACCGGTAAAAGCAGTTTGCAGATTAGCAAAATCACGTGGAATTGAATGTATTGTAGATGGCGCACATGCTTTTGCACAATTTCCATTCACCCAAAAAGAACTAGAATGTGACTATTACGGAACTTCACTTCATAAATGGTTATCAGCACCAATCGGAACCGGAATGCTCTATGTAAAAAAGGAAAAAATCAAGGATATTTGGCCTTTAATGGCAGCTGGTAAAGAAATGGATGAAAATATCCGTAAATTTGAAGAAATTGGAACTCATTCCGCAGCCTTGCATAATGCAATAGCAGATGCAATTACATTTTGTGATGGAATTGGTTTAGAACGAAAAGCTGCTCGACTGAGATTTATACATCACCGTTGGATAGACAGATTGCGTTCATATCCAAATGTTCATTTTCTCCAAAATATTGATAAAGAAAGCAATTGGTGTGGTTTAGTGTTATTTTCAATTGATGGAATGGATTCGGGTAAAATCGGGGAGTATTTACTTTCGAAACATCGGATTATAACAACTCCGATAACTTATGCAGAGATTGAAGGAATACGTATAACTCCCAATGTCTATATAACGCTCTCCGAAATCGATTACTTTGCAGATGTTCTTGAAAAAATTGCAAAAGGACAGGTAACAGAAGTTATGAAATCTGTTAAATGATTTTATAAAAATAAAATAGAATTTGAAAATTATTTAAATGCAGTGCTTATGTCCCAAAATACAATGTTGTGGGTTGGATTTCATGTATTAGTTGGAATATTACTTGTTCTTGATCTTTTCGTATTTAATAGAAAAGCTCATGAAATTACAGTACGTGAAGCATTAAAATGGACGGCGTTTTGGGTAGGGTTAGCAGGATTATTTTGTGCCGGAATATTTTATTGGGGTACACCTGTTATGGCTCTTGAATTTGCAACAGGTTATATAATCGAGGAATCGTTAAGTGTTGATAATTTATTTGTATTCCTAACTATTTTTAGTTATTTCCAAGTTCCATCCAAATACCAACATAAAGTCCTTTTTTGGGGTATTATTGGTGCTTTGGTTCTTAGGGCTTCGTTTATTTTAGGTGGTATTGTTCTCATTCAGCAATTTCATTTCATTATTTATCTCTTTGGTGGTTTTTTACTATTTACCGGTATAAAACTCGCCATCCAACAAGAACAAAAATTAGAGCCGGAGAAAAATCCTGTTTTGAAGATTCTAAGAAGATCAATCGGAGTGTCAAAGTATTATTATGAGGATAAATTCTTTATACGGAAGATGGGGTATACTTTTGCAACACCTCTATTTGTCGTTTTGGTACTTATTGAAACCACAGATTTATTGTTTGCCGTTGATTCTATTCCTGCTGTATTAGCAGTATCAACCAATCCTTTTATAATTTATACATCTAATATTTTTGCTATTCTTGGACTACGAACATTATATTTTGCACTTGCGGGATTAGTAAATATTTTCCATTATTTAAACTTAGGAATGTCTGTAATCCTGATATTTATTGGAGTGAAGATGATGCTTTCTGATATTTATAAAATTCCGATTACTGTTGCTTTAGGGGTTATAGTCGGTATTTTAGTGGTATCAATAGCCGCATCACTTGTTTTGCCAAAGAAAGAAGAAAATGTTCAAGAATAAATATGAAAATCTCGTATGTAATTTGTTACTAGTCCCGATTTTTAATCTAAAATATTTATGAATTTTTTATGGAAAAAAATTGTCATTCAATCTATCTTTTACCGAAAAAGTAAGAAAGATTCTTCCATAAAAAAACATTCACCTGAAGAAGTTTCAATTGCATCTAAAAAACTCCAAACAGCTATAAGAATATTTGTAAGAAACTTTATTTTAATGGCATTAGGAGTTATGTCTGCTTCTATTGGATTGAAAAGTTTTCTGCTTCCCAATAAATTTTTAGATGGAGGTGCTACCGGAATAGCTCTTTTAGTTTCTGAAATCAGTTCCTTGCCGTTTCCACTTTTGCTCGTCATTATCAATATACCGTTTGTTATAATCGGTTATAAAATGATGGGATCTCGTTTTGCAATGAAAACAGCAATAGCTATTTGCGGACTTGCATTGGTAACAGCTACAATTCATTTTCCTCCAATTACTAATGATAAATTGTTGGTATCAGTATTTGGTGGATTTTTTCTTGGGGCAGGAATTGGCTTGACAGTTAGAGGCGGTGGTGTATTAGACGGGACTGAAGTTTTAGCAATCGCTTTAAGTAAAAAATTTGGAACAACAATTGGTGATATAATTATATTTATCAATATCTTAGTTTTTTCTTCTGCGGCTTATTTTTTCTCGATTGAAACTGCACTTTATTCTGTAATTACGTATTTAGCAGCATCGAAAACTTTGGATTTTGTAATTGACGGAATTGAAGAATACACAGGTATAACTATAATATCCTCATTTAGCAATGATATCCGCTCGATGATAATCAATGAACTCGGACGAGGTGTAACTATTTATAAAGGTCAAGGTGGATATGGAAATCATGGGGAAACAAAAGAAATTGATGTAATTTATACTGTTATTACTCGTTTGGAAATAAGCAAAATAAACGCTGAAATTGAAAAAATTGACCCTTCAGCATTTGTTGTGATGAGTAGTATCAAAGATACCAAAGGCGGAATGATTAAAAAACGTCCACTCCAACATTAACCAATTGATTCGTTCGTCAAAATCAGAAGTTTATTTCTCTTACTAACTTCTTTTAATATTTCATGCTTCAATTTGCTCATATAGCGCTCGCACTACCGATTCACAAACAATTCACGTATGCCATTCCTCAAGAACTGTGGCAAGATAATTTAGTCGGAAGGCGTGCACTTGTACCATTCGGTAAACGAACCCTCACCGGAATCATTACTTCAATTACATCTGAACCTGTGAGTGGAGCTAAATTTATCCATGAAATATTGGATGACACTCCAATATTCAACGAACGACTTTTAGAATTTACTAAATGGACTTCAGAATATTACTTTGCTTCATGGGGAGAAACCCTAAAAGCCGCTTTACCTCAAGGAATGTCACCCCAAAGTGTAGTTACCGTCAAATTATTGCACCCATTCACCGATGAAGAATTTGATTCAATTTCAAAGCGCGCTCCTAAACGTGCGGCACTTCTACATCTGATTTCACAACACAAAGGTGCTGTTTCTGTAGGATTTCTGCAAAAGCAATTAAACACAGATTCAATTAGCGAGCAATTGGACGCACTCGAACATTCCGGTTTAATTAAGTGTATTCTTGGAGTTGAAAATGATATTCAGCCCAAAATGCAAAAAGCGATTTTTATTAATCCTGAAATTCCGGATTCACATGATTTTTTTAAAGCTACTCTTGATGAATTAGACCGAAAAGCACCCAAACAAGCATTGATTTTAAGCCATCTATATATCCATTCGTTGCATAATTCTACTCCGATGTTATTAACCGATGTTCTACAAGAAACGAAAACTTCTTCGCAAACAGTACAAGCTCTTTTGCAAAAAGGATTAATACTCGAAACTGAAATTGAAATATCGCGTGTCGAAAAACCGGCAGAAGAATCACTTGTTCAACGAGAAGAAGCTCATCTTCCTCTTACAATTGAGCAACTCCATGCTCTCAAAAAAATTAACGAACAATTGACATCCGAAAAGTACAAAACTTTTCTCTTGCATGGAGTCACCGGAAGCGGAAAAACACTTGTTTATATTCATGCTATTCGTCAAGCTCTGTCGATGAATAAAACTGCATTACTATTATTACCCGAAATATCACTGACTCCACAACTTTTGGACAGATTTCATGCTGTTTTTGGTGAAGAGATTGCTGTTCTTCATAGCAGAATGAATTCAGGTGAACGATTTGATAATTGGCGTAAAATTCAGAGAAATCAAGCGAAAATTATTATAGGTGCTCGCTCGGCAATCTTTGCTCCGATAACTAACTTAGGATTGATAATCGTAGATGAAGAGCATGAACCCGGCTATAAACAAGAATCGCCCGCACCAAGATATAATGCTCGTGATTGTGCTATTATGCGTGGGGGAATTGAAAATGCAGTAGTCGTTTTGGGTTCAGCTACTCCCTCGATGGAAAGTATGTTTAATGCTAACTTGGGGAAGTACCATTTATTGGAAATATCTTCACGTGCAGACGGAGCTAAAATGCCGGCAATCCGAATAGTTAATCTCCAACAAGAACGTAAGAATAAATTGATGGAAGGTGCTTTCTCGCAAGAACTTCTTACAACAATCGAAGAGCGAATCTCAAGGAAAGAAGGCGTGATATTATTCCATAATCGTCGTGGCTTTTCCAATCGTTTGGAGTGTCTCGACTGTGCAGATATTCCTCATTGTAAAAACTGTTCGGTGGCACTTACTTATCATAAAGGGACTAACTTATTACGTTGTCATTATTGCGGTTATAATACAATTGCTCCACAATGCTGTGAAGTATGCGGCAGTTTAGATATTCGAGAAATAGGAACGGGAACCCAAAGAATCGAAGAAGAATTACAGGAAATATTAGAAAAACGTGGATTAACTCCCAAAATCCAAAGAATGGATGCTGATACTACATCTCAAAAAGGTTCGCACCGTCGTATCCTGCAAGAATTTTCATCCGGTGCAATTGATATTCTTGTGGGAACTCAAATGGTAGCAAAAGGACTTGATTTTAGTAGAGTTACTCTTGTTGGGGTAATTAATGCCGACCTACAGTTATTTATGCCGGATTTCAGATCGGCAGAACGTACCTTCCAACTCCTTACACAAGTATCCGGAAGGGCAGGGCGAAGTAGTGAGTATGTCGGAGAAGTGATAATTCAAACCGCACATCCTGATCATCAAGCAATTATTGCTACTCTCGCCGGACGTTATGAATTTCTCTATGCCGATGAACTCCAAATGCGTAAAGATGCACATTATCCACCATTCACTCGGTTTGTAATTATTGAATTTTCGGGAGTTGACGAACGGAAAGTGCATGAACATTCTCATTATTTTGCAGGTTTTCTTCCTTCCCATAATCCTGCTGTTTTACGAGTTGGACCATCAATTCCAACCATTGCACGTTTGCGGTCGCATTACCGTAGAATTCTCATTCTCAAAAGCATGAAACATCTGGATACTTCCGGTGAAAAACTACGGACAGCATTGCACACTGCCTATTCTACGTATCAACAAAAACATGCCACATCAGCCGTAAAAATTACTGTAGATATTGATTCTTTTTCAGGAGTGTAAAATTTTGACAAAACTTTATTTTATTGGAATTGGGGGAACGGCTATGGGTGCTGTTGCACTTGCTTGTCGTCAATTAAGATTTGAAGTAAGTGGCTCGGATGCAAATGTTTATCCTCCCATGAGTGATTTCCTTCGCGATAGTGGAATAACCTATTATGAGGGTTTCAAAGAAGATAATATTATTAATGCTAACCCTGATACGATAGTAGTTGGGAATTCTGTCAGTAGGGGAAATCCTGAACTTGAATTTGCACTCGACATGCGAATGACACTTGTTTCAATGCCAGAAATTATCCGAGATTATTTAATTGCAAAAAATACTTCAATAGTTATTTCGGGAACACACGGAAAAACAACCACATCATCATTAACGGCGTGGATATTAGATTCAGCAGGTGTAAACCTTGGGTTTCTCATCGGGGGAATTCCGGGAAATTATAACCAAGGTTGCCGTCCTGCACCAAAACCTGAAAATGGATATTTTGTGAGTGAAGGTGATGAATATGACACCGCTTTCTTTGATAAACGAAGTAAGTTTCTACTCTATAAGCCAACGATTGTAGTAATAAATAATCTTGAATTTGATCACGCCGATATATTTAGTTCATTGGATGACATCAAAAAGTCATTTAGGTTGTTTGTACGGTTAATTCCTCGTAACGGATTGCTTTTAGCCGCCAATGAAGATGAAAATGTTCGTGAAATTGCTAATTCAGCTTTTTCAAAAGTTGAAACGTATGGGCTTCGTCATGATGCATTTTGGCAAGCAACCGATGTAGAATATTCAGAGTCGGGAACTACATTCACATTGCTTAAAAATGGCAACATAATTGATAAATTTACAACATACCTTTCGGGTGAACATAATCTCAAAAACACTCTTGCTGCAATTGCGGTTGGTCTCAATATTGGAATCACTTCTACTCAAATTCAAGATGCTTTACTTACATTTAAACTGCCGAAAAGAAGATTGGAAACTATTGGTATTTGGCGAGGTTGTACTGTCATTGATGACTTCGCTCATCACCCGACTGCCATTGCAGAAACATTAAAAACCTTGAAGCAAAAATATCCTCAATCTCGCATTATCGCTTGTTTCGAGCCGCGCTCCAATACTACGACTCGGAATATATTCCAAAAGGAATTGCCCGATTCGTTTAGGAATGCTGACATCGTTTGTTTTGGCGCACTGAACCGACCTGAACGGTATGGTCAGACCGAGCGACTCGACACAGTATTAATCGCTGAAACTCTTCGTTCCCAAGGAAAAATAGTACAAATCATCTCGCCGGTAGAAGGTACAAGCCCATCTTGGGGAACAACTGTTTTTACTTTTCTCGAAAAAAATACAAAACCAAAAGATGTAATTGTCCTTCTGAGTAATGGTGATTTTGGTGGATTACGTGCTGTGCTGAAAGAGGGGATAGGGAAAACTATAAATGAAGTTAAATAACATAACCAAAAGCAAAATATGTATATAAAATAGAATTCATGTCAAAATTTAAATGTTAATGAATTCTGTTGAGTTTGCTGACTGAAAATAAATTCATGAAGGAGGTAAGACAATGTGTACGTTTATTTTATTGATAATCCCACATTTATGTTTGTTTCACCCAGTAATTCACACAAAGAAACAAAACTGAAAATTTACACCAATAATTTTGAGGTAATAAAAAGAACAGTAATTTATTTTGTGGATTGGTCTTTAATGCGACATATTTCGATCAGCCCCAAAAATATGATAGTTAATTTACCACAAGATAAATATATAAAGTCTATTGTTAATTATAAAATGATGTGAAGAGAGTTAAATGATCTGATTGAGGTTTTAGTAACTTATAAAGAAAATCGGAATCTTGATGTAAGAGAAGTTTGTTTATTATTAAAAGTTGAACGTGTTGATACATTGAGTTTAGCAAATTTTGAGTATTGTGAACTTAATGGTAAACTTTATAATGAAGTTACTGGAATAAGGAAAAATATACTTGAATTTATTATGGATTATCTTCCCTAAAATCAAACTAAATTCATCTTATTATTAAAAAAATTATGGCTGAATATAAAGAAGAGTAAGAGTAAGAGTAAAAGTAAGAGGAAGAAAAGAAGTATAAAGAATAACTCTTTAAATCAAAATAATTTAAAGCTCCAATTTTAAAAAATATAAACAGTCTTTTCATTTAAACTGTTTCCTCCCAATCAAATTAAAGAAAGATACTCGAATCAGGAAGTATAAATTGATTGTTAAATACAATTAAATTGTTTAAATATTTACTGTTATGCAACGATGATTCTTCATTTAAATCTCAAAACTGAAAAACTCAATTCCATATTTCCTTTTGCCAATATGCCAAAGGGTTGTATTTTTGTGCTCGAATTACGGTAAAAAGACAACGAAGCAACGCGGAAGTGGCGAAATTGGCAGACGCACCATCTTGAGGGGGTGGCGCTCGCAAGGGCATGCGGGTTCAAGTCCCGCCTTCCGCACCCACAAAAAAAAGCTGCCTACTATTTGGGTGGCTTTTGTTCATTTAGGGGTGAATAATTCAAATTGAATGCTTCACACTACATTACAGATAGTTCTGTAAAATCTTTCGGCAAATTCAACGATATACCTATGGCAACAAACGACATATCGGATACATTTGTAGTAACAGCCCGAAAATGGCGACCAATGAACTTCAGTTCGGTCGTTGGGCAAGACCATATTTCGACGACGCTTCGCAATGCAATTATATCGCAAAGAGTCCATCATGCGTATTTATTTACGGGGCCACGCGGAGTAGGGAAAACGACTTCTGCACGTATTTTAGCCAAAGCATTAAATTGCCAGAATCCTCAAGATAATGCAGAGCCATGCGGCGAATGTGATTCGTGTAAAGACATAGTAAGCGGACGTTCGATTGATGTAATTGAAATTGACGGAGCATCTAATAATTCGGTCGAAGACGTTCGGAAATTACGCGAAAATTCCAAATATCCTCCCGTGAACGGAAAGTATAAAATGTACATCATTGATGAAGTACACATGCTTTCGACTTCAGCATTCAATGCTTTATTGAAAACTTTGGAAGAACCGCCTCCGCATCTTGTCTTTGTATTTGCTACCACTGAAATTCATAAAGTTCCTGCTACAATTCTAAGCAGATGTCAGCGATTTGATTTCCGCAGAATGGAAATCGAGAGTATTGTCGGTCAACTTCGTTATATAGCTTCACAAGAAAAAGTAACAATTGATGAAGAATCTCTGATTGCAATTGCCAAAAAAGCAGACGGTTCGATGCGCGATTCGCAAAGTATTTTCGACCAAGTATTAGCGTTTTGCGGAACAGATATTCATTATGCTGATGTTACAAACGCACTTCATCTGATAGATTCTGAATTCTTTTTTGCAATTAGTAAGGCAATTCGAGAACATAATGTAGCAATGATGTTTGAAATTGCTCGTGAAGTGATGACGAAAGGATATGAAGTTCATGAATGTTTGCAGGGATTATTAGAGCATTTTAGAAATATTCTTACGATTTTGGCAACGGGAAATGCTAAACTAATAGAAACTTCGACATTGTTTTTGGAGAGATACGAAATAGAAGCGGCTCATTTCACACAAAGTGAAGTGTTGAGGATAATGAATATTGTCACTTCTACTGAACAAGCATTAAAGTTTAGTCCGCAACCTCGTATACGATTTGAACTTGCGCTTACGCAAATGGCTACATTAGATTCTACGGTAGATATTACGGAGCTATTAGCTGGGTTAAAAGAATTAAAGCAATCCGGCGGAGGAGTTACAATGCAAAGACCACAACAGCCACCGATGCAAAGACAAAATGCACCACCACAGACTCAAAGCAATCAATCAAACGTCAGCAATTACAAACAAAATGAAACTATTGCTTCCCCAAAAGAAAAACAACAACCATCTTCGCCAAAAGCGGGAGGTAAAGTTGCAGGACAAGAACATTTGAAAACCGGTTGGGCACATTTTATAACACAAGTACCGAATAAAGCAGTAGAAATTTTCCTTAATCAACCGCAAGTAGTTGTTCCTCAGTTTTTTAATGGTGAGATTCTCCTTCATATATCACAAAAATTTGCTGCGGATTCTATTTCGGCGTATAAAAATGAATTAATAAAACAACTTACTGAATATTATGGTGCTGAGGTAGTACTTCGGATTTCGGGTGGCACAGCTGCTTCTCCAATAAGTAATGACGGATTTGACGAAGTTTCTAAACCTGATAGTTCTACTTCTTCTATTCAACTTAATGAAGATGTACATTCAACAGAATCTAATCAAAGTAATCCTAAACAGAAGGAACGACTTCTTGTAGAACAAGCAATCGTAGATTTATTTGGAGCACGCGAAATACCTGTAATCGCACGATAGCATTTAAGCACTTAAAAAAAAATACTCACTAAAATCAAATATTATGAAAAAAGCTCTCCAGTTAAACTTTAAGACTAAAATTCTCTGTACAATGGGGCCTGCTATAGCTTCAGAAGAAAAAATAATCCAACTCATCCAAGCGGGCGCGAGTGCATTTAGATTGAATATGTCTCATGGTGCGTATAAGCATCATATAGAATATATTCAGATGATACGGTCTGCCGAAAAAAAACTTGGTATTCATGTTCCAATTATCGCTGATCTTCAGGGCCCAAAATTACGAGTAGCTGAATTGAAAGATGGTATGATTAGTTTAGTAAATGGCAGGGAAATGTTCTTGGCTGATGTATCTATATTTCGTTCTAAGAAGCTACTTGTTCCGCCAAATGTTATCCCGGTAGAATATCCTACCGTAGCGAAGGACGTAAAAAAAGGGGATGTTATCCTCTTTGACGATGGATTACTTAAAGTACAAGTAATGGATACTGATGGAGTGATGGTAAGAGTTTTGGTGGCAAATGGAGGATTACTTAAATCTAGAAAAGGATTGAATTTACCAAATATTAAAGTTAGTCAGCCTGCACTATCAACAAAAGATAAACAAGATGTTAAATTTGCAATTGAACAAGAATGCGATTACCTTGCTTTATCTTTTGTCCGCAAAGCAGAAGATATTCTTCAGCTCCGCAGATTGCTCACTCAACTCAAAAGCAATATGTGGATAATATCTAAAATAGAAAAACCGGAAGCATTGCTGACATTAGAAGATATCGTCAAAGTATCGGATGCCGTTATGGTTGCTCGTGGTGATTTGGGGGTAGAAATTCCTGCGGCTCAAGTACCTACAGTTCAGAAAAAGATTATAGCAATGTGTAATCATTATGGAAAACCAGTAATTACTGCAACCCAAATGTTGGAATCTATGGTGCAGAATCCTCGTCCTACACGAGCCGAAGCAAGTGATGTTGCAAATGCAGTTTTAGATGGAACAGATGTAGTGATGCTGAGTGCAGAAACATCAGTCGGGGCTTATCCTGTTGAAACTGTGTCGTATATGAGAATGATTTGCACCGAAGCAGAAACACAACTATTATCCGACGAAGTTCGTCTTCGCCGACCGGTAACAGGACTTCATACTAAAGAGCAAGTCACTGATTTAATTGCAGGTGCTGCATCTTCAATTGCTGAAGATGCAAAAATAGCGGCAATTGCCACGTTATCACTTTCAGGAGAGACTGCACTTTTAATTTCACACCGTCGTCCGATTGCTCCTATAATTGCAATTACCGAGTTACCACATATTGCTCGTCGAGTCGGGTTGTTTTGGGGAGTTTCCGGTTTCTTACTTGATAAAGTTAGTGGAACTGATGATACTATTGAGATAATAAAGAAAGAATTAGTAGAAAATGGGTTTTTAGCAGTAGGTGCACGAATTGTTATTACAATAGGTCGTCCTTTAGTTGCTCATTCACGAACTAATATGCTTTCTATAGAACAAGTTTAACTTGTAAATTGAATTTAATAAGGAAAGGAAGTATGGTTAGGCGCATTAGTGGAAAAATAATATTCGTGATGGTTTTGATGTTACTTGTAGTGAGTAGTGATAGCAATGCGCAACATAAAAAAAAATCAAGAGCAAAAAAAGGAAAAGCAACGCGTTCAAAAACTACAGGTACAGTACAAACCAGACAAAATGAATTAAAGAAAATACAATCCGCAATTATTCAAACCCGCAAACAAGTTAAACAGCTTTCAACCAAAGAAGCATCTACCCAGAAAACGTTATCTCTCTATCAAAAGCAAAGTTCACAAATTTCCCAGCACGTAACTATCCTTGGTGAAGAAATTCATTCTTTACAAGATTCTATTAATTCAATGGTGGCTAAGCAGACAGATCTTGAAAAAAGATTGAAAAATTTGCAAGATACGTACGGAAAAATTTCCCGCGAAATACATAAACATCGAGCTGAAACAGAAAATACAGGTTCGCCAATTGCAGGTAATTCCTCTGCTCCCGGTGAAGAAAGTAAAATCTATCTAAAACATCTTACAAGTGAGATGACAAAAACAGCGAAGTCTATTCGTTTATTACAAGATAGTATTTCTCGACAAAAAAATGCGACTGCACAAACAACACAAAACAGAGAGAATCTTTTGCATCTTAAAGAAAATCAACAAGAAGAACTTGGAGCCACAATTTCAGCAAGAAAAAAAGAACTGAGAAAAATCAGAGCCAATAAAGTTCAACTACAACAAGAATTAGCAAATAAAGAACGTGCAGCAAGGGAAGTTAAGCAGATGGTTTCGAGATTGATTGAGCAAGCCGCTCGAAGAGAAAAAGAAAGGCAACGAGCACGAATTGCAAGAAAAGAAAGTGAAAAAAATTCTAATAAAAATCAAAAATCATCATCTTCAAAATATAATAATGCGAGCAATAATGATGAACCTGTACAAAGTAATTTTGCAGGAAAATTTCATTGGCCTGTAAATAATAGCCATAAAATTCTGAGAGGATTCGGACAATATCGAAATTCATTATCTAATTCTATAATGGATAATCCGGGAATTGATATTCAAGCAAGTGAAGGTAGTTCTGCCTCAGCTGCGGCAAGTGGTACAGTTTCGCTAGTACATTGGCTTCCCGGTTATAGTTCACTTGTTATAATAGATCATGGTAATAATTACCGTACCGTTTATGCAAATCTTTCTTCTACGCAAGTCCGACAAGGTCAAGAGATAAAGCAAGGAGAAATTTTAGGTAAAACGGGTGAATCTGTAGATGGGGAATTCTTACATTTTGAAGTTTGGCGGGGAAGACAACGTGTAAATCCTGTCGGTTATCTTGGAAGATAGATTGAATTATAGAACTAATTTTTATTTTTACTTAATAGATATACGAAAAATTAAATTATACTAAATCATAGATAATTATTAATAATATAAGTTGATTGCGTCAATAATAAAGAACAGTGAACCGATGGCAATAGAAAAATATTGCAAAGAAAAAAAAAAATCATAAAATTTTTTCATTGATAAAATAGTATGATTTTGTATTTTTGTAAGCTCTAATGTCTGAAATTCTCTAAAAGGGGCAGGTGGCCGAGTGGTTAATGGCAACAGACTGTAAATCTGTCACGCTTCGCGTTACGGAGGTTCAAATCCTTCCCTGCCCACATTGAAATAGTAATAAGCGGGAGTAACTCAGTTGGTAGAGCCACAGCCTTCCAAGCTGTTGGTCGCGAGTTCGAGTCGCGTCTCCCGCTCTGCGCTTTACGATTAATGGAGTTTCGTTGTGTGAA
>JAFDZU010000018.1 GCA_018266765.1 Bacteroidota bacterium
GACTGAAATTGCAAAAATAATCAGTACTAAAGTTTTCATATTAGTTTAGAATAATAAACCTGGAAATAATTTGGTACAAGTTAAAAACTTAGACTTGTTTATACAAAATGCTAAAAAATATGGAATTATACAAAGATTAAAGAGAAAATATGTTGACATGTATATTTCTTTTAAGAATTCGAATAAAATTTATTGATGTTTATCTATAAATTTATCTATGTATTGTATTTGTTTGGGTTATTTAAAATAAATATTTAGTTTTGCCTAACTATTAGCAAATAAATATCTTAATTATAAAAATTATGAAATATTGCTTACAACTTTCACTCTTATTTATACTTCTAAATATTACAACGTCTACTTGTAAATCAACAATATTTTATGGGGATTCAAGTAATTATACCAACTATATCAAATCGCTTGTAGCGGGTGATACACTTATACTTTCATCCGGGAATTATCAAAGGAATTTAACTCTAAATAAACTTCAAGGAACCAAAGGAAAACCTATCGTAATTTCAGGAAATGGAAACTCTACTGTTTTTCAAGGACAATCATGTTGTAATACAATAAGTATTACTCAATGTGCTTTCCTCGTTATTAAAAATATTAAATTAGATGGTATGTTTCAATTAATTGATGCAGTTAAGGCAGAAGGAACGATTGATAATTGGGCTCACGATATAACAATAGAATACCTAACTATTGCTAACTATGGAGCATCCCAACAAAATGTTGGTATCAGCACCAAATGTCCGGCTTGGAACTTTATAATACGAAAAAACAGAATTATTGGAGCAGGAACCGGAATGTATCTTGGTAATTCAGATGGTACAAAACCATTTGTTGACGGAGTTATTGAGTATAATTATATTGCAAATACCATTGGATATAATATTGAAATTAAACATCAATTCAATGGTCAAAGAGAGCTGTTGCCTGGAACTTCAGTTAATGGAAAAACTGTAATAAGACATAATGTTTTTACTAAAGATGAAAGTTCTTCATCGGGAGTAAACGCAAGACCAAACGTATTGGTTGGTGGTTTTCCGACAATAGGATGGGGAAAGGATGATTATTATGAAATTTATGGTAACTTTTTTTATAATAATCCTGTAGAAGCCTTGTTTCAGGGAACCGGAAATATTATTATGTATGCTAATATTTTCGTTAATAATTTTGATCCTTCAGGATTTCGGGCAGTTTATTTTACTCCACAAAATGGTGTTAGTCCACAAAATATTAAAGTATTTCATAATACAATCTGGACTGCAAATACAACAGGAGGAATTCGTCTCTATAATCCAAATGCCAATTATCGCCAATCTTGCTCTGCTAATGCAGTGTTTTCCGCTTTGCCCATTACAAATTTTACCGATACATTAAATAACGTAAGTGATAGTTATTTAAAAGCAAATACTTACCTAATCTCACCATCAGCTAGCATTGAGTCTCTAAACTTATATCCTCTCAATGGACAACTCAAAGGATTTCAAACTTCAGATTCTTTATTGCATAATTTTACAGAATGGAATAGAGATTTCAATGGCGAAGAGTTTAATTGGGAATACAAAGGTGCTTATTCCGGTTGTTGTAAAAATATGGGATGGAAATTACAATTAGATACCATGTCATTCTCGAAATCTACTACTACAGTTAAATTGCCAGATCCAGAACCTGAAATTTCAGTTTTTCCAAACCCTACTACTGATATTTTAAATATTCGACTAAGTTCATCAACTCAATCAATCATAAATATTTACTCGATAACAGGAGAAAATATTTATTCAAAAAAAATTAATAACTTACAAGAAAATATAGATATATCAAGTATTCCGAGTGGAGTTTATTTTCTCAATATAACTTCCGGAACAACTAACTTTTATAAGAAAATCATCAAGTAAATTGCTAAATTTTGATTACAATCGAGTTAATAATATTTTTCTAATATTTTCACAATCTTAATTTGATTTTCGGTAGAATTCCACTCATTTTCGATATTTTCAATAGTCATTAGTTCTTCAAGAATACCATCTTGTTTACGTCCTTGAGTTTGAGCTTCAAAATAGGGAATATGACTGAAAGTTACCATCGAGTATAATGAAGTAAACTGTTCAGAAAATTGAATTTGTAGAAGGCGTTCGATTTTTTTACGTCTTAAAAAAATTGGATCTGCAACTTTATCGCGCATTTCTACAAAGTTTTCGAGCGCGAGATCTGCGATGGCATCAGCATTTGGTTTACGCATGGTCTCAAATTCTTTGAAAGCTGTTTCCCAATTATCAGGATGTCGGTCTAAACATTCATTTAACACAGTACAATCCTCAAATCCTGCATTCATTCCTTGACCAAAAAACGGAAGAATAGCGTGAGAAGCATCGCCTATTAATAATACTTTGTCGGAATACGACCACGGAAAAGATTTGACAGTTAAAAGCGATGAAATCGGATTATTCATAAAATCTTCCAATAATGTGGGCATCAGTGGAATGACATCAGGAAATTCCTCTTTAAAAAATGTAAGCACATCCGCTTCAGTTTTTAGAGTTTCAAATGAAGGATTGCCTTCGAATGGAAAAAACAGTGTACACGTAAAACTTCCGTCAAGGTTAGGCAATCCAATCAACATATATTGCTTACGTGGCCAAATGTGTAGGCAGTTTTTGTCAAGCTGAAAGCTGCCATTAGGTGCCGGAGGAATAGATAATTCTTTGTATCCCTGCTCAATATATGATTGTGAATAATTAAACCGGTCGGTCTTCATCATTTTTTCACGGATTGAAGAAAATGCACCGTCTGCACCGATAATACAATCACTTTCTATAAAAGTTCGCTTGTGGGATTGATTATCTTGGACAACGAGTGTCGCAGTATCCAGTTCTACATCTAAAACTTTTTGATTGAATGATATTCTGAGGTTTGGCAAGCTCTCTGCACAATTCATCAGTGCAATATTAATTCCACCACGCGATACAGAATTAATTGCTTGATGTTCCAAACCATACGGCTGAAATGTCTGCTCACCTGAAATTGAGTGCATCATTCTTCCACGCATTGGGATTGCAACTTTAAGAATATCTTTGTCAATTCCTGCACCTTCAAGTCCCCGTAAACCCCTGTCTGATAAAGCTAGATTAATCGAACGTCCTGCACTCATAAGTTCTTTACGCATATCAGAACGTCGCTCAACAATATGAACATTGTGCCCTTTCTTTGCTAAATAAATTCCTACAAGAGAACCAACAAGTCCTGCACCGGCAATTGTAATATTTTTCATGGATTAATTCAATAATTAGTAGTTATTTCAAAATTAATAACGATATCACCCTACTTTTATACGACTTCCAATCACGTTATAGCGATTGCAAACAAAACTCATATCAGCAAAAGCAGCACTTCCGGCAGGATTAGCACCTGTTCCATGAAAATCACTGAATGCAGCAGATTGATTTACCCAAATTGGGCCTGTAAAATTAAAAGCAACAGGAGCACCAGCATAAATAATTGCTTCTTCGGCCAGAGCTTGTTTGGATACGTCAGTTGTATAAACAGAAGTCGAAAGTGATCCATGTTTCGAAGCTGAATCTGTGATAATTTCAATTGCTTTTTCAAAATTATCTACTGGAATGATAAATCCGATTGGCCCAAACCATTCACTTTCATAAATATCAGATTGAGTAGGTTTTAACTGTAATAATAGCGGCGAAACTGTTCGGGAACGTTCAAATCCCGGTTGGTTTACTTCTTCACTGGAACGAAGAGTTTTGGCATCTAATGTTTGAGCAGATTCAATTCTTTTAAGAGTATTTTCATTTTGGAGTGCACCAAGAGTTCCGGGACCGATTTTTTCGTTGAATACAAGAGCATCTATTTTTTCAGAAAATCTACGAGCAACTTCTTCAAGTGGAATGAGAGTTCCATTTTCTATAACGCCGTTTTTAGGTATAAAAAAGTTTTGGGGAGCAGTACACATTTGCCCGCTATATAATGTCATTCCAAATGCAAGATTATCCAACACTACATCGAGATTTTCAACACTTTCGATAACCGCACAATTTACTCCTACTTTTTCGGTAAAAATTGTTTTGTTATTGTTTGCGGCAATGGTTTCGAGTTTAGTTCCAATGGCTGAACTTCCAGTATAATCAATAAGTTTAACCGATTGATGCTCAGCAAGTTCGAACGTAATAGGAGATGCTGAAGAATCAGTTGCTATTTGAATTACATGAGGATTTAAGCCCAAATCTGCGAGCGTTTTTTGGCAACTTGCTACAAAAATTGCCATCGGTAAAGTTACTTTAGGATGAGTTTTTGCTATCGTAACATTTCCCGTAATGAGAGAAGCAAACATTCCGGGAAGGGAGTTCCATAATGGAAAAGTTGAACATCCAATCGTACAGTTGATTCCTTTGGGAACTGCAAAAAACTTTTTGTGTAATGTTACCGATATTCTTCCCATTGGCTTTGTCCATTCAACTGAAGAATTAAAACCTTCTAGGCACGTTACACCCATTGCTATAGCTTCCAAAGCACGGTCGAATGCGTGTGGCCCTGATGCTTGGAAAGCCATAACAAATCCTTGTCCGCATGTGTGCATCGTAGCATATCCAATTTCAAAGAAATGTTTTGCTGCTCGTTCAAGACATTCTATTAAAATAAGGGCTCGATTTTCGACAGAGAGTTTACGCCATTCGATCTGGGCTGTAGTGGCATTATTTACAAGTGTTTCTACACTGAACGATGGATATGTAATACCAAGAGGGAAGCCAAAAGGAGAGGATTCTTCTCCCACAGTTCCATTTGCTCCTAATTGAAGAAGTCCTTCAAATGGTTTATTTAACTTAGCTTGAAAATCAGCTTGTCCATCCGAATTTGCAGTCTCACCGTAGATTTTTCCACTAGGCGCTTCGGGCCAATGAGCATAAAATTCGCGTGTTTTATTTGCGTTGATTGCTTGTTCGAGAGTAGTTTTGTGGCTACTGAGTGCTTCAAAATTTTGTTGCATAATTGTTTTCCCTTGGTTTGAAGTTTGTTGTAGGTTATTGAATTTATAATTACAAAAATACGGTTTTTCAAACAAAGAAACACATTTACATAGGATAAACAAATTAGAAATTTGGGTGTTAAACATTTTATATGTATCTACTTTAATTATTTTTATTTTTCCATGTAAAACAAACTTAGTTAAGTAAAAAACAAGTATTATCGTTCCAAAAATTATGCTTATTTTAAACTCTAAATGAAAATAATTTAAAAAATTACAACGCATAAATCAGCTTTAACTTTTACTCAAATAACCTATTCTATGACTCATTCCGAAAGAATAATAATTCTCGACTTTGGATCACAAGTTACTCAATTAATTGCTCGACGTGTACGTGAAAACGGCGTTTATGCCGAAATTCATCCGTTCAATATTTCACAAGAAAAGCTATCTTCGCTTTTACCAAAGGGAATAATTTTATCAGGAAGTCATGCAAGTGTGTATGCAGAAGGTGCACCAATTCCTTCGTTCGATGTGTTTGAATTTGCACATTCATTCAATATACCTATCCTTGGAATTTGCTATGGATTGCAACTCACAGCTTATCAAAATGGCGGAGAAGTGAAAAATTCTTCAAAACGTGAATTTGGACGTGCTCATTTGATAATTGACAATCATGATGATTTGTTTTTGGATGTAAATCCTGAAACCGTTGTGTGGATGAGTCATGGTGATTCACTTACAAAATTACCGGAAGGTTTCGAAATAATTGCACATACAGAAAATGCTCCAATCTGTGCTATTCGTAATACAGAAGCTAGAATTTGGGGTGTGCAATTTCATCCGGAAGTTCACCATACTGACGAAGGAAAAAAGATTTTATCCAATTTTGTTAAAGATATTTGCGGATGTATTGGCGATTGGAGTGCAACGGCTTTTATCGAATCACAATTAGATGAGATTCGTTCTAAAGTTGGTACAGGTGGTGTAATATGTGCATTATCAGGCGGAGTGGATTCGACCGTTGCCGCAGTTCTATTACACAAAGCAATCGGTGATCAACTGCATTGTATTCATGTAGATTCGGGATTAATGCGCACAAATGAAAGCTCGACTATTGAGCGATTGTTTAGAGAACATTTTTCGATGAGTATAGATGTTGTGGATGCAAGTGACTTGTTCTTATCACGGTTGTCGGGAATCAGCGACCCGGAACAAAAGCGAAAAATTATCGGTAAAACATTTATAGATGTATTCGAGGTTGAGGCAAAAAAATTTGGAGATGCACAATTTTTAGCACAAGGGACACTATATCCTGATGTGATTGAATCCGTTAGTGTAAAAGGGCCTTCGGTAACTATAAAATCTCATCACAATGTGGGTGGATTACCTGACCACATGAATCTTGCATTAATCGAACCGTTCCGTGAATTATTCAAAGATGAAGTGCGTAATGTTGGGCGACTTTTAGGAATACCAGAGTGGTTTATTGAGCGTCATCCTTTTCCCGGACCCGGACTTGCGATACGCGTTTTGGGAGAAATTACCGAAGAACGATTGAATATTCTCAGAAAAGCAGATGATATTTACCTCGAAGAAATACGCAATGCACAGTTGTATAGTGATATTTGGCAAGCATTTGCAGTGTTGTTACCTGTACAAAGTGTTGGTGTAATGGGTGATGAGCGCACCTATGAAAATGTATGCGCTTTGCGAGCGGTAACAAGTACAGATGGTATGACAGCAGATTGGTTCCACATGCCATATAAAGTACTTAGCAAAATGAGCAACCGAATTATCAATGAAGTGCGAGGAATTAATCGTGTTTGCTATGATATTTCGAGCAAACCACCTGCTACAATCGAGTGGGAGTAAATAAAACTTTGTAAACTATAATAATTATAAATTCTTATACATTTACAGAATACGATTTAAAAAAGTTTTTTTACATAAATTTATCGATCGTATTAATTTGATAAAAAGGAGAAAACTAATTTGCAGTATCTAATTCAAGGAATAAGCTTTATGAGACAAAACATGATTTATTTTTTTGTGATGATTTTTTCCTTTATGATATTCGGACAAAGTGAAGCCCAAACTCAAACCGGGAAAATTATTGTTCAAGTTAAAGGATTCAAAAACAATGATGGCAAAGCGAGATTGCTGATATTTTCAGAAAAAGAAAAAGAATTTTTCCCCAAAGAAAAGGATAAAGCTTATGCAAAATTTATTGTTCCTATAGTAGATAATCAGGTTCTTTTCACATTTGAAAACTTACCATATGGTTATTATGCGATCAGTGTTCATCATGATGAGGATAACAACAACAAGGTAAACAGTAATTTTTTTGGAATTCCAAATGAAGGTTTGGGCGCATCAAATGATGCAAAAGGATTCTTTGGACCACCTTCATTTGACAAAGCCAAAGTGAAATTAAATGAAGATCAAATTTCAATAATTATCAATTTGGTAAATTAATTAAAGTAATAAAATGTCAAGAAAAAAAGTTATAATCGTTGGTGCTGGTCCGGGTGGACTTTCTTCCGGTATGATACTCGCACAAAAAGGTTTAGATGTAGATATTTACGAAAAAAAAGATATTGTAGGTGGAAGAAATGGATTTATTCAAGCGGGAGAATATAAATTTGATATTGGACCTACGTTTTTTTTGATGAAAGATGTATTAGAACGGCTTTTTCAGATTTGCAAAAGAGACCTGAACGATTATATTAAAATCCAAGAACTAGACCCTATGTATAGGTTAGTTTTTAAGGATAAAACATTTAATCCGACAACACATAAAGAAAGGATGATTGCTGAAATCGAAAGAGTTTTTCCGGGAAGTTCAAAAGGTTATATTAAGTATATTGAACGTGAAAAGAAAAAATATGACCGCTTAATTCCTTGTCTTGAAGTACCTTATGGAAAATGGACAGATTATCTGTCTACAAGGTTACTAAAAGCATTACCGTATTTGGATGGACATCTTAGTTTGTTTGATGTTCTCGGAAAATATTTTGATGATGATGAACTTAAAGTATGCTTTACGTTTCAAGCAAAATATATAGGTATGTCACCGTGGGAAGCACCCGGATTATTCAGTATTTTATCATTTATTGAGCACGGAGGTGGAGTATATCATATTCATGGTGGTTTAAATGAGTTGTCAAAAGCATTGGCAAGAGTTGTAGAAGAATGTGGTGGTAAAATTCATTTATCAAATGGTGTGAAAAAGTTAATAATTGAGGATAATGTTTGTAAAGGAATAATACTTGAAGATGGTACAGAAAAAAGAGCAGATTATGTGATTGTTAATGCAGATTTTGCTCATGCCATGAAAAATCTCGTTGAACCGAAGGACAGAAAAAAATATACTGACAAAAAACTATCAAAAATGAAATATTCTTGCTCAACATTTATGCTTTATCTTGGGCTTGATAAAAAGTATGAAAATCTTAATCATCATAATATCTTTTTTTCTAAAGACTATAAATACAATGTTTCTGAGATTGTTAGTAATTCAATTATACCTGAAGACCCATCATTTTACATTCACAATCCCAGCTTAATTGATGATTCTCTTGCACCTGATGGAAAATCTTCAGTGTATGTTTTAGTTCCTATTGGAAATACAAGTGGAGGAATTGACTGGTCAGCAAACAAAGAAACTTTTAAGGAGAAAATATTAGATTTACTTGAAACAAAAGTTGGATTAACTGACTTAAGAGAGCACATTGAAGAAATAAGAATAATTACGCCCGATGATTGGGAGAATAAAATGGATATTTATAGGGGAGCTACTTTCAATCTGGGGCATAATATGGGTCAATTATTATATTTCAGACCTCATAATCAATTTGAAGAATTTAAAAATTGTTACTTAGTTGGAGGAGGAACACATCCGGGTAGCGGTCTGCCAACAATTTTTGAATCGGGTAGAATTTCTTCAGAACTAATTCTTCAAAAAGAAGGATTAAGTTTAAATTCTTAATCGCAATGAATTATAAAAATATTAATGAACTTTTAAATGATCAAAAGAAATTTTTCTATACAGGAAAAACGAAAGAAGTTTTTTTTAGAATAGAGACGTTACGAAAATTAAAGAACTTAATAATAGAAAATGAATCTGAAATAATGGATGCATTATTTAAAGATTTACATAAAAGCAAAACTGAATCTTATACAAGCGAGATAGCTTATGTTCTCAAAGAAATTGATTTTGCAATCAAGAATCTCAAAAACTGGAATAAACCTCAAAAAGCTAAAACTTCACTAATCAATCAACCGGGCAATAGCTTTGTCATTCATGAACCTTATGGTATAATCTTAATAATTGGCCCTTGGAATTATCCCTTTGGTTTAATATTCTCTCCATTAATTGGCGCTATTTCAGCGGGAAATTGTGTCGTATTAAAACCTTCGGAAATTTCAGGGAAAACTTCAGAAGTTATAGCAGATATAATTAATAAAAATTTTCCTGAAAGTTATCTGTCTGTAATCGAGGGTGATGCTTCTGTTTCTCAATCCTTAATTAATGAGAATATAGATTACATTTTTTTTACAGGGAGCACACAAGTTGGTAAAAAGATTATGCAAGCCGCGTCTGAGTATTTGATACCGGTTACTTTAGAGCTTGGCGGCAAAAATCCATGTATTGTAGATAAAGACATTGATTTTAAAATTACGGCAAAAAGAATTGTTTGGGGGAAATTTTTTAATGCCGGACAAACATGCATTGCACCTGATTATCTATTAATTCACAATGATATTAAAGATGAATTCCTTGAAATATTAAATGAAACAATAGAGCAGTTTTATCCTAAAATAAATAACGAGAATCTTGATTATTCACACATTATTAACCATAAGCATTATAATCGATTAGAAGCATTGATGCTTGAAGGAAATATCATCATTGGTGGCGATAAAAATTCAAAAGAATTATACATTTCGCCAACGGTTATTACAGATTTGGATTTCAATTCAAAAATTATGAAAGAAGAGATATTTGGGCCTCTTTTACCTTTGATACCGTATAATAATTTAGATGATGAAATCAATAGACTGAGGACTCAACCCAAACCGTTAGCTTTGTATTTTTTTTCAAAAGATAAGAATAAGCAACAAAAAATAATTTCAGAAACAATTTCAGGTTCTGTATGTATAAATGGTACAATTCATACTATTATGACCAACAAAATGCCTTTTGGGGGAGTAGCACAAAGTGGTTTTGGATATTATCATGGTAAATCAAGTTTCGAAACATTCAGTCACAAAAAGTCTATTCTTAAAAAATCATTTAAGTTCGATCTTAAATCAGTTTATCCACCTTATAAAACTAAACTTAGTATATTAAAACATTTTATTAAGCGATTATACATTCTTTAGAATATTAAACTTAATTGTAAATAATCTTATAAAATTATGGCTACAAATAAAAAGAAAATAATAGTAATAGGCGCAGGTTTAGGAGGTATTTCTGCGGCAATAATGTTGAAAATCAATGGTTTTGATGTAGAAATATTTGAAAAAAACGAGAAAATAGGTGGTAAACTTAATCAAATTAAAGATCAAGGTTATACTTTTGATTTAGGCCCTTCGATTTTAACTCTTCCTCAATATTTCAGCAAATTATTTGAAGCATCGGGTAAAAATATGAGTGACTACATACCTATTCAAAAAGTAAGACCTCATTGGAGAAATTTCTTTGAAGACGGAATAGTTATCGATCTTGATCCTGACATGGAAATCATGAAAAAAGAATTAGATAAGTTATCACCTAATACGTATTCTGAATTTCTTAAGTTTATGGATTATTCAGAAAAACAATATGATATACTTGCACCCGGATATTTTGACAGTGGTTTAGATTCAACATTTGATTTTATGAAATTCTACGATTTCTCTGCAGTTTTTAAAATTGATTTTTTTAGAACTATGCATGGGAGAATTGCAAAATTTATTAATAATCCTTATTTAGTTGATATTATGGATTATTTTATCAAATATGTAGGTTCTTCTGCTTATAATGCTCCCGGATTTATGAATTTAATGCCAACAATACAATTCAGATATGATTTGTGGTATGTTCCTGGTGGTATGTATAAAATTGCAGAAGGATTTAGTAAGTATATGCAAGAACTCGATATAAAAGTTAATTTTAATTCTGAAGTTTCAAAAATACTTAAAAATAATAAAAGAGTAGAAGGCATCGTAGTCAATGGTGAAACTCATTACGCTGATATTATCGTTTCAAATATGGAAGGGATTCCGGCATATAAAGAACTGTTGGAAGAAGATGGTAAATTTCTTAAAAAATTAGAGCGTTTTGAACCTGCTTGTTCAGGATTAGTTCTTGATATTGGACTTGATATTCAATACCCACAACTTGCACATCACAATTTTTTATTTTCAGGAAATCAACGTAAACATTTTGATACAGTATTCAATAAAAAAGAATTACCGGAAGATCCCACAATTTATCTTGTAGATTCATCAAAGTCTGACCCTTCGGTAGCTCCTGAAAATTGTTCGGGATTGAAAATCCTACCGCATATTCCATATATAAATAATAAGAATCCATATACAATAGAAGATTATATAAAACTGAAAGATTCTATACTTATCAAATTAGAAAGAATGGGACTTACAGATCTTCGAAAACATATTGTTTACGAACATTTATTAACTCCATTTGATATTGAAAGAATGTATAAATCAAACAAAGGTTCAATATATGGAGTTGTTTCTGACTTTAAGAAAAATTTTGCATTTAAACTTCCCAAAAAGAGTAAAAAGTATAATAATCTCTACTTTACAGGCGGCTCCGTAAACCCTGGTGGCGGAATGCCGATGGTTCTACTTTGCGGTCAAAACGTTTGTAAACAAATATTGGAAGATGAGAAAAAGTATGGAATTTAGTACTTTTATAGCAGTTTCAATTACTTTAATATTAATGCTTAGCGGATTTTATTTTTTATTCAGAATTGAGTTATGCAAAGATTATAATCTTGAATTGGAATACCCGAAAGTGTCTATAATTATTCCTGCCAGAAATGAAGAAAATACCATCGGAAAAATATTGACTTCCATTAACAATCAGAAATTTAAAGTTGAGGAAGTAATTGTAGTAAATGATAGTTCTACCGATACAACAAAAGAAATAGCCCTAAACTTTAATGCCAAAGTTATAGACTCAAATCAACTTCCTACCGATTGGAAGGGAAAGCCATGGGCTTGTTGGCAGGGAGCTCATAATGCCAAAGGGGATGTCTTGTTTTTTCTTGATGCGGATACTTATGTTGAACCAGGTGGATTAAAAAAAATAATTGAAACGTATAATTATTATAACAAATTAGAAGCAAATAAAAATGGTGTTGTTTTATCGGTAGCACCTTACCATACCGTTTTTAAATTTTATGAAGAGTTTTCATCTCTCTTTAATATCATTATGGTCGGTTCGATGAATGCATTTACACCCTTTAAGAATAATCAACCTACGGGATTATTCGGTCAATCGCTTATTCTCAGTAAAAAAAACTATTTTGAAATAGGAGGACATTCATCTGTAAAAAATAAAATTCTTGAGAATGTATTTATGGCAAGTTTATTTAATAGTAAAGGTATTACTTTAAAATGTTTAGGTGGGAAAGGAACTCTGTCTTTTAGAATGTATCCCGATGGATTTAATCTTCTGATAAATGGATGGACGAAAGCTTTTGCTACAGGAGCCGGTCAAACTCCTTTCTTTTCATTGCTTTTAATAATTTTATGGATTTCATCCGGTTTTATTATCTCAATTAATTTGATAATAGAGATTCTGGCTGGAAACTCATTACTTATATGGTTGTCATTATACTTGGGGTTTGTTTTACAGCTTAGGTGGATGCTAAAAAAAATAGGAAATTTTAAATTGATTCCAACAATTATCTTTCCAATAAATTTATTATTTTACGTTATTGTTTTTATACGTTCTTTATACTTTCAAATTACTAATAAATCAATATCTTGGAAGTCAAGAGAAGTAAGAAATTAAAGGAAAGTAAATGTTAATTGAATTGCCGATAATCCATACAATAATTATAAATATTGTGTTGTGGTTTATCATACATATGAGTTTATCCTATATTATGATCTTACTTCCATCTTCCTATATAAACATAAAATCATGGATTTATAAAGACCGAAAATGGGAGTTGAACGGAAAAATTTATGAAGATATTTTTAAAATTAAAAGGTGGAAAGGTTTGTTACCTGACGGAGCCGCATTATTTAAAAAAGGATTTCGTAAAAAGCAGTTGGTTTCTTCCCAAAAGGAATATCTTACGATATTTATTCTTGAAACATGCAGAGCTGAATTAGCTCATTGGCTTGTGATATTATTTTCTCCCGTATTTTTTATTTGGAATCCACTTTGGGCAGGATTTATTATGATTGTTTACGCGCTTTTTGCTAATTTACCTTGCATTTATGCCCAACGATATAATAGATTCAGGTTCCAAAGAATTTTAAAAGATAAATAAAGAATATTCTCTTCTGTCGGCTTTTTTACTTAAATCAAAATATCCAATAAATTCTATTAATTCAAAACCTATTATTTTATAATAAAGTTATCGTGAATTCAATCGGTCTTTTTCCGCTCAGTATCGTGTTATTTCCAAACACATCTCTTCCGCTTCATATTTTTGAGCCGCGATACCGTATTCTTTTGAATTCATCAATTGAAAAGGGCACTCATTTTGGAATTAATCTCGTGGAATCTTCTAAAATGTTTGAAGTTGGATGTTCTGCAAGTGTTACTAAAGTTACTCAGCGTTATCCTGACGGACGATTTGATGTTGTAATCAAAGGCGAAAAACGGTATCATCTCCAAAATTTTAGTGAGGGAAGTTCTTCGTATTTTGTGGGAAGTGTTGTTTACTTTGAAGACAATAGTGAATTAATAAATACGGAACTTGTCAAGGAGTGCAAAGAAAAATACAGACAAATCATTGAAATAGCATATCCTAATCGCATCGAACAACTTACAAGTGAAATGTTGCTATCTGTGGAGTTTCCCTCTTTTATCATGGCACAGAAATCAGGACTTTCATTACTTGAAAAACAAAAACTCCTCGAAATGCGCTCCGAAAATGCACGGCTTGAATATCTACTCGAACATTTAATCGACATTTTACCCTCTATTCTCGAACAAGAAAATATCCAACGAATAATCATCAACGACGGATATTTACCGCCACCGCCAACTGATATATCATAAAAAAATCCCTATCAAATCACGAAGAAATGATAGGGAAGCTGTTAAATAAACGCTTAACGTTATCTGTTAATTATCAAGGGCTTGACAACAAATTGCTTTGCTGAACGCATTTTCACAAAATACAAACCGTTCGATAGACTTGAAATATCAATAACTTGTTTGTTTATTGTTTGATTCTGACTATAGACTTCAACTCCCAAACTGTTTACTATTTTTACTGATTCAATAATCTCATTCGATGCAATTGTAAATGCAGACGAAGTAGGGTTCGGGAATAAAGTAATACCACCGTCAGACAACGAAGTCTGCTCATCAACATTCATCGCTTTAGGGCGAAGTCGGGTTATTTGCATCGGAGTATCTTGGTCACTATTTGTATTTAAACTATTACAAACAAACACAATATCACCGTTCTCTGCTTCTGCAAAACTCTGAATAGTATTTCTTAAATCTTTTTTTCCTGAAGTATAATACCATTCACACTCTCCTTCATCATTTAATTTTATGATATAGCCAAGCCGTTCATCTGTAAAATAATTCACAGAGCCATCTGTATTATTAGGATAGATTTCGCCACAAACAAAGAACCCATTAGTTTTCCCTTTCTTTAAGTTAAAATTAGCAAGAGCAAATTTATTAAGAACTTTAGGTTCTTTTTTCCAAAGCAGATTTCCTGTTTTGTCATATTTTGCTGTACTGATGATACCTTTAGTGTTTGTAGATACTACCATGAACGTTCCATCATCATAAACCGCTACATCTGACACACCTCCTGTATGAATGATTATACGTTGTAAAATCTCGTATTCTCTCGAAAACTTAAGAAGGGTCATACTCATCGTTGAGTCAGGTTTGGGATATGTACCTTGAGATACAAATAAAAATGATGTATTATCATATTCCTTAATTCCACGTATTCCAAAAAAAGGGTCATTCGCATAATCATTAACAAAATATATATTGTTCTGAATTTTTGTAAATGATGTATCCAACGTAAAAAATAATAAGCTATCCATTCTTATAGGATTTAGAAATATTTTTGTATCCAAATAAATGGAAAAAGCTAAATGGTTAAGTACAGGACTTAAAAAAGTATTACGAGTTGAAATTTCCTCCTTAATCATACCACTTGGAGATAAAACAATTTTAATTGGATAAGTTTTTGTTAATCTTGGGTTAGCTTTACCCTCATTACCATAAACTGTTATATCTCCATTTGGATTTTCAGAAATGAGTTTAAATTGTGTGTAATATTTAGATGTATCCCCAGAAAAATTTCTATTTATACTCCATTCAATCTCACCCAAGCTGTTAATTTTTGTAACGAAACCACCAAACTTTATACTTTCAAAGTAAAAACTACCATCTGAAGCTGTAAAAAACTGATTAGTAATGATTCCTTTTTGAATTGGATCGTCTTCTATTCGTTGCCAAACCGTATCAATTGCTCCATAAAGTATTGTAATAAAAGTATCATTTGCAAGAATTTTTACTACATCCGTTTTTGGTTTAAGTTTATTATTTTCAATCGAATGAATATGGTTATTTGTTTGTGAAGTTAGAGAGCTTACAATCGACATTAAAAAAACAAGTATAGATTTTTTCATAAAAGTTAGTTATAAAAGTTGTGAAAATTATTTAAAAAAAGGGCATTGTTAATTAGTTATAGTTTTAATTATATTTGTGCATAATTAAATGAGAACGAACTACTTATCGAGCTACAGAAATGGAACATTGTCCCAAATGTACAAGTACCAATATCCGTAAAGATGGAAAAGTTAACGGTAAACAACGTTGGCTCTGCAAAGACTGTACGTATCATTTTAGCGTTATGCATATTGGCAAACCAAGTAAATTGAAAGAGGATGCGATAAAACTCTATCTTGAAGGATTAGGATTTCGTGCTATCGGTCGCTTTCTTGGCGTAAGCCATGTCTCTGTTTTTAATTGGGTTAAGGATGCCGGAACTAAACTTGACAATCTTGAAAGTTCCTCTGAAATTGCTGTTATTGAACTCGACGAGATGCATAGCTATATCGGAACAAAAAAAACTATTGTTGGCTCTGGATAGCTGTTGACCGCCATGGACACCGATTCATTGATTGCCAATTAGGTAGTCGAGGCACAGCAATAGGAGAACAATTATGGAACAGAATCAAAGAAAAAGCAAAGGGTAAAGTATGTACCGATTATTGGAAATCGTATGCTGAATTTATTCCGGCTGCCATACATATCCAATCGAAGGAAGAGACCTATACAGTAGAAGGATACAACAGTCTTTTTAGACATTATTTAGCTAGAATGAAACGAAAAACTAAGTGTTATTCTAAGGCATACTATATGCTCCTTCTTTCTGTCAAATTACTTATGAATAAATGGAATATTTTAAAACCTATTATTAATTAACAATGCCAAAAATATCTATCTTCCATCTCGTGCTTGCTCATAGATTGTCGTATTGCTCACATCCAAAAACATGAGATTCTTGAAAACTTGGTCGGGTTCATAACCTCTAAAAAGGTCAGCAAGTTCTTGATATTTAGCATCAAAGAATGCCTGCATCAAAATGCTTCTGCTTGTTACTTTTTTTCGTTTGAAATCAGCCATTTGAGCAATGACATTTTCGAGTTGAGTAAGTCCGTTTTTACGATTAACCGAAAGAGAATCCATACCATCTACATGATAAGCAAAAATGAGTTTTCGAAACTCTTCATAGCGTAAATCTGTGAGTTCGGTAGCAAGTGCGATACGTGAAGGTTCACCGGGTTCGGGTACATTCTGGTAGCCCGCCGCACCATTTGACGCACCTAATCGGCAGAGGTCTTTTGCGAGTGAAAACATTCTCGTACCGTCTAATTCACCATACGTATCCAAATCCATTCCGATAACAATTGCCATATAAAAATCAATTAAGGTGGAGAATTCGTCAAACCGTAGCGACTGAAATGATATTGAAGAATTAGGAGAATAGTTGAATTGCCATAGTTTGTCTAATGTTCGGAATAATACCGACTTGCCACGTTCAGGTCCGTCGAGTAATCTTCTCGACATGACTGTCAGAATCGCATTATATCGCTTATTACTTCTACTAAGTAATGTGATAGAAATATCAACAGTTATCCGTGGCCCTACCCAATCTTTGCCGGTGAATCGTTGGGTTGATAAATATCTGGTTACATCTTGTTGAAGTGTTTGAACATCAATTCTATCCTCTACAGGTAACATATCCATATTCACCGAAACGTTTGGTTGTATTTCCTGCGAGTAACTATTAATAAATCCATAAAAAAACAGAATTGCTGGTATAAGTAAAAAACGTATTTTTGCCATAAAAGTATCCTAAAGTCAAGTTGAAAGAATTATAATCGCTACGAAAATAAACTATTGATAGTTATTAAAGAAAATTTCAAAGCAAAAATACAATAATTTGGTCGGAATTTTGAAGTAATTTAACTCCATTAATCACTGCATATTTTGAGAAAGGTGTAAAATGAAAATACTTTTAACTGTTTTCAAAATTATCGGGATAATTTGTTTGCTATTTAGTGAATTAACAACCATTTCAATTATAGCACAGCAAAATACTTTTTCTGCTCCATCAATACTTTCTTCGACAGGACAAACTGCACTCTCAGAAGGTGCATTTGCTGTAAATCCTGCACTTATCGGACGTATTGATTCGGGATTTGTTGCCGTAACGTTTGTACCTTCTCGTTTTGGAATGAATGAGTTAAATTTTTCAGGGATTATTGCAGGTAATAAATTATCGGATAGAATTAGTACAATGGTCGGAGTTTCAGGGTTTGGAACTAATTCGATTTATAGTGAGTTATCAGCAATTGCCGGAATTTCAGGGAAAATTGGCGACGGATTATTACTGGGAGGTTCGGCAGAATATTCACGAATTACAGTCAAGGATTTTCCGTCATCATCAAAAGTAGAAGTTAATTTTGGTGGATTATTAATTATATCTAAAGAAGTTACAGCTTCAGCTTCTTTTACTAATATTCTCCGAGGGAGTTTTGGAGTTGATAGTAAAATTATTCGCCAGACTGTATTAATTGGAATGGGTGCTACGCTGTCATCATCACTTTGGTTGGATGCGGATGCAGTTGTTTCACTCAATCAATATTCCGGTATTTCTCTCGCCGCTCGTTATGATATTACGGATTATTTAAAATGCCGTTTGGCTGTTTCGTCTGCACCTCGTTCTGCTGAAGTAGCTGTTGCATTTCATCCAATTGAGCAATTGACTTTGATAGTAAGAGGACATTATCATGATGTGCTTGGAATTTCTCAACAATTATCGCTCATTTGGTATTGGTAAGGAAATTGTACAGTTCTATCTTAATTTATCTTCATATAAAGTTGAACTTTATACTTGAAATCAGCTATATTAAACGTAGTCGAGAACAGTTTTATTTTCAAACTATAATCCTAATATGAAAGCTCAGATTGGAATACTTGTTATTGTTTTGCTTGTTTTAGCAGGATGTACTAATCCATTTGCGCCAAAATTATCTGATACTCCTATTAATTCTTCTACAACTGGTGACCAACGAACCGTTGATGGCGTTTTCCAAACTATTAAGTTTTCGTATCAATTCAAAGACACAGTTTCGTATGGGAAGCTCATAGCTCCCGATTTTATTTTTACGTATCGAGATTACGATAAGGGTACGGATAATTCTTGGGGACGCGAACAGGAAATGCTTACAACTGCCGGACTCTTTCAAGCCGCACAAAATTTGGATATTGTTTGGAATGAAGTAGTTACTTCGATAGGGGATTCGCTCGTCAAAGATATTTCGCGTGGGTTTAATCTCACCGTTGTATTTAGTCCTACTGATATACTTCGCATTGACGGACGTGTAGAATTGCGGCTGAGACGTGAAACATTAGATGGTAATTGGTTGGTAATTCGATGGCGAGATTCTTCTAATTATTAATCGTTATCGTATTGTTCTCTTTAGATTAAAAGTTCGTTTTTTTGGACGAAGTGTTTCCCAATGCCAACCCGGTAAATAATATGTATTTGCTTTTGTTGCTACCATTTTTTCAGGAAAATTTTCACCGTTGACACCTCCGAGCCAGCGAATAATTTCGGGCTTTCCATTCTCCATTGTGATTCGAATACTGTCAGCACTATGTCTTGCCACGCCGTCGGGATAATTTTCTTTCAATAAAAAATATAAACTTTTGGAATCACCTTTTGAGAAAACTTCACGGAGAGTGTCATTTTCAACTGATATGATAATAGTTTCACCTGAAAGCTGATTGGGTCGGTCAGAATGAAGAGTATCATCTCTTGACGCTGAAAAAGCATGTGCAAAAGCCGATATTTTCCTTAAATGTTGGTTCGGTATTAATACAATTATCGAATCGGCACTAAGTTGGGTTGAATCATACCATACAATTGGCGTTCCACGTAACCGAACCTGTTCTTCTTTTTTCTCAAAATATGCAGTATCTGAGCGTGCGGCAAGTCCACCACGAACCATTTCAACTTTTCCTGTTGCTACATATCGTTCATTTTGACCTCGAAATGCTTCCATAAGTGACGATGCAATTGTAAGAGTATCGAGTGGTCGCTTATTGAGTGAAGTATCTTTTTTTGAAGTAGTAAGAGTATCTTTCGTTTCTATTGCTACCGTATCCATTTGATACAAAACTGCATTTCCTACGACACGTGAATAATTCAACTTTGGGAAATTAACCGTCGAATCGCCTTTGATAAAAGCATGAGAATATTTGGCTTGCAGTAATACATTACCCGAAGCATAACTATTTTCGGTTGAGCGATGGTATTCGATAGTATCGGCATCTATAGCAACCGAATCATCTTCGACTTGAACATCTCCATAAAAATTAGCGATTGCAGTTTCGGTGGAATATCGTCCGGCTTTGGCGGTAAGAGTGGTTTTGCGGTCAACTATTTTTACACCTTGATTTCCGTATGCTATGCGAGAATTGCCATTATAATCAGCTGACGGTCCTGTTAGTGTAACTGTTCCTTGAACAATTTTTACATTTCCAATTAATTGACTGCGATTTTCTTTATTGAAATAATTTGCTCGAGTACACCAAACAAAGACATTGCCTTGTTGGAAACGAACATGTCCTTCTGCAAACCAATATTCTGCGTTCTCTGTTGTTATTCTAACAGTCGAATCAGCATAAATTAATCTAATTGGCTCTCCGGCGGTGGGATTACCGCCGGATTGTTGAGCTTGAAGAGGAATGTAAATGAGAGATAGGAAAATTATTGAAGCGATAGTTCTCATAGTCCATAGCTCAATAATTTTTGAAATCAATATCACGAAAGTTAGTGCCCAACCAATGCTTTATAAGCATCAACTGTAAGCAAGTTATCTAATTCTAAAGGATTTGACAT
>JAFDZU010000019.1:0-4434 GCA_018266765.1 Bacteroidota bacterium
ATTCTGCGTAAGGTGAGTAAGTAAGTTTTGGGCTTATCATACTTTTTGATACACAGCCAAATAAATATGTAAGAAGGTCGGTTGTAAAAAGCCGACCGGACGGGAAAAAAATATATTTTTGTTAGGCTTACTTTTTAAAAGTAGAAAATAAGCGCAACAAAAAAACAAAAAACATGCGACTATCTTGCCAAATTGGATGTATATGTGTTCAAAACATGCGACTATAAGATAGTTAGCGGTCATTCTATTGGCGACCGTGCAAACATCAAACTGACTAACAAAAAATGAACAGAAAAGCCAACGCTTCAGCAAATTCTAAAGAGGTTCAACCCACCGCACAAGCCGACACACGGTTGCATGACATTTGCTTTTACTCCAACCCACTAAAGACAGCAAACTATGCCATATAAATCATACCTCACAAGACAATACGAACACACGCATGAAAATTCTTTTTTCAGAGTGTTCTCCACTCAATTCCGAAGAACATTTCGGGAAGCTGACGGATTACATATTTTAATCGGAAATGTGAGTTGTAATGGACATCAGATTGATGCTCTATTTATTTCAAGCGGGAAAATAATTGTAATTGACTTTAAGAATTACGGAGGGACATTGACTTTTTCCGAAACAAATCCTTGGCGCATATCAACAGGCAATGATTTTGTTTTTGTAAAAGGCGGTGGTGGAATTAGAAATCCATATCAACAAGTAAATGCTTACCGACACTCCTTACGACAGTTTCTAAGTAACAAGCAATCCGAAATTTTAGAACCGAACCACGACAATTTTAATTTTGGACATTTAAGTGGCTTAGTTCTGTTTCACCAACCAATAACATTTGACACCAACGAAATTCCTCAAAACATCAAAATGTATTTTGATGTTGCGGACAACAACAACTGCATTGCTACAATTATAGACCGAACTTCTGTTCAGCTAAATTTAGCCGACATTGAAATTGAAAAAATTCTAACTGTTCTTGACATAAGAGAAGAAAACCTTTACGATGAAACTCAAGAGCCAACCAATCCACAGTTACCTGACAACATTCCAAATGCAGCAGAAAGATTAGAGTTAGTCCGCAAAACTTTAGCAAATGTTTCAGCAACTACTGAAATAGAAAGGTTGATTGTTTATTATCAAACACTGATAAATCTTGAAAGACAAAAAGAGCCATCAGTCCATGACGAACATCCGTTTCATATCAATTGGAAAGGTGTTGCTGATTCAATCAAAATAAATCTTGAGAACAGTCCTGAATTTCACCAGAGATTTCAGCAGAACGCCAATCAACAATCTCCTAAAAACCTTTTCATTGGAATCAATATTCTTTTCAACTCACAGACACTCCCACTCCTTTACAAAGTAATTCCGAACAGAGACATTCTATCACATACAAATGTTGAATCACCCATTAAAGATTTCACTTTGTTCACAAAACCACTTGAAGACCGTAATTATCCTGACGAGTTAATTGAGGAACTGACATCAGCAGTAAATCAAAAAAATACAATCACAGAAAAAATTGAAGTCCTTAGAAATTATTTAAATGGAGTAGTTGAGTTAGTTGAAAATATCACTTTAGCATTTAGTGAGGAGAATCCTTTTACAAGTCAGTTGCTTTCAGAACTGAAAAAAATTAGTCAAGATGAATTAGTGACCCCAAACAGTATTTTAGAAAAATTCTTGACTAAAAAAGCAATCCCAAATCAGCTTCAACAAATAGCACCATCTGAATTCATACAGATTACACCACTTAACGCAAACCAAAAGGAAGCCGTAAGATATTCTTTCAATCAACCTTTGACAGTAGTAACGGGGCCGCCAGGAACAGGCAAAACACAAGTTGTTCTGAACATATTAGCCAATGCAGTAGTGCAGAATAAAAAAGTTCTATTGGCAAGCAAAAACAATCAGGCGGTTGATAATGTAAAAGACCGATTGGCAACTTTAATCAAAGAGCCAAATTTCTTTTTGCGTTTTGGTTCTAAAACAGAAGTGAGAGAGAAAACAAAACCAACTATCCACTCCTATGTAACAAGGATTCACAACAATTTGCTTGCAGACAACACAAATGCACTTTCGCAAATTGAAAATACAGCAAGAGATAAGAAAGCAACAATTTCTAATTCCCTTGCACGAATTGAAAGAAGAAAAAAACTTGAACTTGAATTGCCAAACCTTCAATTAAACATTGAGAGCAAGGAAAAAGAATTTCAAGATTGGATAACAACAAATGACAGCGAAGCAATTACTGTTTTTAGTAATCATTCAAAGGAAAGTCTAACCAAATTAATTTCAGATAATAACAAGAGCAAAAACGAAATTGCTTCAAAGTATTCAGGATTAGGCAAAATCATTTTTGACTTTTCAGCTAAAAAGAAATACGCTGTTAGCTTAACATCTTCCTTTGAATCATGGTTGCCTGACCTAAAAGGTTTAGCCGACAAACAAGGTGTTCAAGTTAAATTGTTTGACCTAAAAAATGGTGGCGTTATAATTTCAACTCACAACAAACTTATTCAATTCATTGAGTCAGGAATTCTATTGCAAGAAAAAAAGATTGATTTTGAAAAAGCAATTGAAAAATTAAAATCACAGTTACGAGAGACACAAACAGAGATTGAAAATATTAGAGCAATTGAAACCGAGTTACAAAACACAATTATTGAAAGCCGACAAACACTTGACAGTTTAGGAACAACACTACTTGACGAGTTAATTCATAAACGACTTCGAAACGGCAATGCAGAGGAACTTAATAAGTTCAAGGACTACATTCCTGACAACATTCCTCGGAGACAGCAAGAGATTCCGGAGTTTGTGGAAACAACCAAAAGATTTCTTGAAACTTTCAATATCACTGCAATCACAAGTCTTTCTATCAAAAGTGCATTTCCTTTAACAGCTAATTTGTTTGATTTGGTAGTAATTGATGAAGCCTCTCAATGTGATATAGCTTCTGCTTTGCCTCTAATTCTTAGAGCCAAACAACTTGTTGTTATTGGCGACCCCATGCAATTGAAACACATTTCAAAAGTGCAGAGTTATGAGGAAAAATATATTATAAACACTTTGGGTATTGATAACAATCTTCGCTTAGATTATGTAAACGAGTCACTTTACGACTATTGCTATAACTTATCTATCACATCAAAAAGCCACAGCGTTTTTCTCAAAGAGCATTTCAGATGTCATCCTCAAATAATTGGTTACTCCAACAAAGTTTTTTACGGTCCTAAAATGGGACAAGAACTTGACATTCATACAAGCCCTGACAACTATACCATTGAACCCAAAGGCATTTATTGGGTTAATACTTTAGGGCAGCAACATGGACAACGAAATAGTAATAAGATAGAATTGGATAAGTCAATAGAATTGGCTTGCAAATTAGCTGAGAAACACCCGAATATTTCAATTGGAATTACTACGCCATTCAGACACCAAGCAAAAGATTTGAAAGATTCTATTCCAGTGCATCTAAGAGAAAGAATAAAAGCAGATGCAGTTCACAGTTTTCAAGGTGACGAAAAAGATATCATGATTTTTAGCATTGTTGTTTCTCAAAACAGCCCAAAGTTCAAAGCCGAATGGATTAACAACAAAGTTCCTTATCTGATAAATGTTGCAGTAACAAGAGCAAGAAATACACTTTACATTGTTGGCAATGCAGACTATTGCAGAAAACTTCCTATTGACTCGCCTTTAGGGCTACTTGTAAAATACATTCATGAAATCAATCCAATACGAAAATAGCCAACGCATTTGGTAGCACACTTGCAGTTTTTTCAAATGCACAAAGCCAAGCAAAAAACTGCAAAAGAGCCACCAAGCCAACGCACAACGACACTGCAAAATGACACGACAAAAGCCCGCAGAAAAAGAAGAACGAACCGCTAACAGCGGGTTTAAGAAATTGGCGGTGACGTTCTTAAATAAACATTTGTGCTTCGTATCAAGTGTAGTGCTGGCAGACAGTTTTGTGCTCCGAAATCCGCCACTGCGCCAAGTGCCAAACCGTTAGTAGTTCCCCCGACAAGCCGATTTAATAATCGGCTTTCATCATTCCCCCCACATCCAAAGACCACACAGAAGCCGACGAGCACTACCACCCACCCGAAAAATAAACAGTTACCCCAAAAAAGTATTTGGTTATATCCAAAGAAAAAAATAATTTTGCACAACACAAAACGCACGACTCCCGAAAAGATAAACAAGGCACTTACAACGAACATCACGGGAACTGAAAAGAACATCACGGCCAACGAAAAGAACATCACGGCATCACAGACGGTCATCTCGGGCTTTACTACAAACTCTCATTCTCTCTCGTAAAAGGTTAATGCTATGAATACTATCATAGTTACGCCTAATAATAAGGAGCGTAACGGCTTTGTAAACGCAAATTTTACTCGTTAGGACTCAAAT
>JAFDZU010000019.1:4546-5617 GCA_018266765.1 Bacteroidota bacterium
GTTAGGACTCAAATCTTACTCGTTGGGACTCAGATTTTACTCGTTGGGAGATGTCAATGTTCACAGAAAGTAATTCCTAACAACAAAAATTTGAGTCCCATTCAATAGATTTCCCGTCTTTTTTAGTTCTTTTTATATATTTTTTATCCTTTTAGGAGTTATTTTATGGAACAGTACCCTCAAAAAAAGTATTCCATGACTCACGCTGAACTATCGGCGTATGCAAGTGTGTTGGTGGAGTTTGTAACCCGAGATTTGACAGATTTTGCAGACTATGGCATTACAACAGATGATGTAACTGCACTTCAAGATATGCAAAACGCCTTCGAGCTTTACCCGATTGATGATTCATTTGTTGGTCTTTCGACTATTGTTCGTGCGGAGCGCGATGCCATTCGAGCGCAGTTGCTTGAGAAAATTCAGCAGATTGCCATGCGTTTTGAGTTGGCGTTTGGAACTGTGGAGTCGCCGTATTTACAATTGAGCATCGGCGATATAAGTAATCAATCCGACGAAGCATTTTTGCTGAAATCTCGTAGTATAATCTCGGTGCTGACTGAACATGCGGCGGATGTCCTTCCTTATGGTCAAACTGCTCCTTTAACAGATGCTTACATAGCTTTAGCACAGGATTTGGAAGACAAAATTAACGCCGTTGTCATTGCAAATTCGAACCGCAGTCAAGCTACCCGCACCCGCATAAATATGGGTAATGAATTGTATGATACGGTTCTTCGGTTCACGAATATTGGCAAGTTGATTTATCAAAATACTAATTCGGCAAAGTATCAAGATTATGTAATTTATGGTTCAGCTCCTGCCGTAGCGGTTCATGGTGCGCCGAGTGGACTTCACTTTACCGACGAGACAACGCTTGCATGGACAGCCATTGACAACGCAACAAGTTACGGTATTTCTGTTTCGAGCGACGGCGGTTCAAACTGGCAGGCGGATATTTCCACCCCGACGAATTCATCTTCTGTTCCGACAGTTTCGGTCGGTAAATTATACTACAAGGTTCGCGGACACAATTCGACGGGTTATGGCGAGTATTCGGGCACATTCGAGAAG
>JAFDZU010000001.1 GCA_018266765.1 Bacteroidota bacterium
TATCCTAAAATTCATGTTTCAACTGCAAAAGCATATTCATCTGTTATTCCGAATGAACAGCAAACTGATTATGCATCAATATTCAACAAAAAAAAGTTAACAACAGAACTATTAAAAAACAATATCCGTAATGATTTTGAAGTTTCGGTTTTTGCACAATATCCTTTGCTTGCTGAAATAAAACAAACTCTCTTGGAATGTGGTGCTCTCTTTTCGTTAATGAGTGGAAGTGGTTCGAGTATTTTCGGATTGTTTTCCGACGAAAACATTGCTTTTTCAGCTGCAACTAAACTTTCACGGTATCAAGCGTTCGTTTGCCGACAGCATACTTTCAAGTAATTTATAAAACATATTATCATACTCATTGCTTATGAATATTTTGCTCCTTTCTGCTGAAGTAACCCCATTTGCAAAAGCCGGCGGACTTGGTGATGTTGCCGCTTCCCTTCCTAAAGCATGGGAAGAATTAGGTCACACTCCTATCGTGTTTGTTCCTAAATACGGACATATCGATACTCGAAAATACGAGATTGTCCCAACTGATGTTATTTTTTCAGTTCCCATGGGAACATGGCAAGAATATGGTCGTCTTTGGCGTGGAACTCTGCCGAATTCAACTGTTCCTGTTTATTTCATTCAAAATCAAGATTATTTCGACCGTGATGGTATTTATGGAAATCCCGATGGATTTACCGATAACGATCGTCGTTTTTTATTTTTTACAAGAGCAGTATTCGAAGCGGCAAAGGCATTACAATTTAAACCAGATGTCATTCATGCACACGACAACCACACTGCTTTTGCAATGGCATTTCTCAAAGCCCAATATCGATTCGACCCATATTTCCATCAAACTGCCGGAGTGTTCACTATTCATAACATGGCATATCAAGGACTGTATGACCCCAAAAGAACTATGGAATTCACCGGATTTGGAATGAAAAGTTTTTATAAAGGAAGTTGGTTCGAACAACATGGAATAGTTAATTCAATGAGAACAGGAATCATGTTTGCCGATAAAATCACAACCGTAAGTCCGACTTATGCTCAAGAAATTCGATGGGCTAAATTCGGTGAAGGACTTCAAAACACACTCAATGAACGCTCAGGGGATTTGATTGGAGTATTGAATGGCGTGGATTATACAGAATGGGATCCCGAATTAGATTCAACTATTTATACTAATTATACAAAAGAAACACTCGAACTTAAAGAAGTTAACAAAACAAGATTTCTGATGGATTGCGGGTTGCCGGAAAGAGAAGCGAAACAAACTATTCCACTTGTGGGAATGGTGACACGGCTAACAGACCAAAAAGGAATAGAACTATTAGAGCAAACTATCGAGAATTTCCTTAGTTATGGTATGATGAGATTCTGTATCATTGGAAGTGGTGAACGAAAATATGAAGACTTCCTGCGATATTTAGCAAGGAAATTCCCTCGCCGAGCGTTGATTCAAATCGGATATAATACCAATCAATCTCATAAGATTATTGCCGCATCGGATTTTCTGGTCGTTCCGTCGCGTTTTGAACCCTGCGGACTTACGCAAATGTATGCTTTGAAATACGGAACAATCCCGATTGTTCGTTCTACAGGAGGACTTGCTGACACCGTCCAAGAATTTAACCCGAATGATATGACCGGAAACGGATTTTTATTTAGTGCGTTCCAACGGAGAGACTTTTCGGCTGCAATTCGTCGAGCTTTATCCGTTTATGGAGTTCAACCGTATTGGAATACCATTCGCACAAGTGCTATGGAAAACGATTATTCTGCTCTGCGTTCGGGAAAGAGATATATCGAAGTGTTTACGTGGGCGCGGGAAGCTATGCGCTAATAGTAGTCAATGTTGTATTTTTGTACCAATGAATTTTATTAATACTATGCCGGTTGATATGACGCACTTTTTTGAAATGAATTCCCCGATGGAATTTGAAGAGCATGATATTTTGGAGCTTACTGATGTTGCTTTAGCAGCAAGAGTTGTTTTATTCAATGATGAAATTCATACCTACGACGAAGTTACCTCGCAAATACGAAAAGCTACCAACTGTTCATTACATCAAGCAGAAATACTGACTATCGAAGTGGATACGATGGGAAAAGCGGTGGTGTTCACGGGTGATATGCCTTCGTGCTTGAAGGTGAGTACCATTCTCGAAGAAATAGAACTCCACACGCAAATAGAATGTTAGATGATGTTGAATTATACTAAACGAAGTTTTTAAACATACATTAAGTAAACAGATACATACAGAGAATATTCAAAAGGCGCATTCATATTGTGTGGACGCGCTTTTTTCTTGCTGTTGTTTTCGGGGAATATTTGTAGATTCGCTGAAAGAAAAAAGGGAAAGTGAAATTTCACGTCAAGGTGGTTATTATAAACGACTTTTAAACAATATTTCAAAGAAAATCCCTAACAGACCAGACGGAGAATAGAACGATCCTAACGGAGCTTGGTTTGGTTTTGGCTGTTCACGTTCCTACAAACAGCTTGCTCCTAACGGAGCATTTATAATTCCGTTGGAATGTTCTGTTTATAGCACAGCGGGCAAAGAGTCAACGATTTAATTCCGTAGGAATGACCAGTTTGTAACCGTTGAAAAATACCGAGATAAACTCTTCCGTTGTAAAGTTTCATTACCTATCTGATAAATTCACACTTTCAACTGATAATATAAAGGTTGTATGCCCGAAAAAGTTGGAAATTGACTAAATTTGTAAGCAAATAAGCTATTAGTCAGCAATTCTCGACGGTAATTCAATACATTACCATTATCTTCAAATCTCAAATTCCCAAAGGATACAACTTATGTACGGTGCATTCCAACAACATCTCCAACAAGAATTAACTTCAATTCGTGAAAGCGGGCTTTATAAAACAGAGCGCGTGATTACTTCTCCTCAAGGGCCGGAAATTTCAGTCGAAGGAATTAATGGCAAAGCATTAAATTTCTGTGCAAATAACTATTTAGGTCTTTCTTCTCATCCAAAAGTCATTGCTTCTGCTAAAAATGCTCTTGATTCGCATGGATATGGAATGTCGAGTGTGCGGTTTATTTGTGGAACACAAGATATTCACAAAACCCTCGAACGTAAAATTGCCGATTTCTGCCATACGGACGATTCTATATTGTATGCCGCTTGCTTTGATGCCAATGGTGGAGTTTTCGAGCCGCTTCTTGGTGAATTAGATGCCATTATATCGGATGAATTAAATCATGCTTCGATTATTGACGGAGTTCGTCTCTGTAAAGCAAAGCGTTATCGTTATAAATGTTCGGATATGGCAGACCTCGAAGAGAAACTCCAAGCGGCACAAGCTGACGGAGCCCGATTTATTATGATAGCCACCGACGCAGTATTTTCAATGGATGGTACAATCGCTCCACTTGATAAAATATGCGATTTGGCTGATAAATACAATGCTCTTGTAATGGTTGATGAATGCCATTCGATGGGGTTTATGGGCAAAAATGGGCGTGGGGTAATTGAACATTGCGGAGTGCTTGGTCGAGTTGATATTATTACCGGAACACTTGGTAAAGCTCTTGGCGGCGGAATAGGTGGATTTACAACCGGTAGGAAAGAAATCATCGAGTTATTGCGTCAGCGTTCACGGCCATATTTATTTAGTAATTCACTTCCACCTTCTGTTGTTGGCGCATCAATTACCATTTTTGATGTATTAACGGAAACGACAGAGCTTCGTGACCAATTAGAGGAAAACACACTATACTTTCGTGAGAAAATGACTGCGCTTGGTTTTGATATTAAACCGGGAACTCATCCGATAACACCGATAATGCTGTATGATGCTGTCCTTGCACAACAATTCGCTCAGAAATTACTTGCTGAAGGAATTTATGTTATTGGATTTTTCTATCCTGTTGTTCCTAAAGGGTTAGCTCGAATTCGCGTTCAGATTTCAGCGGCTCATACTCGTGAACATTTAGACAATGCAATTGCGGCATTTGGGAAAATCGGAAAAGAATTAGGAGTAATTAAGTAGATTTCCGATTATACTTTTTAATTTAAAAATAATAAATTGACTACTATGAACATTTCAATTTGCGGAGCAGGAACAATGGGGCGAGGAATAGCAATCGCCTGTTTACAAGCCGGACATTCAGTTGTTGTATTCGACCTTAGCGAACTTGCAATATCCAAATCAAAGGATTATATCATAGCTCAAATGAATAAATCTGTTGAAAAGAAGAAAATAACACAAGAAGATGCTGATACTTACCTAAAAAACATCTCTTATTCTACCATAATAAATGATGTGGCAGTTTGTGAAATAATTATAGAAGCTATTCTTGAAAAACCGGAAGCTAAATTTGAATTATTTTCATCAATAGAGAATTCCGGCTTGGCAGACACTGCAATTTTAGCAACGAACACTTCTTCCCTTTCGGTCAATTTACTTAGCTCTAAACTTCGCAATCCACAAAATTTTGTTGGTCTTCACTTCTTCAATCCTGCTAATTTGATGAAATTAGTCGAGATTGTCCGTTCACGACAAACTTCAGATGAAACTATCACTCGTTGTGTAAAATTTATTAAAGATCTTGGTAAAACTTCGGTTATTGCCAAAGATGTTCCGGGATTTATTGTCAATCGAGTAGCAAGAAATTATTATAATGAGGCAATGAAAATTGCAACCGAGAATGCCTCTGAACCTGAACAAATAGATATAATAATGAAATCACTCGGGTTTAAAATGGGACCGTTTGAATTGATGGATTTAATTGGAAATGATGTGAATCTCGAAGTAACAAAATCTGTCTATGAACAATATTTCCATGAAGCTCGCTTTACACCATCTACGATGCAACAAGAAATAGTAAATGCTGGAATGTATGGACGAAAAACCGGAAAAGGATTTCATAAATACGAAGAAAAATAGAACATGATTGTTTGTTTGTTTCGAAGTGTATTAATTTGTTTTTGTATTATATTTTGGTTTGTTCCGGTTCATGGGCAGACCTTTCAAAGTGATTCCCTTAGACATGATTCATTACCACCTCTTAGTGTTTCTCGTCCAATTTCTATCCGTGACACTTTACCAAAACGGGTTTATGAGAAACAAACACTTTATCCTAACGGACTGTTAGAATTTAGCGGACTGTTTCTAACGACCAAATATTTCGGAGAATTTACTGATAATAACATTGGTTTAGTGTACGGTATATCTACTCGATACTTGATGTCGTTCTTACCTGAAATCGGAATTGGTGCTCGTTTAACAACGGGATATTTAAAATATGACCGCCGATACAAAGAAAGATTTGGAGATGATTGGAAACGTCAATATCCGGCATCAGACTTCCCTACTGCACTTACAACCGGTATTATCAGAAAAACAAAACTAACTGCATTTGAACCGTTATTTTTTCTGAATTTATTCCCAAGACAACGATTAAATTATTATTTATTTGCAGGTTATAGTGTTCTGCTTTTCACTCCACAAGATATTGATGAAGACCCTCTCGACGGTGTTGGAAGTCGGCTTCATTATAAAACTTATAAAGATGAAGACGGAGCTTCATTTCATCTTATCGGAGGTTTTGGGATTGATTATTATATTTCACGGAAAGTATCAATTGGACTACAAGCGGCATATCGAAATATCAAAACAGACATTTTAGACGGATATGCTCAGATTGATGCTAGTGGATCGGCTACAAATCCAGATGCGTATGCTGAATTTGGATTGAAACTATCCTATTATTTTTTTGGAAGTTCTGATACTGACGGTGATGGAATATCTGATTTGGATGAAGAAAAACTTGGAACAAATCCCTTCTCGGCAGATACAGACGGAGATGGAGTGTCTGATTTCGACGAGATTTACCTCTATAAAACAGATCCTTTTTCGATTGATTCTGATAATGATGGTATTTCAGATTCGAAAGAACTTTTTGAATACAGAACTAATCCCCTTTTATCTGATACTGACAGTGATGGTTTATCCGATTCTGATGAGTTGTTTGTCTATAAAACTAATCCTCGGGTAATTGATAGTGATGGTGATACAATTTCAGATGCTGATGAAATTAAAAATGGAACTAATCCCCTCAATATTGATACTGACTCTGACACACTTCCCGACAACCTTGATAAATGTCCGGTTACTTTTGGGTTTAGAGAAAATGAAGGTTGTCCTATTCCACCATCTGCGTTAATTGTTCACGATACTATAATTCAAACAAAAGAAGTTATCCATGTTATCGAAAAAGGTCAATCGTACACTCCTTATGGTATTAATTTTAAAAGAGGAAAATCTGAAATTGAAGTTGAATCCGAACCTATTCTGGACGGAGTAGTTAAATGGTTACAAGATAATCCTACATTGACAGTAGAGGTTAGAGGACATACAGATTCGGAGGGAGCTGCAGAACTCAACTTAATTTTATCTCAAAATCGAGCGGAATCAGTCAGAAATTATTTGGTAAAAGAAGGTATTGACCCAACGAGATTAAGTGCAAAAGGATTCGGAAAGAACCAACCGGTAGCCGACAATAATACCCTTAAAGGAAAAGCACAAAACAGACGTATAGAGTTTTATGTAAAAAACAAGTAAATTGCATCTATAATTCGGGAATTCTTCCCGAAAATCTTTTATTTTTTATTTTTCAGGAGATTTCATGGAAGCGTTCTCGATTTTCCTTTTTTTCCTTGCTGTCATTTTTTTCTTTTCTACGTTCAAAACGATAGCACAAGGACAAATTGGTGTTGTTACAACATTTGGCAAGTATCGCCGAATTATGATGCCGGGTCTGAATTTTAAATTACCGTTTATAGAAACGATTTATAAACGAATCTCAATCCAAAACCGCAGTGCTGAATTAGAATTTCAGGCAATTACGGGAGATCAAGCAACAGTTCAATTCAAAGCACTTCTTCTCTTTGCAGTTCTCGATCAACGCGAAGAAACTATCAAGAATGTTGCCTTTAAATTTTTGGACGAGAAGAATTTTATGCAAACTCTTGTAAGAACAGTCGAAGGATCTGTACGAAGTTTTGTGGCTACTCAAAAGCAAGCAGATATTCTTGGATCTCGAAGTGAAATTGTTGACCATGTCAAACATCAAATTGACCAAACTCTCGAGACATGGGGATATCATTTGATTGACATGCAAATGAATGACATTGCCTTCGATTCGGCAATTATGAAGTCGATGGCACAAGTTGTTGCATCTAATAATCTTAAAGCTGCCGCTGAAAATGAAGGTCAAGCACTTTTAATTACAAAAACGAAACAAGCAGAAGCTGAAGGTCGTGCAATTAAAATTGCCGCTGCCGCAGAAAAAGAAGCGGCACAATTACGTGGTCAAGGTATATCACTTTTCCGCGAAGAAGCAGCAAAAGGTATGAGTGAAGCTATCAAACAACTTCAAGGAAGCCATTTAGATGCATCGGTTATGTTATTTTCAATGTGGACAGAGACAATCCGTCACGTTGCCGAAAACGGTAAAGGAAATGTAATTTTTCTCGATGGTTCCGTAGATGGAATGGAACATTCAATTAAGCGACTTATGTCAATGAATAATGGTAATTTATGGAAAGGTAGCCAAGAATAATATCATTGACATTTTCAACAAAACAAAGGACTTTCTTTTGTCAATACGACAAACCGAAAGTCCTTTTGTTTATTAATTCTAATGTAATCAGCTAATTGCAAAAGCCGTTCTAAGGAATGCAATTTTTTCCTTTTCGTGTTCTTTAGCATGTCCTGCAGCGGGGCTAGCACTTTCTTCTCGCCCGGCATATTTTAATCGTTGATTTCCTAGGAGGAGTGGAGCTAGTCTTGGAGCTATAAAGTACCAACTTCCCATGTTTTTCGGTTCTTCTTGAGCCCAGACAATAGTTTGAGCTTTTGAATACTGTTCTAGTATTTCAGTTACCCGAGTTTCATGGAACGGGTAAAGTTGTTCAACACGAATTATAGCTACATCATTTGCTTCTATTTTAGTACGTTCGGCTATCAAATCATAATAAACTTTACCAGAACAAAATATAACTCTTCTAATATCTTCATGATTAGTAATTGAAGTATCATCAATAATTTCTTCAAATTGTTTATCAGTAAAATCAGTAATTGTTGAAATAGGTTGACGTAATATACCTTTAGGAGACATGATTATCATTGGTTTTCGAAACGGTGCATAAACTTGGCGACGCAAAGCATGAAAATATTGTGCAGGTGTTGTAAAATTACAAACGAACATATTATCTTCTGCACAAAGTTGCAAGAATCTTTCTAAACGTGCACTTGAATGTTCTGGCCCCTGACCTTCATAACCATGTGGTAGAAGTAACGTTAAGTTAGATACTTGCTCCCATTTTTCCTCTGCGCTGGAAATAAATTGATCTATAATCACTTGAGCTCCATTTGTAAAATCGCCGAATTGAGCTTCCCACAACGTTAAACCATCAGTTAAAATTGAACTATAACCATATTCAAATCCTAATACTGCAAATTCTGATAAAGGACTATTATAGATCCAAAGCTTTGCTTGATCTTCCGATAAATGATTCAATAATATAAGTTGTTGTTCTGTATTATAATCATGAAGAATTGCATGTCGATGGCTGAAAGTTCCACGACCACAGTCTTGACCAGACATTCTAATCGTTTTTTTATCCATCAGTATTGAACCAAATGCGAGTGCCTCGCCAACAGCCCAGTCAATTGTATGCGAATGCGATTCTAACATTTTACTTCGCTTAGAAAGTAAATCAACAATTTTAGGATTCGGTGTAAAGTTACTTGGAATTGAAGTAATTTTTGAAAGTATAGAATGCAACATTTCTGCAGGAAGTGCTGTATTAACCTTTTCAAAAATATCTGTTCCTTCGTTTATATACCTATTAGTAGTAAAAACAGTCTCAACTGTTCTATCAGTAAATGCTTCGTTAAGTTCTTCACGGAATTCAACACTTAATCGATCAAGTTCTTCTTCAGTCATCGCCTTTTCTTCAAATAATTGTTGGCGATACAACTGACGCACAGGGGTTTGTTGTTTAATTTTTTTATATAAAAGTGGCTGAGTGTATCCTGGTTCATCAGCTTCGTTATGTCCCCATTTGCGGTAACAAATTATATCAACAATTATATCTTCACTAAATTCTTTTCTATATTCAAATGCAAAAATTGCTGATGTTCGAACAGCTTCCGGGTCGTCTCCATTGACATGAAGTATCGGAACTTGAAGCATCTTAGCAATATCGGAAGCATATAAAGTGGATCGAGCATCATCAGGAGATGTTGTAAACCCAATTTGATTATTAATAATAACGTGTATAGTACCACCCGTTGTATAGCCGTTTAGTTTTGATAAATTGAGTGTTTCAGGTACGACTCCTTGACCGGCAAAAGCAGCATCTCCATGAATTAAAAGTGGTAAGGTTTGGTAACAATTCTCATCGTTAATTATATCATCAATTGCACGAGCCATTCCCTCAACTACAGGATTTACAGCTTCAAGATGGCTTGGATTTGGAGCTAGTATTACATTAATTTTATCGTTAAGCCGAGATATAAACTCACCTTTAGCACCAAGATGATACTTAACATCTCCCGATCCTTGATATGAACCGGATTTAAAATTACCTTCAAACTCATCAAAAATTTGTTCATACGGTTTCTCTAAAATATTGGCAAGTACATTTAATCGTCCACGATGAGCCATACCAATAATGACTGCATGAAGTTTGCTTTGAGCAGCTAATTCTAATGTTTTATCGAGGAAAGTAATTGTAGTCTCAGATCCTTCAAGTGAGAATCGCTTAGCACCTATATATTTTGTTTGTAAATATTGTTCAAATGCTTCTGCTTCCAACAGTTTTAGATATGTGTGTTTCTTATCATCGCTCTTAAGTTTTGTAGAAAAATGAGAAGGTTCAATCCGTTTTTGAATCCAAGCTTTCTTTTCCGGGGCTTGGATATACATATATTCCATTGCAATTTTACCACAATACGTATCGCGAAGAATATCAATAATGTCTCGTAATGGAGCACGATTAAGCCCACCAACACCACCTGTATCAAATTCACGGTCTAAATCCCAAATAGTAAAACTATAATGTGCCGGGTCAAGTTCTGGATAATAATATGATTGAAGTCCAAGTGGATTGATATTGCTTAATAAATGTCCTCGAACCCTATAAGAATGAATCAATTGAGCAACACAAGCTTCTTTATCTAATTTTTCTAACTCATCTTGTGAGCCAAAAGGATTGAGTCGTTTATCGTTACTCCACCGCATTGGTTCATACGGTATATGAAGCGTAGCGAATATTTGATCATAAAAGCGTTCTTCGCCGACAAGCAGTTTGTTCAGATAAGAAAGGAATTCGCCTGACTCTGCTCCTTGTATAATTCGATGGTCGTATGTACTTGTGATTGTAATAATTTTGCTTATTGCAATGGTTGAAAGTACTTCCGGCATAACAGCTTGAAATTCTGCAGGATATTCAATTGCACCGGTAGCTATAATCAACCCCTGCCCTTCCATTAATCTCGGAATTGAAGAAACTGTTCCTATCGTTCCGGGATTTGTTAATGAAACTGATGCCCCCATCAGTTCATCGATGGTGAGTTTATTAGTGCGAGCTTTAGAAATTAGATTGTCATATTCATTACAAAATTCTGAAAAACTTAATGATTGAGCGTTTTTAACACTTGGTACAACCAATAAGCGTGAGCCATCTTTTCGAGTTGTATCGACTGCGAGACCAATGTTGATTGCACTGCGTGTGATACGAGCTGGTTTTCCATTAGCAATTGCAAAAGCATCATTCATCCGAGGATATTTTTTAAGTGCCTTAACAATTGCCCATGCTAATATATGTGTAAAACTTACTTTCGAACGACGTTGTGTCAATAGATGAATATTAATTAAACGACGATTTTCTTCTAAGACTTTTACGGGTATTGAACGAACAGAAGTAGCGGTCGGAACATTTAAGCTACTAATCATATTCTCGGCAATTTTTGCAATTATACCGCTCATTGGTTCAAGCATATCATTTGCACCCAGTGTATAATTTGGTTTTTCTTCAACATTTGATTTCATTGCTGATTTCGCTTCAAGTGTATGATTTTCAGGTTGAATCACTTGAGAAAGTATTTGAGATTGACCATTAGTACCATTATCAATATGTGTATTAATCTTTGTATTACTAATGGTTGGTGTTGAATTTTTAGAATAATCAGTTTCCCCGTTTGCCGAAGAATAATTTTGAAAATACGTTTTCCATTCTTCAGCTACTGAATCCGGGTCATGAAGAAAATCAGCATACATTTCATCAATGTAAGCGGAATTGAGTGTTAACATAGAACTAATAAAGTGTTGTTTTACAAATGATCACTACAAAATTACGAGAAAATCAGCGGACAGCCCTCTATAAGAATATAGATTGCAATCAAAAACTAAGAATTCACTTTCTTTAATGGTATTGTAACTACAAAAATCGTGCCTTCGTTCTGTACGCTTTTTACCGAAATAACTCCATTGTGTAGTTCGACAAATTCTTTCACTATCGAGAGTCCTAATCCAGTCCCAGGTATTTCAGAAGTATTAGTAGCTCGATAGAATTGGGTAAAAAGTTTGTCTTGTTCTAAATTTGGTATTCCTATACCATTATCTTGAATTGATAGTTGAAATTCTCCTGTTTTTTCAATAAATTCAAGAGATATAAATATCTCACCACCCGAACGAGAATATTTAATAGCATTTGAAATTAAGTTTTTAACAACATGGTGTAAAAGTTTTGGATCTCCATCAAGTGTTGGTATTTTCTCACCAAAATGAACATTTATCATAACATTTGCTGAATGTGCGATACGTTCTGAGTCAGTTATTGCACGCTGAACAACGTCCTCTAAATCTACACTCGTTACTGTAAAAATGTCTCGCATTGATTCAAGCGAACTATGGAGAAGAAAATCGTTCATTAAATCGGTCAATTCTGTAACCCGTTGTTTTATTTTATGAAACTCATCTAATTTTTGTTCGTTTGAAAGCCGGTCGTAGTATGTTTCTAATATATCTGTCGAGATAGAAATTCCTGTAAGCGGAGTACGAAATTCATGAGAAATTGTATTGACAAACCTTGTTTTAAGTTGTCTCAAATCACGCTCTTTTACAAGTGCTTTATGAAGATTATCCACCATAGAGTTAAGTGCATTTGCCAACATACCTATTTCATCTTTTGTATGTATATGTACTCGTTGTGATAAATCTCCCTCTGCAATTTTCTCAGCGGTTTTCACCATTTTTCTCAAAGAAATGGTTATAAATGAACTTAGGAAGTAAATAAGTACAAATCCAATACAAAATATTGCAATTAATATTATCGTTATTGTTTGTTTGGCAGATGCTATTTCAGATTTAACTGTTTGAATTGTCATTCCGAGAGTAACAACACCATACTTTGCACCTTCATATTGAATTGGAGTAGAAATAAAATATAACAAACCATCTTTTGAAACTCCTGTTCTATTTGTATCAGATAATGTTAAATAGTCAGATATATGTTCAGAAGTAACACCAATAGTAGATAAAATTTTACCATCATTATCACGAACAAAAACAAATTCAATTGCAGGTGATTTTTGTACCAATATAAGTTCATCTTCAATCGCTTTCTTATCAGAAAAAAACAAAGCAGGGCTAACACTATTTGCTACCATTTCTACAATAACTTCAGATTGAGTAGCTATCGCAATCATAGCTTCATGTTCAAGTTTTGCAGGTAGATAAGAATATAATCCTGCTGAAATACAAGCAATAAAGAGAGTAAAAATTGCAATAAACTTAGTATGTAATGTATTGACTTTCAAAATCTTATTCTATGATTTTTATAAATTTAAGCTTAAGAAGTTGTGCAGAAAAATCAGCACCTTCCTCAATATAAGATTTTCGATTTAATATAATTTGAGGATTACCTGAATTTGTTCCTATCGCAATAGAAATATCATAATTTTCAGAATATTCTGGTACTCCTGACATTGTCAATATATTACGAGGTGCGAGAAGTTTATGAATAGAAGTAATATCATACGCTCTCATTGGTGCGATATAAGCATACGTCAATGGATACATATTAATTGAGGTTGAAAGATTTTCATTTAAGATATCAATAAGTTGAATTTTAATTACATTCCCTGACACTTTTACTTCATTTTCTAGAAAATATTTCTCTATTTCCATTGCAACATTTAGAGAGGTTCTAAATTTGCTTTGATAAATAACACCTAAAATCAATGGATTAGAATTTAACGGTTTAGAACGATTAAAAGAAAGTACTTTCTGAAATATTTGAAATTGTGTTGAAACCGGTAAAGAAGTTTCTTGAGCAAAAGAATTCTCTTCTCTAATAGTCAATAAGACAATTATAATAATAAATACATAAATTTTATAATAACGAGAATTTATCATGTTAGAATTGCCAAGTGGCGCGCAGTAGAAAAGTTCGATGATTTTGAATAATGCTTTTTTGAATATGCTCTAATCCACCGGGATAACTGTATTCACTATCAAAAACATTACGTATTTGAGCACTGAGTTTTAGATGTTCAAATAGTAGAACTGAATTAACGGTTAGATTCCCAAGTAAAAAAGGTTGAGTTTCTGTATCAAAAACTGTCTTTCGAGAAGTTTCATAGAGCATATCTAATGCAACTGTAGCAATTTGAGGAATTTGATGAGCAAACCCAAATTTCAGTAGTATTGCGGGTGAATTACTTAATGTATTATTTGTAGATGTGTCAACAGCATGTTGATAATTTATACTTGAATAAATTCTCATACCATTTTTGAATCGTGTATTAAATTCTAATTCAAATCCGATTGCTCTATTACACTGATTATTTTGAAATTGCCAATTTGAATCTACCAATATAGTTTGCTCAATTATATCTGAAATCGAACTTCGATATAACGAGCCAACACAATAAATTTCTTCCCCAAAATGTTGTTCGGCTACCATTTCCAAGGTAGTAACATATTCAGGTTTTAATTGATGATTAGCTATTGTTTTGGTTGGAGTATCTTCATAGTTCATTTCATAAATATTAGGAGAACGAAATGCTGAACCATATAAGAATTTTAGAGTTGTATTTGCTAAAGGATTGATTAAAATTGCTATTCTTGGAGATAAAGCACTAAATCCTACAGAATATTTATCTAACCTTGCTCCAACATTCAAATTGATATCTTTAGTAATTTGATGCTCGTCTACAATATAGATTGAAAATACTTCAAATGGTAGATTGTACTTCATTTCTCGATTTTTTTCAGGTGTTAAGCTAAGATTAGCTGTAAATACTGAACGGAAATCACTACCAATACTTATTCTATTACTTGGGGAAATATCCCATACTAAACTTAACTCTCCACCGAAAGTATTGCTCAATGATGTTTCGTATGCTATGTACGTTGGATAAGGATAAACACCAGTATATGAATACCTGTGGAAATATAATCGGTAATTAAGAGTTTTATCAACAGTTAGGTTTTGATTGTATTTTAATTCTGAAATTGAATAGACATCTATAGTTTTTGTACGGCTATCTCCAAAAATTAAACCAAATGGAGCTGTTGGAATATGAACTCCACGATAACCGTGAGCGGCTTGAAACTTTAAGTTTTTGTATTCTATTTGAGAAGTTAGTCCATAAAATTCTTCAGCATCTGCATATTTAGGAGTTATTCCGTGTAACGTACTGTCAGTATCAAACTCTTTATAGTAGAATGACTGTCCAGTATTATTTGCATAATTGGCTGACAAAGCTACTGATACACCTGATATCTCTTTTCCAAAAGATGCTGATATTCTCGATTGACCTAAACTCTCATATTCACCTGATATTTGAATATTGTTATATAATTTACCCGTTTTAGTTACTATATTTACAACAGCAAACATAGCTCCTGTCCCGTAAGTTACAGACCCCGGACCTCTTATGATTTCAACTCTTTCTATTATAGATGAATTAATAGGAAATTCTAATCCTAATGGTGCAGCTCCATATATTGGCTCATTAACAGTTTGCCCGTTTATTAGTAATAATATTCTATTATTATAGTCAGTTGGACGACTTATTCCACGGACTCCAACATACGTGTAATTTCGGTCATTACTGACATAGAAACCTCTTACATTTCGAAAAATATCTTCCAAACTCCTATATCCAAACCTAGCAATATCTTTATCAGTGACTATTGTGACAGAAGCAGGCGTTTCTCGAACAGTTTGCCAAGATTTTATGGCAGAATTGACAGGAATAGATAATAAAGAATCTAAAGAAAAATCACTTTCATTATTATCTCTACTTACTTGACCTATAAGCGGTTGCCCTATAAATATCAAGATGATATTCATAATAACTACGCTTATGATGATTTGAATAATATATTTTCCCATAGTTTTTACAATTTATAATTACAATTGACAGGATTTGACAATTCAAATCAAGAAGTATGAGTTTCATTCACCTCACCAACTATTAATTGTTTATATCGTTGATAAAAATACGAAGTTAACAGTAAAATAACACCCAAACCAAAGAAAGAAATAACTCTGTATAACAAAGTTAGAAACGATAAATCAAACAAAAATACTTTTAAAATCACAATTCCTGATAATGATATAGAAGAAATTCGCAACGAACGATTTTTTTTCCAAAATCCCATAATCATCATCAAAATCGAATAGACTAACCATACTACCGATAACATCAATTGCTGCATATTTTCATTATCAGTAATTAAATACTCGTGAGTTGAGTCTCCACCGTATTGGATAATCAATAACGATAATTGTTTCTGATAATAAGAATATGTTTCAACTGTAATAAGTTCAAATATCAAAAATAAAATCGCTAATCCAAAAATACCTATATAAAGAGTTTTGTAGTTTATTCTGTCAATAAATTTACTGTTTCGTCTAAGAATATTTAATTGAAATGTAAATAATATCATCAAAAACACCAGAAGTCCCGCTCTAATATTAAACAGAAACGTATGGTCAAGTATTGGACTGAAATTCGAACAATTAATAGCAACCGCAACAAAAGATATGAGTGAAACGACTAAACTTGAATCAAGTACTTCACGATTTTTTCGAAGCCAACCTCCTATAAATAAGAGAATTCCATAACTCCCCCAAACAAATCCGAATGACATTGTTAGTGTGTATTGTGAACGTAGCCAGAATTCTTCTGCCAAATTATAATTAATAAATGTCTGAAAATAATCATTGTTTTCTAAACTTAGCCAACTAAATAACGCTATTATCCAAGAATAAGTAAACAATTGTCTCAATAAATTATTAGTTTTTCTATCGTTCAACTGTCCGGCAATTTTCGATGAACCTGCAAGTGAAAGTATAAGAGTCCACATACCAAGTGCACGATAATTCAAAATCAATGTAAAGTTTTGAGTTCCATAATTAATATGGTGAATCGAATCAAACAAAACGATTGTTGTCAATGCAAATATCATTATTGATGAAATACTCACAAAGCCCATTTTCCACTTTGTACCACACCAAAACAAAGTAATCGCTTCAATTGATAACAGTGTCACAGCTGTATAATTTTTATATTGAACCATTGTCGCTATCACAAGTAAAACAATAGCAGTAATTATATATTGTTTTCTCAAAGTTTCATCAGCTTTTCCTTGTTTATTGAGAATATAATATGTACCGAAGTAGATTATCCCCAAAAGTAACGTTACCCATCCTCTATCGTCACTATGATAACTATTATCAAGAAGTGCAACTAAACCTAAATAAAATGCAAACATATTTAACGATGAACCCAACGTTACCAATCCCCTATTTCCAAGTCTGTCAATGGCAATACGATACACCTCAAAGCCAAAGAATATCATCCAGAAAAGACTAAGGTGAAAGATGGTAATAATAAATTCGTAATTGGGGTTATAGAATTCAAAATACCATGCAAAATAAATACAATAGGTAGCCGCACGAGCAATATATTCTAATACAATCCACTTTTCTTTGGCTATAACTAAAATAAGAATTCCAACATCTAACAGTGCTATGTATGTAAATAATCCGATTTCATTTGGATGTGCTGATGGTAGCAAAAATGGAGTTAAGAATCCACCTGCAAGTGCGAGTATTGCCGCCGCAAGTGAATTAAATTTAAGTGCTTGAAAGAATGCAACGACTGTTATCAACATCATTACAATAAAAGCAGGAATTTGAGGTAATAATTGATAAAAATTATAAGCGGCAAAAACAGAAAGATATAACGAAGATACTCCAACTCCAACTAAACCTTGCGAAAATATGGACAATCCCTTTTTATAAAAATGTCCGGCAAGAGTTAGCATACCAATACCAAAAACAGCACCCATACTAACGCGTGTCCATTCATATATCCAATTATTATCGAATGCAAACTTGAGGAAAAAGCCAACTGCAATAATCATTGCAATAGCTCCAATACGGTTCAGGAACTTTCCGCCTATTAATGCTTCAAGTTCGCGGCTTGTCCGTTTTTTTGTCGGTTGTGAATAAATAATCGAATTTGGAAAAAGTTCTTCTGTTGTAGGTTTTTTTTCATGTAATTGAGTTTGGTTTTCAGCAATTGGAAGTTCTTCGTTTTTTTCATCTTGAGATTCCTCCACAAAATCTTTTGTTTGATGTGGTTCAGGTTTAATTAAAGGTTGTGGTTCGGTTTTAACTGAAGATGTAAATTCTGAATCTACTTTTGATTGTTCAGTTGTAATAGTTGATTCTGTTTCACTTGAGTTTCCTTTTCTCAGTTTACTGAGTATTAATTGTAATTTTTCAATCTCTTTTTCAAGCTGAAAAATTCGGACAATTAATTGTGAAGTCGTTTTAGATGAAGTAATTAATGCGAACACTGAAAAAATTAAAGCAATTATGGCAATAAATGATTCCATGTCCAATTCCTCAGTTTGAATGTGAAAGGTTTAATTAATTTTATGCAATTTGTAAATTTTTTGAGTTATGGTCAAACGGAAACTTGTAAATTTGCGAAGTGTAGAATAATAAATATTGAAAGTTCATGATGAGTTATAAATTCTTTACTGATAAAAAGAATATTTTTTGGCATTTTTTTACTGCAATTTTAGTTTTAATCTTCGCGTTTAATCTATCGAAAGCACAAGTCGAACCATTGCTTTCAGAGAAGTTTGCTATTCATCCTAAAGTTGGGTTTGGATTTACAGGAAACACTTCAGATTTTCATAATTTTCAAGGAATAATTGATTGTGGTTTGTTCCAAAAAGGAAGTGGAAGTGGTGTTTCAGGGTTTATAGTTGGTGAGTTTCCGTTATCTCCATCTTCATTTATTGGGTTGGGAATTGGATATATAGACAGAAGTTCTACATTAACTGTTCCGGGCAGTTTTGCGTCGTATGATGCTACAAGTAAAACAATTACAACAATCTCCACTGAAAATACTATTCATGCAACTCTAGGATTTATTGAAATACAACCGGAAATTCGTTATTCAATCATTCCTAATTTTATAACAGGGCCACTTCGTGCAGTTGGATCAATGCGCCTGTCACTCCCGGTATCAGGATCTTTTATTCAGAATGAAAGTATTATTTCTCCCGATAATGCGGCTTTTATAAGTTCTGGAAAACGCGAACAAACTCGTCAAATCGGTGCTGGTCAAATTACTACAATGTCTCCTCTTGGAATTGGAATTTCAGCAGGAATCGAAAATCTATTAAAAGTGGGAGCAAATACATTTTTCACACAGCAAGCAATTGTTGATTACAACCTTACTAATGTTACAAAAGATGCTCAATGGAAGCAGATTGCTTTTCGAATTGAACTTGGATTACGCATAAGTATTTTACCTGCAAAAGAAGAACCCAAAATCATACCACCTCCCCCACCGCCGCCACCAGTACCTCCGGCTAAACCTATAGTAACACTAGAATTGATTGATGTTAAAGCAGAATTACATACCGGTAATGAGATCATTGCATCTTCTGCACTTGTTAATTCGGTATTCTTTGCTCAAAAATCAGCAGAAATTCAACCTAAATATAAACTCAATAAGGTTGAAATGAAAGATATGCCCTCTGACCCTATTAAAAATCACGAATTTGTTATTCCACAAATTGCATCAATACTTGCCAATAATCCTAAAGCAACTGTTCTTCTCGAGGGTGCTACAAGTGGTGCTGAAGACGAACCTGAAGGAATCGAACTTGCTAAATCACGTACAGAATCAGTACGTTTGGCATTGATAAATTTAGGTGTTGCAAATGAAAGAATTACTCTCCGTCCGAATATTCTTCCTCGGATACCTTCTAATCAAGATTTCCCTGAAGGAAAAATTGAAAATCGAAGGGTTGATATTGTGCTTCAAAATGCACCCCTTCAAGAGTATGTTAGTAAGAGGCAGGTTACAGTAGTAACAGGAACCGTAACTGCTAAAATTAGTGCTAAGAATATTCCTAATGGAGAACAGCTTACTGTAAATAGTAATTGTATGGAACATCCGATAGCGGCTAATGCCGATAATGAGTTAAAGATTCCTATGAAATGTAAAATAGATAATGAACAAACAGAATTCACTTTTACAGCTGAAGTTTCTACTCCATCAGTAAAAGCAGAAGCTGAAAAGCGAGTTTCTATTATAAAATTACCGATTAAACAAGTGGATTTAAAGGTTGATAATTTTGAAGCTATTTTAAGGTTTGATTATAATAGCAGTGAGCTATCACTTCCGAATAAAGAATTGCTTCGTCAGATGATTGAGCCACTTCCACCCGGAACTTCAATTACAATTTACGGCAGTACAGATGCATTGGGTTCAGGGCTTCGTAATCAACAACTTTCTGATGAAAGAGCTTCTGTAACAGAAACATTTATTCGTTCTCTTTCTGGTGATAAATTTAAGATTAAAACAGCAACTCAAACAAATAAGTTCCCCGAAACTACACCCGAAGGAAGATTTTTAAATCGCAGTATGCGTTTGAGATTAGTGAAATAAGTTGAATTTAAGTGGTAAAAGTTATTGAGGAATTTTACTTGCTAAAACATCCATTATTCCACGTTTAAAACGGTCTAATGCTTTATAAATAACATCTTCGCTTGCTGCAAACGAAATACGAACGAAACCGTCAATACCAAATGCTTCACCGGGTACTAATGCTAAATGATATTTTTCGAGTAACATTTCACACAAAGCAGATGAACTATTAACATCATTACTCAGAGCGGAAGAAACATCAACAAATACATAAAATGAACCATCTGGTTTCATATACTGAACAGAAGGTATTTCATCTAATAAACTACATATTAACTCTCGCCTGCGAACAAAAGACAATCTCATTTTTTCTACGTCCTCTGCGGCATCGAGTACGGCTGAAAGTGATGCTATTTGAGCTATCGACGAAGGATGTGATGTAGTTTGACCTTGTACTTTAGCCGCTTCCTTCATTATATCAGACGGAGCTTGCAAAAATCCAACTCTCCATCCCGTCATTGCGTATGCTTTCGATACTCCGTTCACTGTGAGAACTCTTCCGGCTAATTTTGGAAAAGAACCTATACTACAATGCTCAATATTTCCGTAAATTATTTTCTCATAAATTTCATCACTAAGAATATAACAGTCATGCTTTTCAAGTACATCAGCTAATTCCGATAATTCTTCACGAGTATACATTGCTCCTGTTGGGTTATTAGGACTGTTAATAATGACGCATTTTGTTTTTGGAGTCAAAGCTTCTGAAAGTTGTTTTGGGGTAATTTTAAAATGTTGGTCAATTCCGGCGGAAATAATGATAGGAATTCCTCCACTGAGAGTTACCATAGCCGGATAACTTACCCAAAAAGGAGATGGAATAATCACTTCATCACCATCATTACATATTGCACCCAAAACATTCATTATTGCTTGTTTAGCTCCTGATGTAATTAAAACAGTTTCGGGGGTTGAAGCAGAAATATTATTTTCTTTACGGAATTTATCTGCTACAGCAGCTCGTAATTCATAAATTCCATTTGCGTCAGTATAATGTGTAAAATTACTTTCTATTGCTTCTTTTGCAGCTCGTTTTGCACAATCAGGTGTATTAAAATCCGGCTCACCCGTCGATAGAGAAATAACATCTATCCCTTGCTGTTTCATCGCTTTTGCTTTACTTGCTATACGAAGAGTTTGGGATTCTGTAGCAGATGTAGCACGTGTTGAAAGTTCTTTTGACATAAGATTGACTGTTAGAAATTATACAAATTTTATTTTTATTTTGAAATCAAGGTCATAAATAAAGTATTTGGACACATATTTAAGATATTGATTTTTGTGAAATTATTATTCCGAGTTGTTCAATTCGATAACGAAGTTTAGCACGAGAGATTTGTAGTATTTTTGCTGCTTTGATCTGATTTCCACCCGTTATCTTAAGTGTTTGCAAAATTAAATCCTTAAGGACATCACCCATTCTAACTCCGTCTTTAGCTATCTGAAGATGATGCTGTCCGGGCTGAAGTTCAAGTACCGCTCGGCTAACACTTGTCGGTACAACCGATGGACGTAAGAAGCTAAGTGACTCTTTTGAAATAAGTGTAGCCATTTCAAGGAGAACGACACGTTCAATTACATTTCTCATTTCACGAATATTGCCTCTCCAACCATAGTTTTCGAGGATATCTGCGGCTTCGGGAGTAAATCCAGTAATATTTTTTCCAAATTTTTTATTGAACTCTTTTATGAATGTAGAAGCTAAATCAATAATATCACTTTTACGTTCCCGAAGTGGAGGCAATGTAATTGTAGCTACATTAAGTCGGTAATATAAATCTTCTCTAAATTTCCCTTCTTCCACTAATTGCTCAAGGTTTCGATTTGTAGCAGCAATTACTCGAACATCTACACTCACTTCTTTCACTCCACCAAGTCTATAGAATGTGCGTTCCTGCAATACTCTTAGCAATTTCACTTGCATTTCTGGACCGAGTTCACCTACTTCATCCAATAATATAGTACCGTGATTTGCCTGCTCAAATCTTCCTTGCTTAATTTTCTCGGTAGCGCCCGTAAATGCACCTCTTTCATAACCAAACAGCTCGTTTTCAGCAAGTTCTCGAGGAATTGCGCCACAGTTAATCGTTACAAACGGACATTTTGACCGTGCCGAATGCTGGTGAATATATTTTGCAATTAACTCCTTACCTGTTCCAGATTCACCAAGTATTAGAGCAGTCGTATCATCAGCTGAAGCAACAATTAGCCCTATTTGCAAAGCGCGTCTAATTCCCTCAGAATTACCTACAATTTCTTTCGAATCGTCTTCTCGTAGACGCTCTTCGAGCAAATTAACTTGTCTCCGCAAGTCAAAATTTGTTAGCGATTTTTCTACCGCAATTTCAAGCTGTTCGAGGTCAAGCGGCTTTACGATAAAATCTTCTGCTCCAAGTTTCATTGCGCGAACAGCCATTTTTATGTCAGAGAAAGCGGTCATCATTACCACCGGCATCTCATAACCAAATGAACGAATTTGCTCTAAGATATCGAGACCATTCATATGCCCTAAGAAAATATCAAGAAGCACAAGGTCGGGTTGGGTTGAATCTAGTTCATCAAGACCTTTCACCGGGTCGGTATATCCGAAAACCCTTGAATATTTCGAGGAAAGAATTCCGGTAACAGTAGCATTAACAAGTGGATCATCTTCAATAACAACAATTGTATATTTTTGGAGCGACATTATTTTCCTCTTAGAATTAACTTCAAATGATTGTAAATTATAACTTAATATTTGTTTAATTTCTAATTATGAATTCTGAACAACCGGTAATTTCACATAAAAAGTTGTTCCTTTTCCATTCGAACTTTCTACATCAATACTTCCACCATGTTGGTGAATAATTCTTTGTGTAATCGGAAGTCCAAGTCCTGTTCCTTCTGCTTTTCGTGTAAAAAAAGGGTCGAATATTTTGGTTAAATCTTCTTCTGAAATTCCGATACCAGAGTCTTTAATTGCAACGACAATAAATTGATCACCACGTCTTGTCAGAAGTTCCCTATAAGATTGAATCGAAATCTCACCTTTTGCTCTAATTGCATCTGCGGCATTTGTAAATAAATTAATAAACACTTGTTGTATCTGTTTGAAATCTAACGAAATCAACGGTAGACTTTCAGCAAGTGATAGATTAACTGTAATAGTTTTCCGTCCAAAAGTTGATTCTACAAGCTCAAGTGAGGAAAGAATAATTTGGTTGATATTTTCAGCTTTGGGACTTGTCATTGCCGGACGAGCAAAATTAAGTGTCGCATCAATAATTTTAGAAATTCGTTCTACTCCTTGCATCGCTGTCTCTAAGTACATTGCACATGTCGAATCAGATTCTAATTTACGCTGAAGGACTTGCAAATTAAGGTTAATAGCAGCGAGTGGATTTCGAATTTCATGTGCAACTCCGGCAGATAACTGACCTAATAATACCATCTTATCTGCTTGAACCATTCTGTCAGTGAGTGCTCTTTGTTCACTGACATCACGTGCAATTGCTTGTATTAATTTCTGTCCGTCATAACTAACAAACCGTGCACTCACTTCAACCATCAGATTTTCATTATTTGGTGTATCTAATGATAATTCACTTAGTATTGTCGGAGAACTTGATTTACTCAATAACTTAAAAATTCTTCTAAATTGAGGGAGTGAAGCACCTATAAGCTCAGTGCGAGATATTCCGGTGAGAAAAGAAGCATATTCGTTTGCTTCCAACACGCTCCATGTTTCGGGTTGAACGATAAAAACAGCATCTGCTGCATTTTCAAAAAATGCTCTATACCATGCAAGTTGCTTTTGCAGTTGTGCTGTTGCCTCGGTTTGAGATGCTTTTGAAGAATGAAGCGCAAGAGATGGCATTGACCACACCTATCGTTAATAAAATTGCTGCGTGGCGAAAATACATAAAAATACTCGTAAAAACGAACAATATTCGCCAATTTATTGACTAATTATGATAATAATACTTTAGACTAATACATTGATTCAAATTAAATCAGAAAAAGTACCATTGATTACTGTCAATAAATTTAAGGGATTAATCAATATTTGCAATCCTCTCTGCCCTGGACTTATGCTGATGTTTTCAAATAATTGAGCTGTTTCTTCGATAAACGTAGGAAATTGTTTTTTCATTCCTATAGGTGAGCATCCGCCTCGAATGTATCCTGTAAGTGGTAGTAATTCTTTAAGCGGGAGCAGCCAACATGATTTATTTCCAGATACAATAGCTGCTTTTTTGAGCGAAAGTTCTTCGTTACCCGGAATCACTACTACAAAATATTTTACAGTATCTCCCACTAATACTAAGGTCTTAAATACTTGCTCGGGAGGTAAGTTTAGTTTGTTAGCTACTGAAACTGCATCAAGCATATCTTCATTAACTTCATATTCAAGTATTGAATATGGAATTTTTAAAGAATCTAAAATCCTACAACAATTAGTTTTTGTTGACATCACGACTCCAAAATTTCACTTAACTCAATCCAACGAACAGTTAGTAATTCGAGGGAAGATTCAAGTTTGGAAAGTTCTCCTGCTTTTTGTGCAAGTTCTTTGTAATCGGTAATTCCGCTTTCAAGGTGTTTTTCTATACTATGTTTTTGGGATTCTATGTCAGCAATTTTTTTCTCAATTGAATCAAATTCTTTTTTGTCTTTAAATGATATTTTCTTTTTAGTCTGCAACGATATTGGCTTAGTATTCTGAATATTAACTTCTTGCTTCATTGTAATTTTACCTGATTGTTTCTGAAGTTTTGATGATGCCTCTTTCTTTTCTAAATATGCCGAATAATTCCCGGGATACTCTTTGATAATTCCATTTTCTTCAAAACAATATATTCTTTCGACGGTTTTATCCAAAAATGAACGGTCATGTGAGACAATTACAAGTACACCAAGAAAATTATCAAGGTATTCTTCGAGTGAATTAAGTGTTTGAATATCAAAATCGTTCGTTGGCTCATCAAAAAACAGTACATTGGGATTCTTCATCAAAATTGTCAATAGATATAATCGCCGTTTCTCTCCTCCTGAAAGAGTTTCTACTTGCGAATAATGCTGACGTGGAGGGAAATTAAACCTTTCAAGGAGATCTTTTGCAGTTAGAAATCTGTCTTTTCCAATTCCTGTATCTATAAATTCAGCAATTTCACGCAACGTACCAATGAGGGTTTGATTATCTTTCAATCCTTTTGTTTCTTGGTCGAAATATCCGAGTGAAACCGTCTCTCCTAAATTTGCATACCCCGTATCAGGTTTCATTTTTCCGGCTAAGATATTCAATAGAGTAGATTTACCTGCTCCGTTCGATCCAATTATTCCAATGCGGTCGCCTGGTTCTGCTTTATAGTAAAAATTTTGGAATAACAGTTTACCACCTATTGATTTACTAAGATTCCCCACATCTATAATTTTACCACCTAAGAGTTTGTTTCCAAGCTCAATTTTAATGTTCTTAATTTCAACAGCTTTTGGCTGAGATTGCATTTTAGCAATCCAATCAATCCTACTTTTTTGTTTGGTTCGGCGTGCCTTAGCTCCTTTTTGAAGCCAAGCAAGTTCATTTCTTAGTTTATTGCGTTCGTGGTCTGCGGTGCGTTCCTCGGTGTCTAAAGCGGCTTCTTTTTTCTCTAAATAATATTCAAAACTACCACTATACGTAAACAATGTTTTTCGGTCAATTTCTACAATACGTGTAGCAACTGCATCGAGAAAATAACGGTCGTGAGTGACAAGCAATAAAGCAAGATTACTGTTTTGCAAATAATCTTGAAGCCATTGAACAGAATCTGCATCCAAATGATTGGTCGGCTCATCAAGAATAAGTAAATCTGGCTTGGACAGTAATGCACGTGACAATGCTACACGTTTACGTTGTCCTCCCGAAAGATTTTTTACATTTTCATCAAAACGTACTACACCAAGTTTACTCAATATAGTCTTGGCATCATTTTCTAAATTCCAACCGTCGTGCAAATCAATTTCATGCGAAACATTTGCAAACTTTCGTTCTAATTCTTCTGAAGAACCGAGTGCCATCATCTGACATAATTGTTCATACTCGTCCATTAATCGTTGAACATCAGGTTTTGCCCCCATGACCGTATGCAACACTGTTTCAGCCGCTTCAAAAGATGGTAATTGCTCTAAATACTCCATTCTCATGCTATTATTAAATGCTATTATGCCGCTGTCAGACGGTTCTTGCCCGGCAATTAACCGAAGTAGAGTTGTTTTCCCCGAGCCATTTCTGCCAATAACACCAATACGTTCGCCTTCCTCCATTCCGAATGAAATATTATCAAAAAGTAAGTTGTCTAAAAATGTTTTGCTAATGTTATTACACGAAAATATTGTCATAAAGTATTTCTGATTTTCTTTTGATTAATGATTAAATCGATATTAGGATTGCTTGTTAGTCAATCAAATATTGCTTAAAGTAACTGATTACACGTTCTTTATTTGTATCAGAAACAGCAATTTCAAGTGTTAGTCCTTCATCATGTTCTAAACGGGATATAATTTCTCCCAGTTCGTAAAGTTTTGGGAGGATTTGCATTTGTGAATATGGGATTTCGAGTTGTAATGTGGTCAAACTTTTTTCAGACATCTGTTGAAGTTTGAGTAATAATTTATCTAAGTTTAAATTTTGAGATGCAGAAACCAACATGCAGTTAGGAAATTCAATTTCCAACTGATGTTTTTCATCTTCAGAAATTACATCACATTTATTAAATACTAATAAGGTTGGTTTTCCTTGAATATCCAAAGCATTCAGTGTTTCATCTACTACTGCAATTTGCTCACGAAATGCTTGATGACTACAATCTACTACGTGCACCAAAACATCTGCATCAGAGGTCTCTGCAAGAGTACTTCTGAATGAAGCTATTAAGTGAGTCGGTAATTTACGAATAAACCCAACTGTATCTGATAGTATTCCCTTTTTCCCGTTTGGCAATTCTAATGAGCGAACTGTTGTATCCAACGTAGCAAACAGTTGATTTTGAACATAAACGCCAGAATCGGTTAGAGCATTCATTAGTGTTGATTTACCTGCATTTGTATAACCAACAAGAGCAAACTTTATCATTCCTTGTCTGCCTTTTCGTTGTTGAAATCGCTGTGTATCAATATGAAGGAGTTTATCTTTCAAAAGATCAATTCTATCTCGAACCAAACGGCGGTCTGTTTCAATTTGAGTTTCACCCGGCCCCTTTGTTCCAATTCCTCCAAATTGCTTTGAAAGGTGTGTCCACATTCGAGTCAGTCTTGGCAAAAGATATTGCAACTGGGCTAGTTCAACTTGTGTTTTTGCCTCCGCTGTTTGCGCTCGTGATGCAAAAATATCAAGAATCAAACCACTACGGTCAATGACTTTAACTTCAAGTGCTTTTTCTAAATTCCTTACTTGAACAGGAGTTAAATCATCATCAAAAATAATTAATGTGACACTTTCCTCATCTACCATTTCTTTAATTTCTTGAACTTTTCCTTTTCCTATGGCAGTCGAACCATCTGGTTTTGCACGTTCTTGAAAGATTTTTGCAATAACTTCTGCTCCACAAGTTTCAGCAAGGAACTCTAATTCATTTAAATGGTCAAGAGCCATTTCCCTATCGCCACCTTTTGGGGAAACAGCGATAGCGATGGCACGTTCGGGAGGTATGGCTGTGCTTTTAAGTTCTTTCATAGTAGATGGTTTCCCTTTAATTGGTAATTAGCGTATTAACAGTTAAGCGATACTTCTAAATTTAATTTTGTTTGTCAGATTAATTCAATGCAAATGATACGTTTATCATATTTCTCTATTGTAAAAAGAATTTACGTTAATTGTAAAGAATTGGGAGGAGTCGAATTTAACGTTAGTAATATCAAAGGTATTCTTTCCAATAGGAAGAAATTCGTTCAAAAAAGGTAAGTTTAGCTCGAACAGATGGAGTTTTATGAACTAATATTATTAATGAATAAATCAACTTTTTCATAGAAAAATGCAGATATTCAAGTGCTATATAAATTTTCTGACCAAATGTTGAGCGATGTTTACGAACAAATTGAACCTTTGAATACACTAACTTACGGACAGTAGCCGCAGTCTGATTTAACTCACTTCCCGAACTTGCTCCTCGAATGTGCATTACTACGGCTTTTGGATTAAAAACGACATCCCAATAAGCTTGTTTCAAACGATAACAAAAGTCTGATTCCTCAGAATAAAATGAAAATTCTTCGTCGAAACCTTCAATACTTTTATGTGCGTCTCGCCTAATAGCAAGTATAGCTCCGTCAACGTAATCAACATATTTTGGCTGTCTGTCAATTGGTGATATATTGAAAAATACTGTGCGGAGTGCATGTTTAAAAGTTGTGATAAACAAAACATCAGAAATTGCTTCTTTTATTCCATGCAAATATCCGTAGCTTCTTTGCCAAGAGCCGTTTGGGTAAATTTGTTGTGGTGCTACTACTCCAACCTTAGGATGTTTTTTCAGGTAATTAGTTAAAATTTGAATTGACGAATCTCGAAACTCTACATCCGCATTACACACAATAGCAAAGTCTGTCATGCAGGCATTCATTCCAATATTGACAGCATTTGCATAGCTACGATTTTCGGGGGTGATGATAATGTTTACGTCATTAAAGTTAGTTCGAATATCACTAACAGTAGAATCCGGCGAACAATTATCCACTACTATTATCGGGCAATTTGACGTTGTTTTTTTTATAGAAGAAATGCACTTCAACGTAAGTGACGAGGTATTATAAGATATAATTACAACGGTAACATTCATATTATTCTAATAAGAAGCGTATATTTTGCACGCCAAATAATTTGGATAAATGAACCGTTGTTTCCGGCTTAACAGGAAGGCGTGCCTGAGCATAAAACTGCGAAACTCTCACTCCGTCTTCATTTAATGAAAACATAATTTTAGCATCTTTGTTTTTATCGTTACATAAATCTTTAACCTTCTTTATTTCTTGAGGTGTTGCGGTGTTTGAATTCAAAAGTAAATGATAACCTTTGGCAAGTTTTGTAGCCGCTTCTTCTATTTGTAATACATCTTCAACCACAATTTTTAGAGCATCTGCATTTAATTCACTTTTACCTTTTACCATTATAACTGTATCTTCTACAAGGTATTGACTAAATTTCTTATAGGAATCACTCCAAAAAATACATTCTGCTTTACCTGTAAAATCTTCAATGGTGACAAATGCAATCGTTTGTTCTTTTTTATCCATTCGTGTACGCACATTGGTTATCAATCCGCAACAACGAACTTGCTTTCCAATAAGTTGCGATTCTCTTTTGCCCAAAAATAGAGTCGCAAACGATAATAGATGTGGCTGATATTTCGTAAGTGGATGCCCGCTAATATAAAAATTGAGTACTTCCTTTTCCTTTTCAAGTCGTTGAGTTTCAGTCCACGAAGGAACATCCGGAAGGTTTGGTTCGACAATATTAGCTTCTTCGACTTCACCTCCAAATAGACTATCTGTTTCATTTTTCGGAGCATTAGAATTTTTACTGAATTCGAGTGCACTATCAACTGCGGCATACAATTGAGCGCGATGCCCAATTTTTAGTGAGTCAAATGCTCCGCACGCTATCAGTGCTTCAAGAACACGTTTATTGATAACTTTTCCGTCACAACGTGAGGCAAAATCGTAAAACGAAGAGAATGGTTTTTCTTCACGAGCTTTAATTATTGATTCCACAGCACTTACACCGACTCCTTTGATACCTGCAAGTCCGAACACGATATTCTCACTGTCAACAGCCGAAAACGTAGCGAGTGATTTATTGACATCAGGTGGCAATACATTAATATCAAAAGATTTAGCTTCGTCAATGAGAGCAACTATTTTATCAAGGTCATTGAGTTCGGCTGTCATGTTAGCCGCAAGGAACTCTGCTGTATAATGACATTTCAACCAAGCAGTTTGGAACGCTAGATATGCGTAAGCGCATGAGTGAGATTTATTAAAACCATACGACGCAAATTTTATCAGTAACTCAAATATTTCCTCGGCTGTTTTCTTTGGAATTTCATTGACTGCTGCACCTTGAATGAATTGAGATTTCAGTTTCATCATTTCTACGGGATTTTTCTTTCCCATAGCTCTGCGAATTATATCTGCTTGTGAAAGTGTGAATCCCGAAACGTCCTGAACAAGTTGCATAACCTGCTCTTGATATACGATAATACCATACGTTTTCGTAAGAGATTTTTCCATTATCGGATGTAAATATTCAATCGGTTTTCTGCCGTGTTTACGGTCAATAAAATCGGGAATATTTTCCATCGGGCCAGGACGATATAGTGCGTTCATGGCGATGAGGTCTTCGAGGTCTGTCGGTTTGAGTTTAATTAAAGACTCTTGCATTTTGCCTGATTCGAACTGAAAAACTGCTTGTGTTTTGCCTTTGCCAAGCATTTCATACGTTTCTTTATCTTCTAAATCAATCGTCTCTAAGTCAATTACAACTTTATGGTTTTTATTAATTTGGTCGAGAGCATTATCAATAATAGAAAGAGTACGTAATCCCAAAAAATCCATTTTGAGAAGTCCTGCATCTTCAAGGTCTTTCATAGGATACTGTGTAGCAAGACCAGAATCACCCGATTTATACAAAGGAACAAAATCGTTAATATCACCTGGTGCAATAACTACACCTGCTGCATGAAGTGATGAATTACGTGCCATTCCTTCGAGAGTAGAAGCATACTCTATTAGCTCCTTTAATTTAGGGTCGTTTGTTTCTTTCAGCCAACGCAGTTCAGGTAATTCAATTGCATCATTAATTTTGGTAACTTTCCCTTGAATAACCGGTATTTTTTCTGTGATTGAATTAATCGTTGAAAGCGGAATACCAAGAACACGACCAACATCCTTCAAAACTGCACGGCTCGACAAAGTACCAAATGTGATAATTTGTGCTACTGATTTTTCACCATACTTTTCCTTCACATAATCAATCACAATATCACGTTTATCATCACTAAAATCAATATCAATATCGGGCATCGAAACACGGTCAGGATTGAGAAACCGTTCAAAAAGTAAATCATACTTAATCGGGTCAACATTAATAATTCCAAGAGCATACGCAACCACACTACCTGCCGCCGAACCGCGACCGGGGCCAACTCGCACGCCTTTTTTCTGTGCTTGTTTGATAAAATCTTGCACAATGAGAAAGTACCCCGCATATCCCATTCTTTTAATAACATCAAGCTCAAATTTAACGCGGTCTATAAGTTGTTGATTTTGGTTTTTATAGCGGAGTTCTAATCCTGAATACGTCAATTCTTCGAGGTATTCCTCGAGAGTGGTTGCCTTTGATTCGGGTGGAATAGGAAAACTCGGCATTTTAATTTCAGACTTTAAATCAACTTCACATTTTTCGGCAACTTCAAGTGTATTCTCGAATGCTTGCGGATAATCCTTAAATAACTTCGCCATTTCTTCGGAAGACTTGAAATACATTTCGGGTTTTCCATAACGGAGTTCATGGATATTCGGGTTGGATTTTGGTCCACTATCTTTGATATGTAATAAAACATTATGAGCAACCGCATGTTCTTTTTTGATGTAATGACAATCATTTGAAACGATGAGTTTTATTCCAAGTTCTTCGGCAAGTCTGGGTGCCTGAGCCATCACAATTTCATCACCGGGAAGTCCATGATTTTGAAGCTCTATATAGAAGTCATCTCCAAAAAGATTTTTGTACCAAATAGCATTATTTCGCGCAGTTTCGTAATCACCAGTTAGAAGCGGAGCATTGATAACTCCTGATAAACAAGCAGATAATGCAATTAACCCTTCATGGTATTTCTCTAATAAATCCGTATCAATTCTCGGACGATAGTAGAATCCTTCGGTGTGCCCGAGTGTGGTCAGTTTCATCAAGTTTTTATAGCCGATGTCATTTTTGGCAAGGAGAACAAGATGAAAATAGTTTCGTTTTTTGGTGGATGATTTGCCGGCACTTCTATCAAAACGACTTCCGTTTGCAATATAAACTTCACAACCAAGAATCGGTTTGAGTCCTGCTTTTTTTGCTTTTTTGTGAAACTCAAAACAGCCGAACATCACGCCGTGGTCGGTGAGAGCAATCGCTTTCTGACCATCTTCTTTAGCGGCATAAATCAACTGCTCGGGCGTACAAGCAGCATCGAGTAAGGAATAATGAGTATGATTGTGTAAGTGGACAAATTCGGGCATATCGCGCTCTTTTTTTGCATTTTGAATAGAATATTTGGTGTGCAAAGATACAAAAGCACGCTTAAACTTCAGCTATACTTTTCTTGGTGATTTTGAGATAATTTACTTACAATAACAATTGTATTTTTTGTTGGTCTAATTTTTCTAAATCTATTTAAAATCTTTACATACATTTTAACAAGCAGTTCAAATTATATTCATAAATTTTGATAGTTACAAATAAAAAAATATTAAAACCTACACCATAAACCCACCTATTTGCGGATATGTAGCGATCATTGTTTTGGATGAGAATTTTACCGTAAACTCACAATGTTTCATTGTTATCGGAATAACTATTTCAAGTGTTTCTTCGGATGTTTTTACAGAAAGCAATGGTAGTATTGCTGTCGTTGCAGTTAGAAATGAAATGTTTGTTTCGGTGATAGTTAGCTTTGATTCTGGTTCTGAAAGGATAATTGAAATCTGCTCGTCAGGGCGCAAGGTACGCTCAATTTCCAAACGAAGTTCTAAAGTACAATCGGCACGACGGTAATAAATTTTGCGGATAATATCAGTGACAGAGTGCATGGCAGATTCTGCACGCTCGGGCTGAAACACAGTTGCATTTTGCCAATGTGATAACGATGTTTCGGTAATTCCAAGAATAGATTGGAACACTTCATCCGGTGGCACTAAATCAACCTTTCGGTATGCTTCCGCGATATTCCAACGGAATAATTCATCAAATTCATGTTGATTAGCTGAAACGTGGTCATCGCCATACCACCAACACCAATCCGAACCTTCAGCAATTAATATATGTTCAAAAGCAGATTCAAAATGAGGATGAGAAGTACATTCACCGACTGCAAAGCGAGCTTTTGAGAGCATAGTCCATGCGGCATTATCTTGATGATGCCCAATCCAAATTTTAAAATTAGCGTTAATCCACGAACCTGCTCGAATAGATTCAATTGTAGGTAAAAAATTGGCTGATTGAATTGCTTCGGAACAAGTAACCGTTGTAAATTCTTTGGATGAAAGACGTTCGTAGAGTGCCCGAAGAAAATACGTTCCATTCTGATAATAATATTCCCAACAGTTTTCACCATCTAAAATTATAGGTACAACTGCAGAAAGCAGGGCTTCTTCACCATGTTTTTTCACAATTGCGGAGCGAATATCCAACAAACGACGGCAAAAATCTTCAGCGGCATGGTCGGCATTCCAGCGCGAATACACAAATCCAACTGCATCCGACAACGAATGGTCGCGGAAAAGTAAAGCTATATCTCCTTGTTCAGTTTTGACTGTTCGAGGAAAATATTTATCTGTCCAATCATGAGAACTTTTGGTACTTGCCCACAAAACTTCTTCGTCGCTTGCCGCCCATTGAATACCATTTTCCACCATTAATCCGAGTGCTTCGTTGCTAATCGAACCTTCGGATGGCCACATTCCATTTGGTTTTTCTCCAAATTCTGATTTGTAATATTCTATTGCACGTTGTATGTGAGTATTTGCATCTTCAGGGTGTGCAAATGGAGTGAAAGGCATTGATGCCTCGGGCATTGCTTCGAGTGCTGAGTGGTTGTCAATAATAAGCGGTAAAATTGGATGATACAGAGGAGTTACACTAATTTCGATTTGACCTGATTGTTGTAAATCCTTCATTTCAGGGAGAATTTTTCCTAAAATTTCATTATGAATTGCCAAAACTTGAAGTTTTTCTTCTTCAGTGAAATTTTTTCCTTTGTCAAATAAAGATTTGACTCGTTTATCATTTCGAAAACTCTGCCCAATCCAAGTAAGATTATACCAAGTTTGAATATCACGCCAATCTTGAGATGTGAATCGTTCGAGTGCAAAATCTTCGTTTCTACCCTCTTCAAATAATATTCTATACCGCTCATACGGCAAAACCATCAATTCATGATTACAAAGAAAAAAAAGCTTAAGTATATCTTTTTTATCTGTTTCAGATAGTGTATCGGCATTAATTTCAGTTAGGATTTGGATTCTGTCTCGAGTTCCTTTTGTGCAGTATTCATCTATTTGCATCATGAGCGATGGTGCAAGATTAAATGTTTGTTTTATTAACGGGAATTCTCGAAGCAATGCCGGTAAATCATAGTAATCTTTTGCACCATGCACCCGAACCCATGGTAAAATAAATGTTTCTTCTTTTTTATAAAATGGCTGATGTTGATGCCAAAGAATTGCAATACGAAGTGGAAGCATGATGTATTAAGTTTGATTATTCGAATAATCTCTGTGAACTATGTATCTATGTGGTTAAAAATCAAGCTTTTTCCTCAAATAACGCCTCAACGAAATCAACAGGATTAAACGGCTGAAGATCATCAATTTTTTCACCAACACCGATATAACGAACCGGAAGTTTGAGTTCGTTAGTAATTGCTATAATTATTCCACCTTTTGCAGTTCCGTCTAATTTTGTGAGAACTAACCCTGTAAGTTTTGATACTTTAGCAAATTCTTTAGCTTGTTGCAGTGCATTTTGTCCAGTCGTTGCATCTAATGTAAGGAAGACTTCATTCGGTGCATCAACTTTGAGTTTTCGCATGACTCGGCTTATTTTTTCGAGTTCCGCCATGAGGTTTGCTTTGTTGTGAAGTCGTCCTGCTGTGTCAATAATTACAACATCAGATTTACGGGCTATTGCGGCTTTTAAGGTATCATATGCTACTGCGGCAGGATCTGCACCATGCGCTTGTTGAACAATATCAACACCGGCACGTTCAGCCCAAATTTCGAGTTGTTCATTGGCGGCGGCACGAAATGTATCGGCAGCTCCGATAATTACTTTTTTTCCGGCATTTCGATAATTATGAGCTAACTTTCCGATCGTTGTGGTCTTCCCTACTCCATTAACACCAACTACCATAATAGTATGAGGTAAATTATCTTCTTTAACTGCAAAGATTGCATCGTCTTCGGGAGTGGGAACAGCAGTGAGAATAGTTAGAATTTCTTGCTTAATCATGGTGTATATTTCCATACTATCCTCAAAACCGTCTCGTTTAGCACGTTCTTTCACAGCATTCATTATTCTTACCGATGTATCAACACCAATATCAGAAGTGAGGAGAATTTCCTCAATATCATTCATTAATGATGCGTCAATTTTACGTCCGCTTCCGAGTACGCTTTTAAGTCTATTTACAAACGCATTTCGCGTTTTTTCTAATCCTTCTTTGAGCTTTGTAAATGAAACTGCCTCTACAGCCGAAGCCACTTTCTGTTTAATTTTATCGAATAAACCCATTTATAATTTTCTATTGTATGAGAGAATAAATTATTATTTACTATTTATAGTTAGCTTAATATTACGAAGTTTTGTTATTCATTATAGTGAAAAATCTCACTGTATATCCTCCAAGAGAGATTATCATAGCCAGTAGTGAAATCCACATTAAATATTCAGAAATTCTTCCCCATTGCAACGCCGCTCCAAGAAGTGTAAGAGCGATAAACACTACCGATATTTTACCCACATAATTGGATGGAAGAATGATTCCCTTTTTACGTTTTACAAAAATTCCTCCAGTGAAAATCACTATATCTCTCAGAATAACTGAACCAAAAAACCATAAAGGAATAGCACCCTGCACTGCTAAAACTACAGCCATTGCCCCAACGAAAAGTTTATCGGCAAGCGGGTCAATAATTTTTCCTGTTTCTGATATTTGATTAAGTTTACGAGCAAAATATCCGTCTAATATATCGGAAATAGAAGCAGCAATACAAACAACTGCAACTGCAACAGAATGGTGATACCACAAGGCAAATGACATCGGAATTACCAGTACACCTCGAAGCATACTTAGCATGTTAGAAATCGTCCAAATCATAGAAAAAGAATAAGTTATCACCGTCAATTATTTTATACTATCCTTGTAATTGAATGCAAAATTAAGAAATTATACGCTTAAACATCTATTAATAATCTTTTCCTTTACGATAGACCGAAGAAGAGATTTAGAAAACTTAGTATTTGATTCAACAGATTCAATACTCATAGTTTCTCCGTATTTTTGAATAATATTATCCATTATTTACTCGTTTATGACTCAATTCGATATTAATGTTACTTCACAAGATTGCAAAGCACGTGCAGGATTTCTCCACACTGATCATGGCTTAATCCCAACGCCTATCTTCATGCCTGTTGGTACACAAGGGACAGTGAAAGCAATATCACAGCGTGAACTTGTTGAGATTGATACAAAAATTATACTTGGTAATACGTATCATCTTTATTTACGACCGACTGAAGAAGTTTTATCAAGTTTCGGCGGTCTTCATAAATTTATGAATTGGGATAGACCAATATTAACTGATAGTGGTGGATATCAAGTTTTTTCACTTAAAGAACTTCGTAAAATTACAGAAAAAGGTGTTACATTTTCGTCGCATCTTGACGGGTCGAAGCATCTATTTACCCCCGAACGTGTTATAGAAATTCAGCGTTGCATCGGCTCTGATATTATCATGCCTCTTGATGAATGTGCACCACATCCTTGTGAATATTCCTATGCAAAAAATTCAATGGAATTAACTCTTCGATGGGCAAAGAGAAATAAATTAGCATTTGAAAATTCGCAACCAAGATATGGTCACTCTCAAATCTTATTTGCTATTGGTCAAGGTAGTGTTTATAAAGATTTACGTGCTGAATGTTTACAGCAAATGTCAGAAATGAATTTCGACGGATACGCTATCGGTGGGTTGGCTGTCGGAGAATCCTCCGATATTATGTACGACATAGTAGATTTTTCGACTGATAGAATGCCAAAAGATAAACCTCGGTATTTAATGGGTGTCGGAACTCCCGAAAACATACTTACAGCTATAGGTTTAGGTGTAGATATGTTCGATTGTGTAATGCCGACAAGGAATGCTCGTAACGGTACGCTGTTTACGACTCGAGGAAAAATCAACATACGAAACGCAAAGTATAAATTTGACGAAAATCCGATTGATGAAAATATTGATTGCTATGCAAGCCAAGAATTTAGCTTAGGATATTTACGACATTTATTTATTTCTAAAGAAATATTAGGACTGCAACTTGCCACTCAACATAATCTTGCATTTTATCTATGGCTTGTCAGAACAGCTCGTGAAAAAATACTTTGCGGAGAATATCGTCAATGGTCGCAAGATTTTATGAAAGTTCTCTCCTCAAAGGGCGTTTGACCGCCTTTTTTTATTACAGTTTACATATAATTATTTTAAAGGTTTTTTATGAATTCGTTATTATCCTTTGTTATTGCACAAGCACCTGCGGCTGACCCTATTTCGAGTATGTTAACCACTATTCTTCCATTTGCAGCAATTATCCTCATATTTTATTTTATGATGATTCGGCCACAGCAGAAACGCCAAAAAGAAGTTAAATCAATGCTTGATGCAATGAAAAAAGGTGACAAAGTAATCACTTCATCAGGAATTCATGGTACAATCACCGATATTCAAGATAATGTAATCACTGTTCAAATAGCAGAAAACACACAAGTTAAATTTGAAAAAGTTGCAATTAGTACAGTTGTCAATAAATAATTATGGAAGTACGATTTAATACAATTGAAGAAGCCGTTTCAGATTTAGCTGACGGAAAACTACTCATAGTCGTTGATGATGAAGATCGTGAAAATGAAGGTGACGTGGTTTGTGCTGCTGAACTGTGCACACCCGAAATGATAAATTTTATGGCAATGGAAGCACGTGGACTTATTTGTGTACCGATGCCACAAAGCCGCGCCCGAGAGCTTGACCTTGAAGTGATGGTTCCTGCCAATACAGCCCTGCATCGTACACGATTTACTGTTTCTGTTGACTTTCTTCATGGTACAAGTACAGGCATTTCTTCATCTGACCGTTCGGCAACTGTTCGTGCATTAGTAGATAGTAAAACAAAGCCGGAAGACCTCGGTCGCCCCGGACATATTTTTCCTTTGATTGCTGTCGAAGGTGGAGTTTTGCGGCGTGCCGGTCACACAGAAGCAATGGTTGATTTGTTAACATTAGCACATTTAACTCCTGTAGGTGTAATCTGTGAAATAATCAATGATGACGGTAAAATGGCTCGACAAAAAGACTTGATGACCTTTGCTAAGAAACATTCTCTAAAAATTATCACAGTTAAAGACTTAATTGCGTATCGTTTGCAACAAACAAAATTAGTTACTAACGTCGCAGAAGCCAAACTCCCTACTGAATTTGGAGAGTTTACTTTAAAAGTCTATCAAAATACTGTTGATGGCAAAGAACATGTCGCACTTGTCAAAGGTGTATGGAATCCCGGTGAACCTGTTCTCGTGCGAGTTCATTCTGAATGTTTAACCGGTGATGTATTTGGTTCGATGCGATGTGATTGCGGTAGCCAGCTTCATGCAGCTATGCAAGCAATAAGTAAAGCAGGACGCGGGGTTTTACTTTATATGCGCCAAGAAGGGCGAGGTATTGGATTAGTTAATAAAGTTAAAGCGTATTCGTTGCAAGAACAAGGACTTGATACGGTCGAAGCTAATTTACATCTCGGCTTTACTCCCGATCCAAGAGATTATGGAATCGGGGCTCAAATACTGGGAGATTTAGGAGTCACCAAAATGAGATTACTTACTAATAATCCCACAAAACGTGTTGGTCTCGAAAGCTACGGTTTAGAGGTTACCGAACGAGTACCAATTGAAATAGAACCTAATGAAATCAATCAACAATATATGAATACGAAGAAGATTAAAATGGGACATTTACTTGACCATTTGTAAATTATTTGGTTATTATATTCTAATAACTTATTTTGCGATTAATAAGCATTTAAACATACCTTAAAAAGTACAATAAAACCCGAGAACGAACAAAGCTGTTATTCTGATGGCTTTGTTTTTTTATTGTCCAAAATTGAAATAAAAAATTATCATTAATATAGTTTAGAGGAAAATATCATGGTTGCACCTATTTATATGACTAAAAAGGGATTGACGAAATTTGAAGATGAATTGCGGATGTTGAAGTCAAAAGGCAGGATTGAAATGGCTGAAAAAATTGCGTACGCCCGCTCACACGGAGATTTATCCGAAAATGCAGATTATGATGCAGCAAAGCATGAACAAGAATTACTGGAAATGAGAATTTCTCGGATAGAATCCGTTCTTTCAAAAGTTCAAGTTATTGACCCGAATGATTTCCCAAATGATAAAGTGTATATACTCTCACTTGTCAAAATGAGAAATAAAAAAACCGGTGTAGAAATAGAATATTCTCTTGTAAGTGCAGAAGAAGCTGATTATCAAACAAATAGAATTGCTGTTACCTCCCCATTAGGCAAAGCAATGCTCGGGAAAAAAATTGGTGAGACAGTCACTACTAATGTTCCTGCCGGTGTCATAGAATACGAAGTTTTGGAAATCGGAAAATATCATGGTTAATCGTTAAACCAATTGACTTTTGATTGCCTCTTATCTTTTGAAAATTATAATTTGAAAATCAAATTACGTTTCAAAGGAATTGAATATGATGTACAGCATGGCTCTTGCATTGAACACAGACCAAGAAATCATCAACGAATATTGCTCCGGAGATTCAAATCGAGCAGCAACGTTGTTTGTTCGTAAACATCAAAAATTTGTGTATTCTGTAGCACTCCGATATCTACGTTCACATGATGATGCAGATGATGCCGCACAAGAAGTGTTTATTCGTGCACTTAAAAACCTACGATCGTTTCGAGGTGAAAGTAGCGTTCAGACATGGTTATATCGTATAACTATTAATATATGTTCAAGCATAGTTCGTAAACGAAAATTTATTTCTTTTTTTACTCGCGACGACGGTTCCGAAATTGAATTGATATCAGACACAATTTCACCCCAACAACACTTTGAAAACAAAGATTTTGAAAAACATTTTGAACAAATGTTGCTCCAACTTCCCGAAAAACAGAGAGAAACGTTTGCTCTTCGTTATTTCGACGAATTAACCTATGAAGAAATATCCCTAATGCTTGGCACAAGTGTTGGAGGACTTAAAGCAAATTATTTTCAAGCAGTTCAAAAATTAGCTAAACTTCTCAAAAACAGTGAATTCATGAAAAATTGGGGGAAAGCATGACACCTATCCTAACTCATAAACAAGTTGAAGAAATGTTGCCGGATTATGCTTTTGGTAGATTGAATGCGGAAGATTCAATCGAATTTGAACGTTCAATTTCAGTGTATCCTGATTTATCACAAGAACTTCAAGACATTCATTCAGTTTTTTCAAAAGTTGAACAAATGGATTTTAATTCAATTTTAGAAAATCGTACACGCAACATTTCTGTTCGGGTTCGGGAGCGTTTGGCTGTAAATAATACTCGAAATAATACGATTTTTAAAACTTTTCGATTAATTATTCCAACACTTGGTTTAGCTGCAATGGCACTATTTTTCTTCACAAGTGAGAATTCACCTTTTAATTCAATCAGAAGCAAATCTCTTTCTACAACGAACATTCGACCTATTCAAGTTGTTAGTACATCTGATGTTGCTAGTATTTTTAGTGATGATATAAATGAAGGAGCATTACTTGCCGAATCCAGAGTTCATCAAAACAACAGTGTTATTGCATTTCCTTCTCAGGTTAGCACGACTCTCGACGAACTAATTGCAGATAATTTAAGTATATCAACCGATGATTCAGACAATGACAATACAACACAAAAAGATATAAATTTAGATAATTTAAACGATTCAGAAATACAAAACTTACTCAATGAACTTAACTATGAAAACCCTTCAAATTTATAATATAAAAGCAATTATATTACTAGTTGGATTATTGGTTACTCCTCAATTAGTACATTCTCAAGGTTTTGATTTAGAAGATCGCCCAAAAGCAAAAGAGCGAATCGAACAACTAAAAAAGATTCGATTAATAGATATTTTGGATTTGGATGAAAACAGTGCAGAAAAGTTTTTTGCTCGATATAAACAATATCAAAAAAAAGTAGAAGAATCACTTTCTAATCTACGTGAAGCAGTTGCCGATCTCGAAAACAGTGTCAGAAGTAAAACAAATAAAGACTATACACGCAAAGCCGATTTAGTAATTGATAAACAAGCTGAATTGGCAAATGCTATCAGTGAAAAACTTCGAGCAATGAAATCTATTTTAACAGAAGAACAATACGCGAAATTTATAGTGTTTGAAAGTAATTTTGCAGCTCAACTTCAAAAAATGATAATGGAACGCAAGCAACACAAGAAAAACGAATAACGATATAACTTGTTAAATTATATTGTATTATGAAAATATTATTTTATTTTTGAATGTGTTTTTTACTCTAATATTTAATAACCAATAGTTCATACAGCCACTCATTTTTGTAAATTTGTACTTTAAAATTTTCAAAACTACATTTACAAATTTAGGATTTCTATTTTGAAGAAGACTTTCTTGAATGAACAACGTGCGAATTTAATTGAAAACCTCAGAGAACGCGGTATCACCAATGAATCCGTCCTAAGTGCAATGGCATCACTACCACGTGAAAAATTTGTTCATCCTGCTTTTACTCAAAGAGCTTATGAAGATTCTGCTTTGCCAATTGCACAGCAACAAACCATATCTCAACCTTACACAGTTGCTTATATGACATCACTTTTACAGGTTAAACCTAATGATAAAATACTCGAAATTGGTACAGGAAGCGGTTATCAAGCTGCTGTCCTAGCCAAACTCGGTGCAAAAGTATATTCGATTGAACGAGAATTTGAATTGCACCGACAAGCCACTAAAACATTACAAGAACTTGGCATAAATGTTCAAACTCGTTATGGAGATGGAACAATCGGTTGGAGGGAACACGCCCCTTATGATGGAATTATAGTCACAGCCGGTGCACCGGATATTCCTAAAACTCTACTGATGCAATTATCAATCGGAGGAAAAATAGTTATTCCTTCCGGTAATAGAAATTCACAATCTTTATATTTAATTACTCGCCAAAATGAAAGTGATTTCGATTCTGTTCAACTCCAAGAATTTAAGTTTGTTCCCCTAATAGGTCGCGAGGGCTGGCAGGAGGCAAAGTGAATAAACCACTTGCAATTGCTATTGTAGGACCAACTTGTTCGGGGAAAACAGAAGTATCTATCGAACTCTCCAAACTTCTAAATGCTGAAATCATCTCAGCAGATTCTCGTCAAATTTATCGTTACTTAACGATAGGAACAGCAAAACCATCACAATTGGAACTTCAGAAATGTCCACACCATTTTATAGATATTCTTAATCCTGATGAACCATTCAGTGCCGGTATGTTTGCTAATTCAGCACTCGGAGTTGTAAATGATATTTTTACTCGGAACAAAACTCCGATTATAGTCGGCGGGAGCGGATTATATATTTCAGCTTTGTGTGAAGGTATGTTTAATGAGCAATCAAATGCAAAAATTTTAATACATCGTAATGAATTGGAAAGAAGATTAACACTTGAAGGTAAAAGTTCACTATATAATGAATTAATAAAAATTGACCCGAATTCAGCTCAAAAATATAATGACCAAAATCCTCGTAGAATAATTCGAGCTTTGGAATATTATTATGCAAACGGAACTTTATTTTCTGAAGCTCATAGAAATAAATCATATCTTGAAATTCCATTTCAAACTTTGTATTTTGGAATTGAATTAGAACGAACTCTTCTTTATAATAGAATAAATCAACGCTGTTTGGATATGTGGGAAAACGGATTGGTTGAAGAAACAAAAAAAATCCTGAATATGGGATATTCCCCTCAACTCAACTCACTCAATACTGTCGGTTACAAAGAAGCTATCGCTTATATATCAAGTAAATATACCAAAGAACAAGCAATTGAAAAAATGCAACAATCTACCAGAAATTATGCTAAAAGACAATTAACTTGGTTTCGAAAAGATTCTAATACTATTTGGCTTTCCGGTTCAGCAACTCAAATAGTTGAGAACATTTATACTCACTTCTTAAAACTATTAAAGAATTAGGATTCAGATACTTAACGTACATAAAATAGAATGCCCTATAAAATTACTTTCATAGGGCATTCTCTAATTATTACAGAAACTAATTACTTGGTTCTTTTAAAATCAACACGGCGATTTCTTTGTTTATTCTCTGAAGTTGTATTTGGAACGAGTGGTTCATTCTCTCCCGCACCTCGAGTTGTCATTCGTGATTCATCAATACCTTTTGTTACCAGCCAAGTTTTAACGGCATTTGCTCTTCCAATAGAAAGACGCATATTCATATCAGGATCTCCAACATTATCTGTATGTCCTGAAATTTCGAAAGTAATATCATTTAATACTTTAAATGCTTTAAGAGCAAATCCTAATATACGTTCAGATTTTTTGGTAATAGTGGAATCACCTGTATTAAATTCAATATTTCTAAGAGAAATTTTATCACCTACACCAACACTTAATATATCATCATCCGGATCCAAAGGATTTCCACCAAGACGTACTTCTATTCCATCATTTACTCCACCATCATCTGTATCAGCAAGCATTGGGTTTGTTTTATACTTAAAAACCTCTTCACCATCTAATAGACCATCTCCATCACTATCAGGATTATTTGGATCGGTACCGTATGTTACTTCGTCAATATCACTCAAACCATCTCCATCACTATCTTTTTCATAAGTTTTAATTTTATACATTACACCTAAACGTCCATGCCAATAAGCATCATTAACATCGTCATAAACCGGATTTAGATTATCGGTAGTTGATATATGAGAGTGAATTGAAAAGTCGAAGACCCAATTGTCATCTTTTACAAAATATGTCAAACCCAATCCAATTGGAATTGATAGCGTTGTGCCACTTAGTTCAGCTTCTGCTGTTTTATTGAATGGAATTTCTTTTACATCATACATTGTTAATCCAACTCCTCCAGAAATGTAGGGCATAAAAGAAGTTGATGGAAATGGATAATATCTTAGTCTCAAATCAGGTGAAATATAACTTGTTTTATATTGAGAATACCCATTAAAGTTGGATGTTCCGTTTGAAGTATAATGAAAACTAAATTCTGGGCTTAATCCCCCTCCAAGTCCATTATTTAACAATGCAATTAAACCAAATGAGGGGCCTAAATTACGATCTTTATCTAATGATTCATTAATACCTCTCGTTAATCCCAAAGTAACACCTACATTTAATGTTTTACCAGATTGACTAAATAAAGTACTACAACTAATTAAAAAAATGAGTATGTAAATTGTTTTGAAACGATTCATTGGATTTTATTCTATAAAATTTAAAAAAGTATCTATAATTTATATACAGATATACTATAATTATCATACAATGGCATCATTATATCTAAGTAACAGATAAATAACAATAGAGATATAACTTTTAAGCTATAGAATTTGCTTTGTATAAAAATTCAATAAATTAATATTTAAATTATTAATTCACACGATTTTTAACTGGTCCATTTTCAAGATTTAGTACACCTCTCGGGCAGACTGCAGAACAAATACCACAACCAACGCAAGAAGCACGCACAATGTTCTCACCGCGTTGTGCATACGAACGAACATCTATACCCATTTCACAATACGTTGAACAATTACCACATGAAATACATTGACTGCCATTTGTCGTAATTCTGAAGCGTGAGAAATATTTTTGAAAAATCCCTAAAATTGCTGCTTGAGGACAACCGAACCGACACCACACTCTCGAACCCATAATTGGATAAAATCCAACTCCTACAACTCCAGAAAATGCAGCTCCAATTAAAAATCCATAGGTTCTTGAGAATCCTTGAGATAATGAACCAAGTAATTCTCCGTGATAATATGAATTTACCCATAATAATCCAGTTGTAACAGTAATAAACAATAATACGCAATGTATCATCCATCGTTCTATTTTCCATGCTTTGAGAGATTTATCAGAATTTTGGCGATATGGGTCACCTACTGTTTCGGCTAATCCTCCACAACCACATACAAACGAACAATACCAACGTTTTCCAAAAAAATACGTTAATATCGGCACACCAATTAGAGACATGATAACTCCCCAGAATACCATAAATTGAGGTAACACACCTTCGTGCGAAAGCAACCAATGAATGTCATTTGGAAATAAAACTCCTGTTTTCAAAGGCCAGAAATAACTAAAATAATATTCCGGTTGATTAAATGCTTCGAGAATATGAGGTAGTAAATACGCAAATACAAACTGAAAAAAAATAACGGAAAGTGTTCGTATAATCTGATAACGGCTATGACGATACTTAAAGATCATTTTCAATCCCATCACTAGAATTGATAGAGTGTAGATTGTACCATAGAGAAACCAATGATTTGCTGCTTTTCCAGTCAAAGTAAAACTGATTGGGTTAGTTATTTTAATGATGTGAACAAGATACTCTGGAAACCAATATAATATTATATAAAATCCCGTGAGGAATACACCGGTCACCCACGCTATTGCACCTCGATTTGATGCAGAACGAAAGAATACACCATTATTTTTGATTCCCGGAAAACCATCTTTACTACTTGGAATTATAAACAGAATTCCACCAAGAGTTGTAACGCTTAATGTTGCAATTGAGTAGAACATTAAATGTGATTCAAATAGTCCGAATGAACCAATGAGTAATATCAATAATCCGATAGAAAACAAGGCAAGCCCAACTTTTTTTATCGGAGAATCATTAATCGAATGAGATGTTTGTGGAATTTCAATTTGGATAAGATTCATAATCTATTTCAAATGTAGTAAGTAATTACAATTTATAAAGATGTTGGAACATTTGACAAAAACTTTTTGTAGCCAAATAGTGCTTTGTTCTTTTGTAGCACAAGCGATTTATTATGTTTAGTATTATATTGTGCAATTATTTCGTGTTCAAATTTATCAAAAAATTCGGGGTCAAAGTTTGCATCTGAAAGATGTTCTAAGACATATTCAATTGTTCGCTTTTCGGATAACCATTGTTCACATATTTTATGACGGTACCGTACTCCAAGGTTATTAAAACCTATTACTTGCATATCATTATATACTATCCTTATGGAGCGTCGTCGATCAGGGTGCTCCCAGTACAATGTCTTTTCTCCCGAAGTATTTTGATTCACTAATCCATAAGTGTGATATTCTATATCAAAAAATTTAGCCGAATTAAATAAAATTCCACGATTATATTCCATTTTTTCACCGCAAATAACATTAGCAACTGTTTCGCCGTGCATTTCTCCGGTGTACCATAGTTGCTCAACTTGATTTCGTCCCCCATCATTTGAAATTATTTCTGCGCAATCTCCAATGGCATAAATATCAGTGATTTGTGTTTCTAAATAAGAATTAACCAAAATTCCTCGAGTTGTTGGTATTGAGGACTTTTGGGCGAGGTCAATGTTTGGGTGAACTCCTGCGGTCAGTGCAACAAACTGAGCTGGGATTTCATCACCTTTACTTGTAATAACACTTCGAGCGTGACCATTTGAATCAGATACAATTTCTTTTAATTCTGTTTCAAGTCGTAAGTCAATTCCCTGGTGGCGAATATGTCGGTTTATCATAGAAGATTCTTCAGCAGGAAGAACTGTATTCCAATACCCTGACTCTCGAACAAGCATCGTAACTTCAATATTTCGTGAATGAAGCATTTCAGCAACTTCGACTCCAATTAATCCTCCGCCTACAATTATTCCTCTTGAAATTCCTTGAGTGTTTTGTTCCATTAAATCTAAATCTTGCTTAGAATAGAATCCTTGCACACCTGCCAAATCTTGCCCTTTCCATCCAAATTTATTAGGAAGTGAGCCAGTAGCAAGTATCAGTTTGTCATATCCAATAACATTACCGGATTGCAAATGAACTTTTTTTTCTTGATGATTTACGTTTACTGCAAAATCATGTATTAAATTAATCCGATTTTTCTTCCAGAACCAATGTTCGTATGGCTGTGTATGTTCAAACTTTAGATGTCCCATATAGACATACATAAGTGCAGGTCGGGAATAGAAATATTCTGTTTCACCTGAAATTACAGTAATTGAATAATCGCTTAGTTTTCTAAGATACCGTGCGGCAGTAATGCCGGCAATCCCATTTCCAATGATAACTACATTCACAACTTCTCCGAAAAATCAAATAATAATATTTAGTAAATCTTACATAATTACTTACAAAATGGTTTTACTTTGAGAGGAGCCGGACGCTGAGTAGTTTCATTAGAAGACCAGTCATATTCAAAAAAATCAATCGTAATATCAGATTTATTTGCTTTTATGAAGTCTATATCTTCCTGTTTAAGATATGGGATTATTACTTCAAGTAATTTTTTCTTTCCTCCGCCAATATCAAAATCTTTATGATACCAATCCATAATTTTAGATAATTTTAAAGTCTTGGTTTCACGGTCGAGTCTCGCACCCATTGTTGATGTCATATACTCGTGCATATTTATCTCCAACTGTTTTTTAGCGGTTTTAGAACAAAATGCTCTGTCATTGAGTTTTGGACATCCAACAGCCGCACATACTAACCCAAAATGAACTAAATATGTTGGGAAATTAGCGCGAATTACTTCATTTTCTATCTGATTTAGTGAAAGCTCCATTCCACCTACTGAAAATTTATCAACATCAAAAAAACCTTTTTTCTTTAAAGGTGATTGAATTGAACCATAGATTATCATATTACTAATCACACAAGCATTATAAGTATTTAACCAAAATGCAAGTTGTTCATCTCGAGGCCACTCTTGTGGGGTTGCATGAGCAATTTCATAAATATAATCTTTAAACGGTTGTGTATTAAATCCTTGGTAATAAACTTTTCCGTCTTTAACGTTTTTTTGTAAAAGTGAATCAAAAGCGACATGGGAAAAGTTTTCAGTGGCTTTTAATGTATTTACACCAGTGACAATGATTATCACCAGAAACATGAGATATATTTTTATATTTCTTAATTTTATATTACTTACCATAATCTATATCTTCCTTTAATATTTATTATTTTGAACATAGTAATTGGATTATTCTTTCTTGTTTATATTTTTTTACCATCTCTGAAAGCAATATATTAAATAATAATCGGATTAATTACATATATTTTTACTCGATTGTTGCTTCTGATTTTTATAAGCTCTATTTTTGAAAAAATCGAAAATAAACTCAGTACATTTTGGAGTAATTCTAATGAATCGTCTATTATCCATTGTTCTTATTATGATGATGTTTGAAGTAACTTTTGTATTTGCTCAGATACGATTTATTTCTCCTCATTCAGTCCAAACAGACACATATAATTTTTTACAAGTTGCTAATGCAACTTCTCAATCAATTGAAAAGTCTCTTACTTCAAAACAACTAACCTATTCAGCTTCATCATTCTTACCACTTTTACGATCAGTCAATACTATTTCTCTTGAAAATTTTCCTTTATCACTTTCAGAAACCGGTACAGTAAATCTAAAAAGAATGCGAACCGCAACAGATGGAAATACACAACTTTTTACTTCAACTAACAATAGTAATATTCCATTTAATTTACCAGAAGTCATTGTTTTTAAAGGCACTATAAAAGAAGAACCAAACTCCATAATTACACTTTGTACAGTAAAAGACGAACTTATTTGTTCTATTAAACGGCAAGATGGAACAAGTTTTACAATAGCACCTTCTTCGGAATCTAATTCGTCTTTTCATTATTTAGTTCCTGACAATTCTTATCACAAAAAAAATGATTTGCTTCAATGTATGACCGAGGAAACAAATTTATTGATGAAAGATAAACTGATTGCTCCACCTTCATTTATACAACAAAAATCTGCAAAAACTTTATCAAATAATCTGCTTGAAGTTCGAATTGCAATTGAATGTGATAATAAATTCTATAAAGATTTTAATGATTCTAGTAAAGCAGCGGCGTATGCTATTGCTTTGATATCACTTGCAAGTATAACGTTTGAAGATGAAATCAACACCGTATTGACTATTCCTTGGCTGAAAATTTGGACTACTCCTGACCCTTATAATGTCAATGGAGATGGATATTCACTTGTTTGGAAAGCACAAAAATATTGGAAAGATAGTTTAAACAATGTTGATCGAGATCTTGTACACACATTAACTTCCGGTGGCGGTGGAGGAATTGCACTTCAATATCCACTATCAAATGGAGGTGGTGGAACAACAATTTGCAGTAAAAATGATGGATTTGGTTCGTCCTCTCCATTTACGTTTCATACATATCCTACCTTTGATTTTACGTATGGTGTGTATATAGTTGCTCATGAAATAGGTCATAATTTTGGAGCTGTTCATTCTCATAATTGTTTTTGGAATCCACCGTTTGATACCTGTGTCGTTCAAGAAGCAATTGATGGCAAATGCTTTCCGGCAGGTATTACAGTTCGACCTAATCCCGGGTCTATTATGAGTTATTGTCCTTCAGTTAATTTAGCGGCTCATAATAATGATTTTAATTTTTATCGAGTAAATATGACCTTTTTACCGAAAATTGCAAGTTATATGCGCGCTCAAGTTGAATCTGCTTCTTGTATTACTTCAGCAAGTAAACCTAATATAGTTCTCAGTTATCCTCGTGGTGAACAAGCAATTGATACGACTACGATTACAATCCGATGGCAATCATCTAATGTTCAAAATGTAAAACTCGAACATTCAACCGATGCCGGTGTTTCGTGGAAAGATATAATTTCAAGTATTCCTGCGGCTGATGGTCAATACACATGGAATTTACCTGTAATCAAAACAAATCAAATGGTTATTCGCATTTCAGATATTACCGATGAAAACACAAATGATAGAAGTACTATTCCTTTCAAAGCTTATAACCCCACAGGAGTTGAGGAATTAAATAACACACAATTATTAGATATTCATCCTACGATTACCGACGGAGAGCTTACTCTTGAGGGTAATATTCTCACAGGAGGCGAATCACTTTCAATGACTCTCTATTCATTACAAGGAAAAGAATTACGGAAATGGAAAATCCCCACAAGTATTGGTCACATTTCACTTACTTTTGATGTAACTAATATTCCTGTAGGTGTTTACACTGTACTTGTAAAAGGATTGAATTACAATTTATCTAAAACAGTAATTCGACACTAAAAAAATTACGATGAAAAAGTTAGATTGTATCACAACTATTGAAATTTCTTCACAACAGATAAAAGCGGCAAAAAATTTTGCTCTCAAGGTAATAGAAACAGTTGATTATAGTGATAGTAATCAAATCAATAAACGTAAAATTGCAGATGATCATTTCATTAGTAAACTTGGTGAAGAAGCTGTTAAAAACTGTTACGAAAATTTGGGATTTTCTGTTAGTCCAATAGATTATAATATTTACAACGGAAAACAAAAATCTTGGGAAAGTGATTTAACGATTAATAATTTTCCTCTTGCAGTTAAAACTCAAAAAAAATCAGCAGCTTTAAAGTATGGTCTGTCTTGGACTTTTCAATTATCCGGCTTTCGTAATGACCCAATTCTTCTAAATCCTGAAGGTTGGGTTTGTTTCGTTGAATGTGACGATACTCATAATTTTTTATGTAGAGTTTTTCCCCCACTTCAAATAAAATTACTAACATTCCGTGAACCGAAACTTGCTCATTTAAAAGGAAAAAAGAAAGTTGTGTATGCTGAAGACTTCGTACATTTGTAATCAAAACTTAAATTTTCATTTTGAATTTTTTAATAGCTTATTTTAGGGAATAAAAATGGATTCTATATCTTCGGCTTTTCGTTCACAGTATATTGCGGCACTTTTGATGCTTCGCAATTCTATAATTGCTTGCCCTGAAACTGTTTGGAATGATTCGAGTTATGGAAACAGGTTCTGGCATGTATCGTATCATGTGCTTTATTTTACGGCTCTCTACTTATCTCCGAGTTTGCAAGAAAGCAATTTATGGGAAAAATGCCGGAAGACATATCAAGCGCTCAGTAAATGGGAAAGTGAACCCGACTATGACCCCGAACAAAATATACCTTATACTAAAGAAGAAATATTAGATTTTATCGAATTTATTCAACTACGACTTGAAGTTGCTTTTGATGAAGTTCCAATGTATTCACCAAGTGGATTTCCATGGATTTCCTTTAATAAACTTCAATTACACATCTATAATCTTAGACATTTACAACATCACATCGGACAGCTCACAGAACGCATCAAACAAACCACCGGCAAAGGAATTGCTTGGGTTGGAAAAGGGTAATATTTAAATTTTACCGTTTTTCACAATTAGTTATTTTTCAATATAATATTATCTATGTCTTTAACTTCAGAAATAAAACGTCGGCGAACTCTTGCAATCATTTCTCATCCCGATGCAGGGAAAACCACACTAACCGAAAAATTATTACTTTATTCCGGAGCAATACGAAAAGCCGGTTCAGTAACAGGAGGCAAACATACAACAACGACTTCCGATTGGATGGCAATCGAACAGCAACGTGGAATTTCCGTTTCATCAAGTGCAATGCAAGTGGAATATGACGGAATTTTACTTAATATTCTCGATACTCCGGGTCACCAAGATTTCTCTGAAGATACCTATCGAACCCTGATGGCTGTTGATTGTGCGATAATGCTTATTGATGCCGGAAAAGGAGTCGAGGAACAAACTGTAAAGCTTTTCAAAGTTTGTCGTGACAGAGGAATTCCAATTATTACGTTCATTAATAAAATGGACAGACCTGCCTTAAGCCCTTTTGAATTAATGGATAATGTAGAAAAAGTATTGGGTATTATTCCTGTGCCGCTTACGTTTCCTGTTGGTGATGGCCCGGATTTTCGAGGTGTTTATGAGCGAGAGTCAAAGCAATTTCATTCGTTTGAACGAACAGTAGGCAATGCTTATAAAGCCCCAGTTACAATTTCAGACATACATGACCCAAACATTCGTGCCTCGCTTGGAACTAATTTCCACAATCGATTAGTCGAAGATTTGGAAATGGTTGAAGTTGTGCTTCCTCACTTTAATCGTGAAGATTTTTTGAATGAAAGAATTACTCCAGTTTTCTTTGGAAGTGCAATTACTAATTTCGGTGTCGAGAATTTTCTCCAACATTTGACCACACTTGCTCCCGAACCTCAAGGCATGGAAACTTCTGCAGGATTTATTGCTCCTGAAAGTGAAGTGTTTTCAGGATTTATGTATAAGATGCAAGCAAATATGAATAAATCGCATCGTGATCGTATTTCATTTTTTAGAATCGTTTCCGGTAAATTTGAACGTGGAATGACCGTAAAACACCCACGTTCGGGCAAAGAAGTAAAACTCAATTATCCATTTCAAATATTCGGACAAGACCGTGATATTATTGATGTTGCGTATCCTGGAGATGTAATTGGTTTGTCTAACCCCGGAATTTTTAGAGTTGGAGATGCGCTGACGACGGGTGAGAATTTTACTATACCACAATTTCCACGTTTTGCGCCTGAAATATTTGCGCGTGTATTACCTAAATCCGGTTCTTATTCTAAAGGATTTCGTAAAGGAATTGACCAACTCGGAGAAGAAGGTGTTATTCAGATTTTCCAAGATGCACAACGAAGTCCGACTCCGCTTGTAGCCGCTGTCGGTGAACTTCAATTACAAGTATTTCAATCGCGTATGGAGTCTGAATACAACGAACTTGTTAATTTGGAACGGCTTCCATATACACGCACACGCTGGATCGGTGGAACTGTAATGCCTGCTACTTCAATTCCAATTGCTTACGACGACCAAAATCGTCCGGTTGCAATGTTCAAAACAGATTGGGAATTAAGTTATCAACTACAAAGAACTGAAGGGTTGGAATTATTGGAATCACCAAAAATTGAGTAAGGTGAAAATCAATTTTTCATTTAATAATTTTATTGTTCTATACTTTTTTAGATAATAAATTTATTACTATTAATCAATAAGTTAATATCTCACTCAGATTACCGATAAATTCCATACTTTCAGTTTATCAAACAACTTTTCATGGAGAAATCTCTATGGCAATCTCCCCTATTCAATCCGGTACGCTTGGAAGTTCCAATTCCGATAAATGGATTGTGCGCGAGAGTGCAGTATCCCAAGCCCGTAAAAACAATGTTTCACTTTCATCGAATGTATTCAAAAAAGTAGAATCTTTTATGAATGCCGGTTCATCGAAAGATATACTTTTGAATGATTTAACACCCGATGAAAAAGAGCAATTTCTCAAAATTCTTGCCGGCTTACTCAAAGAAGGAATAATAGGTTATGAAATTTTGGAAGTGAACGGGAAACCTGAAAAACATTTCTTGGTAAATCAAATTGGTGACCGACGACTCTATGGCGCGAAACAATATATCAAAAAGTAATCTCGTTTGATTTACGATTTTAACGATACTTATTCGTCAAATCTTCCTTCAAAATCGTATATTGTCATACTTTTTGTGTGTATTTATTTCACGACTGATTTTATTAGGAGCGATTGATGCGAAAATGGCGAATTGAAGATGCGGCTGAACTGTATAATATCAACGGTTGGGGCATAAATTATTTTGGGATTAACGACAAAGGAAATGTTACCGTAAGTCCTCGAAAATCCAAAGGTACAGCAATTGACCTTAAAGAACTTGTCGAAGAACTCACCCTACGTGATGTAGCCCTGCCAATGCTCCTTCGATTCCCAGATATCCTTGATGACCGAATTGAAAAAATCTCCGGTTGTTTTGATAAAGCATCAAAAGAATATGGGTATCAAGGAAGATATTACAATGTCTATCCTATCAAAGTTAATCAGCAACGTCCAGTCGTTGAAGAAATCGTTCGCTACGGTAAAAAATTCCCAATCGGACTTGAAGCCGGATCCAAACCCGAACTTCATGCCGTACTTGCCATTATGGATAATCCCGACGCGCTTATCATTTGCAATGGTTATAAAGATGAAGAATTTATTGAGCTTGCACTATTAGCCCAAAAAATGGGTAAAAAGATTTTTATTGTAGTCGAAAAACTCAATGAATTGAAACTTATTAAATCAGTTGCGGCTCGCGTTAATGTTCGCCCTAATATTGGAGTTCGGATTAAACTTGCCGCATCCGGCAGTGGAAAATGGGAAGAGTCCGGTGGAGACCAAAGTAAATTCGGATTAACAGCAAGCGAACTCTTGGAAGCAATCAGTTATGCTGAAGAAGCCGGAATTTTAGATTGTGTTCGGCTTATCCATTTTCATTTGGGAAGTCAAATTACCAATATTCGTAAAATTAAATCCGGCTTGAGAGAAGTATCTCAATTTTACACTCAACTACAAAAAATGGGTTGTTCGATTGAATATGTAGATATCGGCGGTGGTCTTGGAGTAGATTACGACGGCTCTCGTTCTTCTGCTTCGAACAGCATCAATTATTCAATCCAAGAGTATGCAAATGATGCTATTTATACTATTAAGGATGCCGCTGATAAAAGTGGTCTTCCCCACCCGCATTTAATTACTGAATCAGGTCGCGCGCTCACAGCTCATCATTCATTATTAGTTTTTAATGTGTTAGAAACTTCTACTCCTCCGACACTAAGCAAAGAAGATCAAAAGATTAATGACGACGACCATGACATTACACGCGAACTTAAAAAAATATTACAAGGACTTTCGAGCCATAGCATGATAGAATCATGGCATGATGCACTTCAAATGAGAGAAGAAGCATTAGATTTATTTAGCTTGGGAATGTTAAAATTACAAATTCGTGCATTGGTTGAAAGCTTGTTTTGGACTATTGCCGCTGAAGTTCGACGTTTAGCGGCAGATTTAAAACATCCACCCGAAGAATTCCGTTCTCTTCCGAGAATGCTCGCTGAAAAGTATTTCTGTAATTTCTCGCTCTTTCAGTCATTGCCAGATTCATGGGCAATTGACCAAATTTTCCCAATTATGCCAATTCATCGGTTGAATGAGAAGCCAACTCATGAAGCAACTCTTCAAGATATTACATGTGACTCTGACGGTAAAATTGATAAATTCGTCGGCGCACATAATTTTTCACAATATCTCCCTCTTCATGATTTTAAAGTAGGCGAACCTTATTATATGGCGGTGTTTTTGGTCGGAGCATATCAAGAAATTCTTGGGGACTTACATAATCTTTTTGGTGATACAAATGCAGTGCATATAATTGTTAATAATGATGGTTATGAGATTCAACAAATTATTGATGGTGAAACAGTCGCTGATGTATTGGATTATGTTCAGTTCAGTGCAAAGAAACTTGTAAGAACAATGGAAACTTGGGTAAATAATTCCGTCAAAGAAGGAAGAATATCAATTGTAGAAGGTAAAGAATTTCTAACTATTTACCGGTCAGGTTTGTACGGTTATACATATTTGGAATAATTAATGGATTAATGAGCAATAGAAGTATGATACCTCCATTTTTTCGGAAATTGTGGTTTAAGATAGCCGTCCCAACGGCTATCTTAACATTTGTTTGTATCGAAACAACAGTTTCTTTTCTTTTAAATCAATCTCTGCTTCTGACACAATCTGAAATTCAAAAAAAACTCTCATCTATTGCAAGTGCCGCCACTCTCCACATTTCTGCAAAAGATCATTATGATGCATTAGCATCAGACACATCAATTTCAAGACCGGCATATCAACGTATTCACACTGAACTCTTAAACCTTAAAAATGTCATCGGATTTAAAGAACATTTTTATACTTTATTACCAAATAAAGGAGATACAACTTGGTTTGGTATAATGTCGCATCCTACTTCATTTTCAGGACATATTCATATTTTTCGTGATTCTACTGTTCGCAAAGTGTTCGAAAGTGCTTTACACGAAAAGATAACAACTTCTACTGCTATTTATAATGACGATAATGGAACATGGATTTCTGCTTTTGCACCAATTCTCGATTCAACAGGCAAAGCAGTAGCAGTTTTGGAAGCAGATTTGACGTATAAAGAATACCTTTCAACAGAAGAGAAGCTAAAAATGGAATCTAATATTGCACGGAGTGCCGGAGCGGTTGTAAGTGGTCTACTTGGAATGATTCTTGGAGTGTTAATTGCAAAACCTATTTCAACTGTGAGTAATGCTGTTTCAACTATTGCCGATAATGATTTCCAAGGTAATGTAAAAGTCCCTTTACTTCTCAAGCATTTGCCTGATGAAACATCAAGTTTGATTACTAATTTCAATCAAATGGCGGCAAAATTAGGAACTACTCTCGCTGATTTGCGCCAAGCAAATATCCGACTCGAATCTCTCGACAATGCAAAATCAGTATTCCTAAAGTTTATTGCTCACGAACTCCGCACTCCTCTCAATGGATTGAATTCTCTAAGTTTTATCCCTAAACTTCAAGTACTCGAACCTGATACAGCTGAAATCTTAGCAGATGGAATTCAGAGTGCAGAACGACTTAAAGAATTTGCTTTTTCGGCAGAGCAATATATTCAAGCACTGAACCACACACCTCACACAGAAATACCCGAATCAACAAATTTTTGTGAAATGATGCAGTATATAATCGGAGATTCGATGCAAAAAGCTGAAACGATGAAGATAACCTGCACTTACAAACAATCTGACAATGAATTACTAACATGTGTACCCTATGATGTAGTCGAGAAAATAATTGCTCCACTACTTGAAAACGCATTAAAGTTTAACACAGTAAACGGAAGTATTTCTATCGAAGTGATGAAAATGAATTCGCTCATTTGTTGTATGATTGAAGATTCGGGAGTAGGATTTCCACAGTCTTATTCTGATAGAATATTCGAGCCGTATTTTGTAGCTAATATCCAACAACACAGTCAAGGTTCAGGTGTTAGTTTGGCAACTGCTAAAGTTCTTGCCGAACATTATCACGGAACAATTCGAGCCAATAGTTTGGGCGAAGGTCAAGGAAGTGTATTTATCGTAAGTTTGCCTCTTGCTACTTCTTGAACGTACAATGATTACTCCCGAATTTGAAATTGATATACTCGCTTCTCAAGATTCACCTCCTGCCTTTGCGTGGGATGATTGGTATCGAGGAGTTGGAGGTCGGACAATTGATATTCCCGAAGCTGATGAATACATGCATAAAATTCAAACGGAACAATATCCACGGTTTGAAGGAGAAATTTCATCACATAAACAAAACTATTCACCGGAAGATGCATCAAAACTTATTAAACTAAAAGCAATTGAATTTGGCGCAGATATAGTTGGAATTTGCAGAATAGAACCATCCGACATTTACCAAGGAAGAACAGTAAAAGAAGAGTTTGCCATCGCCGTTGGACAAAGAATGAAATGGAGTGAATTTCAGAATGTTCCGTCGGATGAATCGGCTATCGAATGTTTGCGGATTTATTATTCACTTGGTGAAACGGTCATTAAACTTGCAGAGTTTATTCGCTCGATTGGGTATGCGTGTACGGTCGAACATCCTGTTGGGGATAGCAATGTTTTACATATTCCGATTGGTTTGAAAGCGGGCTTTGGCGAACTTGGAAGACACGGCTCGATTATCCATCCCAAACTTGGGCCGCTGTTCAGAATGGGAAGCGTACTTACTTCCCTTCCAATGGAAATAGACTATCCGATTGATGCTGGCATTGCGAAATTTTGTGATAACTGTCGTGCTTGCAGGATTTACTGTCCTGCCGATGCTATCGGTGACAATCGAACTCCCGAAGGAGGAAAAGACCATCTTGGCAATGACCGTTATATGGTAGATACCGGCAAATGTTTTCCGTATTTTGCCGAACACAAATATTGTTCTATTTGCTTACCGGTATGTGTTTATAATCATAAAGAATGGGCAAAAGATTTCACAGGAACTCCAACCAAACTTTTCCCCGAAATAGCAATGGAAACTCCCCCGCCGCCTTGCGACTCCGTCAGTGAATCACAAAAACATCGCTATCCCTTAGTTAAACGTGGTGAATAAAATTATGTTCATTTTGGGAGTAGTTGTAGTTTCGCCTTAGTGGGAAAACAATTTTTCAGTATAAAACCAGCATTTTAAAACAGATTTTAAGTCCAACTGATTGTTACAACTAACTTCAATTATTTATATTTATAGAGAGTTATTGAAAACTATACTTTTCATCCTATTCCTTCAGTGCGCCTGCCGTTAGACCTTGAATTATCCGTTTGTGAAAGAACACAAACATCAAGAGTATCGGTAGAGCAGAAATGCTCGCACCTGCCATTAAATGTCCCCAATCAATGGATTGTTTCCCCAAATAAAACGCCAATCCGACAGGTAACGTTCGCATTGATTCTTCATTGGTAAACAAAAAGGGAAATAAAAATGAATTCCAATTACTCAAAAACACATACATCGCAAGTACTGTCAAAATTGGTCTGGATAATGGCATCACTATCTTCCAGAGAATATACCATTCCCCTGCTCCGTCAATTCTTGCAGCATCTTCTATTTCAGCAGGCAAAGCCAGAATATACTGTCTGACTAAAAATACGCCGAGCGGCGTAACGAGCCACGGAACAACTAGTGCGAAATACGTATTAATCCACCCAAATTCTACCATAAGCCGATATAATGGTATCATTATCACTTGCTGAGGAATCATCATCACACCCAACACCGAACCAAATACCCATCGTTTACCATAGAATTTCCTACGTGCGAGTGCATAACCCACCCAAAGACAAAACACGACATTTCCGGTAGTAACAAGCAGAGCGACAATTGTTGAATTGAGAAAATATTTTCCAAAAGCATCCGAATTAAGTGCATCGGTATAATTACCTATCGTAGTTGGTGCAGTGATAAGACCACCTATCGAATCGTAACTTTCGGGGTGTTGCCGTAAAGATAATAATAACATCCATGCCATTGGTGCAATCATTCCAAGTGCAATAATCCCAAGAAGTACGTAGAGTGCAGTTTTAATCCAAGGAGATGTTTTTTCAACCATTGCGGAATTTATTTAATAATCTGTGTGGACAGAATAAAGAAGAATTCTTGTTTGAGAAATAAACGACTATTTCAATTATGTTCATTCAGGTTTTACGTTGTATGTATTGCAAAAGTATTATTTTGACATCGCATAACAAAGAAAGTATCAAAATAAAAACCATTACGCATGAGAATCATTGCAGGTAAGTTCAAAGGCAGAACAATTACAACTTCTGCGCCGTCGGGTGTACGTCCAACGACAGACCGTGCACGCGAAACCATTTTCAACATACTGAACACGTTAATTGATTTTGAAGGAATACGGGTTCTTGATTTATGTGCAGGAACCGGCGCATTAGGTTTGGAAGCGTTAAGTCGTGGCGCGGAGTATTGCTGTTTTGTAGAGCTATCGCATATAACAGCCAATTTATTACACAAAACACTTGTTCAATTCACTGTCGAACCTTCGCAATATAATGTAGTTACTATGGATAGTCGGTTATTTGTTTCGAAGTTTTCTCGTTCTGCCGGACAGCCCTTTGATTTGATATTCACAGACCCACCATATAAGAATAAACTCATCAATCCTTTGTTCAAATTACTTAAAGAAAATCAATTACTTGTGGATGGCGGTTTATTCGTAGCCGAACATGATATTCGTGAGATTGTACTTCAACCGGAAGGATTTGAGAAGATAAATACAAGGCAATTTGGTGAAACGGTTGTAGATTTTTTCGGGATGGATTGATATGTGGGTGAATGTATTGGACATTGAACTTCTTGAATATATATTTCAGTCAAATTATTGTTTTTATTCAGCTTCAATTACTTGCCAACTAAAAAGTTATTAAAGTCAATTCAGTTGTTACAACTGAATTTAAGTATTTGCCAAATAAAATATTATAGAGAAAGTCGGTTGTAACAACCGACCGGACTGGGAATATATATTTCAGTCAAATTATTGTTTTTTTAAAGTCAAGTCGGTTGTTTACCACCGTGCATTTTAAAGTCAAGTCGGTTGTTACAAGCGATTTCAATTACTTGCCTACTATAAAGTTATGATGTAGGTCGGAAATAACAAACAACCGAACGGAATACGTGATTTCTTTAAGGATGGGAATAGTCCAAAGGACATTCGTATTTTCTCTTACACCGCCAACTATTTTAATTATCAGTTAATTGTCCTTTTCTTCCGGCAGAAATTCCAACCCAAATAACAGAAAGAATAAACGACAATCCAAATGTTAATAGTAGCATCATTGTGCGTTTTGGCGTGGCTCGTTGGCGTGGTTTTACTGCTTTATCCAATACCAAAACGACGGGTACATCGCGCGCTTCTTGAATTGCTTCTTGCATACGTTGTGATTCTAAATATGCGTTGATTTGTTCTTGAATTTTCATATCTCTCATGAGATTCACATATTTTCGTCCAAGATGAGGGACATTTTGTAGAGGGATTGAATATTTATCCGTTTGAGCAATTCCACCGTTTTGGGCTTTTTCATATTGAGCTTGCAAGTCTTTCACTTTTTGTTCAAACGATTGCACCACCGGAGAATTCAATTGATATTGCTCTTTGATTGCTCCAAGTTCTATTTGCGCTTTACTTAATTCAGTACCGATGCTCACTGCACCTGATACAATAGCTTTCGTTTGATCATCAATTGTAAACACTTTGTTCGTCAATTGAAATTGTTCCATTGCTTCTTGAGTCGAGTCAAGTTTTTGTTTGGTTATTACCATCAGGCGTTCGATAAATTCACGAGTTTTACGAGCAGTCGAAACATTTTTTTCGCGAAGCATTTGGTCTAAACAAAAGGTAATTGAATTTGCAATATCACTTGAAAGTTGTGAAGCAATATCAATTTCTTGTTGGGATGCGAAATAATGCGTGCCGATAGTACATTCAATTCCTGTTACCCCTGTTCGTACTCTGGAGTCAATATAAAGCGAAGCTTTTATAGTATTTAAAATAGTAGCAGTATCCATTCCTTTAAAGAACGGATGTTTAGGCAAATTGAGGTTTTGAATTACTCGTTCAATAAGAGAATTACTGGTAATAATATCAACCGATACAGGCGAAGATTTAGAGTCCATTCCTCCTAAAGATATTCCCGGAGCGGCACTTTGAAGTAATGCGGCAAGTCCACCGCCGCTGCTACGTTGTTCGGGAGGCATAAGAGTAGTGATAGCAACAAAGGATTGGGGCATTATAAAGCTATAAATACCAACACTGACTACTGCTATTAAAACAAATACAACGATAAAACGCATTCTATGGCGAAGTACAACTAAAAAATCACTAAGTGAAATGCTTGTATATTCTTGTGTTTCTTGCATAAATTTTAAAAATGTGCGTTTTAATAAGACCAATTGCTTTACTTTTTCGACAATGTATAGATAACACCAACTACAGTAACGATTTGAGCTGTGATTGTGAGAACCGATGTTAAAATATCCATAAATTTAACTTTTGATTCGGGAATTTCCGGAACCATAATATTATCCCCGGGTTCGACTATGGTATTTTTTTCAGATGCTAATAACTGTTCACCACGTGGTTTTACAACCAAAACTTCACTTTCATCTGCTTTATAAGCATAACCTCCTGCTAAACTAATATAATCCTTAAATGTATAGCTTGGTTTATAAAGAATTTTACCCGGAATATTTACTCTACCTACTATATTGACAAAAATATTTTTCTCAGGTACATGAATTGAATCATCTTGTTTGAGATAAATTGTATGTGCAGGGGAATTTTTATCCGCTAAATTAGTAAAATCAATAGCAATCATTCCGCGAATTTGGCGTTGTGCTTCTCTATAATATGCTTTTTCCCGTTCAGTCATCGAGCTTACCGGCTGACCAAGCAAACGGATATATTCATAATCAGGTTCTTCTTTTAAATCCCTGCGACGTATGAGAACAGCGTTTTCGATTGCGGCATTTTGAGTAAAACCTCCTGTACGAGCGATAACATCAGCAACCGTTGTTCCGTTTGGATTAATACCATAACTTCCCGGAAATAATATTTCTCCTTTTACTGCTACCGTTGCACCGGAATGCCAATACGGTATTCGCCTTACAAATATTCTATCTCCCGAATGAATTGCTACATCATTCAAGAATTGTCCCACTCCACTTGATAAGCTTTGTTGCCATCCATTTATATTGACTGATATTCGTTGAGTTTCCGATGAGGAATTAATAAAACGGATAATTTCGACTGAATCCAAAAAAGCAGATGGAAGAACTCCTTGCGAGAAGCGAAGCATCGTCGAAAGCATATCACCTTCGACAAATTCAAATGCCCCGGGAGTACCGACTTCTCCATTTACTTCTATAATTTCTCGTTCAGGATACGGGGCTACGTTGATTACATCACCACCTTGAAGGTTTGGATTACCTTCTTTTTCTCCCAAAAGATAGAATCGTGTTAAATCGGCTACTATTGGATTAGTCAGTCCTTCTCTACGAATCGTAATATGACGTTGAGAACCGTTATAGAGCATACGTCCTGCTCTTTCAATTACTTCCGACAATCTATCAGCTGAAGAAGCAGGAATATATCCGGGAGAACGAACACTACCAATAACCGACACTTTGAATTGTCGTAATTTTCGTAATGAAAGTGAAACTGATTGAACTTTATAAATCTTTGAAACTTTGGCTTCTACCATTTTTTCTGCTTCTGCAAGAGTTTTCCCTTTTACATTAATTGCTCCGATTCCGGGAATAATTAATCTTGCTTCGGGAGATATCGTCAAATCATAAATCTTTGGTTCGAGTGCTCCTATAAAAAGACTCACACCATCTTGAGGGCCAAGAATATATTCTTCAGGATTAATTGGTTGTTCTATTATTCCGGCGGCATCTTTAGCTGTTTCGGCAGATATTTTAACACCAACCGTATCGTATTCTCCCGGCTTAGCCATTTGTGGTTTTGGTAATTTAAGCGAAGGTATCTGAGCAAATGTTTGTGATGATTCGAATAAACAACTAAGTAAAATAGCAGTGATTATTCCATAATATGCAATTTTTCGTGGGTGTATTAACTTTGACAACATAATAAGTTTGAGTATTTATTGAGAGATTTGACCACAAAAATAGAAAAAAATTTACAGTCGGACAGATTCTTTTACTAAAACAAAAGCCGCTTTTCTTTTCAAAAAGCGGCTGTATACTGTTTTTATTCTATTCTACTTATTCGAATTGTTTATAATTATCTTCAAATAATCCGACTAAATGTTTTGCTTTGGCATCATAAGCCGCTTTATCTTCCCAAGTGTTTCGTGGGTTTAGTATTTCAGTAGGAACTCCCTGACACGAAGTAGGTATACTTAACTTGAAGAAATCTTCTTTAACAAATTCAACATTATTTAATTCTCCTGTTAATGCCGCACGAAGCAACGCTCTGGTATAACTGATTTTCATACGCTTTCCGACTCCATATTCTCCGCCACTCCAACCAGTATTGACTAACCAAACCTGAGAATTGTTCGCATTAATTTTATCACGAAGTAAATTAGCATAAACTTTAGGATGATGAACCATAAACGGAGCACCGAAGCATGTACTAAATGTAGCCGTAGGTTCTTTTACACCGGCTTCTGTTCCGGCGACTTTTGCAGTATACCCCGAAAGGAAATGAAACATTGCTTGCTCGGGTGTCAGCTTTGAGATTGGGGGCATAACTCCAAATGCATCACAAGTCAAAAAGAAAATATTAGTCGGGTTTCCACCTTTATTTGAATCGGCTGTATTTTCGAGTACATCGCGTGAATAGGAAGCGCGTGTATTTTCTGTTATACTGTCATCAAAAAAGTCTATTGCACGAGATTCAGGGTCAACAACCACATTTTCTAAGATTGTTCCAAATGTTCGTGTTGTTTGATAAATAATCGGCTCTGATTCAGCTGATAAATTAATAACTTTAGCATAGCATCCACCTTCTACATTGAACGTTCCATCATTCGACCATCCATGCTCGTCATCTCCGATTAGTGAACGCTCAGGATCTGTAGAAAGAGTTGTTTTTCCTGTTCCTGAAAGTCCAAAGAATAACGCTGTGTCTCCACCCTTACCAATATTAGCTGAGCAGTGCATACTCATAACTTTTTGGAGTGGAAGCAGATAATTCATTACGGTAAAAATGGACTTTTTAATTTCACCGGCGTATTGTGTTCCGCCAATTAAAACAAGACGTTGTGAGAAATCAAGAATAATGAATGTTTCCGTACGAGTACCGTCTGTAGCAGGATTTGCTTTAAAATCAGGTGCATGAATGATAGTAAATCCCGGAATAAAAGTATCAAGTTGCTCATCACTTGCTTCAATGAACATATTTTTAGCAAAAAGATTGTGCCATGCGTGTTGTGTAATTACACGAACAGGAAGTGAATATTTATTATCCGAGCCAGCAATACAATCAAGGACATATAAATCTTGATTTTGTAGATATGCTGTGACTCGAGACTTCAGATTATTAAATTTATCTTGTGGGAATGGTTTATTTACTTTGCCCCACCAAACATTATCTTTGCTCGTGGATTCTTCGACCACAAATTTATCTTGTGCGCTTCGACCTGTGTGTGGAGTTGTGATTGCAACGAGTGCACCATGTTCTGAAAGTTGTGCTTCTCCATATGTTAAAGCATGTTCGTAAAGGTCGGGTGTGGATAGATTGTAATAAATTTCTCCAAGATTTGTAAGTCCAAGCTCCTGCATTGACAGCGTTATTTCTTCAATAGTTTTCATTGATTATACCTAAAGTAATGAAACAAATAGTTATGTTTAAAAATCAGAATATACAATTCTATACTTACAAAAATCGTGATTTTTTGGAACTTATCTTTGGTAATTTTATCAACAAGGAAGTATTTTTGCTAAAAGTCACCTGATTCTTTATAAATAATTCACATCATTTTACTTTTTTGTAATTAATTTTATGGCTTTAAATCTCGATAAAGTTCGCGTCATATATTTTGACATTGATAATACGTTAGTTGACCATAGTGGAGCTGAAAAGCGTGCTATCGCATTACTCTTAGAACAATTTTCACATGATTTTTCCCATAGTTCTCTTGAAAAATTTTCGACACATTATAAACATATCAACGAAAAATATTGGCGAAGACTTGCTTCCGGTGAGTTAACTGTCGAACAAATGCGCACTCAGCGATTTGTCTCAATGCTCGAAGAATTTTCAGGGCACTCTCATGCAATTATTCAAGAGCTTGCTCCTATTATGGGCAACCAATATCTCGATAATTATGAATTATTTTGGGAGTTAAATGACGGTGCGAGTAAAGCAATAGAATCGGCTTCTCAAATGGCACCACTCGGTTTACTTTCCAATGGTTTTCGTTTGCAAGTACTTCGTAAAATCAAACAATTCGGCTGGAATGATATTTTTGAACATGTTGTAATTTCTGAAGATGTCGGTGTAATGAAGCCACACCTTGAAATTTTTAATCATGCAATGAAAATATCAGGAATCAATAATCCGCATGAAATGCTGTATATTGGAGATCATTATGATTCTGATATCATCGGTGCTTCGAATGCAGGATGGCAAACAGTTTGGGTGAATCTTCATCTTGAAACGAAGCCGGATAACAGAGCCAACGAAGAAATAACATCAATAGCACAAATACAGCAACTTATTTTGAAACATTGAATTATTGTGATTATAGGTTAATGTAAATTGTTCAGCGTTAAGTAATAGAATTAGAAATATTTTAAGAAACTTAAGCTTCAAATGGAGAGTCTCTGTTTCTTTGTTAGTGTTTGGTAATTTTTTACCGTAATTTCGTAGTAATTAAAATACAATTTAGTTTCCACCCTTCGTTTTAGTAAGGAGTATTTCATGAGAACATTTCTCACCCGATTCATTCTGACAGTCGCAATACTTACATTATTTATTTCTATTGGTGCTTCTGCCCAACCAATTGAAAAAGATAGTAAAGGAACAGACTTTTGGCTCACATTTATGCCTAATTTTCATAACAATCAAAATGACCCAATTGCTAACAGACAAGATTCTTTATCTATCTTAATCGTTGCAAGCGAACCTACTAAAGGTATAATTTATTACCGAAATAAAGCCGGAGTTACTTTACAAAAGAATTTTCAAATTAACGATATAACAAAAGTTTATTCTTTTGGTATTCCTTGGGTAGGATATGAACTCGAAGGATTTAATTCTTCAGGAGTTATAATAAATCAAAATCAAAATGAAATTACAGCTAATCAATCTTTCCATGTTACTTCCGAAAAAGACATAAGTGTTTATGCTCTTAATCAAGCCGTAACAACAAGTGAGGCCTTTTTAGTATTGCCTACAGATGCTCTCGGTAAAGATTATTACGTAATGTCTTATAATAGTGATGGTTCTGTTTCCGGCAACACTTTAAATGGAAGCAGCACACCTTCTCAATTTGCTATTGTCGCAACTGAAGACGCAACAACAATAACCGTTGTTCCTAAAGTTGCAACATACAGCAATGGAATAATACCGCAAACCTTTACTCTCGACAAAGGAGAGTCATATCTTGTCCAAGCAAAAATAACAGCTTCTAATTTAACGGCTGATTTAACGGGTTCTCATGTTACTTCCGATAAACCTATTGCGGTTTTCGGCGGGCAACAACGAGCATTAATTCCTATTTATGAGAAAAGTAATCTACAATCAAGAGATTGTCTTATTGAACAAATTCCACCTGTCGGTACGTGGGGAAAGAATGCTTTTCTTACTCCATATCCTTTACCGACTACTGCCTCAAAAATAGGATCAGATTTGTATCGAATTCTTGCCGCTTATGATAGTACCGAAGTATATATTAATGGTGTACGACAAACAAATCTAACCGCAGGCGGAATAACAGAAGGAACGTTAGATGTTGCTGCTACAGTAACTGCTACTAAACCAATAATGGTCGCTCATTTCAAAAAAACAGCAGGTGCCGGCGGAGGAGCAAACAGCGGACTTAGCGACCCATTTATGCTGATAATTCCACCGAAAGAACAATTCCAAAATTTCTATCGTTGTATGAATGTTCAAGCGTACGACCAAGCGAATCCGGGTGGTGTTTATCAAGAGCAATATATTTCGGTAGTTGCACCCGATACTACCCTTTCAACCATAAAATTAGACGGTGTCCCTGTCAATGTTTCAAAATTCAAACCAATCCCCGGTTCAAATTATTCATTTGCATGGCTTGGAGGTGCTAATGGAGCTGACGGTGTAACTGATGGCGCACATACTGTAGAAGCAGATTTACCGATTGGAATTTATGTTTATGGTTACGGACCTGCTAATTCGTATGGTTATGTAGGCGGGACGGCATATCGTACTTTTGATTTCAATCCTCCTAAAATCACATCTATTCCGGAATGTTTCGGGATTCAAGGAACTGTATTTGATACACTAACCGGCGATACGCATGTACAAGAAGTTACTGCACCACCGGATTCCATGATTAATACTACAGTTACGATTCCTAAATTCACTCCGGTTCAGCCATCGGTTAAATTCACAGCCGCTTTAATTGACATCAATAATGATGGTTCGTTTGTAGTCTATGCACGGGATTCAGTTAATTATGTTTCTCGTCAGCTCATAGAAATTCCCGGTTTCACTGTTGGCATAACTCAACCTAAAAATGCAGACTCAATTGCAACAGTAAAACGAATTGGGCCTGTTGGAAAGCAATACTGTTTTCCTGTTGAATTATATAATTACGGTAAATTCCCACAAGAACTTACAATTCTTGACTTTAGAAAAAAAACGACTGTGTTTACTGTCAATACAACTGCCCCGATTACCCTTAGACCAAAAGAACGAAAACTCATCACGGTCTGTTTTAATTCTCTGACCGAAGGTGAATTTATTGATACACTTCTTATCGGGCAACCTTGCGGTGAACGCTCACTCGTGGAACTTGTAATGAGTGCCATTGTAGATAGAAACAAACCGGCTTTCACTCTTGAAGATGACAGCTGCAAGCATTCATTTAGAATAGCAATATCAGATACACTGCCAAGCGATTTAGGAATTCAATCAACTGAAATTGTACAGGATTCTACCGTTAATTGCACAGTAAAGGCAGATACAGTAAGTAATTCAAGAATTGTTGGTTATACTGTAGAAATTATAGATTCGTACCAAGATGCACGCTTTACAATTAATGCTTTAGATTCAGCTGGAAATAGCAGTACTCGTACTGAAAACATTCCCGGATTTACACTTCAAATCGAATCAGTTTCAGATTCAACAGGATTTGTATTCGATAATTCAACGGTTGGAATAGTCCGTTGCGAATCAATGAGTTTGTATAATTATGGTAATTTTACTCTAACGCTCAATGATGCAGTTCTTGCTCAAAATACAATATTCTCTGTTCCACAATCTCAATTTCCTTTTGTTATTCCGCCGAAACAACGCAGACCGCTTCAAGTTTGTTATACTCCTGCAAAAGTTAAAATAGATATTGATACCGATACACTTCAATTTGGATTTGGCTGTTTGCGGAAAGATATCAAACTCTTAGGAATACATACAAAAGAAGGAGTAATTCAAGCCGGTGACACTCGATGTGCTGTTCCAATCAAAGTAACTACTCTCAACTCCCCGTCTGTTGTATTTCTACAACAAAACACTCCTAATCCTCTGCCTTCAGGAGGTGAAACTTCCATACGATTCGGATTAAGTAATAGTTTTGCTACTTCGCTGGAAATTTATGATTTGTTAGGAAATAGAAAAGCAGTTTTAGCCGATGGTTTGTTCACAGCCGGTGTATATGATGTTGCTGTCAATAATCTCCAACTTCCTTCAGGAGTTTATATTTACCGTTTGCATTACGGAACAGAATCTATCAGTAAAATAATGATTGTTTCTGAATAGAATCTAATACATTTATCTCCAAAATTAATCAGGATACTTAACAATTATGGCTGTTCTCCTTACAAACATTTCATCGATTATTACGTGTGCTGTCGGAAATAGCACCAATAAATCCGGCATTGAAATGCAAGATATTGGAGAAATTAGAAATGGTGCATTGCTGTTTGATAAAGAAATTCTTTGGGTTGGAAATTCAGCAGATGCTACCGATTATTTGATGAAAAATAATCCCGCTCCCATTACACAAGTTATTGATTGTAAAGGAAAAACTGTTCTTCCCGGATTTGTAGATTCTCATACACATATTGTGTTTGCAGGAAGTCGAGCCGGTGAATTTGCAAGAAGACTGCAAGGTGTAAGTTATCAGCAAATTGCCGCTGAAGGCGGAGGAATTCTCCGAACAATGAATGCAGTTCGAACTGCAAGCCAAACAGACATTGAAGCAATCGGAAGAAAACTTGCTCTTAGCGCACTCAAACAAGGAACAACAACAATCGAAGTCAAAAGCGGATACGGACTAACTTTTGAAAGTGAATTAAAATTACTTCGTGCTATCCGAACACTCCAACAAGAACTTCAACTACGAGTTATCCCGACATTTCTCGGCGCACATGATTTCCCTCCTGAATTTCGCACAAACCGCACGAAATACATTGATATTATTTGTAATGAAATGATTCCGGCGGTTGTTGAGGAAAATCTTGCAGTTTTTTGTGATGTATTCACCGACACAGGATATTTCACCGTTCCCGAATCCGAAAAAATCCTTCAAACCGCGATTGATGCCGGACTTAAAGTCAAAGTTCATGCTGACGAACTCTCAAGTTTTGGTGCGGCTGAAATGGCGGCTCGGATGAACGCTATAAGTGCAGACCATCTTTTGTTTATTTCGGAGGCGGGTATCAATCTTATGCGTGAAAGCGGAACAATTGCCACTCTCCTTCCCGGTACTGCTTATACGCTAAAACTACCGTTTGCTCCTGCGCAAACAATGATAGAACATGGTTTAGCTGTAGCACTTGCTACTGACTGTAACCCCGGTTCATGCTTTATGGAAAATATGCAGATGGTTCTTTCGCTTGCGTGTACAATGGGTGGAATGACGGTGGAAGAAGCAATCTCGGCATCTACTATTAATGGAGCCGCGGCACTTGGATTATCAAACCAAACAGGAAGTTTGGAAATCGGCAAATCTGCTGATTTTATTATTGCCGACTGTGCAGATTATGCAGAATTAGTCTATCACTTCGGAACAAATCAAGTGAGAGAAGTCTGGATTCAAGGCAAAAAAGTTGTTTAGAAATAGATATATCACCAAATCATACCAACGAACACCACCATTCCAACTAAACCAAACCAAGCTTCTTCAGAAAGGCACCGTTCAGTAGAAAGCAATCATAAACAATCAATTCAGATTCCTCATATCAATTGCCTCCGGCTTTAGTCGGATGATTGATAGCAAATATTACGAATTGATATTTGCCAAATGAAACAAAAAGATTTTTTTAGCTAAAGCCAATCGAAGACTCAGTTTATATTGGTGAGGACACGCTGAAAACTTATTTGAAGTAGTTTTTTGAGTTAAAAAGTCCGTCCACGAATGTTTTTTTCTCGTCCACGAATGTTTTTTTTCGTCCACAGATGTTTTTTTCTCGTCCACGTATTTTTTTAGAAGTATATTCTGAATGAAGATTCTTCATAAGATATGTCTGCAAATACCAATACAAGCTCAATAACAGGAGTTCTTTTTGTTGGGATAGTTGTAGTAATAATCAGTAATTTCTGAAGGGAAGGCATCTTGTAGTAAATCGTGTCGTGTATTAATATTCAAGCTACATCGTGGTGAAGCATATCAAAAGAGATATTTCCCGTTCCTTACGGAACTCTTGGTAGCGAGGCGGTGTAGTTGTTTTCTACCGAAATTGCGCCCCTGACGGGGCTGATGGTGGTGTTTGAGTTTGGGTTGTTGTTGCTTACAGACTAATTAATCGGAATGTTATTGAAATGCCTCTATAATTAGTGCCTTGTTGGGAATAACTAACTAGACGGGAAAGACTTCGAGAGTAATGGAGATATGTTCACGATTTTAAACTTTACTTTGTGAGTTAAATTCGACTATTCTTTTCCAGTTTATTTCTCCATCGTCACAAAAATCTGTTGCAAACAACTGTGTAAACTTGTTTATTACTCTACTGTATTCTTTGTGAAAATCTTCGTTCTTATCTTTGGCTTTATGACTGAGAGGTTCGATGATATCAGTGTAAAATGTTGAACTACCCGAAATTAGTTGCCAGAAATCTTGTCCGCAAACTTTCAAGTATTCACCTTTATCTGGCTGATTCTCTCTTCCGTAACAACAACCATTAACCGCAACAATTGTACGTTTGGGATTTTTAGAGAGCAAAACTTCTTTAGCATTTCTAAAATTATCTTTCATTTTCTTGATTTGACTGCTATTACCCCAATTCGGCCCTGATTTAATCTCAATGATGTAAATAATCTTCTTTTTAGTGAATTCTAAGTCAATTCCTTCTAAATCAGTAGATTTATTCCCGCCAAATACTTTTTGACAAACAAAGATTGCAACTCCTTCAAGAAAATCTCCAAACAAAGTTTCTTCTTGAGATTGGAGAAACGCATCGAGTACGTTTTTTACCAAATCTTGTGCAGTCAGAATATTTTTTGCTTTAAACAAATATGGATTTTTACGTTTCAAAACATCCTTGAAGTTTAGTTTTTCAAGTTTTTCTAATCTTTTTGCGTGAAAAGTACCAATATGTTTTTCAATATATTGATTAAGGTCGTCAAGTTCGAGTGTTGCCATTGTATCAAAAAAGATAGTAATTTACAGGTTCAATTTCTTTTTTTATAATATCGTAATATTCTGGTAAAATTTCAATTCCAATAGAATTTCTTTTCATTTTTTGCGAAACAATCAAGGTAGTTCCAGAGCCGGCAAAAGGATCTAAGACTGTATCATGTTCTTGAGTGAATAGTTTTATAAACCATTCGGGTAAATTTTCGGGAAATGCAGCTGGATGATTCTTATTACTACATTCAGTAGCGAAATGAAGAACATTCGTTGGATAAACTGTTTCCTTTCCTACCCAATTGGAAATGTTTTTACCGAATCCACTTCCATTTCTTGCATTATCACGAATTTTATCTGTATCACTTAAATTCTTCAACCGACCTTTTGCCCAGTCTCCAATTGGAACTTTGACTGCATCTTGATACATAATAAACTTTTTGTCTTTGTTAAATTGTAAAAGTCTTTCCCAACTATCACGAAATCGATTAGTCCATTTACCCGGATAAGAATTTTTTTTGTGCCAAATGAATTCTTCTGTCCAAATCCAACCTTGTTTACGTAATTCAAGAATCAATTCCATTACATACGTACTTCGTTCACCATCCACAACCTTTTCTTTTATATTAAGTACAAAAGTTCCTGTTGGTTTTAGTACACGAAGCAATTCACTAGATATAGGCAAGAACCAATCTACATATTTATCAGGATGAAGTCCGCCATACGTATCTTTTCTTTGGTCGGCATACGGAGGAGAGGTAAAAATCAAGTCAATCGAATTGTCAGCAAGTTGTTTCAAAGCATCTTTTGAATCACCTAATATAATATTCGTTGATACTTCCTTAGATTCTATTTCATTTTTCGTATCGAGAACGGTATTTGAATTCATGTACTTTTACTTTACTTATATTTATTACAAAAATAGAATAGTTTACTTATGACGTGTTTCCGAAATACATCGAAGTTGTCACCGTAAAAAAGTTTGTTCATCGAGTGTTTAGTATAATGGTTAGATAATTACTTTCAGCGAAACTACAACTATTCCCCGAAAACCACAAATAGAATTTCAATGACCTTAACACAAATTTCCTCTACCGCACCCAAACAGAAAACTCACTTCGCTTACTGAGAGTTCCTATTGGTGTTGTGAATTCACCCAACCCGTTACTAATAAATAGTTCTTTCACTGTTTCTACAGCGTGCGGCTCTACTGCCAAGAGCAAACCACCGCTTGTTTGGGGGTCTGCAAGTATATTGCGCTGTTGGTCGGTTATCGGTGCTACTTTATGTCCGTAACTGCTCCAATTTCTATTAGTTCCACCGGGGATAGCCCCTTGTTCACGATAAAATTCAACTCCCGAAAGCGTTGGAATATTTTCATAATGAAGTTCCGCGCTTAGATTACTGCCTTCGGACATTTCACAGAGATGCCCTAGAAGTCCAAACCCTGTAACATCGGTAAGAGCTGTTACTCCTTCGATTTCACCGAGCAACGCACCGATAGTATTGAGCTTCATCATTTGCTGTGCGGCAAGTCCAAGTTCACTTTCACGAAGAATCCCCCTTTTTTCGGCAGTCGTCAGTATTCCAACTCCTAACGGTTTCGTTAGAAACAGTAGATTGCCTTCTTTTGCGGTATTATTTTGTTTTAAGTTTGAAATACTCACAAGTCCGCTGACCGCCAAACCAAATATTGGCTCAGGGCTGTCAATTGAATGTCCTCCGGCAAGAGGAATTCCTGCTTCGGCACAAATCGAACGGCTTCCTTCGATTACCTTTTGGGCAATTTCTGGTGGAAGTTTATCGAGCGTCCAACCCAAAATAGCAATCGCCATAATTGGTTTTCCGCCCATAGCATATACATCGCTAATAGCATTCGCCGAAGCAATCCTTCCGAATTGATACGGATCGTCAACTATCGGCATAAAGAAGTCTGTTGTGCTTATGAGGGCAGTTCCATTACCTAAGTCATAGACAGCGGCATCATCGCGAGAATGATTCCCTACCAAAAGCCGTTCATTATTCGGGAATGTTTCGTTGGATTGAAGAATTTTATCGAGAATTTGCGGTGAAATCTTGCATCCGCATCCGGCACCATGACTATATTGAGTAAGTCGAATTGGAATTTCCATAATTATAAAGATTGTAGAGTGTTATTACATTGTAATTGATTGTGCAAAATCAAGAACTAACCGTGCATTTTCAGCCGAGTCGCTTGATGTAATGTGTAATGAATGCAGAGTTTCGGGATCTCGTTTATCAAGTCCAAATTGATAGCTTTTATCGTAATAGTTGAGCAGAATTTCAAAACATTCAGCCATTCTTTCGCGGTCTAATTCTTCTAAAGCCATTTTAGTCTGAAGTCCGCCGAGTCGCTCACGGATTTTAAGGATAGAGCTTCGGAGTTCTTCCTGATTAGCAGTTCCATAATCTTCAACGAGTGCAGTTACTCTTTGTTCAATTGGTACTTCAAGAACGACAACAGGAGCACTGCGAAGCTGTTTAAAGAGATTTTCAGGAATCATTGCCATTCCGATTTTACGACTTTCGTCTTCAAGCCAAAGGTTTTGATGTCGGTCAAGTGCTCTGTATTCTACCGCCAAACTATTTTCAAATTGTTCTTGTGAGGGTTGTGCCGGCATTCCCAACGCACCGAAAGCAGAACCTTTGTGCAAGGCAATTCCTTCGAGATCAATGGTTTGTTGATTGAGTTTTTTGAGTTCATTGAGAATTAATGTTTTGCGAGAACCGGTTTTTCCTCCAATAATAATCATCGGTTGCAGAGTACCGAATGATTGAAGAGCATAATTTCGGAAGGATTTATATCCGCCGACGAGTGTATGTGTTGTAATCCCGTAGAAATTCAAGAGCCACGCTATAGCCGAACTTCTCATCCCACCGCGCCAACAATGAACAAGCACATTTTTTGAGTCTGTTTGTTCTAATGCAGTTTCAACGAGTAATTTCATTTTTGGCCCAAAGAATTCAAAACCGTGCATAATTGCTTTTTCTCGGCTTTCCAGCTTGTAAGCAGTTCCAATAATTGCTCGTTCTTCATCCGAAAACAGAGCAAGGTTTTTTGCAGTGGGAATATGTGCATGAGCGAATTCCGATGGAGTACGAACATCAAAAATCGGTTTGGACTGTGCCTCACGAAGAAATTCTTCAATCGGCAACGATGGAGCAGGTATCATTATACTATTATGTTTATTTCTCGGCGTTTGTTTGTATGAATGCAAGATACGGATTTTAACCAAACAAACATATTTTGAGTAAATTTGAGCTGATAGATTGAAAAAAATCGAGGTTTAATTCAGCAGTTGCTTTGTGGGAAATTAAGGATTGCATAATTTGTAGTTATAAAACACTGTTTCAATAGTAATTCAGGAAATATTTTCCTAAATATAAACAGTACCAATTTTCGTTTTTGATACAATCATCGGTAGATAATGAACTATAATCGGTTTCTTACTTTTCTTTTTATCTTTATTATAATTTCTTCAGTTAGCGGGTTTTCTCAATCGAGAGTTCCGTTATGGTTGGGGTTTGGCGGTGGCTATGCCCTATCGTTTCATTCCACCGACGGAACGCTTCAATGTTTGAACGATCCGGCGTGTCCAGTTTATAAAACTGGAAGCGGTTCGGGTGTCTTATTTGGCGTTTCGTTAGACTGGCGCATTTCTTCTTCGATTGGCTTTCTTGTTCGTTCAAATTTTAGTCCTGCAACGGCTAACTTAAGTAGTACAGATTCGCGTGGTTTTATAAAAAATGAATCTGGTGAAGTCGTTCCTTTAGTTCGTACTCACGATTTGAATGCAAATCTTTCTTCGCTTACTTCCGACCTTTTACTGAATTATCATATTGGGAATTTTCACATTTTTGGCGGTGGATCATTTGGAGTATTACTTTCGCCGACTTGGAGTTCGACTTCGACTATTCTCTCTCCATTAAATGTAACGTTCGGAAATAATCGCCGAGATACTTTATTTTTTCCTGAAAAGGATATTGCAGGTGCAGAAACTTCTCAACTTGGAATTACTGTGGGAGTTGGTTACACAATTCCATTATCAAAGAAAATAATACTTGCTCCTGAACTTTCGGGAACTTTGCCGTTATCATCGCTTATTTCTACGTCAGATTGGAAGCAAACTATCCTTGCTTTGGGTATTTCATTACGATTCGGAACAGGAACCATCAAACCTGAAGAATTCCGTAAATCAATTCAGATTGATACTGTTACAGTGAATAATCCTACAATTGTAGGCAATCGCTTTTCAATCGGGAAATCGATTACCTCTTCTCAAATTGAAGAAACTGAAGACCTCAAAATTATTACAGAAAAAACTTCTCGTACTGATACTTCCATCATTGGCGCAGAGCCACCTCCAAAACCCAAGCCACCTACAGCTAAACTTGCGATTTTAGGAGTCTCAGCCAGCGGTCAGAAAACACCTCTTGAAACAATTGTTGTTCGTGGTAAGTTTGTTACCGAAGGATTTCCGATGTTGCCTTTTGTGTTTTTTGACATGAATTCAGCAGAAATAAACGACCGATATCATCAACTCACTTCACCTGATGGATTTTCCATTGATAAATTAACACCCAATCCGTTAATTCAGCATAGAGATATATTGAATATTATTGGTGCAAGAATGCTTGAATATTCGGGTACAAAAATTACCCTTCGCGGAACAGCAGATCCAACCACCGAGAATTCTGATTGTACCTTGGCCGAAAACAGAGCAAATAGAATCAAACAGTATTTAACTACAATTTGGGGAATTGAAGAAAAGCGTATTAAGATCTCAAAGTCATCGCGAAAATGTGCTCCCGAATCCCCCACAACTTCACAAGCTGATGAAGGTTATGAAGAAAACCGGCGAGTTGAAATAGATTCTGATGATGACGAACTACTAGCTCCGATGCTACGCACTCGATATATTGAAATTACCGATGTACTTCCACCAATCATAGAAACTGACGTAACCGGAAGTACAAAACAAAATATAACTTCATGGAAAATTGATGGTGAATATAACAGCAAAAAGTTTTTTGGAGAATCGGGTTCCGGTACCTCTCGAAATATAACTCATAATTTCACAGATGTAGAATCTCGTTTGATGCAAACCGGCGAACCAAGTGCTCTTGAAGTACGCTACGAACTATCTGACAACAATGCACTTACCGATGAACAGTCCGTTGAAATACCTGTAAGACGAGATACTATTCGACAAGCAGTTGAACGGTTATCTTTAATGCACTTTGAAGTATTAAAAGATAAGCTGAACAGAAGTGCGAAAGCCGGTATTAAGAAATTTGTGAAAGATTTAGACAAAGATGCCACAATAAGTGTGGTAGGTTATACCGATAATCTGGGCGAGTTAGATTTGAACAATCGTCTGGCAACTGGTCGAGCCAACGCAGTTGCTGATTATATAAAATCAATTAAACCATCTGCTACAATTATACGCAACGAAGGTGTTGGTTCTTCACGTTTTCCACCGGGAATCAGTTCACATTCGTTACCCGAAAGTAGATTTTTAAGCCGAACTGTACAGATTGAAATTCTCCGTAATTGGCAAGATGAACAATAAACTATTAACAACAATAAATTTATGGAATTAACATTTGAAAATCGAGTGGATTTAAGCCGACTTCAAGCTGCTGTCGATGGAATTAGAAACGAAATTAGGAAGATTGTTGTCGGTCAGCAATCTATGGTGGATTTACTAATAGCTGCAGTTCTCGCCGACGGACATGTTCTTATCGAGGGAGTTCCTGGAATAGCTAAAACATTAACGGCTAAATTGCTTGCTCGAACACTCGACATTGGTTTTCAGAGGATTCAATTTACTCCCGATTTAATGCCTTCTGATGTGCTTGGGACTTCGGTATTTAATCCGAAATCAGTTGAGTTTGACTTTAGACGCGGCCCAATTTTTTCGCAGTTAATATTGATTGATGAAATTAATCGTGCTCCAGCTAAAACGCAATCTGCATTATTTGAAGTGATGGAAGAACGGCAAGTAACTATTGACGGAACAACATTCATTATGGAAAAACCGTTTTTGATTGTTGCTACCCAAAACCCAATTGACCAAGAAGGTACGTATCGCCTACCCGAAGCTCAATTAGACAGATTTTTATTTAAAATTGAAGTGGAATATCCAACTACTGAAGAAGAAACATTAATTCTTTCGGAATTTCATGGTAGAAATAATGTGAATAATCTTCATGATATTTCAGCCGTTCTTTCCGGTGCTGATATTGCTGAATTTCAAGCCGCTGTCAGAGAAATTAGGATAGATGAAAAACTGCTCGGTTATATTGCAAATATAGTAGGCCAAACTCGTTCACACACCGGATTATTTTTGGGTGCATCTCCTCGTGCTTCAATTGGAATTATGACCGCATCGAAAGCATTTGCGGCTATGAACGGTCGTGATTTTATTACACCGGAAGATATTAAAGATGTTGCTCCTCATATCCTACGCCATAGAATATTACTAACACCTGAAAAAGAAATGGAAGGTATTTCACCCGCTGATATCGTACGACAAATTATTGAAAAAATTGAAGTTCCTCGCTAATTCTAAGACGTTCACAATAAAGTACCATGAAGTAACCATACTGCAAACGAAAAGTAGATAATTATACCTGTTACATCCACAAGTGTTGCAACAAACGGTGCAGATGAAGCGGCAGGGTCAAACTTTAATCTCTTTAATAAAAATGGAAGCATCGAACCACTTAATGACCCCCACAAAACAACTCCGACAAGTGAAAAAGAAACAGTTAAAGCTACTAAAAAATAATGTTCACCATAAATATTTGAAAACTTTGACCAAATAACTATTCGTAAAAATCCAATGATTCCGAGTATTGTTCCGAGAAGTAACCCGGATAAGAATTCACGGCGCATAACCCACCACCAATCTTTAAGAGTTACTTCGCCGAGTGAAATTGCTCGTACCATTAATGTAGCTGCTTGTGAACCGGAATTACCTCCGCTCGACATAATTAAGGGTAAAAAAAGCGAGAGTACAATTGCCTTTTGAAGTGCGCCTTCAAAATAAGCAAGTGCAGTAGCTGTTAGCATTTCACCAACAAATAATATGACTAACCATCCTGCCCTTTTTTGCACCATACCAAAGAATGATATAGTATTGTACGGTTTATCAAGAGCTTCCATTCCACCAAACTTCTGGAAATCTTCTGTAGCTTCTTCTTCCGATATATCCATTACATCATCAAACGTAACAATGCCAATTAACACACCTGTTGAATCAACAACAGGAAGCGCAGGAATATCATATTTTTCCATAGCACGAACAGCTTCTTCTTGGTCGTCGAATGCAGAAACACTTATGACATTCATATCCATAATTGTTCGAACTACTTCCTTAGGATCTGCGAATATAAACGCACGAAGAGTTATATCATCTACTAATTTACCGGCATTGTCAGTTACATAAATACGATTAATTGTTTCACTATATTTACCGTTGAAACGTATATGTTCGAGAGCTTGCTCAATCGTCCAATCCGCTCGAATTGAAAGGAAATCCGGTGTTGTTAATCGTCCGATACTTTGCTCCGGATAGCCGAGGAGTTGACGTGCTTCTTTTAAATCTTCGGGAGAAAGTAAAGTCAGAAGTTTGTGAGTTGCTTCAGCTGGCAATTCTTCTAAAAGTGCAGTTCGGTCGTCCGGAGAAAGTTCTGAAAGGATTTCACGGGTTTCTTGATTGGTAAGTACATGGAGTAAATCATCTTGTTCTTCGGTATCTAAATACGAAAAAACATCTGCTGATAATTCTCGTGGCAATGCTCTAAATAAAAACACACGGTCTGATTGTTCTACATCAAGCATCAAATCAGCAATTTCCGGTGGTTCCCATGTTTCGAGCACTAATCGTAAATCAGACCATAAGTGCAATTCAATCAATTCTTTAATTTCGGGCTTGAGAAGTTCTTTGAGCATTTTTGTAGTAATACTATTCGTCAGTTTAGGTATTTATTAATACAAAATTACCACTTACTTGTCATCTATAGCGTAAGAATAGTTTTAATATGTAGTAATTCTAAGCTTATATGAACTACAAACAAAATAAATCGCCCTTATGCTGTGAGATACCACAACGTAAGGGCGATTGTAAATCTTTTTATAAAGATTTGAATTATCTAACAATTAAAAATGGAACTCTAACCGTCTGTGCTCCGAAACTAAACAAAGCAGTATATTTACCAATTGGAGTTTGAAGACCATTATGTTTGCCATCCCAAGCTACAGTAAATTCGCCGGCTGATGGAACTGTAATCATCGTTTGATATACAGAATTCCCTATTCCATCAAATATTCTCAATTTGATTGGCATTGGAGATTGTGAAGTTCCATTAAATATCACATCACCCGAAGAAGGATTAGGATACACGGTAACTGAAGCATTAAAGTCACTAAATTCTTGAACTCCTATTACTTCGTTTCCGACTCCTTCCATTGGTATTACAAAATCACCTTCATCGGTTTTTATCACAAGATCAGCAGTACATTTGCCTGTTGATGTTGGTAAAAATGTAATTGGTATATAAATACAGTCTGAAGGTTTTAATAATAATGGTATGCCTTTAAAATTTCCACTGAAGCTAACTGCACAAGCTCCTTCAATTGTAAGATTCGAGATTAATAAATTATAATCCCCTGAGTTACATATCTTAACTGTGGTATCGAACTTTGTTCCTACAGATGTAGCACCAAAATTTGCTTTAATTGCTGTTATACTACCTGAACATCCTTTTCCTAATAAATTTAGTTTTGGTGAGGCAATTGAAGTATTACTTATAAATTCAACAGCAGCTGTTTTCTGAACTTTAGATGTAGGTTTAAAACGAATAGCAATCGTTCTTTTTTCATTTGGTGTCAGTGTAAAATTACCTCCACCGTTTATTATTGAAAAATCACCTGCATCAGCTCCTATTATACTTGTATTCGCAACAATTAATGATTGACCACCGGAACTTAACACAACATTAGTAAGAATAGAATCTTTCGAAGTTCCTATTTTACTACAACCAAAATCTAATGTGCCAATACTCAATGATAATGCCGCACCTGAAGGAGGTGCTGTTACTTTTACTTTAGCAACTGCCGTTTCACTTGACCCGCATGGAGATTTAACCACGCATTTGTAATTCCCCGAATCGGTAACTTTTATGCTTGAAATTGTAAGTGTAGGAAGTGTATCTGCCGTTCGAATTATACCATTTTTCAGCCATTGATACTTAATTGAAGTTCCGGTAGCACCTGCAAACAACTGCAAAGGTAAACCGGCTTGAATTGTGGTATCAGTTGGTTGGGTTGTAATCAAAATAGGATCACGTATTTTCAATATTGCCGAAGAACTTGTAGTTGCTAAGTCACAAGAATTTTTTATAATAACGTCATAAACTCCTGCATCAGAAGCAGTAATATGAGTTAAAGAGAAGTTTTTTCCAACTGCATTTTCTATATTTTTTCCATCCTTACGCCATTGATATGTCAAGTTATTACCGATTGCATCAGCAAAGAACTCAATTGTCTGTTCTAAACAAGCAAGAGTATCTCGAGGTTGTTTTGAAACTACCGGAGGAGTTGAAAATCCAAGTTTGATGATATTGCTAGTTTGAGGGCTCGGGCATTTCCCACTGACCACAACAGTATAAGAACCTGTATCAGCCGGATTAACCGAAGGAATTGAGAGATTTGCAGAAGTTCCTCCAGTTATTACCGTTCCGTTTTTTTTCCATTGATAGGTTAAATTAGTCCCTGTAGCAATACAACTCAGGGTTACAGGACTTCCCTTACAAACATTTGTATCATTTTGGAGTCCTATGATTGAAGGTGGTGTGTTTATTTGAAATATACCATAATTACTCGTTACCGGTGAACATCCCGTAACAACAACATCATAATCTCCTTCATTGCTTTGCTGTGCGTTAGTAATGGTATATGAAGTTCCGGTTGCACCGGCAATAGGATTTGTATTTTTTCTCCATTGATATGTATAACCTGGTTGATTATCTGTTGTTACAGTATAGGTTACCGACCCGCCAACACATGTAGAATCATGTTTTGGATGAGTTACAATAACCGGTACGGAAAGAATTGAAAAATTTGCATCAGAAACATCATTTACAGTCGAATTAGTAGCATCAGAAACACGAACTTTGTAAGTAACTGCACTTGTTTGAGCCGCTGGAACACTATATTGGTAAAAGTTAGATGATGCAGGAACTGTTCCAATAGTAGTCCAAGTGGTTCCATTACTTGAAAGCTCAATTTTAACATTTCCTGTTACAAAAATCGATGTCCAAGAAATCAACATTTGCGAATTTTTACAAATCAATTCACCCCCATTTGGTACTGTTACAGTTACTTTGGGGTTTGTTACTGTAACAGTCATTTCTGTCATTGTATTAGCGGCATCACCATTTACAGTATTATCATCATCCACAGCGCAAGCGGCTACCCTAAGTATATAATTACCTGTAGTAGTTGGAGCTATCCACGAAAATCCGAAATTAACTTGACCACCATTTATTGCTTGTGGTCCGTTGTGTGTTATTTCACTATTTGCCTTTTTTGTTCCTGTACCCGAATTAATAGTTCCTACATTTGTTCCACTTGAATTTTTAACTGAAATATTCACACCTGCTTTAGGAAGACTTGAATGAGCTACTACCGCAGTAAAGGAACGGTTCTCACTTGGCTTCATATAAATAGTATTTCCCGAAACATTTTGAATACTTATAGATGTTGCATTACCTTGATCATGACAGGTACAACCAGTGATTGATGCACCTGTTTTCCCGTTTTTATCAGCAAACATAGTAGCTGAGTTAAGAAAAATTATACTTAAAAAAGTAAGAATAAACAATAACAAAGTATTTATACAATTCTTCATGGAAGAACGCCCCTAATTGATATATAAATTAACAATAATCTGCAAAAGTAAGTAGTTGATTGTATTCTACCAACTAATTTCTTTTGACAGTTCTTTTTACTCAATAATTTATAATGAGATTTCCATCTAAATTTGATTTTTTCTTAGAGTAATTGTAACTTCTAAAAAAATTTTACAACATATTGTAAAATGAGAAGTAATGCTAAATGCTCAAAATTTTTGAATAGTAGGTTTATTAACAATCCAAGATTGTGTATTTTGCAGTGTTTTTAAGAATAATTTCTGACAAATCAGAACTATTGTTATTATTTTTCAAACTTAGATAGTGAACTACTCTCTTCCTAATCTTATAAGTTTTCTAAGGGTTCTACTGGCACCACTTTTTTTTATGCTGATTTGCTCAAATAATGAGAGTGAAATTAGGATAGCAGTCGCTGTTTTTATCATTGGTGCATTAACTGATTATTTCGATGGATGGCTCGCACGAAGAAGAAAAGAAGTTTCAGCTTTTGGTGCTTTTTTTGATCCACTTGCAGACAAAGTTTTTACTGCGACTGCTTTTGTTGCTTTAGCTGTTATAGATATTCTTCCTTTTTGGATGGTGTTTATTGTAATCGCACGCGATATAGGGACTACTTTACTTAGAGTCTATGCAGATTCATTAGATCGTTCTATAATCACATCGCGAAATGCTAAGGTCAAAACCTTCTTGCAAATGGCATTTATTGTCTATGTTCTTCTATTAATATGGTTTAAGTATTTTGATGGTATTCCAATCTTAAAAGATACTTCCATCTGGTTATTGACATCAAATTTTACTTATTTTATGATGCTTGTACTCACAATTCATACTGTTTGGACGAGTATTGACTATTTAATAAATAATGGATATCTTGTTCGGTATTTTTGGAAAAATGATGCTGCTAATTTTACCAGAATAGCTTTTGTAAGTATTTTCGGTGTTGGTTTTTTACCAAGAATGCCAGGTACATTTGGGAGTGCAGTTGCTTTGCTAATCCTTCTGACACCTATGAGTTCAATGATGATTATTTTGCTATCAATAATTACAACTATTATAGGGCTATTTGTTATTGGGCCGGTAGAAAAGCGGCATGGTAGCGACCCACATTGCGTTGTCATTGATGAAGCTATAGGTATGTGGCTTATTCTTTCAGTTCCAATGATTCCGCATTCGTGGTTTTGGGTACTAATAGGTTTTGGGTTATTTCGATTATTTGATATTTGGAAACCTTTTCCAATTCGTTGGCTTAATGTACAAGAAGGAGCGTTTTGGGTTATCGCTGATGATATTCTCGCTGCTATTTATACAATAATACTATTATTACTTTTTCAATTTACTTTGAATGTTTCACCACTTGTTTGGGGTTATATGCATCAACTGTAAACTAAATCTGATAGCTAACTTTCAATTCTTCAATCATCTTCACTCCACTACTTGTTCCTATTCGATCTGCTCCTGCCTTTAATAATTTGAGAGCAAACTCAGCATCTCTAATACCACCGGAAGCTTTTACTTTAGTTTTCGCACCAATGTTTGCTCTTAATAATTCAATATCATCAATGGTAGCACCTCCGGTTGAAAAGCCGGTTGAAGTTTTAATAAAATCAGCCCCTACTTCTGTTATAATAGCACACGCAGCAAGTTTTTGAGAATGATTTAATAAACATGTTTCGATAATTACCTTTGTCGTAACTTTTTTTACGGCAGCAACTGAGAGAATAGTTGATAAATCATCTACAACTGCACTAATTTCACCCGAAACTAATGAACCTATTGAGAGAACGATATCAAGTTCTTCTGCTCCGTTTGTAATTGCATTAGAAGCTTCCAATACTTTAATTCTTGTGGTTGTGGCACCCAATGGGAAACCTATAACAGTACACACTTTAACATTAGTACCCTTCAGTAATGTTGAAACAAAGTCTACAAAACAAGGATTAATGCAAACACTTGCAAATCCATAAGCAATGGCTTCATTGCAAACCGTTTCTATCATTGAGGTTGTAGCATCTGGTTTCAGAATGGTGTGGTCAATAGCAGATGCAAGTTGTTCTATTATTGTCATAATAAAATAAATTAGAAATATTGAGCATAATAAAAATTATCTCACTAAATTACAAAGAAAATATGAACAAATATTTTAGTAATTTAGTATGTATTTAAATATATAATTAAAACTCTTTTCTAAATATAAAAATTACTCTCATGAAGTTACTCTATTTCGTTCCTTTTTTACTTGTAATCTTGAATGGTTGCTCGTCAAAACCTGACTCAAATTTAATGCTTTCACAGCTTTTCAATGATTATAAGGAATATAGTATGCGGAATTTCCCTGAGGGAGCAACGTATGACGGCGACCACCGTTATGATGATAAATTGACCGACCTTTCCGAGAGTGGTGTGAGTTCTCGATTAGATTCTATTCGTACTTTCAGGAAGCGAATCAAAGAAATTGATACATCTATGTTAAATTCTGAGAATAAAGTAAATTACAAACTTGTTTCTGATATGTTAGAAGAAATAATTACCGGTGAAAAATTCCATAATTATTTAATTCCCCTAACCCAACAAGATGGAATTCACATCGCATTTCCCCAGATTATAGAATCACAATTACTAAAATCACCTTCAGATTATTCCCGATATTTTGCCCGCCTTAAAGAATTTGACAAGCAAGTATCTGATGTTATAGTAAACATGAAAAAAGGAATGAAGCTAAAAGTAGTTCCACCAAAATTTTCAATGGAACAAGTACTTACTCAAATTAAAACCATTAAAAATACTCCAACTGACAGCATACCATTTATGCAACCTATTCATACAATTGATTCAAATTGGAAATCTGAAGATAAATTAAAAATTGTAAGTGAATTAACTTCAATTATTAATACTCATATTAAGCCATCATATCAAAGATTGTATGATTTTATACGTAATGAATATTTACCCAACTGCCGAACAGACGATGGTGTTTGGTCATTACCTGATGGAGTCGAACGATATAAATTTGATATTAAACATGAAACAACTACCAAAATGAATGCATATGAAATATTCAATCTTGGTATGAGTGAAGTGCAAAGAATTCAAACACAAATGGAACAACTCAAGCAACAAATTGGGTTTAAAGGAACACTCCAAGAATTTAACAAGTATCTCTTGACTGACTCTGCGTTTTGGTATTCTGATAAACAAAAAATGCTCGAAGATTTTACAGAAATTCTCCATACTATGGATTCAAAATTACCATCGCTGTTCGGACGACTTCCTAAAGCACCCTATTCACTGAAAGAAATGGAGACATATCGCGCAAAATCAGCTCCTCAAGCATATTATTATTCTGCTCCGGAAGACCGTTCTCGCCCGGGATATTTTTATGTGAATACTTATGATTTGCCTTCTCGTCCAAAATTTACAATGACTGCTCTCGCTCTCCATGAAGCAGTTCCGGGGCATCATTTGCAAATCTCTATCGCACAAGAATTAAAGTCATTACCGTGGGTCCGTAGACAAATGGGTTTCACAGCGTTTGTGGAAGGTTGGGCTTTATATGCTGAAAGTTTGGGATATGAAACTGGAATGTATGATGACTTATATCAACGATACGGAGCACTTACCTTTGAAATGTGGCGAGCATGCCGTTTGGTTGTGGACGCCGGGATTCATTCCAAACATTGGACTCGTGAACAAGCGGTTCAGTTTATGTTGACTCACGCTTCTAATTCCGAACTTGACACACGAAGTGAAGTTGATAGATACATCGTCTGGCCGGGACAGGCACTCGCTTATAAAATTGGTGAACTTAAGATTAAATCTCTCCGTAAAAAAGCCGAATCCGAACTTGGTAATAAATTCAATCTTAAAAATTTCCATGATGCAATTTTAGAAAATGGAGCTATTCCGCTTGACATTCTAACAAACAACATAAACAGATGGATACTGGCCCAGAAGTAATATTTCCCTAAAATTAGTTAGGTATTGCAATTTGATATACTCCTCCCTTGGGTGAAGGAAGATTACGCTTCAAAATCCAAGGATTGAGTAGTTTTACATCTTTATAGTTTGTGCCGTGCTCTTCAGCCCATTTCGCAATGTCTGGGATTGAAGTTTTCCATTGTACTACCCTTACTTTATCTGGTTGGTAACGGTCTTTTGGGTCAATAGTAATTCCATAATAATCAGCGTTTTCGATTATTTCTTTAATAACAGCAATTCTTAAAATATACCTTGAAGTTTCTTCATTAAGATACAAATCATAGAAACTATTTTTATCTTGAAATTCGAGGTTAGTTCCTAAGTTTTCGTGCCCCATGTTATACCCAGCCGCTGCAAGTGTCCAGCTTTGTTTTTGATTATAACCACTTTTTAAATACGCAATTGCTGCTTTTGTACTTTTTTCGGGATTACGACGTTCATCTACATAATCATCTATTTGCAATCCCATGTGCCTTCCAGTAGTAGCAATAAATTGCCAAATACCAACAGCATCTTTCGATGATCTTGCCATAAATAATGCGCTTTCGGCTATAGCCAAATATTTCAAATCTTCAGGAGCTTTTTCTTCTTTGATTATTTGCTCAAACATTGGAAAATATCTTCCTGAACGCTTTATATATAAAATTAATTGACCGGGTGATTGTAAGTTTAAATAAAATTCACGTTCAGCTCTTTCACGAACTTCAGGAATTTCTAACGGAACTCGCTCTCCGCAAAAAGAAAGTTGGTCTGGAAATTTTAAGGATGACATATATTTGGCAAAGTTGCCTTCATTAGGTGAAGTGACTGCAGGTACTTGTTTAACTGCTTTTGAAGGTTCAGTACAAGAAACAAACTGAATATTGACGAGTGTTATAAATACAAATGAGATAAAGTATTTCATTATTTTTTACCAAGATTTTTTTAGAAAAACAGTGTTGTGACACATTGAACTTTCACGCTCTTCGTTTGTTGCTAGAATTACTCCTCCACCTAATTCAACATGTTGTTCTACCATACTAAAAACAGCTTTAGCACCATTTGAATCAATATTAGCCGAAGGTTCATCCAAAATCAAAATAGGAGGTCTATGTTGCAATGCCAGAACATATTTAAGTCGCTGTTTCATTCCTGAAGAAAATGAACTTATAAAATCATTCCGACGTTTTAAAAGAGCAAAATGTTCTAACAAATAAGTGCAATAGCCTTCCTCAAATTTTATGCCGCGAAGTTTCGATGCGAGCTCTAAATGTTCCCAAGCTGAGAATTCTTCATAAAGATTAAGATAAGGAGCAACGAGACCGATAGATGAATGAAATTGCTCACGGTCAATGTGTTTTGAGTTAATGATAAGTGTTATTTCCCCTTTCGATGGAGATAATACACCACAAAGCATACGTACTAGAGTTGATTTTCCGGCTCCGTTTTCACCTGTTATTCCAATTATCTGTCCATTTGTTACTTCAAAATCAATATTAGAAAACACATGAAGTCCTATAGAATAACTTTTTGCAATCTTATTTGCAGACAAAGAAAAGGTAGAACAATTATTCTTTGTACCTTGCTTATGTTCATTTGTCATTCGTATCTTTCTAATTTGAAAGTTTCACCTAAATATCGCTTTCGAACTTCCTCATTCGAGGCAATTTCCTCAGTTGAACCGGAATAAAAAATTGTTCCATCAATTAAAATATACGCTCTGTCGGTTATTGAAAGAGTTTCATGAACATTATGATCGGTTATTAAAACGCCGATTCCTCTGTCTTTTAATCTACGAACAAGCACCATAATTTCTTCCACAGTAATTGGGTCAATTCCGGCAAACGGCTCATCAAGTAAAATAAATTTAGGATTTGAAGCCAACGCACGGGCTATTTCACAGCGTCGCCGTTCTCCGCCTGATAACATATATCCCATACTTTTACGAATATGTGTAATACGATAATCTTCTAATAATTGCTCCATTTTTTCTTTGCGTTGCTTACGATTGAAAGCTTGGAGTTGGAGAATTGCCATTATATTATCTTCTACGGAGAGCTTGCGAAAGATAGAAGTTTCTTGCGGTAAATAACTCATTCCCAATCGGGCACGTTTATACATAGCTTTGGGTGTTATATCTTTAGAATCCATGAATATACGTCCGCTTGTCGGTTTTACCATTCCTGTTATCATATAAAAGGATGTAGTCTTCCCTGCTCCGTTTGGGCCAAGCAATCCAACGACTTCCCCTTCCGAAACAGATACGGTAACACCTTTGACAACAGTACGTTGCCCGTATTGTTTTACGATATTTTCTGCATGAATTGTACTCATACCTATTGTAGTGATTTGAAATAAATGATTTAAAATTATTTTCTATTCTCAACAAAAGAAACTGCCAATTAAATTACTATGTTTGGTGTATTTTTGTAATGCAAACTTATCAAAAGATTAGCAAAAAATAGCTATGTACCAATGTAATATCTCTATGAAAGTTATTTGTTTCTATGCTCTATGACGCTTGTTTTATTCTTCTTCAAAGTATTGCCCATGATGCCCGAACGCTTAATATGGCGCGAACACTCGTTGGGCGAGGAAAATCTGTTCTCTTACTTGGCATCGGAACGAAAACCGAACAAAACCTTCTTGAACGTGAAGGTCTTGACTTTATTCCGGTTCTAATGCCACCTATACATCAGAAATTGGCATTTCGCTGGATAGAATTCGTTCGCGCAATCTATAAAATACGAACATCTATACAAGCGCGGACGTATTGGGCAGAAGATGTATTTTCATTGACGTCGGCTTTTTTCTTAGCGAAACGAAATAAAGGTAGTGTAATTTATGATTCTCGTGAAATATTCTCGGCATTGGGTTCACTCTCTGAACGTCCATTCAAACAAAAAATCATCACAAAAATAGAACAGTATTATGCTCCTAAAGCAAAAGCAATATTCACTTCAGGTGATTTAGATTCAGATTATCTTGCTGAAATTTTACCGATTCCAAGACCGAATGTTGTTATGAATGTTCCACCATTTTATAGTGTCAATCGAACAATTTTACTTCGAGAAAAATTTTCAATTGACTCATCAAAAAAAATTATACTTTATCAAGGAATGATAGCTCATGGTCGCGGAATTATAAAATGCGTTGAGGCAATGGAATTTCTGCCGGATTGTGTATTTTGTTTAGTTGGTGACGGAGATTTATCGGAACAAGTGAGGCGACATGCTGAACAAATTGGCGTAAGTAGTCAAGTTCTTATTTGCGGGAAAGTTCCGTATGATGAGCTTCCACAATGGACAGCTTCCGCTGATGTAGGAATGTGTTTTATCGAGCCGATTTCACTGAGTTATAGTTTTGCACTTCCGAATAAATTATTTGAATACTGTATGGCTGGAATCCCTTCTGTAGTAAGTTATTTAGAAGCAATTAAACGAGTTCTTCAAGAATTTCCGATTGGTATTCATTGCCAAAACGATGCAACTCCTCAAGAACTTGCCAATGCAATCCGCGAAACATTTTCGGATTCATTTCAAACTGAATTTAGTATTGCACAAGCAGAAGCAGTGAGAAAGTATTGCTGGGAAAATCAAGAAGAAACTGTGATGAGAATATTTAATGCGGCGGTGAAAGTATAAAAGTGCTTACTAGAGAATAGGAGAAAATAAAAATGTACATCAAATTTATAGTATATCTTTTGACCTTATCGGTAGTATTTACACCCAGTTTTCTTTTTGCACAGAAAACTCGTAAATTAATTCAAACTTCAAGTGATATTATAGTTTATGGAATTTCTATCAGCTCATTAACACGTATCAGGTACTCTGAAAAAGAGCTAATTAGAGTTGCTACTTTGGAAAAAAACACGTTTATTATTCACGATAAGGATTACTGTGAAACACTAGCTACTTGTCTAAGCGAAAGCTCGATTTACAAGAGAAACAAAAATTAAGATGTTAGAATTGTGTTACTTCTAAAGAAAACAAAAACAGCTAAATTAGATACCGTAAGTTTTGGTTTTAGTACTACTTATAATGTTAATGGTGTTACGTATAATATGTCTGAACGATTGATAAATATACTTACAAAAAGATTGCCTTATGATTTTCTTGATGGTATAGATATTATAATAAAAGAATTACTAAAAAAAGAGGATTGAATTTAAGAAACGAAAAAAATGCATTTACTACTTAAATTTAAGTAGCATTTAGATAAGGAAATAACAAACATGAAAAACATCTTCAATACCCTTAGAAATCTTCGGATTCATTGGTTACGATTTGTTCTGAGTTCATGGTTACGATGCGTCGTTATCTTTATTTCGACTTCAATCCTTTTTAATTTACTTGGCGGATTGTTGTATGATGAAAATTGGTTAAGACTTGGCAGTTTTCTTTCATTAGCTGTTGGTGCTTTGGTTAGTGGAACTATGACATATGGATTATATAAAGAAGGGTATCGTAAATTTCCGTTGATTAAGAAATAGGAAATCAGGGTATCAATTCTATAGTTTCTTCACTTTAGTACCTTCTATAAACTTGTAGAATAACGCTTGGCGAACTGATACGGTTCGCCTTTTTTATGCTTAAAATGGGACTTTCTTCCTTTTAGATAGATAAGATTCCCTATTTTTGTGGTTAATACTTTGATTTTCCTTCCTTATTTTTAATATTATTTCATTAATAACAATGCTCCAAGTAGTTCAATTTCAAAAAACAGGTTTTATGCTCGTCGAAGAACTTCCTGCGCCGTCGTGCCGAGCCGGAGGTGTTTTAGTCAGAACTGTCAATACACTCATAAGTGCAGGCACAGAGCGTACTTCTGTTGCTTCTGCTCAATCATCATTATTAGACCGTGCACGCTCCCAACCCGAAGCAGTCAAACAAGTCATCGAAAACGTTAAAAAAGATGGACTATTTGCCACGTATGAACGAGTAAAATCCAAACTTGAATCGTACAAAACACTTGGTTATAGTGCCTCCGGTGTTGTGATTGAATCTCGATGCGAAGAATTTTCTGTAGGTGACAGAGTAGCGTGTGCCGGAGCACAATTTGCAAATCATGCCGAAATAATTTCAGTTCCGAAGAATCTAACAACGAAAATTCCTGATTCAGTTTCATTTGCCGAAGCTGCTTATACAACTCTTGGTGCAATTGCACTTCAGGGAGTTCGCCAAGCAGACCTTCGACTCGGAGAAACTGTTGCAGTTATTGGACTTGGGCTTTTAGGACAATTAACAGTTCAATTTCTAAAAGCGTCGGGTTGCCGAGTTGTAGGGCTTGATATTAACGAAAGTTTGTTTGAAATGGCGAAGCAGTATGGCTGTGATGCAACCTTCCCAAGTAGTCGTGATTCTGCCGCAAGTATTCGTGCATTTACTCGCGGACTCGGTACAGATGCGGTCATTATTACTGCAAGTACAAGTTCGGATGAGCCAATGCTCCTTGCCTTGGATGTTGCTCGCAAAAAAAGTCCGATTGTAGTCGTCGGTGCAGTTCCGATGAATGTTCCCCGCTCCCCTTTTTATGAAAAAGAACTTGAGTTAAGAATATCATGTAGTTACGGCCCCGGTCGCTACGACCCATCGTATGAAGAAGGTGGAAATGATTACCCGGCAGGTTATGTACGTTGGACAGAAAACAGAAATATGGGGGCATTTTTAGATTTGATTGCCGCAGGAAAAGTAGATGTTAAATCTATGACCACTCATAATTTTCCGGTAAAACAAGCAACAGATGCCTATGATTTAATAACCGGAAAAAAACAAGAACCGTATTTAGGAATTTTACTTGAATATCCCGAACGAAAAGAAGCAGGAAATCGAACAGTTAAGGTTTCTTCACACAGCAAAAAATCGTCAATCGGGATTGGGTTTGTAGGACTTGGAAGTTTTGCTGAATCAATGCTGATGCCACCACTCAAAGCCGGAAAAGTAGATTTTATTGGAGTTTCTACCGGAACTCCGGTAAATGCAAAGTCTGCCGCACAAAAGTATGGTTTTCGAGTTTGTTCAACGGATTCTATGGAGATAATTAATAATCCTGACGTTAATGCAATTTTTTGTGCTTCGCGGCATGACTCGCATGCTCGATATGTTCAAGCCGCAATTACAGCCGGAAAACCAATTTTTGTTGAAAAACCTCTTTGTGTAAACCGACAAGAACTTACTGAAATAGATAAAGCTGTAACCATGAACAACGGACGAGTGATGGTTGGGTTTAATCGCAGGTTTTCGGAGAGTTTCCGTGCTGTCAAGAAATTTTATAATGATCGAAGTGAACCAATGGCTATTACCTATCGTGTGAATGCAGGGTTTATCCCAAAAACAAGTTGGATTCAAGATTCGGCACAAGGCGGTCGAATTATTGGTGAGGGTTGTCACTTTATTGATACAATGGCTTATCTAACGGGTTCTGTTCCTGTGCGTGTGTATGCGGAAGCATTATCAAGTCCGAACCGTGAAATAATGCATCATGATAATGTAATTATTACTATCAAGTTTGCTGATGGTTCAGTCGGTGTTTTGGAATATTTTGCTAATGGTGATCCTTCAGTTGCTAAAGAATTCTGTCAAGTATTTTGTGAAAATAAAGTTGCTGTGATGAATAATTTTAAAACAGCAGAATTAACATTAGGTAAAAAAACTAAAACATTGAAATTTAATGGCAGTAAAGGACAGAAAGTAGAAGTTTCAGCAACACTCGAAGCAATTAAATCTGGAAGCCAAATGCCGATTAGCTATGAGCAAATTCGTGGTGTGACGCTCGCAACCTTTGCGGCAGAAGAGTCGCTTTCAACAGGATTGGCTGTGGTAATTGAATAAGTTAAATTTTGATTATAAATAGTTTATGTCTTCATTGATAACAACATCAAATGAATTACAAAATCTTGTAAATTTAGATTCACAAACTCATAAATTAAAAGATATTGCTCAGTTATTTTTAGATCCGATGAATGACTGGCCAACCATTAATTTGAAAAACATTCCTGATTTTATTAGGGAACTTAAAGAATTTTATGGGAATCCTCTGACAGTTGATTCTATAACAAAAAGAAAATTTGATTCTAATAATGCTTGGCAATTAGAATCAGGTTCAATCATAATCAATGTAATAGAATTATCTACTCTATATTTTAATATAAATAATTTTGATACAATTGTAGAAAATATTCTTAAATATTACAGTAAATAGATTTGGTATAAGTCTAACAGAGAAATATAATATAGTTTCTCCCCAAGGAAATAACATCATGACTACTCGCTCAGAATGGCTCACTCAAGCTAATAAAGAACTTAAGAATAAAACGGTTGACTCCCTTGATTGGAATTCTCCCGAAGGAATTACTGTTCATCCACTCTATTCAGCCGAAGATTTAGAGAAGATAAACTACGAAGAATCATTCCCCGGGTTGTTCCCTTTTGCTCGCGGCCCATACGCTACGATGTACACCAATCGAGCATGGACTGTTCGACAATATGCAGGGTTTTCAACTGCCGAAGAATCAAACGCTTTCTATCGCCGTAATTTAGCCGCAGGTCAAAAAGGACTTTCTGTTGCATTTGATTTGGCTACTCATCGCGGGTATGATTCAGACCATCCAAGAGTTGTTGGTGATGTCGGCAAAGCCGGTGTTGCAATAGATACGGTCGAAGATATGAAAATCTTGTTTGACCAAATTCCGCTTGATAAAATGTCGGTTTCGATGACAATGAACGGAGCAGTAATTCCAATTTTAGCAATGTTTATTGTTGCTGGCGAAGAACAGAATGTTCCACTTGAAAAACTTTCAGGAACTATTCAAAATGATATACTTAAAGAGTTTATGGTGCGGAATACGTACATATATCCACCTGCCCCTTCAATGCAAATAGTAGCTGATATTATTGAATTTACGAGCAAGTTTATGCCTAAATTCAATTCAATTAGTATTAGCGGTTATCACATCCACGAAGCAGGAGGAAATGCAGTTCAGGAACTTGCATTTACGATTGCAGACGGATTGGAATATGTTAAAGCCGCACTCGGAAAAGGTTTGGCGATTGATGATTTTGCTCCTCGCCTCTCATTTTTTTGGGGTATTGGGATGAATTTCTTTATGGAAATTGCCAAACTTCGTGCAGGAAGAATTCTTTGGGCTGAAACTATTCAAAAATTTAAACCTCAAAATCAAACTTCTCTCATGTTGAGAACGCATTGCCAAACTTCGGGATGGTCGCTTGCCGCACAAGACCCATATAACAATATTGTTAGAACAACAATCGAAGCACTCGCGGCAACACTTGGCGGAACGCAATCTCTCCATACAAATTCTTTTGATGAAGCACTCGGTCTGCCAACCGACTTTTCTGCTCGTATAGCACGGAATACTCAGTTAATTCTTGCTGAAGAAACTAACATCACTAAAGTTGCTGACCCGCTTGGCGGTTCGTATTATATTGAATCCCTAACTCATTCGCTTGTGGAAGAAGCTCGCAAACTAATGGATGAAGTGGAATCAATTGGCGGAATGACCAAAGCAATTCATGCTCAAATTCCAAAAATGAAAATCGAAGAATCAGCCGCACGCAGACAAGCAGCTATTGACCAAGTGCAAGAAGTTATTGTTGGAGTAAATAAATACAAACCTGAAACTGAAGAAACTATTGATGTCCTCGATATTGATAATACAGCCGTTCGAGATTCTCAAATCGAAAGACTAACTAAAGTTCGTACAGAACGAAATAATGAAAAGCTCAACCAATCACTCAATCATCTTAAAGAAATAGCCAAGTCCGGAAAAGGTAATCTGTTAGAAGCGGCAATTGAAGCCGCTCGATTGCGTGGTTCTGTTGGTGAAATATCAGATGCTCTTGCAGAAGTATTCACGCGCTATGAAGCTCATCATTCCTCGATAAGCGGTGTTTATGCCTCGGCAAATGATAAGAACAAAGATTTTACGGCAATTCAACATGAAGTAGAACAATTTGCCGTTCGAAATGGGAGAAGACCACGGATTTATATTGCGAAATTAGGACAAGACGGTCACGACCGAGGTGCACACGTTATCGCAACGGGATTTGCTGATATTGGTTTTGATGTAGACATAGGCCCATTGTTCCAGACTCCGCAAGAAGCCGCAAGACAGGCAATTGAAAGTGATGTTCATGTCATCGGTGTTTCGAGTCAAGCCGCCGGACATAAAACACTTATACCGCTTTTGATAGAAGAATTACATCGTCAAAATGCAACTGATATAATTGTTATAGCCGGAGGTGTTATTCCTCCGAAAGACTACCAATTCCTTTTTGATAATGGAGTTTCCGCTGTTTTCGGACCAGGTACTAACATAGTAACTGCCGCTCGGGAAGTTTTGGAATGTATCGAAAAAGTTGTTTCTTAATTAAACACATTAGAATTAGACACTTGAATGAAAATAATTATAAATGTTAGTAAATCAATTCTACTATTTTGTAGTTTAGTTCTATTTACTAATTGCTCCACCGTACCTTCAATTGAATACTTACCGTTACTTCCAAACTTCAAACCAATTTCAACAATTCATATTCCATATCCGATTGTGTTAATTCACGGACTTGGACAAAAATCAACAGTATGGGATTCGTATGCAGTTAAATATTATGAAAAAGAACTCGGTTTACAATTTGGTGGTGTTCTCAAAAAAGTTAACGGTAAGTGTATATTAGATAATAGTATTACAAGTAAAGATGGAAATAGTTATGCTGATTTTTTTACTGTTTCGTTTAATAATCCTGTAGATTCAGTCGAAGCATGGCGTTTGGAATTAGAGCAATACATAGGATTAGTTCTTAAACGCACAAATGCAGAGAAAGTAATTCTTATCGGTTACAGCATGGGTGGACTTGCAAGCCGAAGCTATTTAACTCATCACCTTACTGACCATAAAGTTCAACGTCTGATAACCATTGGAACACCTCATCAAGGTTCAGCTTTTGCAAAAGCGTATAATTGGAAATCAGCTATAACATCGGCATTAAAAGCAAATCCAAATTTCGCTTCTAAGTTTCTTTTGGAGGAATCACTCGGAGTATTAAAAGCGGCAGAAACTGATGTGCCATTTGATGCACCTGCAGTACGAGATTTGCGCCGACCCGAAGATGGAGGAACCTATTTGAATAAACTTGGATACTCTCCTCATCCTCTTGATGTAGAATATGTTAGCGTAGTTGGTGATGTTCAATTACTGAAAGAGACAAAAGAGTTTAACAAAACTGCTGTGCAGGAATTATTACGTCGAATGCTTGGTGTTTTGGGATTTGGAACTGAATCACTTTTTGAAAGTGGTGACGGAGTCGTCAGCGTCCGAAGCCAAACGATGAAAGAAATTCCATGGTTTGTCCAAGATAAAAGTCGCCAACGTATTTCACAAACAATTACCCTTCATTCAGTGCATGAGGAACATCTCAAGAACAGCACTGAGATTCAACGTATTTCACTCGAAGACCAACCGGAATATAAAGGTGCAGAATTTTATAGAACAAATGGAAACAGGCCGGTTCTTGTAGTAGAATTCTCTGATTATTTACCTCCAAATCATTGTACTATTGAACTTACAGCCCAAGATTTTACCGGAAAACAATTCAAATTCACCCCTTCAGAACTCGGACTTGTTCAGAAAAGTAATGGAGCAATTCTCGCTCAAGCAGTGTGTTACTTCCCTGCCGATATTGATTGGTATCACAATGTAGATTTTTCGATAACAGTCAAAAATTCTTTTGGCAATAAGTTTACTGCTGATAAACAGTGGACAGTGCGAAGATAAAAACTATTAAATATTCTTATATTTGTATATCTATTACTCACTTTAAATAAAAAACTATGAGAACAATTCGCTCGCCTCGCGGAAATACCCTAACCTGTAAAAATTGGCAAATTGAAGCCGCTTACAGAATGATTCAAAACAACTTAGACCCCGATAACGCCGAAAAACCCGATCAATTAATTGTCTATGGTGGACTTGGCAAAGCAGCTCGAAATTGGGAATCCTTTGAGGCAATTTTAGATTCACTTCGTTCAATGAACGAAACAGAAACATTGCTTGTTCAGTCGGGCAAACCGGTTGGAATTGTACCCACACACGAAAACGCACCGCGAGTAATTATTGCAAATTCTAATTTGGTCGGAAAATGGGCAACATGGGAGGAATTCAGAAGATTAGACGCGCTTGGACTCATGATGTACGGACAAATGACCGCAGGAAGTTGGATTTATATTGGTACACAAGGAATTTTACAAGGAACGTATGAGACATTTGCCGAATGTGCCCGACAGCATTTCGGAGGTTCACTGAATGGACGTTTTGTTTTGACGGCAGGAATGGGTGGAATGGGCGGAGCACAACCGCTTGCCGCTACATTTTGCGGAGCCGCTTGTCTATGTATTGAGATAGATGAAACTCGAATTGACAAAAGAATTCATGATGGATATTGTGATATTAAATCTGATAATCTGGATGAAGCATTACAAATAATTCTTCAACATCAAGAAACTAAGACTCCTATTTCCATTGGGTTNNGACGTTGTTACTGACCAAACTGCCGCACATGACCCTTTGAATGGTTATTATCCTGCTCATTATACTAAAACAGATGCTGATACTTTGAGAATCAAAAATCCTGATTTATATTTAGAAGTTACGTATAAATCAATTGCTGACCATGTTCGTGCGATGTTGGAATTTCAAAAACGAAGAGCTGTAGTTTTCGATTATGGAAATAATCTTCGTGGAGCGGCAAGAGACTTTGGAGGTGTAGCGAATGCATTCGACTTTGCCGGGTTTGTTCCAAAATATATTCGTCAGTTATTTTGTGATGGTAGCGGGCCGTTTCGTTGGGTTGCTTTATCGGGTGATCCACATGATATTCATGTTACTGACAAAGCAATTATGGAACTGTTCCCTGATAATGTTAATTTGCACCGTTGGATTACTCAAGCTCAGAAACACGTTGGATGGCAAGGACTTCCTGCTAGAATTTGTTGGCTAAAATATGGTGAAAGAGCAAAAGCAGGTAAATTGTTTAATGATTTAGTACGGGATGGAAAAGTTTCTGCTCCGATAGTAATTGGGCGCGACCATTTAGATTGTGGTTCGGTGGCTTCCCCTCACCGTGAAACAGAAGCTATGAAAGACGGTTCGGATGCAATTGCAGATTGGGTATATCTCAATTTTGCTCTGAATGCAATCGGTGGAGCATCGTGGGTATCATTACATCATGGCGGGGGCGTTGGAATGGGGCTTTCACTTCACGCAGGAATGGTTATTGTAGCTGATGGATCACCAGAAGCAGAACTTCGGCTCTCGAGAGTGTTAATGTACGACCCGATGATGGGAATTCTTCGTCACTCGGATGCCGGCTATGAACGAGCTCAAGAAAATGTCCGTAAATTTGGAATAAAAGTGCCTATGCTTTAGAATGTTTATTTACAATTCTGAACTTTGACTACACTTAAACATGGAGTAAGTTCATAATTTCTTTAGCTCTATCGAGTGATTCGTCAATATCTCCCGGTACATTTTCTTCCCCAATTTCATCGAGAAATCCTGATTGTTGAATTGCTACAAGTGGTTGGGTGTGAATTCCTGAAATTAGAAAAGCAATATTGTTTTTCTTGCAATCTTCATATACTTCTTTGAGAATTTGCAAGCCGGTAGAATCTATTGCAGGAACATTTCTCATACGAATAATTCTAACTTTTGGATGAACTGAAACGGTATTCATCGCCTCTCGGAATTTATACGCCGCGCCAAAAAAGAAGGGGCCATTTATTTCAAAAACATCAACTCCATGCGGTACATCACGTTTTGAAATTGCATTGGGGTCATCTTTTGCATCATCATCATTTAATTCACGAGAAATTACACCTACATTCGTTACCCCAATCATTTGTTTCATAAACAGAAAAACTGCAAGTAAAAGCCCGACTTCGATTGCAATTGTTAAGTCTAATAATACTGTTAGTCCAAATGTAACTACTAATACAGCAATATCACTTTTGGGGCTTTTTAAAATTGAACGAAAACTTCGCCATTCACTCATATTATAAGCTACAATAACTAAAATCGCTGAAAGTGCAGGAAGTGGGATCAATGTAGCCCATTTTCCAAAAAACAACATAATCAGCAAAAGCATTACAGCATGAACCATTCCGGCAATTGGGGTTCTTCCGCCATTTTTAATATTTGTTGCAGTCCGAGCAATCGCACCAGTAACGGGAATCCCTCCGAATATCGGGCTTGCAATATTTGCTATTCCTTGTGCAATCAACTCTGTATTTGAACGATGCTTCCCTCCAATCATACCGTCGGCTACAACTGCTGAAAGCAATGCCTCGATAGCACCTAAGAGTGCAATCGTTAATGCAGGTTGAAATAGTTCTTTAACGGTAGCTAAATCAATATGTGGCAATGAAGGCACGGGAAATGTAGAAGGTATTTGTCCGAAACGTGAACCGATAGTTTCTACATTTAATCCTAAAAATTGCACAGCAATTGTAGCGACAATCAATGCTATGAGCGACCCGGGAATTTTTTTTACAAACCTTTGCCATACAATCATTTGCAAGAGTGAGCCAAAGCCGATAGCAGTAGCAGAAAAATTTATAGAGTTGAAATTGTTGGTATAAATCATCCATTTATCAATAAAGTCAGGTGGAAGATTCCCTACATTCAATCCTAATATATCCTTTACTTGCGATGAAAAAATGATAAGTGCTATCCCGCTTGTAAAACCAACAACAACCGGATGAGGAATAAATTTAATAATCGAACCTAAGCGCACCAAACCCATGATAATTAAAAACACACCGGCAAGAAGAGTAGCAAATGTAAGACCTTCAATTCCGTATTTTTGAATAATTCCATAGAGAATTACAACAAATGCACCTGTTGGACCAGCAATCTGAACTCTACTTCCTCCTAAAAAGGATACAATAAACCCACCAATAATTGCTGTGTAAAGTCCTTTTTCCGGTGAAACTCCCGAAGCAATTGCAAAAGCAATAGAAAGAGGTAAGGCAATGAATCCTAATATAATTCCTGATGTTGCATCTGAAATAAATTGACTTTTAGTATAAGTCGGTAAAATTGAGAATAGTTTGGGCTTAAACATTTAAGTATCCATTATAAATTATGAAAACTTTTTTTCTGAATTAAGTATGGAACCGACATTAATGGGGTATTGGCAGTAATATGAAGGGTATGAATTCCAATATTTTGTGCAGAATTAATATTTTGAGGTGCATCATCAATGAATAACGTCGTTTCGGGTTTAATGTTCATGGTATTGAGAACATAATTATAAATTTCAGGTTGTGGTTTTCGGAGTCCGATGGTATATGATAGAAAACAATCATGTAATTCAAGAAATAACGGCATACATTCTTCTTCAATTGCTCTAAAATGTATATCGTTAATGTTGCTTAACAATGCAATTCTATAGCGAGATTTAAGTTCTTGAATTATTGAAACAGATTCCGGGAAAAGTCCTAAAAGCATTGAATTCCAAGCAGTATCAATTTCATTATCTGTTGCAGAAATTGAAAACAGTGAACGTAATTCTTTACGAAATTCTTTGGACGAGATACGTCCTGATTCATAAAGATTAAAGACTTCATTTTGAGTTGTTAATGAGAAATCTATTGGGGTGGGTTTGGACGAAAGAGATAAGATAGCTTGTCTGGTTAGGGAGTGATTTATATTATATAAAACTCCACCCAAATCAAAAATTATCGTTTCAATTTCCATCATTATAACGGCTTAAATTGCTCAAAAGCTTGATTACACGAATTACAATAATGAATAGACCTGCATAATGTAGGCCCGAAAGGTGTTTGAAGTGTTGTTTTAGTACTTCCGCAATGAGGACAAGCAATATTCTCTAAAATATCAAGTTCAAAAGCTAGTTCATATCGTGGTGGTGGAGCAAGTCCATGTTTTTTAAGTGCGATAAGTCCTTCTTCAGTTATGCGGTTAGAATCCCACGGAATATCATAATTAACGGTTACAATCACTTCTCCAAATTCAGAAAGACATTTTTGAACATCTTCTTTCATAACTTGAATAGCAGGACATCCCACAAAGGTTGGTGTCATTTGAATAAGGATTTTTTCATCCTTAATATCAATTTTAGTGATAACTCCTAAATCAATAACTGAAATCCCGGGTATTTCAGGATCCCTTACATCATGCAAAGCATTTGAAATATGTTCAATTGTAGTTACCATGTTGCTAAGGGGTCTGTAGCAATTACCTCTGTCATTTCATTGAGCAATGGTTGCAGATAATCTGTGTGTGAGCCATAACGTCCTCCGTAGGAAGGTTCAGTTGAATCTAATGAGGGCATAATAAGCGTTGCCTTTTCGATTGTTCTTGAAATAACTTCAATCCATTGAGATTGTAATTCAACTTCACCGGCAAATATTCCTTCGCTGATTAATTCAGATTCATACGGTGACGGCTCGAATATTCCGAGTGCAAGTGGGAATGTTAAATTTAATGCAGACTGCATCCGAGCATGGCTTTCGTCGTTACCTTGTGCTCCAAGTTGAGTTACCCATGTATTTGCATGAAACACATGATATTTAATTTCACCGCGAACTTTCCGAGCAAGTTGAGCAAGCGGAAGAAATGAAGAATGTTCGAGCATTTGAAAACGGAGCATTTCTGCCGTATCAAACAAAAAATGGCGCATTAAACTAAAATCATACCCACCATTGGGATATTCAACTAAGTGGCAACATTTCATTTGTGATGCATTACGCATGAAAGCGGCGGTATCAGGTTCGGGTTCGCCTAGCGTTTCCAATATACGAAATAGTGCAAGAGAATGACCGATTTTATCTTGTGCAATTGAAGAGAATGCGATATCTTCTTCGAGAATTGGACCAAGTCCTGTCCATTCTGAATTACGATGACCAATAATAAGTTCGTCGTCAGCCATCTTATAGATTAAATTTTTAAGTGCAGAGTTCATAGTTATGGTTGAGTTATATTGTTGAATTATAAATGATTTTTCTTCTTATATGCTTCAATTTTTTCACGAGTATTTGCATAGTCATTTACTTCCCTATATGGTTTGTCGGTTGCAGTCTCGAATATATCTGCATCACGAGCATCTAAAGCAACTATATCAGCAGTTTTTACAACCCATAATCCAACGGATTGACCTCTACGTGCATATTGCTCCTTTGCAAAAGCGATTGCAAGTTCCGGTGTTGGAGCATGAACCGAACCTACGTGAAGATACTTACCACCAGTTTTGGGCTGTTGAAACACTTCGTAAGTAATAAATTGGTCAAGTTCTTCTTTAGGATTGAATTCTGTTTCGGGTTGTTCGGGCAGTGCAGCACGATTTACACGAGGATCGAGAGAAGTAATAATCTGCATGTTTGGATCTTAATAAAGAATAAAGTAAGGTAGATTTATGTTTACATTCACAAAAATACGACTATTCGGGCAATTGTTCACCTGACAAAAGTCATAGATTACCTATTCAAATTTTCTAACATGATGTTTTGAAAGAAATATCATAGTAAATAGACGCAAAAAGGCGAAGGAAACAAGTCCCTTCGCCTTTTAAAATTGAATTTTATTATTCAGTTGTCCGAGAGTGTTCAGTGTTGTCTTGATTTAAAGCGTAACGAACTACATCGTTGTGCTGTAATCTTCTAACACCAATAAGTCGTTTATCATAATATTCACTTTCGAGAGAAGAAACTGTTACTCCATAGCGAGAGCTCGCATGAGCAAACAAATTATCACCTAAGTAAATTCCTACATGTGAAACATAAACATTTCTACGTGTATGAAAGTAAACGATATCTCCGAATTGCATTTTATCTCGTCCACGGATTTTCAGTCCAACTTCGTATTGTTCGGCTGCTGTGCGAGGAAGCATAAAATTTCCTGCAGTAGCAAATATAGTTCGTGTAAAACTCGAACAATCTATTCCACTTCGGCTTGAACCACCAAAATGGTAGTTGGTACCAATCCAATCCATAATTCCATCCATAATTTTCTTTTTGTCAATACCACAAACAAGTAAATCTTCTTGATTATCTGAAGAATTACCACCGTCAATGTATGACAAATAGAGAGTTTTGAATGCTTCGATATCTACTGTTACGTTATCTTCTTGTTCCAGTTCAGCGAGGTCTTCGCCTTCATCCGGTAGGTTTTCATCCGCGGTTTCAGCATAATTAACAAGTTTCATTTGACTAGAAACCTCGGCAGAAGAACCATCATTGGTTGCTTTTGTCGGGATTTCTTCATCCGGAGTTATTCCGGCTAATCTACTTAATTGCCCATTACTATTAATTAAAGTAAGGGCTTGCTTTTTCCCCATTACGCGGTTGCAAGAAGTATGCTTTCTGCTTTTTTTCGATGAACGTTTGCTTTTTTTATGAGCAACTGTTTTTGATACTTTGGAAGTATGAACTGCGTATTTCAACGCATATTTTTTTGATGCAGCTTGTAAACTGCTTGTTGGCAAAGCTATGGAAACAATTATAAGAACCAAGCTAAGCCAGAAAGGTAAGAGGGGTATGTCTCTTTGCATAATTTCCTCGATTGTTAATAAAACACCTTCTGGTTATTTAATGAAAAGCATTTTCTCATGCGAGAATGTGCTTTTTGTATATTCCGGGCGGCGCAATAAAGCCGATAACGGAAAATTGATATTACCCATGTTATTTTTTATCAACTGTCTCTAAGACAAGACGGTCAATCCCTTCCGGGCGGAGTCCGATAACGGAAGGTCGGGCTAATCTTTGATGTACATTATAATACAAAAATATCCATGGAGCATCATCTAAAATGATACGTTCCATTTGATTGTAAAGCTCATATCGCTTCGCAATGTCAATTCGAGGCGAAAGAGCTGATTGATATAAAGAATCTAAATCTTTTCTTTGGATATGAGTCGTGTTCGGCCCTTTTGGAGATTGATTTATTGAATAAAACAACGCCAAAAAGTTTTCAGGGTCTGGATAATCACCTATCCAACTTGTTCTCCATAGAGCAAGTTTACTATTTCGAACCATATCTAAATGTTGAGGGAAATCTACTTGGTGAAGCTCAAGCTTCACACCAATATCTTTCCATTGCTGTTGAACTGCTTCGGCAACCGAAGCCGTACGTTCATTAGCACCTAATTGAAGCGTTAAAACCGGAAGTCCTTTACCATTAGGAAATCCAGCTTGGGCAAGGAGAAGACGAGCTTTTTCAGGATTATATTGGTACCCTTTAATACTCGGTGAAAAACCGGGCATTGAGGGTGGAAGAACTCCATAAGTAGCAGGAATTCCTTTTCCTTTTAAAACAAATCTAATAATACTTTCTCGGTCTATTGCATAATTTAAAGCTTGCCGTAATAGCTTGGAGCGAGAAAGTGGCATATTCTTTGTAGCTTCAACAGTCGTATCAAGTAAAATACCGTAATATTCTACTGAATGTGCGCTGGCTTGTAACAATTTGAAATCAAAATAATCAGGTTTTAACGTACTTTCCTTCGTAAATACTTTATCTACAAATGAAGGGTCAATTGAACTTATTAAATCTAATTTTTCTTTTTCAAATTCTAAAAATTCAGCTTTTGTATTTCGTATAAAAGTAATGTAAACTCCATCAAGAAATGGAAGTTTATTTCCATGAGCATCGAGTTTGAAATAATGTGGATTTCGTTTTAGTGAAAGCGACATATCCGGTTTCCATTCATCAAAAATGAATGCTCCCGTTCCAACGGGATGCTTATAGAAGTCTGTTTTGTAATAGTCTATAGCCTCATGCGGAATAATCCAACAGTAAGGCATTGTCAGCAATGATAAAAGCGGAGCAAATGGTTTTTCTAATTGAAATTTAATAGTTGAATCGTTAATAACTTCAATGCCGTTAATTCCATTTGTAGGAATAGTATTTGATGTAGATTTGTTAAATTCATCTGCTCCAACAAGTCGGTTACGAAATATCCATAAACCTGTTGATTTAACACGTGCATCGCATATTCTTTCAAACGAAAATTTAACGTCATTTGCATTAAATTTTCGGGTTTTCAATGTCCCGAAACATTCGTTTTCATGGAATAAAATATCTGTTCGTAAATGAAACGTCCATTCTATTCCTGCTGAATCTATTTCCCATGACTTTGCTAAGCATGGAACAAAATTCAGAGTTGAATCAAGTTCAACTAATCCATTAAAAATCTGAGTACCAGCCCAAATTGCGGCTTTATAACTTGTTGTAGCAGGGTCGAGAGTATTAAGCCCGTCGGGCTCATTGTAATAAAACGTGCGGGTCGAATCAATTTTTGGTTTGTTTCCACATGAATAAATCCCTAAGGAACAAAACAAAGCGAAAGGAAGTATAATAAACCAAATTTTCAAAGTACGGTTAGAAAACAGCATCATTTTCTAGTAATAAATGAACGTAAATTAATCTTAGATTCATTACGCTAATTAGAATTGGCCGGCTCTTTATTTATAAAAGAAAATCTGCCTGCCGTTTATTTGATGCAAATTTCATTGCAATAAACGAAAAAAAATGCAGTTACAAAAAGAATTTTCCAATTTATGCACATAGTTTTTCTTATTTATTTACTGATCTTGCTTTTGTTTGGTATAGTCGAGTGGGGTGTTATTTATGCGCAACTCCGAATAAAAACGAAACGATAGTATTATTAATTTATCTTTGAATAATACTATATTCTATTTAAAAATAATGTGTGTATTTTTTTACACAGAGTCAGTAATTTGACAGTTTATTCTCGTTTAGTTTGCTGAAATTTGATTCTTACTGCTTACTCTACTATTAACACTCTATTGAATATCAAATTAATTTTCGAACTATTTATAACCAAAAAAAATTAATTTATATATATCAATTATTCCATTTCTACCAATTTGATTAACTTTGCGATATAATCAGATAATTTCATTACCTTAAAGTCTATTTAATCTTAAAGTAGTGTATCTTTGCTACTATATGATAAAGTAGTAATTTCAATTTATCTTCAAACATGAAAAAAATTCTTATAATAGATGACCACGATTATATTTTAGAGAGTACAGCACTTTTGCTTCGATTTGAAGGGTATGATGTAATAACTGCAACAAATGGTTCAATTGGAGTAGAAACTGCACTGGCTACTCTTCCTGATATGGTATTATGTGATATTTCAATGCCCGAACTTGATGGATTTGGTGTATTGAATCAGCTACGAGCTACCAAAGAATTTGAATCAACTCCTTTTATATTTTTAACTGCTCGAGCCGAAAAATCCGATATGCGTGAGGGAATGGCCCGTGGTGCTGACGATTATTTAGTTAAACCTTATACACGCGACGAACTTGTTGCAGCGGTTAATTCACTATGGGAAAAACGAAGTAAACTCGAACGAAGATTCGGCGAAAGAATCGAAGAAGTTACTCGAAACGTAACCTATGCCCTGCCCCATGAATTCAGAATTGTATTAAACCAAGTAATGGGTTCTGCGTCTTACCTAAAGAGCATTGCACAATCTGCTACTTCAGATAATATCGAAGAAATGACTCAAGATATCTTAGAATCAGCTCAACGACTAAGACGTATTACTGAAAATTTTCTGTGGTATGTACAAATAGAATCATTACTCGCAGACCCGGTTATGCGCGAAAATGCCAGAGTAAATAAAACAGATGAACCAAGCTCATCACTCTACGATTTAGTTTCTGCAAAAGCGATGAAATTTAATAGAATGGATGATATAGTTTATGGAGAAGTTGCAGAAGGAATAACAATTGATGTATCTACAGAACATTACCATAAAATTGTCGATGAACTCGCGGATAATGCCCTACGTTTTTCTGAAGTAGGAAAAAAAATATTTCTTGATGCTAAAATCGAAGGAGATTTTTTTATAATTACAATTGAAGATCAAGGTCGTGGAATGAGTGCTGAGCAAATACGTAACATAGGAGCTTACAAACAATTTGACAGGTTAGTCTATGAACAACAAGGAGTTGGCTTAGGACTTGCGATTGCTAAAAGGATAGTAGAGCTTCATGAAGGTAGTTTTCGTGTTGATAGTGTTGAAGGTCAGGGTACTAAAATCACGTTTGGGCTTCCAATATTTAAACACTTCGTAATTTGATCATGTTTCCTAAACAAAAGTCTAAGTAATTCAGGCTGAAACGTTGTAAAAATAAACAGTTAAAACCAAATTAAAGATATTATCAATATAAATTGTGTTCCAACGTTAAGGAGTGCATTAACTATCATATTTTAATAACTACATTCGAAAATTAATCTGCTAAATTATGTTGTTTTCAGTTTTAATTGCAGAACCTAAATCTGTAAATAATTTATACCCGTTTTCTTTATTACATTGTTCTTGGGAAATTAGATGTGGAGCACTGCGGTTATTTGAAAAAATTCAATCTCGATTTTCAGATTCTCCTATTACATTTAGTGGTAGAGGCGCACATATCCGATCTTTCTCTTCTCGATTCTCGTTAGATTACCACCATCCAATCGGAAACTTACTCATAATTCATGGTGGACTTTTAGTTACTAAAACGTTAGCATTTATTATAAATCAAGCAATAAATTATACACCTGATCAATCTATAACTTTCACATCAAATACGGAAGTTGTTGCATGTTATATTCCAGAACATTTACTTAAAACACAAGATCAAGAATTTCAACCTGAATCCCCTTTTTTTGAAGATTATTTGCTCCATCCGGCATTAAAGAATACTGTTTCTCGAGAAGTTGAAGCACATATAATTACATACCTTTGGGATGCAATCCATCATAATGGTAATTCAATTAATGATGATTCAGATTTATTTACCGGTTTTGAACCAATAAGAAGCAGCCCCCTTTTAGGTGTTTTTATTGAAAATCCAGATATGGTCTTCAGCGGTAAAAATATCTCAATCGCTCCTAATGTTGTTATAGATGCAACTAATGGCGCTATTATAATAGGTAATTCTGTTTGTATTATGCCTCAATCAACAATCATTGGGCCTTGCTACATAGGAGATAGTTCTATTGTAAAAATTGGTGCTAAACTTTACGGAAATACAAGTATCGGAGAATTCTGTAAAGTTGGAGGTGAAATAGATACATCTATTATACATGCGTATTCCAGTAAACAGCACGATGGATTTTTGGGTAATTCGTATCTCGGTGAATGGGTTAATCTTGGTGCTGATTGCAACACTTCAAATCTGAAGAATACGTATGGTACTGTTTCAGTGAAGCTCAATAACAAACAGATTAATACCGGTCAAATGTTTCTTGGTTTATTATGTGGTGACCATACTAAAGCTGGAATTAATACAATGTTTACCACAGGAACAATAACCGGAATATTTGCTAATATTGTCGGCGGAGGTTTCTTTCCGCAGGCAATTTCATCCTTCAATTGGGGTGGTTTGCCAGATTCACCTAGGTATCAATTAGATAAAGCTATATCTGTAGCTGAAATTGTAATGAAAAGAAGGAATTACATTCCAACAGAAGAAGAAAAAGTATTATGGAAATCAGTATTCGGGTAATTTGCTAATTTTTCGTAAATTGCATTCTATTAATTATAAAACAATTTGTTTACTTACTATCCACGAGGATTCTCTATCATGAAAAAATTGACTCAATTATCTGTACTGTTTATTGCATCTGTAATTATCGCAATGCCACTACACGCTGGCTTTGGTAATAATTCACATGAACAACCAACAAAAACGTCTGTTTATATTGCTCAGAAAAGACCTTCTAAACCAATAACAAACCATACTATTCCTATCAATAAACTTCCTTTGTCTGCTAAGACAGATGGAGTTACAACAAAACAAATTCCATTTCCACAGCCGAACCCACCGGAAATGATAAAAGGAATTGAAAGTTCCTCAACAACTAAATCTGCAAATGTACTATCGGCTACAGCCGGTACAAAATACTCGCACGGCGATCCGACAAATGGTGAACAATATATTTTGGAACTAATAAACCGCGCTCGCGCTGACCCTAAAGCAGAAGGCGAAAGAATTGCCAATTCCAAAGACCAAGATTTGCAGTTTGCAATTAGCCAAAATGGAATTTCACTTGCTCAAATCAAATCAGAATTTGCTAGCTATCCGGTGAGACCTCCACTCGCTTTCCATGAGAAATTAATTTTAGCCGCACGCGGTCATTCAGATTGGATGGTTCAAACAGGAATTCAAGATCATACAGGAATGAATGGTTCTTCTCCATTTGATAGAATGAATGCCGCCGGTTATACAGGTTGGAGCTTGGCAGGTGAAAACATCTTTAAAGATGCGATAAACCTATGGTATGGACATGCTGGTTTTCAAGTTGATTGGGGTGTTGAAAATCAAAAAACGTTAGGTCATCGCAGAAATATCATGAATTTTGACGGTGGCGTTTATCGTGAAATCGGCATCGGAATTACTCAACATTCCGGCAGATATGCTATTACAGAAGATTTCGGAAATCGTGGAATTAATTTTATTGTTGGGGTCGCTTATAAAGACAATAATAACAACGGATTTTATGATCCCGGTGAAGGACTTCAAGGAGTTACTATTACCCCTTCAAAAGGTTCGTATTATGCCGTTACTTCAGCTTCAGGTGGATATGCAATTCCTGTTCAAGGAGTTACCGGAACTGTAACAATCGAGGCATCAGGTGGTGGACTTGGTGCTACCGTCACCAAAAATGTGAATATCCAAGGTGAAAATGTTAAAGTTGATTTTACTTCTCCCCTGCCCGGACAAGTATCGCTCACTTCTCCACTTCCGGGAGAAACAATTGCAAATAAAACAGTAACTTTCAAATGGTATAAAAGCCCGGGAACTATATTGGGTTATTGGTTCGAACTTGCTGATAACAGTGATTTCACAAATCCGGTTGTGAGCAATCAAGATTTAACAGATACTACAATCACAGTTTCTGATTTGAAAAACGGCACAGTTTATTATTGGAGAGCAAAAGCAAAAACAAGTGCAGGTTGGGGTGATTTTACAGAACCTAATGACTTCTCAATTCTAATTGTTCCAAAAAGAGTTGAAATTATTTCGCCATATCTTTCTGTAATTAATTCTGATACTCTCAAATGTGTTTGGAAAAAAGGAGATGCTAGCGTTACCAAATATTGGATTGAATTATCTGATATGGATAATTTCTTTACTACTATTTTGGTTGATAGTAATCTAACTGATACGTTCTATACATTCCGTAATTTACAATATGAAAAAACGTATTATTGGCATGTTGCGGCTAAAAACAGTGAATTATGGGGTGATTTTACAGATGAACGTGAATTTATGCCATTACAATTACCGGCTCAAGTTCAATTAGCATATCCTGCCGATGAATATACAACCAAAAATCCTAAAATTACATTTGGTTGGTATGAAAAAGACCCACAAAATGTAGTTGCTTATTGGTTTGAAATTGCTACTGACCCACAAATGAAGAATATTGTCATTCAGGATACAACTACGACTGATACATTCAAAGTAATTACTTCACTCGAAGCAGGTGTTCAGCACTATTGGAGAGTTCGACAAAGTAATGCTGCAGGTTGGGGTGAGTTTAGTCCAATTCGCAAAGCAAAAATAACAACGACAGGTGTTGATGATGATATTCTTGCATCGCAATTCAAAGTAAAAGCGACTCCGAATCCTGCAAGCAAAGAAGTAATGATTTCTTTTGAACTGCCAAATAGTGCTCAAACTTCCCTTTCCATAGTAAATGCACTCGGACAAACCGTTGGTGTGCTTACAAATTCAATGCTTGAAACGGGAAATCATCAATTTATCTGGAATGCAACAAACGTTGAAAACGGTATGTATTTCTACCGTCTCAAAACCGGAACAAAAATGTTAACTCTTCCTTTAGTTATTGCAAAATAATCTTAATCGGAACTGATAATCCATTAGGGCGGTTTCTATTACTTAGAAATCGCCCTTTTTAATTAAAACCTCTAACAACAACTCTCTTATCCTCATGCAAGAACTCACAAATGTTTCGGTTGAATTCATGGTTTTCGACCAAAAGTTTAAAGTTGATATTCCGGTCAAAACAGAACCTATTCATAAAATTGAATTTCTAACTGTTTTACATCCGCTAACAGATTTGTTCGTTGATTTTGCAGTGGAAAAAAGTATAAAGGAAGGTAAAACTATCTCTTGCAAAAAGGGCTGTGGTGCATGCTGTCGGCAATTAGTTCCAATAACCGAAAGTGAAGTTTATCTGCTGTACGAGGCATTAATGATTATGCCCAAGAAGAATCGTAACAAGATACAGCAACAGTTTGAAAAAGCTATTAATAAACTTGATAAAGCTGAATTGTTGGAATTATTAGAAGATATAAATGAATTAACCTCAGAAGAGCTTCGAGAGTTGGGTGAAAAATATTTTGCTCTTGGCATTGCTTGTCCATTTTTAGAAAATGAATCCTGCTCGATTCATCATAACCGTCCGATGGCATGCAGAGAATATTTAGTTACTTCGCCGGCTATTAATTGCAGTAATCCACAAAAGGGTATGATAGATGTTATGCCGTTACCCAATTCTATTTCTGTTGCGGCGGCACAACTTGATGAACCCTTGCATTCAAACTATGTCCGACAAGTTCCTTTGATATTTTCGCTTTGGCTTGCTGAGGAATTTCCCGATGACAGCCCGCAAATTGATTCGGTGGATATGCTTCGAAAGCTTTTCTCTCGGATGGCAAAGAAACAAATTAAAGATGAACCGAATAAAGAACAGTGAGAAAGTAAGAATAACTAAAAAGGCAACTATAATATAAAGGCAAGAAAAACTATAAAAAGCCACATTCAATCTGACGCGCCTTTTTCTTGTTGCCCTTTTCAGAGATTATCCGTAGTTTCGCTGAATCCGTTAACAACATCAAACCCTACGCACAATGGATAAACTAACCAAAGAACAACGCCGCAAGAATATGCAAGCCGTCAAAAGTAGTGGCTCGGCAATTGAAACTATGTTAGCAAAAGAATTATGGAAAAAGGGTTATCGTTACAGAAAAAATGATGCTTCTGTGTTCGGGAAACCTGACTTAACATTCAAAAAAATGAAAATTGCTATATTTGTTGATAGTGAATTTTGGCATGGCAAAGATTGGGAAATACGAAAATCTGACCACAAATCTAATGTTGAATTCTGGCACTCTAAAATAGAACGCAATATAGAACGAGATAAAGAAGTAAATTTGCAATTGACAAATCAAGGATGGAAGATTCTCCGATTCTGGGGAAAAGAAATCAAATCTAATTTGAAACAATGTATTAATTCAATAGAAATTTCGATAAATGAAGTTAACTCCAAAAATAAGTATTGAAGAAATTGACGGCAAAAAATATCAATTTAGTTTGTAGTCACTCTATTTAAAGGGTCGTGAATTTCTCATTAACCAGAATAAATTAATTTAACAATTATATGCCAAGAGATAATTGGACAAGAGACCAAACCATTGTTACATTGAGAACTTATTTCAGTGTTCCCTTCAATAAGGCAAACAATTCAAACGAAGAAATTATTCGTGTTGCTAAAATAATTGGCAGAGGAATTAATTCTGTAAAAATGAAAATTGGAAACTTTGGAAGTTTAGACCCAGAATTGGCTCGAAGAGGAATAGTTGGATTGAGTGGAGCTTCTAATTTAGATAGAGAAATTTGGAATGAGTTTTCTAACGATAGAGAAAAACTAGCTTTTGAAAGCACAGTAATCGTTGCAAAATTATCAAACAAAGAAATTGAAGAAATAATAGAATTAAAAACTGAAGAGATTCCAGAAGGTAAAGAAAAAATCAGACTAATTAAAACAAGAGTTAATCAAAGTTTCTTTAGAGATAGTATTCTAGGAATTTATAATGGAAAGTGTTGCATCACAGGTTTAGGAATTTCTAAACTATTGATTGCAAGTCATATCGTTCCTTGGGCTGATGATAGTAAAAACAGGTTAAATCCTGAAAATGGATTGTGTCTAAATTCAATTCATGACAAAGCTTTTGACGAAGGGCTCATAACGGTAACAACTGATTACAAAGTCAAACTTTCAAAAGCGATTTTAGATTTTCAAAAAGAAGAAATAATAAAAAAGTTTTTCAAAGAATTTGAAGGATTAAAAATCACAATGCCTGAAAGATATTTTCCGAACAAAGAATTTTTAGAATATCATAACTCTAAAATTTTTATTAAGTAAAAATCAAGATGACAACTCTATTAGAAGAAAGAAAATCAACTTTTATAACTTTAAACAATAAAACTATTGCTGAATACTGTTTTATTTTTAGAATCAATGATGCGTATTCTATAAATCAGTTTTCAAATTTTAGCTTTAAACAACAACTTTTGTTTCAAAGACTTGAAAATCTAAATCAGCAATTAAATTTGACATTTGTTGATAGTGTATTTTCAAATATTTTAGCTGATGTAGTTCTCGAAGTTTTTATCAATAAAATAAGTACTTTCGACCAATATATAAATTCAAAATACAAAGTTAAATTAGTTGATGAAAAAGATGAGAGCAGTTACTTCAAATACAAGTTTTACAACTTTATTAATATGCTTTTGTATTCCGATATTGTTTCTAAAGATATAATTGGAGGTGAGGTTTATTCAGATAGAGTTTATTGTTTAAAAAATAAACACTCTGAAATAGAATATTTTTCAATTTACGAGCAATCAACACTACAATTAAGATTGATAGATGAATTAAAACTAAAAATTGATTATGATTCATCGACAATTGCAAATCAAGAGGTAAAACTCTGTTTGAAAATATTATATTAATTCCGAGTCAAACAAATAATTATAACTACCTTTCAATAGCATACTCATAAAAAAGTCTATAAGAAACAAACAAAGCACGAAACCAACACCATCAGCCCCGTCAGGGGCACAATATCGGTAGAAAACAATGCCACCGCTTCGCTTCCCAAGAATTCCGTTAGGAACGTCATATCTCCTTTGAATTGTTCCGCCCCTACAGGGCTTGAATTCAGACCGAGGTACAATTTCCTACCGATATTTATTCCCTACGGGAAAAAAGAATCCCCCGACTAAACGATTTAATAATCGGCTTTCATCATTCCCCCCACCTCCAAAGACCACACAACCATCAATAGGAAACATACGCATTTACAGTAAATATTCAATCACACAAAAAAACATTTGCACACTATTTCTAAAAATCGTAATTTCGACTAAAATACTGGAGGAGGAAATTAATAGCGAAGCTAACTCACGCTTGTTATACGGAGTAGCTCCACTCATAACCAACATCGCCGACGACCTAAACTG